>NZ_JPIL01000001.1:0-744343 GCF_000742455.1 Vibrio sp. OY15 | reverse complement strand
CAGGCTCCGGTTGGGTTGCAGTACCAAACGATGGCGTGGTAACGGTGCCAGCTGGGCAAACCGAATTTGATGTGCGCATTGCTTCCATTGATGACGCCGTTTATGAAGGCCCTGAAGATTTCAGTGTGACAGTAACCGGCATTGCCGCAGTACAAGGCAGTGATACGGGTACGGCGACGATTATTGATAATGATGCTCCTCCTTCTATTTCAAATGTTGTGAATGCAGTTGTTTCGGAAGAAGGTTTAGCTAATGGTATCCCTGATAATACAGGATCCCCTTCTGACACTACTAACTCCGCAAGTTTCTCAGGAACATTCACAGTTGCCGATCCAGACACGGCGAATGTTTCAGTGGTATTGGCAGGCCCTAACAACCTAACATCAGGAGGGGAGCCTATATCGTGGACGTGGGACAACAGTACTCAAACGCTGACTGCGAAAACTGCTCACCTGAGCATTGTTGCTACTGTTGTGCTGAGCGAGCCTTCAGCTTCAGGTCAAGGTTCTTGGGACTATACTATCACTCTGTTTGAGCCACTTGATCATCCTGTTAATGATGTGGAAGACATCATCAACTTTGATTTACAGATTTCTGTAAGTGATGGACAAACAACAACATCTCAAAGCTTAAATGTGGCCGTTGAAGATGATTGCCCATACGTGCCTGTGGTTGTTCAACCCGTCGATGTGTCGCTTACTGGTGCACCTAACGTTCTGACAGGGCGCATAGATTTTGCAGGAAGTGAGGCAGACGCAACCAGTCGAACATTTGGGGACGTTGTTGTGACTGCAAACGGTTTTGTGTCTGACGAATCTGTGATGCTGGGAACAGCTGAAATCAATCAATCATCAGAAGGGATTGGCGTTAAAAGTTCTGGTAACAACGGCTTCCAATTAGAAAACGAAGTCGATTATCGATTCGCGGGTAATGAGGGTGTATCAGAGCAGTTAATCATAGACTTAGGCAATAAAGTTGCTTACGGAGCAGAAATAGAATTTGAGAAAATGTTTGGTGGTGAACTTGAGAAAGGAATCGCATCTTTTTATAGAGATGGTGTATTAATTGCTCAGCAATCGTTCAGCTCTGACGCAAGCAGTGGTGATTACGCGGCAAATTTCAATGTTCAACAGGGAGGCTTTGATAAAATCATCCTCGAGGCGACCAGTAATGGCAATGGCCCGGATACTGAAGACAACAGTGACTTTACCGTTAAATCAATAACCTTTACAGGTGCGTACTCTGGCGTGCCAATTGCTAGTGCGGATGGGAACCTCGGTGCTGTATATGGAGCTGATGGCCCTGGTTCTATAGTCTTAAATGGAGGTGAGGCTGGTTTAGAGACTCTAGATGGTAAAGACGTGTTGATATACGTCGATCCACAAAACTCTAATAGACTGATTGCAGAGGCTGATGGAGAGCTTGCATTCGAAGTTCAACTTACACCTAGCACTGGAAAATGGGAGTTCTTCCAATACTTGCCTTTGACCTCACCTTATGGCGATGGGGATATCGATTTTAACTACACTATTACTGATAATGATGGCGACAGTAAAACGGGGTACTTTTCTGTCAACCCTTACGCCCCACCAATTGTAGAAGGTGTAACACTAAACGTTTCTGAGGAAGGCTTAAGCAACGCCATTGCTGATGACTCTGCTCTAAACGGCTTTGATGACACAACTGACTCGAGTACTGATGTAGAACAATTGACGCTGGGTCAAACCGTTGATTCTGTTACGCTCAGTGAACCATCTACAGCTCTTACTAGTAACGGTATCTCTGTAACGTGGACGTTATCAAATAACGACCAAATGCTTATCGGTTCAGCGAACGGTGAAGAGGTTATCAAAATATCAGTCAATGATACTGGAGTGGTATCTACGGAGCTTCTTGGTCCGATTGATCACTCCAACCCATCTGGAGAAGACACCTTAAATATTGAGGTGCCTGTGCTTGTCTCGAATGCTCGTGGTCTTACTAACTCCACAACGGTCAACGTTATTGTGGAAGATGACTCACCAGATTCTGCATCTATTATTCACGATGTAGTTGCAGAAACTAAAGAAAGTGCCAACGTTCAGCTCATAATGGATGTCTCGGGTTCTATGCGAACGGATAATCGCTTGCAGATAATGAAAGATTCGGCAACTCAGTTATTGAATCAATATGAGTCTATCGGTCAAACGCGAGTTCAAATTATTACTTATAGCAGTACAGCATCCACTTACGCTATAGGTGCTGCGACGTGGCTGACGGTCGAGGAGGCCAAAGCGTATATTGAGACGCTAACTGCGGGTGGCGCGACTAACTATAACAACGCGCTAAATGAAGCAAAACAGTCATGGGATGATGTAGGTAAGTTAACCAGTGCGTCGAATGTTAGTTACTTCTTGTCAGATGGTCAGCCAAACCCTGCGTCATCATTTATAAACGACGCTCGCGAGCAGAGTTGGATTGATCACCTAACCGATCCTGATAATCAGATAACAGCCCTAGCGTATGGTATGGGCGTTAATCTTATGCCGGAGCAATTAGATCGCGTAGCATATGATGGCTTTTTGAATCAAGACCTTGATGGTGTTGTGGTTCCTGACGTAACTCAATTACCTCCGGTTATGTTGCAGTCAGTGATTCAACCTGTTGGGGGGAACTTGATGTATACCACTTCTCCAGATACAGGTATTGGTGCAGATGGTGGTTATATTAGCGAAATAGAACATGACGGTGTCACTTATTCGTTTGATGGTTCAGACCTAATAGTAACTGAAAATAACGATGGTATTTCGCATGCATTTGACGACACAACGATGCAGCTTACTATCTATATCGACAGCAAACATACTCTGGAAATCGACTTAAACGACGGTGCGTATGCATTTTATGGTGCGGTGGGTGATACAGTTGAAACGTTAGACTTCGATTATGTATTGACGGATAACGATGGTGATCAAAGTGAGAACACCCTGCAATTCGTTATTGATGAAAACGGAGGAGTAAATGCTTCAAGTAATGGCTCTGCAAATATTATTGAAGCTGAAGTGGACGTAAGTCATGACATCTTGATCGGTAATGATAACGAGGCAGATGTCTTTAAATGGGTCAACGACTCCTTGGATACAGGAACAGATCTAATTAGAGGTTTTGAGAGAGATTTGGACACCTTAGATCTGAGTGAAGTCGTTGAAGATGCAGGGCACAATACGATAGAAGAACTTCTCAATAGTATTGACTTGAACATTGATGGCGATGACTTATCTCTAGAAATAACCCATAACGATGGAAACTCAATTCAAACTATCGTAATAGAAAACGGGGCGACAGAGTTTAGTGATTTAATCGTGGGAAATGCGGACTTTGAGAGAGATGTGTTATCCGCACTAACTAAGGTTAACTTAGAGCCATAATGAAAAAGGGCCAGTAGGCCCTTTTCTTCTGCTTTGTCTTACTTATTCGTAGCCTAAAGCACTTTACATGCAAAACCTTTTAAGTAGAAACCTTCTGGATATGCGGTATCGGTTGGGTGGTCAGCGGCTTGTTCAAAACGCTCCACAAACTTTACTTGGCGGTTAGCATCTACGGCTGCATCAGCGATGATTTTCTGGAACAGAACTTGATCCATCAAGCCAGAGCACGAGTAGGTTAGTAGCGTGCCGCCCGGTTTTAGAATTTGCATTGCTAGCATGTTGATGTCTTTGTAACCACGACATGCGCCGTTTAGTTGTGCTTTGCTCTCTGCGAACTTCGGTGGGTCCATGATCACAACATCGAACTGAGTTCCTTGATCACGATACTCACGAAGCAGCTTAAACACGTCTGCATTTAGGAACACGGCACGCTTCTTCGAAATATCAAACTCGTTTAGCTCTGCGTTGAATTTTGCGGTATCTAAAGCAGGTTGCGACACGTCAGCGTTAATCACACGCTTTGCATCACCTTTTAGAGCGTAAAGTCCGAAGCCACCTGTGTAAGAGAAGCAGTTAAGAACTTCTTTGCCTTTCATATATTTCATCGCTTGCTGGCGACTATCACGTTGATCTAGGTAGAAACCTGTTTTGTGTCCGCCAACGATATCTACACTAATCTTTACGCCATTTTCTTCGATGACGACTGATTTAGGTGGCTCTTCGCCGTGCAAGACGCCCGTGCTCTCTTTTAAACCTTCTTTTTTACGAACGGCCACGTCAGAGCGCTCGTACACATTACAATCAGGGAAGCACTCAACCAGAGCGTCAACAATAGCCTGCTTATTGTGTTCTGCGCCAGCACTGAGAAGTTGGCACACAAAGAAATTTTGGTAACGGTCGATCGTAACGCCTGGTAAGCCGTCAGACTCTGCTGCGATAAGGCGATAACCCGTAAGGCCATCACGTTCGATAATGTCTTCACGAAGAAGTTGTGCGTCTTTAAGTCGTTTAACGAAAAACGCGGTGTCGATTTCTTCTTTATCAAAACTCCAAATACGAGCACGAATTTGTGAAGCTGGCGAATATGCCGCTTTAGCTAGCCATTTACCGTCGTGAGTGAATACATCAACCGTTTCGCCAAGAGCAGGTTCGCCCTCAACTTTGTTGATGCCTCGAGAGAAGATCCAAGGGTGCTTGCGCTTGACCGATTTCTCACGACCTTTAACCAAATAGATAGCAGCTGTCATTTCATTAGCTCTTGTTGAATTTTGAAAGGGGCGTATTGTCCGGGATGTGAATGGTAAAAGCAATATCCCTCGGCAATCCAGTACATTGTAGTGACTTTTAAATACAAAAAGGTCACTAAAGTGACCCTTTTATTTGAATTTGCTGTAACAGATTCCGTTGCTATGCTTTAAGTCCAGTCAGTAGCGACTCCATTGTGTCGCTTTGCTTACGCAGTTGATCAACGTTTTGTGAAGTCGTGCTTATCATATTGCACACGTTATCTGCTTGAACTCGAATTTCTTCAACGCTTGAGGCGATATTGTCCGCGACTACACCTTGCTCTTCAGCTGCTGTTGCAATTTGAATGCTACTGTCGGAGATAGTTTGATTTTTATCTGCCAAAGAGCCGATTTCGTGATTCACTTCCGTCATGAGGTTTTGTCCCTCATTTGCATTATTAACTGTCACTTCCATCAGCTTAGTAAGCGACTGGCTGTTACGCTGTAACGATTCAATCATCGTTTGGATTTCAACTGTCGCTTGCTGAGTGCGTCCCGCAAGAGCGCGAACCTCATCCGCAACGACCGCAAATCCACGACCTTGTTCTCCAGCACGTGCTGCTTCAATGGCTGCGTTCAATGCAAGTAGGTTAGTTTGCTCGGAAATCCCATTAATGGTTGTCACGACTTCATCAATTTGTGCGGCATTAGCATCTAACTCCGCTACTGCTTGAGACGCAGATTGAATCTCATTAGAGAGGTTCGAAATCGAGTGAAGCGTATTCTCAACTTTCACTTGTCCAGACTGAGCCACGTTACGTGCATCATCGGTTTGCGTGCTTGAATCGTGAGCTAGTGTCGCGACTTCTCGAATCGTTGATGCCATCTGTTCAGTTGCACTCGCAAGAGAGTTGAGGTGTTCCTGCTGAGTCGCTGAAATATCTGAACTGTGATGAATCGATTGATTCAGGTCTGAGCTAATTTGTTGCATTAACGCCACAGACTCTTGAATCGACAGCACCATTTGTTGCTCTCGTTCTGCAACTTTGTCTATCGTAATAGCAATTTCACTAAACTCGTCGCGAACAGGGAAGAAGTTCATTCTCGCAGTTAAGTCGCCACCAGCAAGAGTGTTTAATGCTTTGTTCATCGTGAACATCGCGCCGCCAATAAACGTCATGATGTAGTAAACACCAAGAGCGAGAATAAACAAGCTCACACAGATGATGCTCACTTGAGTCGTTGATAGGGCAGTCCATAAAGAAAGTTCATGGTTCGCAACCAAACTGTACGCACCATTTAAAACAGACACGGATTGCGGACCAGAGCCAATAGAAACGGTTTCTGAACCCGCTATGAGGCTTGCTACTTGAGATTGAGAAAGATTGCCTGCCTCTATCAGACCTTTCATAAGCATGAGCTCTTCTTGGTACATACTTGAGATCAGTGTATTAGCCGCGCTATTAAGGACGAGAGTGAGAATGACTAAAGCAAGAAGAGGGAGAACGAAGAGCAAATAGAACTTTTCTTGAATCTTTAAGTGAATGAGATACTTATCAATCCAGCGGAATGGAATTTCTTTCATAATTATAATAACCGTGCAAAAACCCACTATCCTTAGTGGGGTGAATAGACGAAAAGAATATATCACTCAGTAAAAAGAAGCGGTACAAAGATGAACGTAAAGTGTGAGAGATTTATAGTAAAAGGTCATGTTCAAGGCGTGGGCTTTCGTTACCATACTTCCCATCAAGGATTGAAGCTAGGGTTAACAGGTTATGCGAAGAACCTAAACAATGGTGATGTTGAAGTGATGGCGTGTGGAACAGACGCGCAAATAGTTGCGTTTTCGAAATGGTTACAAGAAGGACCGCGAACGGCAACAGTAGAGCATGTGATGCAGGAGCCTGCGTCGTATAAGCCGTTACGCGGTTTTAAAATTTTATGAATCTACAAGCATTTAGCTGGCTTTGGTAGGCCGGCTAATTTGGTTGCTTGTTTGGCTGGCCCCTTTTTAAACAGCTTGAATAGATACTTACTATTACCTTTTTCTGGGCCGTGCGCTTTTTCCATCGCTTTCACAAGCATACGCACTGCAGGGGAGGTATTAAACTCTTCATAAAAGTCTCGCACAAAATGCACAACTTCCAAATGAGCATCCGTAAGCTCGATGTCTTCTTCTTTTGCTAAAAGCTCAATCATACCTTCTTCCCATTGAGTATGATCCAATAAGTAGCCTTGAGCATCCGTTTCAATTTCTTTGCCGTTGTAAACGAACATAACGTTTTATCCGTTAAGTAAACATGGATGTTTATAGATTAGCGACAGCCGAGAATGTTCTCAACAAAAGAATCTCGAAGTCGTATCGAGCGAATCAAAAGCGTACAAAGTAGTGGCCTATAACTGAATACTCTTAAATTATATTTTAAGCATAAGTTTGTTTTTTTATTCGTGTTGTTAGAAAATTTTCGGGGTTGATATCGGTGGTTTTGCATTGTTATGCAATTCGCTTGGTGTGATTGATTTGTCAGTTATATTTATTGTTTTAGATAAGTCGATCACAACGAATATAAACTAGTTTTAAATCAAAAGAATAAATTGAAAAAAATCGTTATGTTCACCCATGCTTAACAACAACACGGAGCAATGCAGGAGTGTATGGAGTGGTCGAATCTTTTCGTTTCCATTGGATGGGCGGTACTGCAAGCATGCTTTAGCATTTTCTCTTTTCTATGTCTGACGGGATTTGTAAAACATAATCCTATAAAACCGAAGTATGCTTGGTTGCAGTACATCTATGGGCCGTTACTTTTTTTGACTTGGGGAGTCATGTTAGTGACACCGATGATGTCGGCCTACATATTTTTTAGCGTAGCTGGTAAATCAGTAGTCTGGTTGCCCGCGCTCAAGATGTTCGGTTATTGGTGGGTTGCGTTTGGAGTATTTTGCTTCTTGTCATCAGTTGATGAGCGATTGCGAAGTCGCGGTTTGAATTAAGACAAGTTATACCTTGAAATCAGTTTACAAACTGAGAGAGGTGATTATAAAGCGCTCATACAAGCGATATAGCGATTGTTTGAGAATTAATAGCTTAAACGTTGTGTTTGTTTTCATAGACCGATATTCTCATTGGATTAATGAAAGCCTGTATTCAGGTTAGAAACAACAATGATGACAAGGAGTTAGTCATGTCGAAACAACGTTACATTGAGATTAATGACAATGTAAAATCCACTTGGTCCATCGAGCGTATTTGGCAACTTGCAGAATCCTTACCTGTAGAAGAAATTTCGATTGATGATATCAAAGGCCCAAATGAAGTGACTTGGTTTAGTCATGAAGGGCCACAGCCAACCTGCCGTGAAATTGCAAAACATTGCCGACGAATCAACAATGCTGATTTGTCGTATCCGGTAATCTTAACCAGTGACTATCGTGTTTTTGACGGTATGCACCGAATCGCCAAGCAAATCATGTTAGGAGAGGAAACGATCAAAGTGAGACGCTTTAGAGAAAATCCAGAAGCTGACGAAGTTATCGAGTTGTCAGTAGAGCAGGCGTAATACACTGAATTGCACACAAAGAAAAAGCCCGAAGGAATTACCTTCGGGCTTTTTTATTCTACTTAACGAGAAACGATTAATCGTCGTTCATAATACCTAGAATGCTTAGTAGGCTGATGAAGATGTTGTAGATTGATACATACAAAGTTACTGTCGCAGAGATGTAGTTTGTTTCACCGCCACGAATAATGCTTTGTGTTGTCATCAGGATCGCCATAGTAGAGAAAATGATAAACAAGCTGCTCAACGCCAAGTGTAAGAGGGTTGATTGAATAAAGAAGCTTGCAATCATGCCCACAACCAGCACAACAAATAGTGATAGCATTAAGCCACCCATCATCGATAGGTCACGTTTCGTTGTTAGTGCGTATGCCGATGCTGCCATGAAAGATAGTGCCGTACCACCGAGTGCGGTTAATACGATATCGCCCATGCCTGCACCAATGTACATGTTTAGAATAGGGCCAACGGTGTAACCTAAGAAGCCAGTAAATAGGAACGTAAACACAAGGCCAAGACTGTTGTTACGGTTTTTCTCTGTTAAGAATAATAGGCCGTAGAAACCAACCAGCATTAGGATGATACCTGGATGTGGAAGGTTAAATGCCATTGCAACGCCAGCAACGACTGCCGACCATAAAAGTGTCATTGAAAGTAGAGCGTAAGTATTACGCAATACTTTGTTCGTTTGTAGAGCACTTTCTTGAGTTGAAGTGCGGGTAAACATTGGACTGTTCATAATCTTCCTCGATAAGAGACTTTCTTTTAAGTACATTTATGGGATTGAAAGTTCAAAAAATCAAGCCCTAACCATACGTAACTTAGATAAAATAATAATAGAAATAAGATGTTATGTATTTGGCAACTTGTAACACAATATTACTGCCTAGCATAGCTATGTTGATTCTTACACAGATTTTTGAATTTAGTAACAAAAAGCACTGGCTTCATAGAAACCAGTGCTTTTTTATGTCGATTCGGCTAAATCTTAGTGGTGTAAGATTTGCGCTAGGAAATTTTGGGTCCTATCCGATTGAGGATTTTCGAAGAAATCAACAGGGTTGTTTTCTTCGATGATCTCTCCTGCGTCCATGAATATCACGCGATCGGCAACCTCTTTAGCAAAGCCCATTTCATGTGTCACACATAGCATAGTCATGCCTTCCTCGGCGAGTTCGACCATTACATCCAGTACTTCGCGAACCATTTCCGGGTCGAGTGCAGATGTTGGCTCATCAAAAAGCATGACTTTAGGGTTCATACACAAAGAGCGAGCAATCGCCACACGTTGTTGCTGGCCACCAGACAGCTGACCGGGATACTTCTCCGCTTGGTCTGGAATTTTTACACGTTCCAGATATTTCATCGCAACTGCTTCTGCCTCATCTTTTGGCATCTTCTTCACCCAGATAGGCGCGAGCGTACAGTTTTCCAGTACGGTTAAATGAGGGAAGAGATTAAAGTGTTGAAAGCACATGCCCACTTCTCGGCGTACTGCTTCAATGTTCTTTAAGTCTTCAGTTAATTCCGTACCAGAGACGTAAATGCTGCCTGTTTGGTGCTCTTCAAGACGGTTAATACAGCGAATCATCGTTGATTTTCCCGACCCTGATGGACCACAGATAACGATTTTCTCGCCGCGCTTAACGTCGAGGTTAATATTTTTTAGTACGTGAAACTCACCATACCATTTATTCATGTCCTTCAATTGGATCATGTAGTCTTGTTGTTGCGTCATAATACGTCCTTGATCTTGATGAGTTATCGTTTGTGACCGGTATGAAGTTTGTTTTCAAGCCATATCGAATAGCGCGACATGCCAAAACAAAACACCCAAAACACTAACGCGACAAATACATAACTTTCTGTAGCAAAACCTAACCATTCAGGGTCGGTATTTGCTGCTTGTCCTATACCGAGTACGTCAAACATGCCAATGATGAGTACCAAACTGGTGTCTTTAAACAAACCGATGAAGGTGTTCACGATAGAAGGAATAGTAATCTTTAGCGCCTGTGGCAAGATAATCAGCCCAGTCTTTTTCCAGTAACTTAACCCAAGCGCATCAGCGGCTTCATATTGACCTTTCGGAATGGCTTGTAGACCACCGCGTACCACTTCTGCCATGTAAGCGGAGGCAAACATAACCACACCTATAAGGGCGCGAATCAGTTTATCTGTCTCTGAGCCTTCAGACATAAACAATGGAAGCATAACCGAAGCCATGAACAAAACCGTAATCAGAGGAACGCCACGCCAAACTTCAATGTAGACGGTACAAATGCTGCGAATGATCGGCATCTCTGAACGTCTACCAAGCGCAAGCACCACACCAATTGGCAATGAAACTACGATACCAACTAGCGCAATAATGAGCGTAACGAGTAGTCCACCCCACTTGTGTGTATCTACCACTTCTAGT
Source organism: Vibrio sp. OY15 (assembly GCF_000742455.1). Classification (NCBI taxonomy): domain Bacteria; kingdom Pseudomonadati; phylum Pseudomonadota; class Gammaproteobacteria; order Vibrionales; family Vibrionaceae; genus Vibrio; species Vibrio sp. OY15. The sequence continues at coordinate 733,725 of NZ_JPIL01000001.1, read as the reverse complement.
CCAAAGACACCACCGTATAAAAGTCCAGCGATGATGAATGGGTAGATGTTTACGAAGAAAAGCCAAATCCACATCCGTTTCGGTGTCTTCTCATACGCGAGTAAAACAGTAAATATGGCTAATGTGATATAGAACAGGCGAGGGCGCCATAGTTCGGACTCTGGATAAAAACCATACATGAACTGCTCCCAGCGCACGCTGATAAATACCCAGCAAGCACCATCTCGGCTACAGTCGTCACGCGTTGAGCCAATCCAGTCTGCGTTAATAAACGCCCAATCCACGATATACCATATTGCAGTTACGACAATATACGCAAGAATGACAGTAACAATGGAATTGATAGGGCCATTAAATAGATTTTTCCGCATCCAACCAACGAAGCCTACAGTATTGGCGGGTGGCGGGAGATCCGGTTGAAATTGATGAGTACTCATATTATCTCTCCACCAGCGCGACTTTACGGTTATACAAGTTCATTAATGCAGACGTAATCAGACTTAATGTCAAGTACACGCCCATCGTCATCGCAATGATCTCAATCGCTTGTCCCGTTTGGTTCAGGGTAGTACCAGCAAACACAGAGACAAGATCTGGGTAACCAATCGCCATCGCTAACGATGAGTTTTTGGTGAGGTTGAGATATTGACTGGTTAAAGGTGGAATAATAATTCGTAACGCTTGAGGAATGACAACAAGCTTTAAAGTTTTCGAGCGTGGTAAGCCTAGCGACATCGCTGCTTCGGTTTGACCATGGCTAACCGCATTAATACCAGAGCGCACAATCTCAGCAATGAAAGAAGCTGTATAAACACTCAATGCCAAAAGTAGCGCAGCCAATTCAGGAATAATGCTAATACCACCTCGGAAGTTAAACCCTTTTAGTTCAGGATAATTCAGTGAAATTGGCATACCAGCAAGGAAGTACACAACCAATGGAAGGCCAACAACTAAACCCAAAACTATTCTTCCCATTGGGGTTTGTTGCCCAGTGAGACGTTGCTTATTATTCGCCCATACATTAATTAATAAGCTTGCGATTACCCCGAAGATTAACGCGGCAATAACGTAGCTACTGCCAGGTTCCATAGTCGGTGCAGGGAAATATAAGCCACGAACGTTCAGGAAAATAGCTTCACCAAGACTTAAGCTTTGGCGTGGTGAGGGTAATGCTTGAAGAACAGCGAAATACCAGAAGAATATTTGCAGAAGAAGGGGGATATTTCGGAAAGTTTCGATATAAACTGCCGCTAAACGACTAACTAACCAGTTAGAAGAAAGGCGGGCAACCCCCATGGTAAAGCCAATCACAGTAGCCAGAATAATACCTAATACGGAGACTAACGCCGTATTAAGAAGGCCGATGATAAATGTTCTACCGTAAGAGTACGTTTCATCGTATTCAATTAATGTTAACCCAATACCAAACCCGGCTTCTTGATTCAGAAAACCGAAGCCCGTTGCAATACCACGAGCATCTAAGTTATTGAGAGCGTTGTTTACAATCGTGTAAAAGAAAAATACCAGTGCAGCAATGGCAATGATCTGGAAAATAGCAGAACGAAAGGCAGGATTATAAATCAGGCTCTTGCTTCCGCTTGGTTTGGACATCGTACTTGGCGATGTATCTTGTGTCGGTTTCATACAGCGATAACCTCAAACCTTAGTTATAGATATCGGCCTGTATAACGAAGTTTCGTCCTTGCTGGCTAAAGAATAACGCTCTCATGTCTGGTGACATACGAACCTTTAAAGCCGTTCCACCAAGCGAGCGCTTTTCGCCATCCAATGAGCGATCCTTACTCATACAGTGAGATATAATCAAGAAAAAGGGCGGCATGAACCGCCCTGATTAACTCTTTCTATCGGATTGGTGGCGCGTACATAAAGCCGCCTGAATTCCATAGCGCATTAACGCCACGAGAGATTTCTAACGGCGAACCAGTACCGACTGTACGTTCGAAGCTTTCACCATAGTTACCAACTTGTTTGATAACCTGGTAGCCCCAATCGTCGCGGATACCCAACCCTTTGCCTTTAGGGCCATCAACACCGAGGATACGCTTGATGTTTGGATCTGTTGACTTCAGCATTTCATCCGCATTCTTCGAACTAATACCGTATTCTTCAGCGTTAATCATCGCAGACAATGTCCACTTAGCGATGTTAAACCATTGATCATCGCCTTGACGAACGACTGGACCTAGTGGCTCTTTAGAGATGATTTCTGGAAGAACGGCCGCAGAGGACGGATCTTTCAAATTCAAACGTAGTGCATAAAGGCCAGATTGGTCAGTTGTTAATACGTCACAGCGTCCCGCATCAAAACCTTTCGAAGTTTGCGCCGCTGTGTCGAATACCACTGGTTTGTACGCCATGCCTTGGTTGCGGAAATAATCTGCAAGGTTTAGCTCGGTTGTTGTACCTGATTGAACACATACCGACGCACCATCAAGCTCTTTAGCACTTGATATACCAAGTTCCTTCTTCACCATAAAGCCTTGACCGTCGTAGTAGTTCACACCTACGAAGTTTAGGCCCAGTGCAGTGTCACGGTGGAGAGTCCAGGTCGTGTTACGGGAAAGCACATCAATCTCACCAGATTGAAGCGCAGTGAAACGTTCTTTTGCGGTTAGGGGTACATATTTAACTTTCGTTTTATCCCCAAGAACGGCTGCAGCCAGTGCTTGGCAATATTCTACGTCGATACCTTCCCATTCGCCTTTTGAGTTAGGGTTAGAGAAACCAGGTAGACCGGTACTTACGCCACAAGTAAGAAAACCTTGTTTTGTGACTTTGTCCAGAGTAGTGTCTGCTGCTTGAGCTGATGTTGCCATCATCGCAGTAGAAGCCGCTACGACGGAAGCAAGAACTGTGAGTTTATTTGCCATTTGTATCCTTCCTGTATGATCCATGTTTAATCAGGAGTGACCTGAAATAACGTGTCCAATTCGTTAGAGTTATCGTCCTACGTGATTGATTTTCGAAGAAACGGCATTCGATAGATCAACCAGTTATAAGCGTAGGAAAGGATCTGTTAATTCTCAAATATATAATTTAAATGAAGTTTTGAGAGAACTTACAAAGTGCCTTGAGATTTAGAATGACGAAATGTTAATTGTTTGTAAATAGTGCAATTCATGGACAATTTGGTGCATCAGAACAATCAATAGAAGAGTGAACAATACAAAAGAATAAAAAGTTGTTATTAAAACTGTCATTAGCTGAGCAAGGTGAAGTTCAGTAAAAATTCAAACAAAAATTATTTGTGATACCGAAACAGGGTGATGAGCTTGCCCCATTTTTGGTAGCATGGTCTACAACAGCTAATTAGAGTAATCATGGATTGAAATGCGATATTTTCCTCTGTTCTTAGATTTAATTAATAAACCCGTTCTCGTCGTGGGTGGCGGTGAGGTGGCAAGCCGAAAGGTGGAAGCGTTGCTAAAGGCTGGGGCGGATGTGACTATCGTTTCTCCGACGTTGGTTGATTTTCTGTCTAAGCTTGCTTCTGAGCATCAACTGCGCTGGGTACAACGTTTCTATTCGAGTGACATTGTCACTAAAAACTTTGTTCAAGTGTGGGCGACGACAGACAATCCTGAGCTAAATCACCAAGTGTACAAAGATGCCAAAGAGCTAGGCATCTTGGTTAACGTTGTGGATGATAAGCCTTATTGTGATTTCATCACGCCGTCAATGATTAATCGTGGCCGCATCCAAATCGCTATCTCTAGTGGTGGAGCTTCGCCAGTTTTAATTCGAAACATCCGTGAAAAGCTTGAATCGATACTGCCACAAAACATGGGGTTGATGGCGGATTTTGCTAACTCAAAGCGAAACTCAATTAAAGAGGCACTGCCTAGCGTCGATTTACGCCGCAAGTTTTGGGAGCAATTTTTCTCGAATCCCGAGGTGGAAAACGCGCGAGATAATCGTGAGTTAGAAGCAATTTACCAAGCGACCATGGCAACACCTTTAGATGAAAAGGGAAGTTGTACTTGGATACATGTTGGGAAAGATGTTGAGATGTTGCCAATAAAAGCCGTACGCTATATGCAACAAGCGGAGCTGGCTCTGTACTCAACTCGATGTGAAGCGAATGTGTTAGAACTAATACGCAGAGATGCAGAAAGAGAAGCTTTCTCGAGCGCTGCTGAGCTTTCGGATATGCTGGCCAAGGCTAAAGCTGAAAAGCTTCGAATTTGCGTGTTCATACCGCAAGGAACGAGCGAATTCGTATTGCTGCAAGGGCAGGACTTGGTTATCTAGCAATGCCAAATGCTAAAAGTGGATACGTAGTTCGTTACACAAAAGCCAATAAAAAACGCCAGCGGATTATGCGCTGGCGTTTTTACTTACTTCTCAGATTGATTAATCACGGAAGTTGTTAAACTGGAATGGGATACCCATCTCTGCTTCACGAATCGCTGCCATTGTCGCTTGCAGGTCGTCGCGTTTCTTACCAGTAACACGTACTTTGTCGCCTTGAATAGAAGCTTGTACTTTTAACTTTGCGTCTTTGATAAGTTTCACTACTTTTTTCGCCGTTGGAGTATCAATACCTTGACGGAAAAGCAGAGTTTGGTGCCAGTTTTTACCAGTAACGTCTGGGTCTTGTGCATCCATTGCGTTCGCGTCAATGTTACGCTTCGCTAAGTGGCCGCGTAAAATGTCGCGCATTTGCTTAAGTTGGAAGTCACCTTCCGCAGACATTTTTACGTTTTCTTCTACTAGCTCAAAGCTCGCATTTACGTTGCGGAAATCGAAACGAGTAGACAATTCACGGTTAGCGTTATCAACGGCGTTACGTAGTTCAACCGTATCGATTTCAGAAACAATATCAAACGATGGCATGAAGATTCCTTGATTATTTTGTTATAGGGACTTTCGGGACTTAACAGCGCTTGCCAGCATATCTAGCATTGTAGCAGTGTCTTCCCAACCTAGGCATGGATCTGTAATAGACTGACCATACGTTAGGTTATTGATGTCAGTCATTGGCTGATTGCCTTCAAGAATAAAGCTTTCAGCCATGATACCCGCAATACGAGTGCTGCCTGACTTAATTTGGTTACAAATGTCTTGAGCTACGTCGATTTGTTTTCTGTGTTGCTTCTGACAGTTTGCATGGCTGAAATCCACAACCAAACGTTGTGGCAATCCAAACTCAGCTAAAGCATCACATGCTTGTTTGACTGATGCTTCATCAAAGTTAGGGCCTTTTTCTCCACCGCGCAGAATAATATGACCGTAAGGGTTGCCACTTGTGCGGTAAACCGTCATTCGACCGTTCTTATCTGGCGAGTAGAAGTAATGCGATGCTTTCGATGCGCGAATTGCATCAATTGCAATTTTTACGTTGCCATTTGTGCCATTTTTGAAACCAACTGGGCAAGATAGTGCCGACGCCATTTCACGGTGAATTTGTGATTCCGTTGTGCGAGCACCAATCGCGCCCCAAGTGATCAAATCCGCGATGTATTGGCCAGTGATCATATCAAGAAACTCAGTAGCAGTCGCAAGACCAAGCTTGTTGATATCCAGTAGTAGTTTACGAGCTTTATGAAGACCAGCTTCAAGTGCGTAAGAACCATCTAGGTTAGGGTCCGTAATCAAACCTTTCCAACCAACTACTGTACGAGGCTTTTCAAAGTAAGTACGCATCACGATAAACAGTTCGTCTTTGTACTTGTCTTGGATTTCACTCAGGCGAGTGGCGTAATCAATGGCAGCTTCAGTGTCGTGAACAGAACACGGACCTACAATCGCAAGAAGGCGATCGTCTTCACCCGATAAAATGTTTTCAATCTGACGACGAGATTGAGCGATACGGTCTGCAACGTCATCCGTAATAGGATGTACACTACCTAGCTCTGCTGGGGTAGGCATTGGACCCAAAGGTTGGGTTCTCAATTCATCTGTTTTTATAGGCATGTTATAGCTTTATTCTCTATTGCGAAGGGGTAAAGATAACGGAATTACAGGCAGGAATAAACCGTTTCACGGGAATCTTCGCCAGGAAATACCGAATTGTATACAAAGGTGTAGGTATTCATTTAAATGACTTATGTATAAATGACAAAACTTGATCATTAAATCAATATATATACATTTGAATTTATAACCATTTTATCTATCTCGCTGTAAGGTAATCTAAGTAACTGCGATAAACTTCATACCTCACGGGTGACGCTGTCACTTCCTGAGGGTTAAATAACTCGTGAGATCGAGCTTTTGTTAACATTTCTTTGACATCTATTTCTTTCGTTGATTAACTGGTCTGACTAGATTGGTAAGGAGACCAAAATGTTATCAGCTCTACGTCGTGCGAATTTGTATCTAAATCTGTTTGGCTTTTCAAAAGTGCCGCTGATTTGGCTTTGCCACCCTAAAATCATTGCGATAGATAGCAAGCATGTTGAGGTTCGTATCCCATTGCGCAGAAGGACGAAGAACCACCTGAATAGCATGTATTTCGGTGCTTTAGCCGTTGGCGCTGATGTTGCTGGTGGTTTTCTTGCTATGAGTAAAGCGCAAGAAAAGGGAGAAGCGATCTCGCTGGCATTTAAAGGTGTGAAAGCCGAGTTTTTAAAGCGCCCGGAAGCCGATGTGCACTTTGTTTGTAACGATGGTCATGTCATTGATGAGATGCTCGAGCACACCTTGGCAACGGGTGAACGAGTAAATCGTGACGTAAAAATTGTCGCGCTGTGTCCTAACTTACATGGTGACGAGCCAATGGCTGAATTCTCGCTTACTCTTTCGATAAAAAAAGCAGCCAAACAAAGAAAAGAGGCTGCCTAGTGGTTTGTGGCTCGTTTGTTTAAAGGTGGTGGCTTAATTGAGTTCAATCTTCTCGATAGAGACGATTTTGGAGCGATTTAAGACCACTTTCCAGCGGTAATAAACAGGCTCATCGGTGTGGTTGTCCTCTTTGACAATCACATTGAGCAAATGACGTTTCTCTACTGACTCTTTGGTTACTTGACCTTCATTTAAACGGTAAACTCGGTTTGAGCTTTTATCCATCAAGCGGATGATAGGGCGCAAACTGATGTTCAATGTTTCTCTCGTTTGTTCGTAACCACTCAAGAAAAGAGAGGTCGCCATTTCGGTTTTCTCGTGATAATGAAGAATCTGCTCTTCACGTTGCACGACGCGCTTTTTCCGTATTCTTTGAATCTTATCCGGCAAGCTACTTAAGGTGCGATAATCGAGCCACTCCAATTTTTTGCCAACCACTTTTTTCGTCGTTGGATCAACATACTTCTTACGCCATTTTGGCTTGCCTTTACGGATCCATCGCCACATGGCATCGCGTAAATCATCTTTAAAGATTTCTCGTAAAGCGTAAATAAAAGACATCGCGATAATGAATGAGGCAGAAATTTCCCCCAGATAATCGCGAGCGAGAATCACGGTCGAGGTCACGACAACCATCACCAAACCGGTTGCAATACCTTTGATAGCGCGCTTAATGTTGTTACCCATCGATATGGTTTCTTCACGAAGCACGATAGGGTGTTCAATCAATCGCCTTAGCAAGCGCATTTTGTTAGATAGGCGAGTAACGTCTTCAACGACTCTTGATGAGTTGTATTTGTTGAGTTTACGATGGGCTTGTTCTTTCTCACATAGCGTGATCAGGCGCTTCTTGATCGTGCCATAGTCGCCTTCACGTGGGAGATGAGCCACCAGTGACAGGAACTTTTGCTCGGTATACCAAGACAGATAGTTATCGATGTTAACGTAGTAGCGTTTTAAGTTCTCTTCATAAGGAATAGAACGCCGCAAGCGCTTTAAGATCTCAAGCGTGAGCTCGATAACTTCGTCCACTTCATCTTCCGTTACGGAGTTGTTCTCATGCTTGTTTAAACTTGCTACCGCTTTGTCTAGCGCGATAACGTATTGGTAAGCGAACAAACTCAAACTTACTCGGTATTGCTGATTCGACAGGCGTCCACGTTTGGCAAGTCGACTGTGTACTAGCGGAAGAAGGATTTCAGTACTGTAATAAGATCGTTGCTGTGTGATTGAGGTGTAATAAAATTCGGATTCACTGATGATATCGGCGTTTAAACCAAGCTCACCAGGTATAAAAAAGTAAATATCTAGGTCGACACTTTTGCTCTTTGCGAGTGCATGACTGATTTTTAATGTTATTGAGTCTTGTTTATCGACGGTGACCAAAGAAAGCTCCTGACTTTGCTAAAGCATTCTTAACTTATGCGTTCCGTTGAGCAGGTAAGTATAAGAGTGCTAAAAGAGTGACTGGGGCATATAGCTGAACGACAACAGCATAACAGAGCACTATGCTTTTCTCTCTGATTTTCTTGTTAGTTTAGGTATAATTCCACGTAAATTTAAAAAGAGACAAAATCAATGATTAAAATTGGTCAAATTAACAGCTTAGAAGTCATTAAAAAGGCTGATTTTGGCGTATTTCTGGATGGCGATGATTACGGTTCTGTTCTACTACCTAGTAAGTATGTACCAGAGGGTACTGAAATTGGTGAGCATGTAGACGTATTTCTGTACTTCGATTCAGAAAGCCAACTTGCTGCGACCATTGAAAGACCAATTGCCCAAGTGGGTGAATGGGGTTTAATGAAGATTGAGGGTGTGAATGCGACAGGTGCTTTTGTAAATTGGGGCATCAAAGAAAAGGACTTACTGATTCCTTTTAGTGAGCAACGCACTCGCTTCTCTGCCGGACAAACCATTTTAGTGTATGTTTATACCGACAAAGCGTCAGGTCGCATTGTTGGTACGACTAAGTTCAATAAATGGTTAGATAAAACTCCAGCGAATTATGAAGTTAACGAGCAAGTTGATTTGATCATCGCAGAGCGTAGTCAACTTGGTTATAAAGCTATCGTTAATGGTAAGCATTGGGGCATGATTTTCCCATCGGATGTTTTTGGTAAGCTTTACATCGGTAAAAAGCTGAAAGGCTTTATTAAGCACATTCGTGAAGATGGCAAAATCGACCTTGCTCTACAAAAAGTCGGTGTGGCGAAAATGGACGATCTTTCTAGTAAGATCCTTGACTTGCTAGAGAAGAAAGGCGGATTTTTGCCTTTGAATGACAAGTCTTCTCCTGAAGCGATTTTTGATGCTTTCCGCACAAGTAAAGGGACTTATAAAAAGACCATCGGTGGCTTATACAAGCAGGGTAAAATTGTCATTGAGAAAGACGGTATTCGTCTAGCGTAGTCCAAACTCACGTATAGTGGAACTACAGCCAAAAAAACGGCCCAAACTTTTCCTTTTTTTGGGCCTAGGGGAAACGGCTCCGCAGAGCCTGCGCTAAACTTGTCCAACAATAATTTTGTTGGTGAACATAGAGAGAAATGCCACATCAAAGCATTACTTTGATACAACTAGTTTAGTACAGCGTGTCCGGATCGCTAGCGAGCCCACTTGCTTTCATACTTACGAATTAAAAAGCCATCGCAAATACGATGGCTTTTCATTTATTTATGGTTCGTTACGTCTTTTAAAATAAGTTCTTATCTCGTACTAATTCGCGAGGGAGACCATTCTTTATTCGGTTGCTTACCCACTTGCCAAGGCCAATAACTGCGCCTTGATAGGTGACAAGCACTTCGCCTTTACCTGTTTTCATTCCCTCAGGAATGGTTTGTGGGCGAACATCACGCCCCATGTACCATTCGCGCGCTTCTTCAATACTGAGTTCAATGGCGTTGCTTTCAGAACCTGTCGCCAGGGCAGTCGCGACTTGGTGTTGCCAACGGTAGCCATTTTTATGGGCTTCCGCGATCTTTATACCCATACGGGAGAAGCGTAATTCGCCGATCATCGCTTCTAAAGCATTAGGGAATAACCAGACATCTTTATCGCGAAGCCATACAGAACTGTCATTTGGAAGTTTAATACCTAACGCGCTTTGGAGTTGTTGAGCAATTTCTGTCGATTCTTTTTTTGAAGTTTTAGCAAAGGGGAATTTCCCCATGCGCTTTTTGACTTCTGGCGCCTCAACAGCAGCCAGTTTGCGAATTCTTGCAACAAAGAACCCTTCACAGTCGTAGACCTGTGGGAAAATATGCAAAAAGCCTTCTTCAGTTAGAGCTGCCTCTGCGTTTTCAAACAAGTTCTCAAGGCTTTCAAACTCTACAGCATCCCCAAAGGTTTCTTTCAAGTGTTGACAAACTTGTTGGTTTTCTTCTGTACTGAGCGTACATGTTGAGTAAACCATCACACCACCGGGCTTTAATGCATGGAAGGCGCTTTCAATAAGATCTTTCTGTGTGTCAGCGATGTCGAGTACGGAAGCTTGCGTCCAGTTTTTCATCGCATCTTCGTCTTTGCGAACGGTGCCTTCTCCAGAGCAAGGCGCGTCGAGCAAAACCGCATCAAATTGTTCTGGTAGCCAACCGCCAAAAACGCGTCCATCGAAGTTACTTAGTGCGGCGTTACGTACCCCACAACGTTCCACATTAGCGTGCAGTACTTTTACACGACTTGCGGCGTATTCATTGGCCACAAGTACACCTTCGTTGTTCATTAAAGCTGCAATTTGAGTGGTTTTTGAGCCTGGAGCGGCTGCGGTATCTAACACGGCATCGTAAGATTCATCATTCATAAACAGAGCAGATACCGGCATCATCGAACTGGCTTCTTGAATGTAGAATAAGCCAGACATGTGTTCTGCTGTGTTGCCTAATGGTACAACTGACTCATCCGCTTCAATCCAAAACCCCGTGTCACACCAAGGCACAGGAGAAAGCTTCCAGCCTTTTGCTTCTGCTCGTTCTAGAAACGCTTCAACACTGATCTTCAACGTATTAACTCGAATACTTTTGCGCAGTGGCTTTTGGCACGACGCGATAAAGTCTTCCATGTTGAGGTGAGCAGGAAGGATAGTTTGGATTTTTTCCAGAAACGCGTCTGGGATGTAAACATTAGGATGCAATGTGGGATCTCGTTTGCAGAATTTGTGGCAAATAATATACGAAAGCGAAGCAGAAACGAATAGTGACAAGGGCCGAGCGATAAAAAAGAGCAGCGATTGCTGCTCTTTTAAAGTGATCAAACTTCAATTTTACGTGAATTGAGCTTTATTCTACGGCTTCGGAATTGCTGTACGCCATTGAGTCCAACCTTCTTCAGCTTGTGGATACAAAAAGAAAGATTGCCCACTCTTTGCCGCTGGTGGAATAGTCGATTGCTCTGGCGTTGAAAACGCAATTCCTCCGCGAACTAAACTATCAAAGGTTCCCGCTTTGATGTTAGCGCCGGTAAGCCCGATGGAAACATCTACTCCTGAAACATTCCAGAACACACTGTTTTGACGAACGAGGTAAGCATATTCAGGCTGTATTTTGATAGTCGTGAGGATGCGATCAGCAAATTCTCCTAGGCTTACGTCGGTCACTTGGCCAACTTCCATCTGGCGGTAAAGAATAGGGGTACCGACTTGTACTGAGCCTCTCTGTTCACTTTGTAACGTAAACATGATTCCATGCACGCGTTCTGAACTATTTTCTAATTGAAAATCAAATTTAGCTTTACCTTTACCTGGCTCAACACTGATGGATTTCGAAACCAACGCCCCGAGGTTTTTAACGCCACCTAAACCAATTTCTGGTTCAGTTAGCCAAAAATGTGAGCCTTCAACTGCAATGTTTTCTACGTATTCAGGTAGGATCCTTGCAGTGACTTCAACCATGTTACGACGAAAATTCGGTACAACCAGAGTGATTTCACCAACTTTAACACCTTGATATTCAATCGGCATTCCTTTAGCAATCTCTTGCGAACCGTCGGTTTCTAAAGCAATGACGCGCCCAAACTTGCGAGCGGTTTTTTGATCAGAATACAGCTTCCAGTTTTCTCCGATTTTGTTTTCAACGCCTGGTACGGAGTCAAAAGCGATGCCACCTTCGATTAACGATTTTAAAGGGTGCGCTTTCACACTGACTCCGGCTAATGATGCATCTATCTCAATCCCTGAACGATTCCAAAAAACGGTTTGTGGCGTTACAAGATAAGCGAAGCGGTTTTCGATAGTAGCCTTAATTAGTACTCCGCCATCAACTAGCTGGAAATCGGAGACGTTACCAACTGGAAGATTACGATAGAGTAGAGGGCTGCCTTTGGAAATCGGCGGCAATTCAGAAGCAAATAGTGTTAGAGCCCTAGAGCCACTTTGATTGTACTGCGCCAATTCAGCCAATGATTCATTTTGGAACAGTTGATACTCTTTTTGAATATCCTGCTTGCCTTCGCTCACAAAACTAATTGACCCGGTTAACAACTGCTTTGCTGGAGGAACGGTAACGCTGAGCCCGGATTCAGTTAACTCTGCTGATGCACTGCCGGTTACATAAAAACGATTGTTTGATTTGATCAGATGTTTGTATTCATGGTCAATCAATACATCCATAAATACTTCGTGTTGTGATTTTTTATCTTCCTTAACTAGGCCCACTTTGATGATTGAACCAACAACGATGCCTTTATAAAGTACATTGGCACCGCTATCTAGGCCAAACGAATTGTCGGACACCAACCGAATCGCGATGGACTTTTCTTGCTGTTGGTTAAACACGTTTTTACGAATCGCAGTAAAGCGGCGAGAGCGTTCACCCGCGCCCGGCACGATCGTTAAGAAGTTTCCTCGCACTAAATTAGCAATGTTTTCTACACCAGAGAGGGACACCTTTGCTTCTTCTAAGACAAATCGAGTACCTGTCGTCAGCATGTCACTAAAAGCGGGTTGAATTGCCGCTGACGCCAATATCACTTCTCGACCTTCGGAAAGGCTCAAGTCCGTAACTTGGCCAATTTCAATTCCGCGATACATAATTGGAGCGCCTTCTCCGCTGATCTTGCTGTCATCAGGTAGGACGATTTTAACCGCGATGCCTCGACCAGCAGTTTTCAAATCTTTATACAAACGGAACTCGGTGTTCTCTTCTACAGGCTCACCATCATCCGGAGAGTCGACTGCGATGGCGCCACCTAGTAAGGCACTCATGCTTTCTAGTCTTACATCGACACCTTCAAAACCGATGCTGGCACCAATTCCACTGACGTTCCAGAATCGACTGCGGTTGTTAATGATATGTCGGTATTGATCCTGAATGTTGGCTTGAATAGTGATAGATTTTGCATCTTCATCTAGCTGGTAACTGTACACTTCACCGATTGGGATTTTCTTATAAACAATTTGAGAGCCAACCGATACACCACCTAAATCACGGCTTTTGAGCTTAATATTCAAACCTTGAGAAACGCGTAAATCTGTTGGAGCAGAGTCTAACGCATGGAATGTTGTCTCAAACTCTTGACCATCTCCGGGTTGAATCGAGATGTAGTTACCTGAGACGAGCGCATCCAGTCCGGAAACTCCCGTTAGGCTAGCTGTTGGTTTTACTAACCAAAAGCGTGTTTTATCGTTCAGTAACTTTGCAGCTTCAGGATAGATATCAGCATCGACATAAATACTGCCGAGATCTTCGGTGAGGTTAATGTCTCTTACCATGCCGACTTCTAATCCTTGGTAACGGATAGTGGTTCGGCCGGCGACAAGACCAGCGGCATCAGAAAAATAGATTTGCACTCGTTGTCCTGCATCGTGTATCGACTTCACAACAAGCCAGCCAGCTAAGACCATGGTCAAAATTGGCAACAGCCAAAGAGGAGATATGCCTTTACTCCGCTTTACATCTGGTACGTATGACGTTTGAGAACTGTTCTGATCACTCATTCATTGACTCTTTTTCTGATTGTTTTGGGTTTGTTTGGTCCCAGATTAGCCTTGGATCAATACTTTCTGCTGCAAGCATGGTCAACACTACGACAACACCAAATGCTACGGCGCCATATCCTGGTGTGAAATCCAGTATCTGACCACGATCGACTAAAGTCATCATGATAGAAATAACAAACAAATCCATCACAGACCATTTACCGATCCATTTAACAACAAAGTAAACCATCATTCGTTGTCTCTTAAACACCGAACGTTTGAATTGGATGCAAAGCATGATGTAGGCGAGCCCAAGTATTTTAATCACCGGGACAACGATACTCGCAACAAAAATGATCGCAGCGATTCCATACATGCCGCTTTTTACCAAACCAGCCACGCCTGAAAAAATAGTGTCCTCCAAACGCTTACCATTGGTAAGCAAGATGGAAATAGGGATCAGGTTAGCAGGGAAGATGGCGACCGTTGCTGCGATGAGGTAAGCCCATGTTTTCTGAATGGAGTTTGGCTTGCGATGATATAACTCGTGATGACAACGCTGGCAATGGTCACCTTCAGGCTGGGACAAGTGGCATTCATGGCAATGCACATCTTTATGCTCAAAAGCATATAAACTTTCTGGTTTCCAAGCTTCCCAATAACGACGCACGCTGATTCTTGAAACTAACAAAACGGTAAATATCTGCAAAAGAACCAGACCAATTAACCCTGGACCGACGAAAATGTCGGAATAATCTTGGAGTTTAAAACAGGAAATGGCGATGCTAACTAAGAACACATCCAACATAACCCAATGCTTCAAATGTTGAATTAGCCACAGTGAGATACGAAGCCCACGGAACCATCGTTGATGTAAAGAAATATGCGCCGTTACCACTGAAACACAAACCGTCAGTGGCGCTAGAGAGCTACAAAATAGAATGAGCAATGAAAGAAGAACAAATCCTTCTTCCATCAATGTGATCATCCCTGAAGGCAGGGTTGCCGGAATCATCACACCAAAGAGTCGGATGCTAATAAAGCTAAAAAAGTGCGATGGAATAAATAGTAGGATACAGGTTATCGCGACGGCTAGATTACCAGAGAGGCTAGGGCTACCTCCGCGATATAATTGTGTACCACAACGAGGGCAGTGTGCATTTTTGCCATGGGGTAAGTCGACGATGTCGACAGGCAATTCACAACCTTGGCACAGACGTACGTTATTGGGTTGCATGGCGTGCTTAGACAGAGAGGTCATAACGACCTCTCTAGCTTGAACGATTTAAGCGTGGGACTGTATGCCCCCATATAAGGTTTGATATAAGCCTTCTTGCTCAACTAACTCACCATGAGTACCTGTTTGCGTCACTTTCCCATCTTCAAGCACGTAGATCAAATCGGCTTGTTTAACAGCGGATAGTCGGTGCGCAACGATTAATGTTGTTCTACCACGTAAGAACTCGGTCAGTGCTTTGTGTAAAGCCGCTTCAGTAGCGGTATCTAGCG
Organism: Vibrio sp. OY15; assembly: GCF_000742455.1. Classification (NCBI taxonomy): domain Bacteria; kingdom Pseudomonadati; phylum Pseudomonadota; class Gammaproteobacteria; order Vibrionales; family Vibrionaceae; genus Vibrio; species Vibrio sp. OY15. Next base: position 718,496 of record NZ_JPIL01000001.1, on the reverse strand, counting down.
CAGACGTGGCTTCGTCTAAAATAACAAATTGAGGATTACTCAGCACCATTCTAGCAATGGCAAGCCGTTGTCGTTGACCTCCTGACAAACGAATGCCATTACGACCAACTTGAGTATCCAAGCCGTGGTTCAGTTGAGAAATAACATCTTGCAGCTGAGCCACTTCAAGCGCACGCCAAAGTGACATTTCGTCAAAATCCCCACCAAGCGTTAGATTATGCCTCAAGGTGTCGTTAAATAGTATAGGTTGCTGTAATACCACGGCAATTTTGTCGCGAATTACTTCAAAACCAATATCTTCTGTTAATTCATCATTAAAGCGAATGCTACCGGAGTTTTGACGGTAAACCCCAATAAGTAATTGTATCAAGGTTGACTTACCACCGCCGCTTGCACCAACTAACGCCACTTTCTTTCCTGCCGGCATATGTAAAGAAAGATTATCTAGGACTTTGTTTTCATTATTGTAAGAGAAATTAATGTTTTCTACTTTAACATCAACTTCTCTACCTTCTTTGAAAGGATTTACCTTAGAAACCGGTCTCTGCTCTTCTTCTAACTCTAATAAGTCGTTGATGCGTTTTAATGCCGCTTTAGCGCTATACCAAGAAAACTGAATCCCAAGCAACTCTTGAACAGGAGACAGCATGAACCATAGGTAACCAAAAACGGCAAATATTTGGCCAATAGTAAGGTCACTGAACATGACCATTAACATTGCGACAGCTCTGAATAATTCAAAGCCGATCAAAAAGAGAAGAAAAGAAACGCGACCAGCCGCTTCAGATTGCCAAGCATACTTGTCTGCATCAACGCGAACTTGGTTCGCACTGTCTTTGAGTTGCTGGAGAAATTCTCGCTCTTTATTGGCCGCGCGTAGTTGGTAGATTCCATCTAATGTTTCAACTAAACGGTTTTGGAAAATTTCAAAAGAATGATTTTCCTTCCGTTTCAGATGTTTAACCATACTGCCTAGTTTACGTGAGAAGTAAATGACAATAGGGTTAACTAACAGGATAAACAGACCAAGTCGCCAATCGAGCCAAAGTAGAACGATAGCAGTACCAATAACAGTCAGAAAACTGATAACGAATTTTGCTAACGTAGAACCAATAAATTTATCAATGGTCTCAATGTCAGTGATAAGGTGTGCGTTGATTCCGCCGCTACCTTTGGTCTCGTATTGTCGGATGCTGATACGGCCGAGTTTGTCGATCATTTTACTGCGCATCTCAAACGTGATGGTTTTTGAAACAAGCGTAAATTGTCGGCTTTGAAGGATATTTAATCCTTGGCTCGCAGCTCGCATAAGAACAACCAAGAACAGGGTGAAGAAAATATAGCCTGTCGGAGTGTGCCACGCTTCAGGGAGAATGGCATTCATGGCATCTAAGCCTTTTGCAGGTTGGTCCAATAACACCTCATCAACCATCAAAGGCATGAGGAGGGGAATTGGAACACTAATCAAGGTTGCAAGCACCGCTATCAAGTTCGCTATGATCAGCTTGGACTTGTGCTTTTTTACTTGTGTTATCAACCAAGAACGGCTAATAGTGTCATTTTTCAGAAGCATTGTAATTGAGAATAAGTCCTATTATAAAGTAGGGCTGCATTTTAGCGCCATACATTGAGAATGGAAGCTTTTATAGTAAGTAGGAAGTTAATATGAACTTAGAACAATACCAAAGACTAACCAAACAAGCTGTTGCTCTAATTGAGTCTGAACCAGACTTTATTGCGAACCTAGCAAACTTGAGCTCATTGCTTTTCATGGAACTTGACGATCTTAACTGGGCAGGCTTTTACCTAACAAAGGGTGAAGAGCTTATTCTTGGTCCGTTCCAAGGAAAACCAGCTTGTGTTCGTATCCCAATGGGTCGAGGCGTCTGCGGTACTGCTGCACAAATTAATACTATACAAAGAGTATACGACGTTCACGAATTTGAGGGGCATATTGCGTGCGATGCAGCGAGCAATTCAGAAATTGTGATTCCATTTTCTATTAATGGAAAGGTGGCTGGTGTACTTGATATTGATAGTCCAAGTATTGGCCGATTTAATGAAACAGACGAAGAAGGTCTCACTCATTTCATGGTTGAAGTAGAAAAGCTGCTTAATTCACACGCGAACGACGCATAAATTAGCCTTCGAGTGTGGTTTTTCCTTGGCATGTCACTATAATACGAGAATATTTTTTCTTAATGCTCGCGGAAATCCGCTCAAATCAGGACCCCTCATGACTGAAAAGTTAAAAAACAGCAAAGAAGTTATTACATATATTGCTGAATGTTTCCCTAAGTGCTTTACTTTAGAAGGTGAAGCAAAACCTCTGAAAATTGGTATTTTTCAAGATCTTGCGGAACGTCTAAATGAAGACGAAAAAGTAAGCAAAACACAGCTTCGTGCAGCGTTAAGACAGTACACTTCATCATGGCGTTACCTACACGGTGTAAAACCAGGTGCAGTACGTGTAGACCTAGATGGCAACCCTTGTGGTGAGCTAGAAGAAGAGCACGTTGAACACGCGAAAGCGACACTTGCAGAAAGCAAGGCGAAAGTTCAGGCTCGTCGTAAAGAACAAGCACAAAAAGCTCGTGAAGAGGGTAAGGCGAAAGCGAAACCTGCGGCTAAAAAGCCTCAACAGCCTCGTCGTACTAATAAACCAAAAGTACAAAAACCAACTAAGCCTGTAGAAACGCGCGCTCTAAATGCTGATGAAATCACAGTAGGTAACGCAGTTAACGTGAACATGGGCAAAGGAAACATGGCAGCGACCATTGTTGAAATCAATAAGGATGATGTACGTGTTCAACTTGCTAACGGCCTACAAATGGTTGTGAAAGCGGAGCACTTGCGCGCATAAAGGAGATACTCCTACGCATGAATTGCCGTTCAAAAGTGACCCTGATTGCTGCTAGCTTATGGCTAGCAGCATCAGCTCAGGCTCTTGAAGCCAAACTACATAAAGATGACCTGCCGGTTCTTTCTCCTGAAGTTCAGCATGAAACAGCTAGCAAGCGAGTCACCTCGCGATTTACCCGCTCTCATTATAAGCACTTCAGCCTCAATGATGATTTCTCTAAAGCGATCTTTGAACGCTATGTAGAGTTGCTTGATTACAATAGAAATATTTTCACTCAAGCAGACATCGATTCATTTAAAAATTGGTCAGTCGAGCTTGATGATCAGCTTAAATCGGGCAACAACCAAATTGCTTTTGATGTTTACAACCTCTCAATGCAGAAGCGTTTCGATCGTTTTGCTTATGCGTTAACTCTACTCGATGAAGAGATCAAGTTTGATACCGATGACGAGATAGAGTTAGACCGCTCTGAAGCCGCATGGCCAAAAGACGAAGCAGAGCTCAACGAGTTGTGGCGCAAGCGTGTGAAATATGACGCGTTAAATCTGAAACTGACTGGCAAAGAGTGGCCAGAGATTAAAGAAGTTTTAGAGAAGCGTTATAACAACGCGATGAAGCGCATCACACAGACCAACAATGAAGACGCATTTCAGTTGTATATGAATGCCTTCGCGCGACAGGTTGACCCTCATACAAGCTACCTTTCTCCACGTAATGCCGAGCAATTTCAATCGGAAATGAACCTTTCTCTAGAAGGCATCGGCGCCGTTTTGCAAATGACAGACGATTACACAGTAATTCGTTCACTTGTTGTTGGCGGTCCGGCATCAAAGAGTAAGCAACTTGGTGAAGGGGACCGAATCACTGGTGTTGGACAAGACGGTGAAGAGATTGTCGACGTGATCGGTTGGCGTCTGGATGATGTTGTTCAGTTAATCAAAGGCCCTAAAGGCACAAAGGTTAATCTACAGATCTTGCCAGAAGGTAACGATGCGAAGAGTTACATTGTCACAATTGTTCGTGACAAAGTTCGCTTAGAAGATCGTGCGGTTAAGTCAGAAATCATCGAAAAAGACGGTAAGAAGATTGGTATTTTAGAAGTACCAAGTTTCTACGTCGGCTTATCGAAAGACACCGATAAATTACTAGCTGAGTTGAAAACCAAAAACGTTGATGGCGTAATCGTTGATCTACGTAACAATGGTGGTGGTGCGCTAACAGAAGCAACGGCATTGACAGGTTTATTCATTAAAGAAGGCCCTGTAGTTCAAGTCCGTGACAGCTATGGCCGCATCAAAGTGAATGCCGATACCGATGGAAAAGTGAGTTATGATGGCCCATTGACGGTATTGATTAACCGCTACAGTGCTTCAGCATCTGAAATTTTTGCAGCGGCAATGCAAGATTATAATCGTGCAATCATCTTAGGTGAAAACTCTTTCGGTAAAGGTACAGTTCAGCAACATCGTTCACTGAATCATATTTATGATCTGTTCGATAAAGAGCTAGGTTATGTTCAGTACACGATTCAGAAATTTTATCGTATTGACGGTGGAAGTACGCAAAATCGTGGTGTTGCACCAGATATTTCGTACCCAACGCCAATTGAGGCTTCTGAAACTGGTGAAAGTGTTGAAGACAATGCTTTACCTTGGGATCAGATTGATAAAGCACAATATCAAACGTTTCCAAGTAACGACGCCTTAGTTGAAAAACTTACTGCTCTTCATAACAAGCGTATTTCTGATGAGATGGAGTTCCGCTTTATCAATGAAGACATCGAGAAATATCGTAAAGAAAAAGACGATAATACTTTGTCTTTGAACGAGAAAGTTCGTAAAGCTGAATCGGATAAAGCGGAAGCACTTCGATTACAACGCATAAATGAACGTCAAGCTGCTTTGGGTAAAAAAGCATTCAAAACATTGGATGACATACCAAAAGACTACGAGGCTCCTGATGTTTATTTAGATGAGTCTGTCGCGATTATGGTCGATCTACTTAAGCAGGAAAATCAGTCATAATAACTGGCAATTTAGAATAAAAAGAGTGAGTCTTTCAGATTCACTCTTTTTTTATGCCTTTTTGTCTTCCGCTGTCTCGATATCGAGCAAGATATTCGCTTATTTTCCCCCAATAATTTACGTGATCTACATCTAAAATTTCGCGAAAGTGAGGACTACTGGCTAAGCTAAAAGAAAACGATAAGGATGCCTATATGAAGTGGTTCTTTATTTTACTTAGCTTTTGCTGCTTTAGTGTGTTTGGTGGAGAAAACACCAGAGAAGATGAATTAAGTCACTTTGACACGCCGTTTCTCATCGGAGACTGGTATTTGATGAACCCAAACCCCGAAGAGTCGGCTGAAAACTTTCGTGCGATCAAACTCTCATTAGGTTCTGACTACAGCTTTTCTATTGATATTCAAAAGAAAGACTATTCCGTTGACCATTGGGAAGGGCTGTATAACGCAAATGAAGACACCATCGTTCTTGGTTTAAACACCGACGAGCCTCAAATTTATGCCTATCGCAACAACCATAATACGCTTGATCTTAATGGTGTAACATTCACTAAGGGATTATCCAATTCACTTGCAGGTATTTGGTCTAGCTCTCACGTATCTGGCGACGGTCTTGTGGCAAACAACATTAATCAGATGGATTTGATACTTCAACCTGATTTCGTGTTCATGTTTAGGGTTTCGAACGAAGAAGGGGATGAGGCCATCAAACAAGGTGTGTTTTACACAGAAGATGAGTTTTTGGTTCTGTTGTATGAAAATGGCGAGCATGGAACCACGTATAAGCTCAACAAGAATGAGCTAACGATCGAAGATTCCAATGGTGATATGTACGCCGTACTCAATAGAGTTACGCCATGATGCCTTTAACATGCGCCAAATTACGCGTGCGTACGGTAAGTCATTAATGTTGTTTAAATGTTAATCAAAAAACGGAGCTAGAGCACTAAAAGCTCCGTTTTTTGATAGAAAGACTTGTATTCTGATACCACAACCCCTACAAATAGCTTATATAGTGATACCAGAACTGCATTTTTGATCATGCAGTCTGGTATTTTTGTTGTTCGACATACAAGGATTTATGCTCATGTCTCAAGCTCCCCAGGCCAAATATCGTAAAGATTATAAAGAGCCATCTCATGCGATTACTGATATCGATCTTACTTTTGATCTATATGACAATGACACAATCGTTACGGCGGTATCAAAAGTTGCTCAAAAAGGCGATACAACAACGCTAGAACTCGATGGCGAAGGGCTTGAGCTACGCGCTGTAAAAGTAAATGGTGAGGATTGGGCTCATCACGAGGTGAAGGAGTCATCGCTGGTACTGACCGATCTTCCATCCGAGTTTGAACTTGAAATCGTCACCAAAATTGATCCTGAAGCGAATACAGCACTCGAAGGTTTGTACAAATCAGGCGGCGCATTTTGTACTCAGTGTGAGGCTGAGGGCTTTCGCCGTATCACGTACTATCTAGACCGTCCGGATGTTCTAGCAAAATACACAACAAAAGTGATCGCAGATAAAGCTGCTTACCCATATTTGCTGAGCAATGGTAACCGAATTGCAGAAGGCGATGCAGAGAACGGTCGTCACTGGGTTCAATGGCAGGATCCGCATCCAAAACCAGCTTACTTGTTCGCCCTTGTTGCAGGCGACTTTGATGTATTGCGTGACAAATATACAACGATGTCAGGTCGCAGTGTTGATTTAGAAATCTTTGTTGATAAAGGTAACTTAGATCGTGCAGGTCATGCGATGACATCGCTGATCAACTCGATGAAGTGGGATGAGGAACGCTTTGGCCTGGAATACGATCTGGATATTTACATGATCGTTGCTGTTGATTTCTTCAACATGGGTGCAATGGAAAACAAAGGCTTGAACATTTTTAACTCAAAATATGTTCTGGCGAACGATCAAACTGCGACAGATCGTGATTATTTAGGCATCGAAGCTGTGATAGGTCATGAGTACTTCCACAACTGGACTGGCAACCGTGTCACTTGTCGTGATTGGTTCCAACTAAGTCTAAAAGAGGGCTTAACCGTATTCCGTGACCAAGAATTCTCTTCTGACTTAGGCTCTCGTGCTGATAACCGTATTGATAACGTACGTATTATTCGTGGTCCTCAATTTGCGGAAGATGCAAGCCCAATGTCTCACCCGATTCGTCCTGACAAAGTCATTGAGATGAATAACTTCTACACGCTAACGGTGTATGAAAAGGGCAGCGAAGTTATTCGCATGTACCATACACTCCTTGGCGAAGAGGGCTTCCAAAAAGGAATGAAACTTTATTTTGAACGTCACGATGGTACCGCCGCGACGTGTGAAGACTTTGTTTCTGCAATGGAAGATGCCACCGGTGTTGATTTAAAACAGTTCCGTTTGTGGTACAGCCAATCGGGTACACCAACGCTACGCGTAAATAGCGAATACAACGCTGATGCAAAAACTTACGCACTAACGGTAGAGCAATTTACGGAGCCGACGCAAGACCAAGCAGAAAAACAAGCGCTGCATATTCCGTTCGATATCGAGTTGTATGATTCGAAAGGTCGAGTTATCCCACTGGTGATTAACGGTGAATCTGTTCATAACGTGCTGGATATTAAACAAGATAAGCAAACGTTCGTATTTGAAAATGTCGAAGAACAGCCAGTGCCATCTTTGTTGCGTGAATTCTCGGCACCAGTCAAATTAGAATACGATTACAGCGATGACGAGTTAGTCTTCTTGATGAAGCACGCAACGAACGATTTTGCTCGATGGGACGCTAGCCAAATGCTATTGGCTAAATACATTCGTCAGAATGTGAAAAACGTTCAAGCGGGACAAGAAGTATCGCTTTCTGAAGGTGTGATAGATGCTTTCCGCGGTGTGCTGTTGGATGAAACGCTTGAGCCAGCTTTCATTGCTCAAGTTTTCTCTATGCCTTCAATCAATGAGATTACTGGTTGGTACCAGCAAATTGATATCGATGCCGTAGACAAAGTGCTAAACAGCATTACAGTGTCACTTTCTAAAGAGTTAGAAGATGAGCTAAGTGCAACTTATCACACGCTTAAGCAAACAGAGTATACGATCGACCATGCTGCTATTGGTAAGCGTGCTTTACGTAACCGTTGCCTTCAGTACCTAGCACATACGGAAAAAGGTAATGATTTAGTCAACGCGCAGTACGCATCTGCAAATAACATGACAGATACGATTGCTGCGATGAGTGCTGCAAATAACGCTCAGCTCGAGTGTCGTGAAGCACTTATGGCTGATTATAGCGATAAATGGAAGCACGATGGTTTGGTTATGGATAAGTGGTTTGCACTTCAAGGTAGCAATCCTGCAGAGGATGCTCTTGAAAAAGTAAAAGCAACCATGAACCACGAAGCATTTAGTTTGAAAAATCCGAACCGTACGCGCAGCTTAATTGGCTCGTTCTTAAGTGCGAACCCTGTACGTTTCCATGATAAATCCGGTGTAGGTTACCAGTTTGCCGGTGAAATTCTTCGCCAACTAAATGATTCGAACCCACAAGTAGCTTCTCGAATGATTGATCCTTTGCTTAAGTTCCGTAAATACGATGAAGCTCGCCAAGCAATGATTCGTGCAGAACTTGAAAAGCTCAAAGCAATGGATAATCTTGCTAAAGATCTATTCGAAAAAGTGACTAAAGCACTAGACGAATAGTAAACAACACAATAGGGTGGTCATTAAGACCACCTTATTTGTTTATGTCACTTAGTTTTCACTTCATGAACTATTACTACTTCAATCTCAACATTTCATATCAAACGTTTTTATCTCATTATTCTGGTGCGGCAAGTGTTGTTCAAGTTGTCACACACAACGGTTTGCGTTTGCAGTTACCCGCCGCGAGATTTAGACCATTTCTTAGTCAATTGGGCGTTAGAGGCCAGTTTAGACTAACAACTGACCAAAATAATAAGTTTCTTAAGTTAGAAACTCTGTGATGTATTGTATTTGCAGAGAGTTAAATAGGAATCTTAGTCACAGAATCGGACATTTCACCTCTTACCACTACGATTAGTTGTTAAACATTTGTAATTATGCTTTTACAATGGGCACATGCATTACCTATGCTTAGTTTCTAAGGTAACAACCTAGCTACTAAGTCCCCCTACAAAACAACAATTCTAATGTGGAGTGTGAATATGACCGCGCGTGAAAATGTAGTGCCGGTTCTGCTTGAAAAGGTTTACCAACTGATTCAAGACAAACTCGAGCTTTCTCACCAAACGCTTGTAACTAAACTTGCTCAACACTTATTCAGTAACATTGCTGATGATGATCTAATTCAGCGAAACGAATCCGACCTTTATGGTGCTGTCGTTAGCCTTTGGCACCATATCAATGAAAAAAAACCAGAAGAGATTTCGGTTCGAGTATTTAACCCGACCGTAAGTCGTCAAGGCTGGCAATCCACACACACAATCGTAGAAATTGTTGTTCCAGATAGTCCATTCTTAGTGGACTCAGTCAAAATGGCTTTAGCACGTTTGGATCTTGTTTGTCACCTAATGTTGAATAACCCAACACAGATTCAACGTGATAAAAAAGGCCAAGTTACAGACGTAAACGGTGAGGGTGGTGTTCTTCAATCACTTTTCCACATAGAGGTAGACCGCCTTACTAGTAAAGACGAGATGCAAGCGCTTAAAGAAGAGCTGTTAAGAATTCTATCTGATACTCGCTTAGTCGTTGATGACTGGAAGCAGATGGTTGATAAGCTTAAGTTTGTTACTGATGAACTTGAGAAAAATAAAGATCGTGTTTCTATCCAAACTGATCGTATGGATGAAACGATCGCATTTCTTCGTTGGCTAGAAGATCATAACTTTACCTTTATGGGTTATAAAGATTATGACTTAAAAGAGGTCAATGGTGATACCGAACTTGTTCCTGCTAAAGAAAAAGGACTAGGTCTGTTTGCTGATGACAAGCGCGTGCGTAGCGTCAAGCTCTCTGAATTATCAGATTCAGCGCGATTAGAAGCGAAAAAACCATACGCTCTGATCATCACCAAAGGTAACAAAGCATCTCGTATCCACCGTCCAGCTTATACTGATTACATCGGTATTAAGAAGTTTGATGAAAACGGTAAAGTAATAGGTGAGCATCGCTTTACTGGTTTATATACCTCCGCCGTTTACAACCAAGCGGTACAAAGTATTCCTTTGATCCGTGAAAAAGTTGACCGTATCCTTGAAGCAAGTGGATACCGTCACGGATCATACTCATACAAAGCATTGCACAATATCTTAGAAAACTACCCACGCGACGAGTTGCTTCAAGCTAATGAAGAAGAGCTGCTTGAGGTGGGAATGGGTGTTGTACAAATGCAAGATCGTGACTTGCTGCGTTTGTTTGTTCGTAAAGACCCATTTGGTCGTTTCTTCAGTTGCATGGTTTATGTCACTAAAGATCGTTACAACACAGAATTGCGTCGTCAAACTCAACGCATTCTTAAGCAGTACTTTGGTTGCGAGCAAGAGGTTGAATTTACAACGTACTTCTCAGAAAGCCCACTAGCGAGAACACATTACATTGTTCGTGTAGACAATAACAACATTGACGTAGACGTGAAAAAGATCGAGCAAAATCTAATGGAAGTTTCTACCTCTTGGGATGACAGACTAAAAGAATCCATCATTGCTAACTTTGGTGAAAGTAAAGGCCTTCCTCTTTCAAAAGAATATATGAGTGCGTTCCCTCGCTCATACAAAGAGGACATGATGCCAGGTTCTGCGGTTGCAGATATCGAGCGCTTAGAAGCGTTAAGTGATGATAATAAACTTGGTATGTTGTTCTACCGACCTCAAGAAGAGGGAGCAGATTCCAAAGCTGTCCGCTTAAAGTTATATCATCGCGATGAACCAATTCACCTTTCTGACGTAATGCCGATGTTGGAAAACCTTGGTTTGCGTGTGATTGGCGAATCGCCATATGAGATCGAGAAAAACAACGGTCAGACTTTCTGGATCCTTGACTTCTCTATGCTGCATAAGAGCGAGAAAACCGTTGACCTTCGTGAAGCTCGTGATCGTTTCCAACAAGCATTTGCTGCCATTTGGGCGGGTAATCTTGAAAGTGATGGTTTCAACCGATTGTTATTAGGTGCGTCTTTATCTGGCCGTGAGATTTCCATTCTTCGCGCTTACGCACGATACATGCGCCAAGTCGGCTTCCCATTCAGTCAGCAGTACATCGAAGACACGCTAAGCCACTACCCAGACTTAGCGACAGGTCTAGTCAAGCTGTTCACCAAGCGATTTGATCCGAAACACAAAGGCAGCGAGAAAGGCCAAAACGATCTAATTAAAAAGCTAACAGAGCAGTTGGATCGTGTAGAGAGCTTGGATGATGATCGTATTATTCGTCGTTATATTGAAATGATCATGGCGACGCTTCGTACCAACTACTACCAAGTAGACGAGAATAAGCAGCCTAAGCCTTGGTTATCTTTGAAAATGAAGCCAAGCGATATTCCTGAGATTCCGCAGCCTGTACCTGCATTCGAGATCTTTGTTTACGCACCAGATATTGAAGGTGTTCACCTTCGTGGTGGAAAAGTGGCTCGTGGTGGTTTGCGTTGGTCAGATCGTCAAGAAGACTTCCGTACGGAGATTCTTGGCTTAGTAAAAGCGCAACAGGTTAAGAACACTGTAATTGTACCAGTTGGTGCAAAAGGCGGCTTCGTTTGTAAACGCCAGCCATCTCTCACCACTCGTGATGAAATTTTTGCGGAAGGTCAGCGTTGTTACAAACGCTTTATCCGTGCACTGCTAGATGTGTCAGATAACATCATTGAAGGAGAGGTGGTACCACCACAAAACGTTGTTCGTCACGATGAAGATGACCCATATCTAGTAGTGGCTGCCGATAAAGGCACAGCAACCTTCTCAGATTTGGCAAACTCTGTTTCTGCAGAATACAACTTCTGGCTAGGTGACGCATTCGCTTCAGGTGGTTCAAACGGTTACGATCACAAAGCAATGGGAATCACCGCAAAAGGTGGTTGGGAATCTGTTAAACGTCACTTCCGTGAAATGGGCATCAACTGTCAGACCACTGATTTTACTGCAATCGGTGTAGGTGATATGGCAGGTGACGTGTTCGGTAACGGTATGCTGTTATCGAAGCATATTCGATTGCAAGCTGCGTTTAACCACATGCACATCTTTATTGATCCAAATCCAGATTCAGCCAGCAGCTGGGAAGAGCGTAACCGCTTGTTTAATTTGCCAAGATCAAGCTGGGAAGATTACAACAAAGACTTGATCTCTCAAGGTGGTGGCATCTTCTCTCGTCGATCAAAATCGATCCAGTTGACGCCAGAAATTCAGAAAATGTTAGGTACGAAGAAAGCATCTTTAGCGCCTAACGATCTGATAAAGATGATCTTGAAAATGAAAGTCGATCTTCTTTGGAACGGTGGTATCGGCACTTACGTTAAATCATCAACAGAAACTCATACAGATGTTGGTGACCGTGCTAACGACATGCTGCGCATTGACGGCCGTGACTTAAGAGCCAAAGTGGTTGGCGAAGGTGGTAACTTGGGTATGACTCAGCTTGGTCGTATCGAATACGCACTAACTGGCGGTCGAGTGAACACGGACTTCGTTGATAACGTAGGTGGCGTTGACTGTTCGGATAATGAAGTCAACATCAAGATCTTCCTCAATGGACTGGTTTCAAATGGTGATCTTACGGTTAAGCAACGTAACCAAATTCTAGAGTCTATGGAAGACGAAGTGGGTGAAATTGTCTTGGATGATGCTTACCGTCAGTCGGAGTCGATCTCTGTTACTGAACAGCAAGGTGTTGGCATTGTTAAGGAGCAAATTCGATTCATCCACACTATGGAGAAAGCAGGGTACTTGGACCGTGCTCTCGAATACATTCCTGATGATGAAACGCTAATCGAGCGTGAAAAACAGGGACTAGGTCTGACTCGCCCTGAGCTATCAGTGTTAGTTGCCTACGGTAAAATGGTACTTAAACAGCAACTTGTTACGGATGAAATCGCAAATGATGAATTCCATGCAAAACAACTTGTTGAATATTTCCCAAGTGCGTTACGACGTAACTATAAAGATCAAATGGTTAATCACCCACTGCGAGCTGAAATTATCGCTACAGCATTGGCTAACCAGATGGTTAATGAAATGGGCTGTAACTTCGTTACTCGTTTGCAAGAAGAAACTGGTGCAAGTGTTGTCGATATTGCCAACGCTTACAGTGCGGCTAGAGAAATCTTTGATTTAGAAGCAATCCTCATGCAAACTCGCAAACTTGATAACGTTGCGACAGCGCAAGCTCAATACGAAATTATGTTTTACGTGCGCCGAGCACTGCGTCGAATTGCACGCTGGTTGCTTCGTAACCGTAGCGGCAAATGCACGGTCGGTGAGTTGATTGCTATCTACAAGCAAGATGTCAATGTTATCACTGAAACCCTAGACACTATGTTAGTTGAGTCTGAAGTTGAAGAACACAATGAGTTGGCTCAAGGTTGGATAGAGAAAGGGGTTGAAGAGAAACTCGCTCACCAAGTTGCCCGCTTATCAAGCTTACAATCTGCACTGGATATTTCATCAGTAGCAAGTGAAACAGGTAAAACGGTTGAGCAAGCATCGAAACTCTACTTTAACTTGGGTGACCGTTTATCGTTGCATTGGTTCTTGAAGCAAATTAATAGCCAAGCCGTTGATAACAACTGGCAAGCACTTGCAAGAGCGGCATTCCGTGAAGATCTGGACTGGCAACAACGTCAACTTACCGCTCAGGTACTGACTTGTGGCTGCTCAACCGAAGAGCTTGACGTGATGGCTGCGTTAGAAGATTGGATTGAAACTAACGAGCAATCGTTGCACCGCTGGGAGAGTATCTTAAACGAGTTCAAAGTTGGCTCAGTACACGAATTTGCTAAGTTCTCTGTAGCACTTCGAGAGCTAGTACTTTTAAACCTCAACTGCTCATCGAAAGAGTAGTGGAATAATCAAGTCATAAGTAAAAGCCTCGTTATTTAACGGGGCTTTTTATTATCTATTATTCACATTTGGAACGAAAATAGTTACATTGTCACATTGAGTTGAAATTAAAACAGAGTGAAATCGATTGCTTTTAAGCGGTTAGTTACGATTTTTATCGCAGAAACTTGATTGTAATTGTTTGTTTTATATTTGAAAATCTTATAAAGATATAGGTTTTTACTTATTACGTTCATTTTCATTGAATTACGATGAAAAACGGTAAATAATATTGTCCCGTTTATACGGGGCTTTTTTCTTTCGGAGGCACAATGCTTTACCGTCTAGCCAGAACTGGCTTTTTCCAACTCGATGCCGAGAAGGCACATGATCTTGCAATCAAGAACTTCCAACGCTTTAACGGCACACCACTTGATCTCTTTTACCGCCAACAGTTACCAACTCGTCCAGTTGAGTGTATGGGTCTAACATTCCGTAACCCTGTTGGTCTTGCGGCTGGTTTAGATAAAAACGGCGAATGTATTGAAGCATTTGATGCCATGGGCTTTGGCTTTGTCGAAGTCGGCACTGTAACGCCACGACCACAACCAGGTAATGATAAACCACGCTTATTCCGTTTAGTGGAAGCAGAGGGGATCATCAACCGCATGGGCTTTAATAACCTAGGCGTTGATAATTTGATCGAGAATGTTAAACGAGCAAAATTCAATTGTGTTCTCGGAATTAATATCGGTAAAAATAAAGATACGCCAATTGAAAAAGGGGCAGAGGACTACCTGATTTGTATGGAAAAAGTGTATGAGTATGCTGGCTATATTGCAGTAAACATCTCATCGCCAAACACTCCAGGTCTTCGTTCACTTCAATATGGTGAAGCGCTTGATGAACTGCTTTCCGAATTAAAAGCGAAACAAGCGGAGTTATCAGAGAAATACAACAAGTATGTCCCGTTAGCATTAAAGATTGCGCCAGATTTAAGTGACGATGAAATCTGCCAAATCTGCGATTCTTTATTGAAAAACAATATAGATGGTGTGATCGCGACTAACACAACTTTGGATCGCACGATCGTAGAAGGGATGAAACACGCCAATGAGGCAGGTGGCTTGAGTGGTCGCCCTGTGCAATCACGCTCTACGGAGGTCGTACGTAAGCTTCATGAAGAGCTTGGAGACAAACTTCCAATTATCGGTGTTGGTGGTGTAGATTCCTATGTTGCAGCCAAAGAAAAGATCATGGCAGGCGCTAAACTTGTTCAAGTCTACACTGGCTTTATTTACCACGGCCCAGGTCTCGTACGTGATATTGTTAAGAATCTTTAACATATACATCAAAAACTACTGAAAAATCAGTACCTGTTACATAAAAAAGAGGACTTTGTTTCCTCTTTTTTTTTATCCGTTCGTTTGTAGAATTTAAAAATCACGAGTAGGTAATTAAGCGTCTTACCTCTTTACCACTGATTTAACTAGTCAAGAGAGAACGGAATAATGCTTAAACCCAGCGACAAATGGAATTGGTATTTTGACGAGCAAAAAGCTTGCTTAATGCTGGATCTGGGGGAGGAAATGATTTTCCAAACCAATCTATCCCGAAAATTGTTGGTTAACTGTGCCTTCTCAAACAGTGAATTTACCGTTGATGACGCCAGCGCATTTCAAACGTTTAATGAGCGCATTCGCTGTCTCGATATCAGTGAATATCGCCAAGCTGAATTAACACTGTATTGTGTTGCTGCAAAGCGTTTTCATAAACCTGTACAGCCTAAGAGCTGGTTCTTTGATGCACAGTCCTCTGATTATGAACCTCAAGAAGGGGACATGGTCTTTCTCACAAATCAATATTCTGATGGTATGTTCATCGTTCTAGAACCAGGCGAAACATCGAGCTTATGTGCTTATGTTAACCAAGAAGCCTTTGTTCTTGATGGCAATAAGGCGCTTCAATTTGGGCAGCCGATTAAAGTAATGCATGATCGCATGGCTTGTGCAAACCACCTCTTTGCAATGACCCCTATGGCAATGGTGGGTTAAAGCTGTTTCATTTTTCTTTATTTCGTTCCTTTGTTTGCCTTAATCGACCTTATTGGGTCGATTTTTTTTGTCCTTTCCTCTGACACTCCAATCCGAAAGACCATGAAACTGTTTGTTTTCTATGCATGCAAACATGAAGCTGGTCACTTTTATTTTACTTATTTCAATTTGATTACTCCTTTAATTAGGCAACCTAGCGCCTAAAACAACCCTATTTATTCCCCTATAAAGGGTATTTGTAAGTAATTTACATCAACCAATCCTGACTGGTATATACCAAAACGCATGTAAATAAGTATTCACTTCTTCTAAAGGAAACAAAATACGTTCATGAATGAAAAACATTCAAACTAAAGATGTTGAAAGTTTTAGATCATTTGAGTGGTGATGATTTGAACTAACGGGTGGGAAAATACCTTTAAAAACGAGGCATTGATCGTAAAGTCAGGTATAATTGAAGCCATTTTTTATCAGCGAAAGAACACTATGAATCAATATCTCGCGGTAACTTCAAATGGCATGGAAAATTTGCTTGTTGAAGAACTGACTAAACTAGGCATTGAAAATGCGAAACCAGTACAGGCAGGCGTAAAATTTAAAGCGACAAACGAACAGGTTTATCGCTGTTGTTTGTGGAGCCGTTTAGCGTCTCGATTTGTACGTGTTTTATCTGAGTTCACGTGTAACAACGACATGGACTTGTATCTATCCACTTCCACTATTAACTGGGTTAACCAATTTCATAGCTCTAAACGCTTTGTTGTGGACTTTAACGGCACAAACCGTGAGATTAGAAATAGCCAATACGGGGCTATGAAGGTCAAAGATGGCATCGTAGATTGCTTTGAGAATAAAGGCTTGCCACGTCCTAATATCAGCAAAGAACGCCCAGATATTCGTATTCACGTTCGTTTGCATAAAGATAAAGCGTTGCTTGGGATAGACATGGTAGGTAGTGGTCTTCATCAGCGTGGTTATCGACCAGAATCGGGTCGTGCGCCATTACGTGAAACGCTTGCTTCTGCGATTATCATGCGTTGTGGCTGGGATGGGCATCAACCATTACTCGATCCAATGTGTGGTTCTGGTACTTTGCTTATTGAAGCGGCAATGATGGCAGCCAACATGGCACCTGGCGTTAAGCGCAAACAATGGGGCTTCGAAGTTTTGGAAGACTTTGAACCGGAGACCTGGGCTGAGATTAAATCAGAGGCTAATGTTCAAGCTAGACGGGGTGTCAAGAAAGTTGACGCTAAGTTTTTTGGATTCGATAACGACCCCAAAGTATTAAAAGTCGCTCAAGAAAACGCCCGCAGAGCAGGTGTTGAAGAGTTGATTGAGTTTGCGCAAGGTGATGCTGCAACTATTACTCGTCCCGCAGGATTTGAACACGGTGTTATCGTTTCAAACCCACCTTACGGTGAGCGTCTAGGAACTGAGCCGGGGCTGATTGCGCTCTATACCGCATTCGGTGGACAGCTAAAATCTGAGTTTGGCGGATGTAAAGCATCTATCTTCTCTAGCTCAGACGAGCTCTTGAGTTGCCTTCGTATGCGCGCTGATAAACAGTTTAAATTGAACAATGGTGCGTTACCGTGTCACCAAAAGAACTACAGCATTGCCGAGCGCAGCGCTGATGAAGTTAAAGGTGCAGATACTAACGTTCAAATCGCACCAGACTTCTCAAACCGTTTGAAGAAAAACATTGGCAAGATTGGCAAGTGGGCGCGCAAAGAGAAACTAGACTGCTACCGTATCTACGATGCAGACCTTCCAGAATATAACGTAGCGATCGACGTGTACGGCGATCAAATTGTGATTCAAGAGTACGCAGCACCTAAGAACATCCCTGAAGAAAAAGCCAAGCGTCGTCTAACGGACATTATCCGTGCGACGATTCAGGTGACCGGTGTCGAAGCGAACAAAGTTGTACTGAAAGTTCGTGAGAAGCAGAAAGGTCGAAGCCAGTACCAAAAATTAGGTCAGGTATCAGAGACGCTCGAAGTAAACGAGTACGGTGTGAAGCTGATCGTGAACCTTCATGACTACCTAGACACAGGCCTGTTCTTGGATCATAAGATCACTCGTCGTCGTCTTGGCGAAATGGCACTGGGTAAAGATTTCCTTAACTTGTTTGCTTACACTGGTAGTGCAACAGTGCACGCTGCAGTTGGTGGTGCGCGTTCCACTACAACTGTCGATATGTCAAACACCTACTTGAACTGGGCGAAAGACAATATGCAGCTTAATGGCTGTGTAGGGCGCCAACATAAATATGAACAAGCGGACTGTTTGCAATGGCTAGAAAACGCAAAAGGTGAGTACGACTTGATCTTTATTGACCCACCTACGTTCTCTAACTCTAAGCGTATGGAAACATCATTCGATGTACAACGTGACCACATTAAGCTAATGAAGAACCTCAAACGCTTACTGAGAAGTGAAGGCACAATCGTATTTTCAAATAACAAACGTCACTTCAAGATGGATGAAGAATCACTCGCTGAATTGGGTTTGAAGGTTCAGAATATTTCTTCTCAAACGTTACCATTAGATTTTGCGCGTAATAAACAGATTCATAACTGTTGGCTAGTAACGCACGCGTAGTATAAACAAAAGGATTAATACGTGCTGATATTGTATAGCACGGAGGGATGCCATCTTTGTGAGATGGCATTTGCTCTAGTAGACCAAGTCGGTTTGGCCGAGCAAACAGATATCATTGATATTGCGTTTGATGATGTACTATTTTCTCGTTACGGCGTCACAATACCCGTATTAAAATATCAAGATTCTGAGTTGAACTGGCCGTTTGACTTAGAACAACTCACACATTGGTTGGATAATAATGGCATTACTTACCATTCATAACGCACAACTTGCATTTGGTGACCACCCATTGCTAGACAAAGCGGAGTTCGCTCTTCAAGAAAACGAACGCGTTTGTTTAGTTGGTCGTAACGGAGCAGGTAAGTCCACGTTAATGAAAGTGCTTGCCGGCGACATTTTGTTGGATGATGGCAAGATTCAAATAACTCAAGACGTAGTAGTTTCTCGGCTTGAACAAGATCCACCGCGCAATCAAGAGGGTACGGTTTACGAATACGTATCTGGCGGTTTGGCTGAAATCGGCGAACAATTGAAGATTTATCACGATCTTCTCGATCTTGTTGCTCAAGACCCAAGTGAGAAGAACATTAACCGTTTGGCGAAAGTTCAAGAGCAGCTTGATCATTCTAATGCTTGGCGCTTTGATGACCGTGTTAAGAACGTACTTGGCGCTTTAAAACTAAGCCCTGAAACCAAACTGACCGATCTATCCGGTGGCTGGCAACGTAAAGCTGCTTTAGCTCGTGCGCTGGTTTGTGATCCTGATGTATTGCTTCTTGATGAACCAACAAACCATCTCGATGTGACAACGATCGAATGGTTAGAGAACTTCTTAAAAGACTTCAAAGGCTCGATCATCTTTATTTCTCACGACCGTGCATTCATCAAGTCGATGGCGACACGCATCGTCGACTTAGATCGCGGTCAATTAGCTTCTTTCCCTGGTAATTACGAACAGTATTTGAATGACAAAGAAGAAATGCTTCGCGTCGAAGAAATGCAGAATGCTGAGTTCGATAAGAAACTAGCTCAGGAAGAAGTGTGGATTCGTCAAGGCATTAAAGCACGTCGTACTCGTAATGAAGGCCGTGTTCGAGCCCTTAAAAAACTTCGTGAAGAGCGTCGTGACCGTCGTGAAGTTCAAGGTAAAGTTAACCTAAACATCGATGATGCTTCTCGTTCTGGTAAGATTGTATTTGAAGCAGAAAATGTATCTTTTGCTTACGAAGGCAAGACAATTGTCGACGACTTTAGCTTTAACATCATGCGTGGTGACCGTATTGCACTTATCGGACCAAATGGCTGCGGTAAGAGTACGGTACTTAAATTGCTATTGGGGCAATTGGAAGCGCAGTCTGGTCGTTTACACTGCGGAACAAAATTAGAAGTCGCGTACTTTGATCAGTACCGAGAGATTTTGGATCCAGAAAAGACAGTGATCGATAACTTAGCGGATGGGAAACAAGAAGTAATGGTTGGGGGACGTCAGCGTCATGCGCTGAGTTATCTTCAAGACTTCTTATTTGCACCTAAGCGCGCCAGAACCCCGGTTAAGGCACTTTCTGGTGGTGAGAAAAACCGATTATTGCTAGCCCGTATCTTGTTGAAACCAAACAACTTACTTATTCTTGATGAACCAACTAACGATTTGGATATCGAAACGTTGGAACTTTTAGAAGAAATGCTTGCCAATTATCAGGGTACATTATTGTTAGTGAGTCACGACCGTGAGTTCGTAGACAACACAGTAACAACAAGCTGGATTTTTGAGGGTAACGGTATAATCGAAGAGTTCGTTGGTGGTTATCATGATGCTAAACAACAGCGTGACCAAGTTCTTGCTTCGCGCAGTCAGGTTGAAAAACCAACGAAGAAAGAGAAAGTGGTTGAGGAAACTCCCAAAACTACGCAACCTAAGAACAATTCGAAGAAGTTATCGTATAAGCTGCAAAGAGAATTAGAGGCTCTACCAGCTAAACTTGAACAATTAGAGTCGGATATCGAGAGCCTTCAGGAGCAAGTGAACGATCCAGAGTTCTTTGCTAAACCTGTAGAGCAAACTCAGCCGGTATTGGAACAGCTTGCTGCACTAGAGCAGGAGTTGGAAATCGCATTCGAGAGATGGGAAGAACTCGAAGCAATGCAACAGGATAGTTAAGAATTCAATGAATTGTAGTAATAAATTCAAATTGACCGCCATTGCAATGATGGTTGGTACCACAATGAACGCACAGGCGGCATTGTATCAAGTTGTTGAGGTTTCACCTCAGGATCATGGTTCAAACGGTGACTACCAAACGGCTTACGGGGTTGCAATTCAACAGGGCGATGCAGGTACAGATCCTTCAACAGGTTCACCTTTCGCTTTAGGCTGCTTTGATGCAGCAGCAAACTGCACGCCAGAGCAGTTTAAACTTGCAATGGAAACTCGCACTACACCGATTTCAGCGACACAAGCCGTGGATGGGAACAGCTATCGTGAAGAAATCCCATTCGGATTAGACGCTGGCTTTTATTACATCCAAGAACTCAAAGACTTTGAGCGTTACTGTTACAACCAGCTTCGCTATTCCACCTGTGACTCTTGGGCCTCAGTAAACTGGACGCCGTGGAATAAAGAACGTAGTAAAGACTTTACTTCTAATGCGTTAGCGTTCATAGAAGAAGATTCTGCTGCTTATAAAAATGAATATAACAATGTTATCAACCAGCTTACCGAGGATGGTGCAGCTGTCGGTAATCAGAGTAAAGTTAGCACAGAAAATGCTTCTACATTAGAAACACGAAATACCGTAGTTGCACCAGTAGAGCCAAATATTCTTACTGGCGATAGTGACGCAAGTGTTGTGCAAAGCCATGCTTGGAGCACAGACGGCATTTTTACTGTTGGCAGTGTTTCTCGAACAGCAAGCAATACCAATGGATCTCACCATACATCAAAAGCAGCGATTTGGGATCAAAGCGGAACCGTCAGTGAATTGGCTTGGCCAAGTGGCACATCTAAAGATGGAGAAAGGTTAGCTCAAGGGAGCATGCGTGACCTTGTCACTGATGGAACTACGGTCTATGGCGTAGGTTACAACACTTACAGTGATGATAACTACCTGAATGCGACTGTTTTTGTCGGAACTCTAGAAGCCGAAGGTAGCGTTGAAAACGCAACTTGGAAAAATAAAGTTGTTGTAGGAGCTAGACAGCGCGAAGGTGATGATACGGTTCATACAAACTCACGATTAACCGACGTTAACTCTAATTTTGTTGCTATTGGTGAAGCGAAACGTTCGGGCGGATACTTAATGCCAACGGGCTCTGCTCCGAATCGTCTCTTTATCGTAGATGATGTTCGTAAGGATTCTATTAGCGCTTTTTACCCAACTACTGGCATTTTCTTTAGCGGTGCGGGCGGTAAGATGGGCGGTATCAACTCTTACAATGAAATCGTCGGGCAACTTGATGCGGAAACGACTCGTGAAGACGATGGCAAGCCACGTCGTAAGCGCGGTTTTATCTATCCATATAGCCTAGGTGGCGAGACTAGTGAACGTGCTGCAACATTGTTTAATGGAAAAGCTTGGTTCCTAGACAGTTTGACTAATGGCGGTGATTACTCTGAACAAAACAATCAGTTCCGTATTATCGACGCAACTGATATTAATGATGCAGGTGTGATCTCTGGTACTGCTATGAAATGTGCAGGTGGTTATAGCACAACAGCAAACAATGCGACATGTAGCTCTGAAGAGCAAATTGTAGCAGTCAAACTAGTACCTATTGCTGACGCAACTAAGGACGACATCGTATCTCGAAGCATTGACTCAACGACGACAGAGCGTCAAGGTGCAGGCCTTGGTTGGTTAGCTTTGACCATGCTTGGATTGTTTGGGTTCCGTAGAAAATAGTTAAAAATCGTCAGTAATTTTTAAATCAAGCAGAGGCTCACACATTTGAGTCTCTGCTTTTTTTATGCCTTGAGAAATTGCCTACTTTGATCGATTCTTATAAGTGGAGTCATAAAAACTCCATCAAAGTTTCACAATAACAGCTGTACGTTAGTAAATGGACCTGTATGAGGAATTAACTATGAAGAGACAAAAGCGTGATCGCCTAGAACGAGCTCAATCTCAAGGCTACAAAGCTGGGTTGAATGGAAGGTCTCAAGAGGCTTGCCCATATCAACAAGTTGATGCTCGGTCGTATTGGTTAGGTGGTTGGCGTGATGCCAGAGATGAAAGACAATCTGGTCTCTACAAATAAACTCTCCACATACAAAAAGAAGGATTCGAAAGGGCTCTACGGAGCCTTTTCTACATTATAGGGACATAGGGAAGTAGGTTAACACTGGATAACAAAAAGGCTCCTAAATAGGAGCCTTAATAAATCGATTAAAATCGAGATTAGAAGCTTGAAGTATCTTGGAACAAGCCAACTTTCAAATCTTTTGCTACGTAGATTTCTTTGCCGTCCACACATACACGACCGTCAGCCAAACCCATCACAAGCTTACGGTTTACAACGCGTTTCATGTGGATTTCGTACGTCACTTTTTTCGCTGTTGGCAGGATCTGACCTGTAAACTTCACTTCGCCAACACCCAGAGCACGACCTTTTCCTTTGCCACCAACCCAGCCAAGGAAGAAACCAACAAGTTGCCACATCGCATCAAGGCCAAGACAACCCGGCATTACAGGGTCGCCAGGGAAGTGGCAGTCAAAGAACCACAAATCTGGAGTAATATCCAATTCCGCCAAGATCAAACCTTTACCAAAATCGCCTTCAGTCTCAGACATTTTAGTAACACGATCCATCATTAGCATGTTTGGCGCAGGAAGCTGAGGGTAACCAGGCCCAAACAGTTCGCCTTGGCTAGAAGCAAGTAGATCGTCACGGTTATAAGAATCACGTTTGTTTTGCATTATCAATTACTCCAATTTTTGATAGCTGCATCTTAGTGAACACGTGTACGCTAAACAACTCCGATCAGTACTAGACAAACCAGTTTTTGATGCGCTGCACAATTCCTTCTGGATGCTCATGTCTTTCAAAGTTTTCAATACGTTCCGCTATTTTGCCAATAATGCTATCGTCTTCACCTCTAAAAGGTTTATTCATTACAATCGGAATAGCTTCATCTACGGTAGAAACGGACCAAATATGGAACTCACCATTTTTAATGCTTTCTATTACATCTTTATGTAATGCAAGGTGTTTAAGGTTTGATTTTGGCATCACAACACCTTGATTTCCTGTAAAACCTTGATGTTTACAAACCTGATAAAAGCCTTCAATTTTTTCGTTCAAGCCACCGACGGCTTGCACTCGACCAAACTGATCAACAGCTCCTGTAACAGCAACTTGTTGATTAATTGGAGATTCAGATAAAGCACTCACCAAGCAACAAAGTTCTGCAAGAGATGCACTGTCACCATCAACTTCACTATAAGACTGTTCAAATACGATGGAGGCAGAGTAAGGCAGTGGTTCATCCAGTTTCAGAGCAGAGCTCAAGAAAGCTTGCATAATCATCATGCCTTTTGCATGTAGATTGCCTCCAAGCTCAGCTTTGCGCTCAACATCGGAAACATCGCCATCACC
This sequence comes from Vibrio sp. OY15, assembly GCF_000742455.1. NCBI lineage: Bacteria > Pseudomonadati > Pseudomonadota > Gammaproteobacteria > Vibrionales > Vibrionaceae > Vibrio > Vibrio sp. OY15. Next base: position 694,354 of record NZ_JPIL01000001.1, on the reverse strand, counting down.
AAAATGAATTACACAAGATATTCGTGCAGGCTCACCATAGCTGACAGGGTGCCCAGCCATATCAATAACGGTTAGGCCATTGATTTGACCAACTTGTTCCCCAGTTGTCTCAATGATGACTTGGCCATCTAAAATATCGTACACGGCACGCTGAGGAAGGTAAGATTCTCGGTAATACTTGTCGTCAATCGCTTTATCTAACGACTTGTAATCTAATGCTCGGCCACCACTGAACTGGCTGGCAAGCGTTAGAAGTTGAGAGTGCCACATTACTCCTAAAGGCAGATAATGTTGATCTTCAGTAAATCTCATACCGGCCAGCAACAATCTTCTAAAACCACATTCGGTTAAGTGAGGCAGCTGATATTGAGAACATATCCAGTTCACCAAACCAAAGTAATCTGTCAAATTCTGCTCTGACAGATGAATATCTTCTTCAACTTCCGTATACATGGCAAAGCCAGAACAGAAGTCTTCATCGATGTATTCTAGCTCTGCTAACTGACTTCTTTCTCCTGTTACAATCAGTTTTACATCATAAGCTTTAGCTTGCGGTACTGAAGTAGGTAAACGAGTAGGGCTTAGGTTCAGTGGCTCGATAAGGTTTTGTTGAATTGCAGACTTTATATTTGGCCAAAGTCCTGGGTTAGCCAAAATTAGATTAGCCGGTACAATTAAGTAACCGCTATCTGCCTGTGAAATTAAGCCAGGTTGGAAGGCAATATCACCACTTAAATCGACACTGTAACGGTCAAATAAGCGTTTGGCATCAAGTGATTCCGACAAAACAATCGCAGCGTTAGACTGGCTCTGAAGAGCTTTACTGATGAACTCTCTATAGACAGAATTATCTACGCAGTTAATGAGTAGTACTCGCGTCAATCCAGAAATTTTTGAAAAACGAGATATCGTTGCCGACATTCTCGGTTGGAGCTCAGTAAAAGACTTCTTTGGTAACGAAGGTGCAGACTTTAAAAGTGCTTCGTACTGCTCAAGTGAAGGTGTTACGTCTTGCCAATTAAGTTGGTTCATTAAAATTCATCGTAATTCAATCTTGCCGACATTATAACGAAACGGACTATAACACCCTAGCACCAATTTGGTTTGCTCTCGGCATTCATCTCTCAATGAACAATACTTAGACAAATGAGTGATCAACATCGATACTTCTAAGAGTTTTATTTGCCCAAGTAAACCATCTGGGTTACGCTGTCACTAGGTTGTGTTTATGGGTCGGAACAAATGAAATATCAGCAGCTTGAGAATCTAGAATGTGGGTGGAAATGGAAGTATCTCATCAAAAAATGGAAAGATGGTGAAGCGATTACCCGACATATTGATACAAGCGAAGCAGATGCAGCGGTCGCAGAACTAAAACGCCTTGAACACGAGCCTACACTTGTCTTAGCTTGGATAGAAAACCACATGTCAGAAGAGTTAGATAATAAACTCAAGCAGGCTATCCGAGCGAAACGGAAACGTCACTTCAATGCAGAGCAAGTCCATACAAAGAAGAAATCCATTGATTTAGATTACCGAGTTTGGGAAAAGCTTTCTAGTAGAGCGAATGAACTTGGTTGTACGTTATCTGACGCAATTGAATATTTGCTTTCCGAAGCGTCGAGAAGTGAAAAAGCGAGTCAAAAAGTTACCTCAATTAAAGAGGATTTGAGTAAATTGCTATCTAGCTAGGATAGGGAGTGCCAAATGTTATATGTAATCTTAATTGCAGCCATCGTGATCTTCTGGTTGATCGCAGTCGATAGGCCGGTGTTAAAAGTAAAGTTCGATAATGGCCATATTAGTAACGTAAAAGGGCATCTACCTCCTTCTTTCAAACACAACTTACAGGATATTAGTGAGCATAACCCGTTTACTGGTGAAATGAAGGTGTATAGCCAACGGACAGGAATGCGCTTAAGCTTTTCCAAAGGCATTCCCAAAAAAGTTCAACAGAGGATTCGTAACGTTTTTCCGCATCAGGGCTTCAAAGCAAACAAAGGCAAGAAGCGCGCTTAATTACATATCAGTTACTTCATCATGTTAAATGGGACGCAATGTGGCGTCCCATTTTCGTATCTACAGAAAAATTACTTATCATCGAACAATCAACAACATAAACGGACCAAAACGATGAGATACGTTGTAACTTTAATGGTATTGATCTTTGCAAGTAATTCAGTTTTTGCTGACGATTCAGAAACGAACCTGTTGGCTAAAAAGATTAAGACTAAGCTTCAAAAGAAAGTAGACAATAAGTTTGATGGCTATCAAGGTTATTGTGACGTCATGATAGAAATGGAGCACAAAAGTAAAAACGCAGTAATAAAAAGAGTAACCAGCAGTGGTGACCAAAAAGTGTGTAGGTACGTTAAGTCCAACTTGAAGAAAGGAAAACGCTATCGTTACAAATACCCCGAAAAGTACATTCGCCTCCATATAACCACAGGCTTATAAATGTTTCAGAACGCAACTGAGCTCGTGATTTTTGGCAGATTTCGTTGCGGAGCGATTAGAGCGTTTAGCTGATTTTTGCTGTTGTACGAGGCGAGTATGAAAGGCTTTTTTGTTTGGTAGCGCTTAAGTTAGTAATCGTGATGCCATTGAGTGGCAAATTCAGTGAGTTGGCCATCATCACCATACATAGATTGATTCAGGTGCTTACGGAAGGACACGCCAGTAAGTCGGGGACTAAGCGCGCATCAATTTTCAATAAGAGATTTGATTTGCTTCGTAAGCATAACCACAAACCAAACTAGCGATTGCAAGCCCACAGAAACCTCGGTTAAAGCTTCAAAAGAAAACAATGTTGTTAATCTTAGGATGACATTCTGGCCAATTGGTGACAGCTCAACAAATTTTGACAGGAATTGCTTTGTTAGAGATTGGAGCATTAACAGACTTAGAAGCCGCGGGGCAAGTATTAAAATATGCTAGAGCACTAAAGAAAATGATGTAAAAAGGCTCCGCAAGGAGCCTGATAATCTTAAAGTGTACTAATTGATACCTGATCTGACACTTACCCACTTTTCGACTCGGTGCCTGTCAGATTATATCTGGGCTAGATTCTTTTCAGCCCAGATTGATTTCCCATCCTCTAATGTCTCTATTGGCGTTCTGCCACAGCATATTTTTCCTTGATGAGTACGATGATATTGTAGTAGTCCATCCATTCGTCCAGATCTTTCTGTAATTCTTCCATTGAGCCATACAGTTTCTTTCTGAACGTCACTTGGTAGAACTCATTCAATATGGTCTTGTGGAAGCGTTCGAAGATACCATTTGTCTGTGGTGACATCGCTTTAGTTTTAGTGTGGTCGATATCATTAATGGCCAGATAGAGCTGGTAATCACGTTGTTCAACACGACCACAGTATTCAGTGCCTCGGCCAGTCAATATTCGCAGCATTGGTAGCTCATGCGCCTCGAAGAACGGTAAAACCTTATCATTCAACATATCTGCAGCGGTGATTGGTGTTTTTGTCTCGTAGAGTTTAGCGAAGGTGATTTTGCTGTAGGTATCAACGAACGTCTGCTGGTAGATGCGTCCAACACCTTTAAGGTTGCCAACATAAAACGTGTCTTGAGAGCCGTGGTAGCCTGGATGCGCTGTTTCTATCTCACCGCAAGCCTCGTCATCATGCTTCTTGCGTTCAAGGGCTGCAACTTGCTCTTCCGTTAGAATGATACCGTTCTCAGCGACCTGTGTTTCTAACGCAATAAGGCGCTTTTTGAAGCTTTCTAGGTCCATTACGAAGCCAGATTGAGAAGGCCAGCTTTGTGTTTGATGATTGGATTGTTAGTATGAAGCATGAGAGTTACCTCTTATTGTCCTTGATTAGTGATTAAGCACCTTTAATCAAAGTGGGTAACTCTCTTCTTTTCAAATTGGAGTCTCAGATCTAGTCTGAACTAATACAAAAATTCTGATGAATCAATCTTCAAATACATCGAGTAGATTTGTATCGAACGAAAGCCCCTTTAAATTGTGCTCTTCACATAACGATATGAGTTTGTCATCACAATAAATTGACGTACAACCTTCATCTTTTGATTTAAAGACATATTTATTTGAAAGATCGCTTTCTATAAATGCCAGTTTCTCTAATAATCCTTGTTCTCCGTCAATGTCTTCAAATTTGATTTTCTGCTTGTCTTCTTCTCCAAAGGACATCACGTTGAACACGGTAAAACTTTCATCATCGATTGTAATCGGTAAGAACTCACCGTCAGAATCAATTACATCTCGTACTACCTGATATGCATTTTCTCTCAAGACAAGAAATGTTCTCCATTTAGATATGTCTGGGATTGCTTCAGCAAATTTAAAGTGTTGAGTAAATGTTGCATATTCATTTACCCAAACATCTCTCAAGCTGGTTGAATCAACAGGGGCTCTTCGAAGTCGTCTTAACAACTTAAAGTCATCTGAATCGAGAGCTCGCTTATAAGGGTCATGCTCTAAGACCTTAAATTCTCGAGGTTTACTTTTTAATTTGTATACAGTCATACAGTAGGTTTCCAGTTAGCATCTTTCTTCTCAAGAATTTTCTCAGGATGAGAACTATCTTGTATTTGCTTTCTTGTATTTGCTTTTTCAGCAGTTAAGCAGTGTGGACTTAAATACATTTTCACTATGCCTAATTCTTCCAAGCGTGCCAATCCAGTTCTGATAATTTGTACCATGTATTCGTGAATGAGGTGGAGCTTTTGGAGTAGTGTAGTGATCTTTATAAGCACTGGATCTAGGTAACCAAACACCATTAATTGCATCATTAATACCTATACCAAATTCGAACATTTGTAATTTTGCATCAATCATCGCAGTTACCTTACCGTTTCCCATCACAATCTGATGTGCTGCGTGATTTGGGCTAGGTTGAGGTTCTGCTACGGCATAAAGTATGCGAGACAAGTGCCGGTAGCTTATTCCAAGAATGGATGTGGCTTCTCGGCACTTTAACTTATTGTTTAACACATCTTGGATAATGGAGAAACGGTGCAATTCATGGTAGTTCATCGTAACTAACTTCCTAAATACCTCCAAGCAAACATAGGACAGATTCACTTGGAAATACTAGGACATTATCGCTTTGGGCTTACACTATTAGTGCGCATTATGGGTGAGTGTTATGTTGAGTGGTTCGCCTTTGGCCTAGAACGCGCAAAGGGTGGGCGAGAGACTTGCTCATTGTCGGCTTGCCGTACATGCCAGGAAAGAGAATCGCTTTGAAGTGAGAGCCCGTAACATAACACACATAATGCTGCACTAATGAAATGACATACCAAACGCTGAGTATGTCATTTTAGTTTGTCTTTGTTTTGCATTATGAAAAACGTTAGAAGATCTTTGCAGTGAATAGGTTTTCCCTCAAGTCGTATACTTTTGATATTTCCATCTTCATCGGTTTTGTATTCATACATGCATGTATCATCGCCGTTTCTGATTCTGTCTATGCGTTCCTTGCCATAGACTTCTTCAATCGGCTGGTTTGGATCTTCTTCACGACCAATGATTTCGCTCATTGTCGGGTCTGCCAATGAACTTGAGCTCATTAAGGCCATCGATAATATGATCTTTTTCATCGTCATAACTTCGTCGGTTAGCGAGCATTTTGGGAGGGGCCCGCTTTGCGGGAGGGACCTAAAAGCGGAGCCAAACCCCCGTCTAGTATTACGGGGGTAAATTCCACTGAACCATCAGTGTTCTCCGTGTATTCGCAAGCGTAGCGCGCCAGTGTTTGAGCGTTAGCGAGTCTTATCTGAGGAGAAATTATTTCTAGCTCTGTTGCTTTGATTCCTCAAATACAAACCTTCGACCATTATCGACAGTGATTCGATCTCCGCGTCGTTGAAATCTCCAATCGCTGAACTAATTTTCTCTATCAGTCTTTCGTGCGGATTCTGTTCTCTTCCAAGTACTTCATTAACTGATACCCCAAGTCTTTTAGCTATTAAAACTAGCTCTGATGCTTTTGGCTCAGTCTTGCCTGATTCCCAGTTCATAACGGTTTTTGCCGATGCTCCGACAGATTTAGCCATTTCAAGCTGAGTGACTCCTTTTTCCTCTCGGAGTCTCTTAATGTTCTCATTTAGCATGTTAAACCCCTTATTGAGTCCATGTTTTTTCTCATTATAAGGAGTGTTTTTTCATACAGTATCTTGACAAGGTAAAAATATTTACCCAAGATATGCAATAAATTTACTCTTGACAGGTTTTCAGAGAACATGAAAAAACAAGTATTCACCCCTGAAGAATTGGAAATCGATACTGAGGCGAGTCCTTTTGTTTTTGTTGATTACCTGTCTTGGACAATCCCTTACTCATCTTTGCGTCACGCTCACAAGTCAGATCTTTCTTCTGCTATCTGGGCTCCAATCCCTAAGCCAAATTACCGTATGGCTAAAACTCCTGAGCAAAAAGAAAAGTTAATCGAGCGATACAAACAGCAATGGAACGTTGCAATGATGGAACGTTTGGAGGTTTTTTGCTTGCACGTTCTTGGCCTTCGCATGTCACCTTGGCGCGGTAAGGGGTTATACGGTTACGAGGATTCATGTCACTTGATGACCAAACACTCTAACAAGCACGTTGGTTTTGTTGCTTTGGGTGGCAACCGCGGAACCTGCTATTTCCAAATTGAGGGGCTAGGGTGCAAACACGTTTTTGAGCACACAAGTGCATTCCGTTTGCATTGGTGGTTAGAACTTCTCGACTGTAACCGTCTGTCTCGAATCGACCTTGCAGTCGATGACTTCCACGGCCTTTTTGGTCGTGAGTATGCAAAAAAAGCCTATGCCGATAATGCGTTTCGCACATCTGATAGGGGTTGCGGCCCTAGTGCAGGTGAGCGTTATTTCGCTGAACCGTCCGGCAAGGTTATCAATGAATCATTCGAGGTTGGCAACCGCAAATCTCGTATTTACTGGCGTATTTATAACAAGGCTGCTCAGCTTGGGCTCGATATGTTTTGGTTTAGAAGTGAGTGTGAGCTGAAGGAGATGCCAATCGATGTGCTTCTCAATATCAGCGGTTACTTCGCCGGAATTTGTGCGTATAGCGCATCTATCGTATCCAGCTCTCCAGTAAAGGTGGTTACAAAAAAGAAACAAGTTGCGCTCGATATGCACGGGCGCATTCGTTGGGCTCGTCGTCAAGTTGGCCGTACGTTAGCGGATATTGCTAAGTACTTGGATGGTGACTTGGAGAAAGTTTTCGGGTTGCTCATATCTGAGGATACGCAGGGTGATTTGCTCAACTTGCCTGATACATACAAACACATAATCAAAGAGATAATGGAGAATTAGCATGGCTGTTCGTTACGTTCTAACAGGTGGTACTTACTCAAAAGGCGTTGGTAAGCAATCTGGTAAAAAATATGAAATTGGTCGTTTGTTTGCTGGTAAGGCGCTGAAGCCTTGGGAAAACGAAAACGGCTCTCAAATTGCGTTTGGTATTGAATCTGTTGAGGTTCCATTTGCGCCAAACGATGCACTTCTCGCTAAATTCGAAACAACGATGTGTCCGGCTCTTGTTGAGTTCGAGTACGAACCTGACCCAGAAGACCCTCGCCGCAACTTGGTTTGTGACTTCAAAGTCATTCGCAGCCTGTTCGACAGTCCTGTCTCTGAAAAAGCTAAGTAAGGTTTTTAATTATGCCTGTGTGCGCACTTCCAAACGCTGACGGTTTTATTGCTGTCGTTCCTGAGGTTGATGCTGCTTCTTGTAGTGGTTACGTCATGGTTACGGCTCAAGAATACGGTTCGCTGATGGATTTCACTCAGGTTACTGGCCCTGAAGCCACTCAAATGTTCGGCCTTGGTTTTTCCTTGGTGTTCTTTGGGGGCTTCATTTCTACCTATGCCATCAAGATGGCTTTACGTTTAATCAAACTTCTCTGAGGTACTTATGAAATACATCAATCAAGCGAAGAAATTCGCAAAACGTGGTGCTGCTACTGTTGCTGTGGCTGCTTTCTCTGGTGCTGCTTTCGCAAGTGAGGCAGGTGCTGACCCATTCAGTGCAATCGACCTTTCTGGCGTTGCGACAAAAATCGGTGCGGCTGGCTTAATCATTGTTGGCATCACTATGTCCTACAAATCTATCACTCTTGCTAAGCGTGCTGTGAATAAGGCTTAAGTTTATGTTGGCCATTCTTCACGATGTCATTCTCATCGTCTTTGTGCTTTTGGGTGGCATGGCTGGATTTGTGGCCTCTCAAAACTTTAGAGGATAGGGGGCTTCGGTCCCCTTTTTTAATGAGGTTTATACATGAGTATTAAACAAAGCATTGCGGCACTGGTGATACTTTTGAGTGTTTCGTTTAGTGCTAATGCGTCCGTAATGAAGGTTCACAGTTGGAGTGGTTATCTTGCCGTCTTTTCTAATTGTTTTGGTATAAGTTCTGGGAGTTATTTTGATCCTCAAGGCGTAGGTAGTTGTGTTGGACGCTCCTTTATGATTGATGGAAGGGAGCACACTGTGATTAATCAACGTTCTGGTAGCTATAGTCTCGAGGTTAAACACCGATATTTTAAAAGCGGCAGATGGAATGAAGATTGGTCTCGAGTTGATTTAACTCTGGCTTCTGGCGGCTGTCCTGATGGTACTGAGTTAAACCCAAAAACAGGTATATGTGAGAAGCCCCCTTACTGCTCACGACAGTCTACTATTGACGCGATAGAGGAAGCGAGAAATTCTTGTGAATCATCAGGTAAAGAGTTTTCCTTCATTTGTAGCGATGAAACTGAGTCATGGGAATCTGAATGTAATGGTCGTGATTGTTCAGATGTTGAAGGTCAATCCGATAGCGTACGTTGGATGTCCAGTGTATGGGGAAGTTCATCGCCTTCATCTTACCTTTGCTCTTCTATGGGTGGCGGCTGTGGCGCTGCTATTGACCGCTCTAGCTCTTGGTGCGGTGAGTCTGGTTGGTGCTACGCAAGTTATACTGTTATTGGCCCTGCTTGTAATGTTCCTAGTGGCCCATCTTTCTGCTCTGACCCTGAATGTAAAAGCTATAAAGACCCTGACACTGAGGAAAAACCAGATACAGACCCAACTCATGACCCAGACGACCCAACAGGCGGCGACATCGAAGACCCTAGCGTTTTACCAGATTCAGACAATGATGTTGTCGTTCCTGACCCTCCAACAGATGAACCTGATGTTGAGGACCCTCCAACAGATGAATCGACAGATACGGCAGTAGTTAGCGCAATAACTGGAATGAATAAGGATGTAAACAAGGCGCTCAATGCGATGAACATCGACATCAATCAGGCAAGTGCTGACGTTCAGAATCAAATCATTGCGCTTAATGCTTCAGTTGTCACCAATACGCAGGCCATTCAAAAGCAGCAAGCTAACGATAACGAAATCTATCGTAAAACAAAGTCTCTGATTCAACAGGCCAATGCTGACATAACAACAGCGGTAAATAAAAACACCAATGCGATTAACGGCGTTGGTAATGACGTTGAACAAATTGCTGGCGCAATGGATGGTATTGCTGAGGATGTCGCTGGTATTTCTGAAACATTGGATGGTATTGCCAACACTGACACGTCCGGCGCTGGTACGGGTGGTACTTGTATCGATGCTAGCAATTGTTCTGGCTTTTATGAATCTGCTTATCCTGATGGGTTAGGCGGTTTGGTGTCTGGTCAACTTAATGATCTAAAAACCAATGTGATTGATGACTTTGTTAATTCATTTGGCAACATAGATTTGTCCAACGCTCAGCGTCCTTCTTTCGTTCTTCCGGTTCCATTCTTCGGCAACTTCAGTTTCGAGGATTACATTAATTTTGATTGGATTTTCGGCTTCGTTCGTGCGGTTCTCATTATGACGTCCATCTTTGCAGCGCGTCGCATCATATTCGGGGGATAATATGGATTGGTTAGTTGATTTGTTTAACAAGCTTTTGGTGTTTTTATATCAGCTTTTAGTCTCGCTTTTTAACATGCTCAAGGACTTATTTTTCTGGGCTGTCGAGCAGGTTATGGAGATGGTTAACATGCTGCTTTCTGGCGTGTTCGCGCTCTTTGCGCCTGTCGATATGAGTCAGTATATGACTTCAATTCCTCCAACAGTCTCTTGGGTTATGGCTGCGGTTGGTTTACCTCAGTGCCTTTCTATCATCCTTGCTGCAATCACGGTTCGCTTAATGCTTCAACTCATTCCGTTTACGAGGTTAGGCTCATGATTTATGCAATAGCAGGTAGACCAGGAGGCGGTAAGACTTACGAGGCTGTTGCTTATCACATTATTCCGGCTATCAAGGAAGGGCGTAAAGTTATCACCAACATTACGCTTAATGTTGATTGGTTCGTAAAGATATTCGGTGAGGATGTGCGCGACTTAATCAAGATAGTTGATGGTCGGTTGACGGATTTTGGCTCTACAAGTCGGCCTTTTAGTCAGATTGAAGATTACTCGGATGAGTGGCGAAACGAGAAAGGACAGGGGCCTTTGTACATTGTTGATGAGGCTCATATGAGCCTACCATCTCGTGGGCTTCCGGCTGCGATTCTTGAGTGGTTTTCGATACATCGTCACTATGGCGTCGATATCATCTTGCTGACTCAGAACATACGCAAGGTGCATCGCGATATTAAAGACATGATTGAAGTCACTTATCGCTGTACCAAAAACACCGCAATGGGCTCCAGCAACTCATACACTAAAAAGGTTCAAGATGGTTGCAATGGTGAGGTGGTAAACACTTCGATACGATCTTATAAGTCGGAGTATTTTCCGTTTTACAAAAGTCATTCTCAATCGAACAAGCATGTGCAAGAAGCACAAGCAAAGGACATAAAGCCTTTTTGGAAACGTTGGCCTGTCGTCGGGAGTGCGTTGTTATTGTCTCTTGGTCTGGTCTTTAATATTTGGGCTTGGTGGCCTGAACCCGAAAAGGCACCGGAACCAGTCACGCAGCAAAATGTTAACTTAGAAATTCCAGCTGGTACGCCAACAGCTCAAGGAACGCGGACTTCACCTAAGAAAAAGACCAGTTCCGGTTTTGGCCCTTTAGATGGTTACGACTTTTTTATCACTGGGTACGCTAAGCAAATCGCGCTTACTACTAACTTGAAATCGATGGGAGAGCTAAATCGTGACCTAACTTTCTATAAGATATACATTGATGTTTACGATGGTACGGATAAGCTTTTCAGCTTTGACCATACAGATTTGGTTGATATTGGCTATCAGTTCGAGGTTCTTTCGGATTGTGTCTATCGGGTAACTTGGGAAGATTCAGAAAGGATCTTCACTTGTGGCCAACGTGAAAAGCCAACCGATATTCTCCAGCAAAATATTCCTGTTCAGATATAGCTATGCTGGTAAATATTCTTTGGACCCTGTTCTGGGGCTTCTGCATTTGGGGGACAATAATGCTATTCAGATGGGCAGCCTCTAGTTAGACCGCTCGCCGCAAGAAGTGATATTGAGCTTGCGAAAATCGCTTCGAGGAAGCGGAACATGTACACAGCTAATCTTTGGCACGTTCACACTGGAGTTGTTTATGATTGATTTGATATTTGAATATCCTTATGAGTTTCTAGGACTTCTAGGGGTTTATGTTTTAGGTTTGGTTGTTGTGGTTCATGGCTTCAGTAAAAAGCAACTGCCTTAGATAGATTAGCGAGGAAATAGAAATGTCTATAACTTTAGATACTGAAGACCTTACAGTTTTAAGAAAATACGAAGATACCTGCCCAGAATGCAAACAGCTATCTGAGTTTTTGGTTTTTGTTGATTCAGATAATTGTCGTTATGACTATTGTGGTCAATGTAGTTGGTATGATGTTACTGACCCTGATGATGATTTATTAGACCCTTAGTGCGCATTATGTATATTATGTTAAATTAAATATCGCCGTACGCTAAATGTTGTCTGAGTATGCTCCTATTCCCCTGCAGATTTTAAATTTAAGGGCCTTACTGTGAGCATTAAACATAATGGTTATTTACCATAAAATACTTAATATAGATCTTAATAATCTATCGATTGTTAAGATCTATATTAACGCCTTTTTGCTTATTGAAATGACTGTATAGCTTCAAAGATATCTTGTCTTCTAACTGGCTTGGAAATGAATCCGTCCATGCCGGCATCCAGGCATTTATCTCTATCGCTTTCTAACGCATATGCAGTTAACGCTATAATTGGGGTCCTGAGACCTTTATCTCGAATAAGTCTTGTTGCGGTAATTCCATCCATCACTGGCATCGAGACATCCATGAGAATCAAATCGATTAAATCCTCATTCTCTTCTAAAAATGTTAATGCCTCTGCTCCATGGCTTGCGATATGAACATTATGGCCAAGCTTATTTAAGATAAGCTTTATTACGAACTGATTCGACTCGGTATCTTCTACGACGAGAAGTTCCATTGCTTTTGTCGGTTGATTGGTTTCGATTCTAACTGGACGATTTTGATTACAACGAGTCAAAACTGGAATCGAAATCGTAAAGGTTGAACCAACATGCTCATCACTTTTAACGGCAATCTTTCCACGCATCATTTCAACTAAATGCTTGGTTATTGCGAGCCCCAGTCCTGTACCACCGAAGCGTCTCGTGATGGAACGGTCTCCTTGATGAAATGCCGTAAACAAGTGCTCTTGCTTTGCTTTAGATATACCAATTCCAGTGTCAGATATTGAGATCACAAGTTCAGCATCTTGCTCAGATACAGAAACTTTTACTTCACCTTCGTCTGTAAACTTTATTGCATTCCCTATTAGATTAAACAGGATTTGAGATAACCGCGTGGAGTCAATCCAAAATTGTTTGTCATTAGTGACAGTACAGTTGAGTTTAAATTGGAGATTTTTCTTCTTAGCTATTTGTTTTTGCTGAGAAATGACAAAAGTGACAGTGTCTCTTAAATTAATCCATTGTTCATTGAGCTGAAAGCGACCTGACTCGATTTTAGAGAGATCAAGAATGTCACTGATTATCGCGAGAAGTAACTCTGCAGAGCACTCCATTTGGCTCAACGCATCAATTTGTTCTTCTGACAAGGTTGATTGCTTCAGTATATCTAGCATTCCAAGAACGGAATTTAAAGGGGTTCTTATTTCATGGCTCATCATCGCTAAGAACTCCGACTTAGAGCGGTTCGCAAGCTCTGCTTCTTCTCTTGCTTTAGCGAGCTGAGTTGTTCTTACCTCAACGATACGTTGTAACTTCTCTTTGGTCTCGATATCAATGACCGCCCTTTCAATTAAGGGACGAAACCGCCTCAAGGTTTCCTTATTCTCTATGCTAAAGTGCCCTTTCTGAGCTCCAATAAGTAGGATTACGGTTTGCGTTACTTCTGAACGTATACCAGTTAAAACGACCGAGTTTACATGGCTTTTTATAAAGCTGTTTAAGTTAACAAACTCAGCGAGTTTATCTGGCTCGAACAGTAGAATGCATTCACCATTGAGAGCTCTTTGATAGGTGTTACCGTGTAACCAGGATACATTATCAAATACGCTATTAGTTGATATCAATGTCTTGAAGGGATATCGTTCACCATCACGAGTCAGTACAATAAAATCATCGAAGTTGATGTACTTTTTGAGGACATTGTTTAATCCCGTAAATATCTCATGCCGATTCTTTGCCTCACTCATCGCAGATATCGCGGAAAGAATGGCCTTGTTTTCATCAGCGAGTAGTCGTTCTCTTTGTCTAGCCTGCTTTAGCTCAACTAACGCTTCTTGAAGCGCTTCCTGTTGATATATGTCTAAGTATTTATCTTTCATAAGGTTTATGGAATATAGCCGATGAAATCATCAGGTTTCCATGTCCATTCTCACCACCAATAAATCTACCTTGCTCGCCGAAAGTAAAAGGGCAAATAAAAGGCAAATGTTCTAGTTCTTGGTTAATTTGTTCACAAACGCTATTCATGTCTTGCATTAAGTGCAACATGGGACCTGCGCAAAAGATATTTATCACTCCAATTTTTCGAGACTCTTCTAATTTTTGGTTAAAAGCGGCATTGACGACTTTTGCAGCGCGCGCAACGAGATGCTCACGACTTCCTTTCATTAATGTGAGCTCGTCACCCTCTTCTATTCGTGTAAACAACTCGATTCCACCATCTGGCGTCTCACGGATCGGATGGGATAACTTGTAATATGGGCGATCATAGAGATGACCTGCGATCCGCCCTAATGGATAAGCACTCGAGTTTGTAAACAGCATATTATCTTTACCTACTTGGTTATCCTGGTGATTTGTCCACCTTCTATAAACATTGAGCGCAGGTTCATTATCAATTTCAAGTAAGCATCTATCGTTGGTCTTGGTTGCAACACCTTTGATATTAGTTGGTGTATGCCCAGCGCTGAAAGCGATATCAACAGGTTGAGAGGAGTAAAAGAGAGTTAAGCTTAAACCTGAAGTTTGAGAGCCTTGGGCGGTTATCACAGACCATTTCCCAGCGATGTTATTATCAGCGGCCGAACCACCAATAATTGGAATTAGAGTTCCAAATCTTTCATCTATAGACGCAATGATTGATTCCTCTTGCCCTGGTGTAGCATGAAGTAGAATTAAGTTTGGTACCTCTCCTACACGGTTTGCGTTCTCAAGGGCCATATCCAAAGCCTTGGTGACGCTGTCACCTGAGTTGTGATTAGAAATACCAGTACCATAAGCATGAGGACCTGTATCATAAACAGCAAGTGCCGCAATTACTGGTCCTGTATGAAAGCCCTGATCTGTCATTACGGCTTGACATGAACTGGCGCCATGAAAAGGCACACCAGGAAAATGCGCAAGAAACGCTTCTCGAATCAACTCGAAATTGTATTCTTCCGTGTAGTAACACATCACGTAAGACAAGTTCTGTTGTGTCAATTCTGACCTGAGCGTTTTTATCGCTGAGTCTTCATCTTTAATATGAGTAAAAACTGATTGGCAATGCATACGATTTTATAATTGGATATCACTCTGCTGTTATACCATTCCAACCAATTTTCTCTAGGTAAGAAGGTGTTAATTTCATTAATAAGTTACGATTATCTCGTGATAGATCGTATTTATAATTGAACTACAACAATGTTTTCACCTTTTTTAAAGGTGATTTTTTTCGATTCAGGCATGATGTCCCATTCTACTGACTTATGCTTTTCGTTGAGATTGATAAAATTACCAGATTGATTTAGATCAATTTTTAGAGTGCTACTTTCTGTCGTTTCGAGCGAAATTCCCATTGAGTCACGATTAATCGTGATTATTTCTCCTTCAATTGTTACATCGCATCGTTCTTTTTGTGAACAGTCAACGCTATTAACGCTCTCGTGTGTAAAGGTACGCCAGAAAAATGCGCCTATTAAAACACTGAGCATGATTAAGATTTGTGCAAGTCGCGCCTTTGTTAACTTTTGTGCAGGCATAATTACTAATATCCTTGTTACAAACTTCAAACTTTTTAAATAAAAAATGATTTCCAGAGGTCCAGTAAGGTTACTACCCTGTCATTGAATTGTTAATTCAAGTATAGTGTCACGCTGAAAATGCCACTTTTTATTAAAGTCAGCAATGGAAATAAGGTGATGATAACACTTGAATTCTAGAGTTTACTTGGGTGGTGTTACGACGCAAGTCGTGTTGGAAGTAAAAGTGTAGTTAATTAGAAATTGGAAGCATGCAAATGAGCCAAGTAAAGCAGCTTGAACAAAACTACAACTATACAGTCGTTCGCCAATTTACCCTTGTGACCATTTTATGGGGCATAGTTGGTATGGCTGTTGGTGTTTTGATTGCCGCTCAATTAGTTTGGCCACAGCTAAACTTTGATACGCCGTGGTTGACGTACAGTCGCTTACGTCCACTGCATACTAATGCGGTAATTTTTGCGTTTGGTACCAGTGCTCTGTTCGCAACGTCTTATTATGTTGTACAGCGCACATGTCAAACACGTCTTTTTGGTGGCCCACTCGTTGCCTTCACCTTTTGGGGTTGGCAAGCAATCATCCTGGCAGCAGCCATTACTTTGCCTCTCGGTTTAACATCGGGTAAAGAGTATGCTGAGCTAGAATGGCCTATTGATATCGCAATTGCGCTAATATGGGTATCATATGCGGTGGTGTTCTTCGGCACACTAGTGAAGCGAAACACGTCACATATTTATGTGGCAAACTGGTTCTTCGGTGCCTTTATTA
The DNA here is from genome assembly GCF_000742455.1 of Vibrio sp. OY15. NCBI lineage: Bacteria > Pseudomonadati > Pseudomonadota > Gammaproteobacteria > Vibrionales > Vibrionaceae > Vibrio > Vibrio sp. OY15. The sequence goes on along the minus strand of NZ_JPIL01000001.1, from coordinate 678,176 downwards.
TCACAGTAGCAGTACTTCACATCGTGAACAGCATGGCTATTCCTGTGTCACTTGGTAAATCTTACTCGATTTACTCGGGCGCAGTGGATGCGATGGTTCAGTGGTGGTATGGACACAATGCGGTAGGTTTCCTACTGACCGCTGGTTTCCTAGGTATGATGTACTACTTCGTTCCTAAACAAGCTGAACGTCCTGTTTATTCTTACCGTCTATCTATCGTTCACTTCTGGGCACTTATTTCTCTATATATTTGGGCAGGCCCTCACCACCTTCATTATACAGCGCTACCAGACTGGACTCAGTCTCTAGGTATGGTTATGTCGCTGGTTCTATTTGCTCCTTCTTGGGGTGGTATGATCAACGGTATTATGACGTTATCTGGTGCATGGCATAAGCTTCGTTATGACCCTATCCTACGTTTCCTAATCGTTTCACTGTCGTTCTACGGTATGTCTACCTTTGAAGGCCCGATGATGTCGATTAAGACGGTTAACGCACTTTCTCACTACACAGACTGGACCATTGGTCACGTTCACTCTGGTGCGTTAGGTTGGGTTGCGATGGTTTCTATCGGCTCTGTATATCACTTGGTACCTCGCCTATTTGGCCAAGAGCGTATGTACTCTGTTGGTCTAGTTAATGTGCATTTCTGGCTAGCAACAATCGGTACCGTTCTTTACATCGTTGCGATGTGGATCTCTGGTGTAATGCAAGGTCTTATGTGGCGCGCGGTTAACTCTGACGGTACGCTAACTTACAGTTTTGTTGAATCTGTAGAAGCGTCTTATCCGTTCTACTTTGTACGTTTCCTAGGCGGATTTATCTTCCTATCTGGTATGTTCCTAATGGCATACAACACGTACAAAACGGTAAGTGCACCTAAAGAAAGCCTAAAAGCTATCCCACATCCGGCATAAGGAGATTTAAGAATGAGTAATAATTCTAATAATCGCCATGAAATCTTAGAACGTAATGTCGGTTTGTTGGCTATTTTTATCGTGTTTGCTATCAGTTGGGGTGCTCTTGTAGAGATCACTCCTCTGATTTTCCAAAAGCAAACGACTGAACCTGTAGAAAATCTGCGCGCTTACACTCCTTTGGAGATGGAAGGCCGTGATATCTACATCCGTGAAGGTTGTAACGTCTGTCACAGCCAGATGGTTCGTCCTTTCCGCTCAGAGACTGAACGTTACGGTCACTACTCTGTTGCTGGTGAGAGTGTTTGGGAACACCCATTCCTTTGGGGCTCTAAGCGTACAGGCCCGGATTTAGCTCGTGTTGGTGGTCGTTATTCTGACGAATGGCACCGTGTTCACCTGTTAGATCCTCGTGAGCTTGTACCTGAGTCAAACATGCCAGGTTTCCCGTGGCTAGCTGAAAACGTTTTAGACGGTAAGCTAACTCAGAAGAAACTTGAGCTATTTCGTGATCAGTTCGGCGTTCCATACACTGATGAAGAGATCGCGAATTCGGCTAAAGAAGTAGAAGGTAAAACAGAGATGGATGCAATCATCGCTTACCTTCAGTCTCTTGGTCATGCAATGAAGTAAGGGGATCATATGGATTTCGGTACAATTCATAGTATTTATACCGTTGTACTCTTCGCTAGTTTTATTGGCATCGTATGGTGGGCATTTAGTAAAAAGCGTAAAGCACGCTTTGAAGAAGATGCCAACTTGGTGTTTGCTGACGAAGAACAAAAGACCCCTAATAACCAAGGAGTGAAGAAGTAATGACTACATTCTGGAGTCTCTGGATTATCGTGATTACTGTCGGTACGCTAGTAGGCTGTGCGATTCTCCTGACTTGGTGCGCTAAAGATAAAATGGGCGTCGAGGAAGGGGAAGACATGGGCCACGAGTACGATGGTATTCGCGAGCTAAACAACCCTCTACCAAAGTGGTGGACTTACCTGTTTGTAAGCACATTTGTGTTCGCAGCAGTTTACCTTGCCCTATTCCCAGGTCTAGGTAGCTTCAAGGGCTTTTTAAACTGGCAGAGTTCGGCTCAAACCGTTCGCTCACTAGAAGAGTCAAAAGAAGCCATCGCTGCAGCACAAGAGAACAAGCAACTAAACCAATATGCAAAAGAACTGGATGATGCCGACGCTTACTTCGGCGAAGCATTCCGTAAACTTGCGCACAATGACAGTGGTCTACGCCCAATTCCTGAAATTGCGCAAGATCCTGAAGCATTAAAAGTTGGTCAGCGTTTGTTTTTGCAAAACTGTTCTCAATGCCATGGCTCTGATGCACGTGGTCAGAAAGGCTTCCCTAACCTGACTGATGATGCATGGCTATATGGTGGCGAGCCAGCAGCGATCGTTACAACCATCATGCACGGCCGTATTGGTCAAATGCCAGCATGGAAAGATGCCCTTGGTGAGCAAGGTGTTCAAGAAGTTGTAAGTTACACACTTAGTTTATCTGGTCGTAAAGTAAATGCTCGTGAAGCCGCGGCAGGTAAAGCACGCTTCGTAGTGTGTGCTGCTTGTCATGGTACCGATGGTAAGGGTAACCCTGCAGTCGGTGCGCCTGACCTTACAGACCAAGACTGGTTATTTGGTGACTCTCGTGCAGCTGTAACAGAAACCGTAATGAACGGACGCTCAGGCGTAATGCCTGCGTGGAAAGACATTTTGGGTGAAGATAAAGTTCAGCTCGTTGCCTCATATGTCTGGAGTTTAAGTAACTCAGAGAGTAAGTAACTGAGATATTACGTAACATAGCAATAACAGCCCCTTTCATAGGGGCTGTCTTTCCTTTAAATTTAACGCCTTACATTTTTTCATTTAGCTGTTGAGAACTTTTTTATGGTAAAGCCTTGGTATAAACAATTTTGGCCGTGGTTCCTAATCATCCTTCCTCTTACTGTCGTAGTTTGGACTGTGATTACTGTGGTCGTTTTCTCGAACAACTCTGTTTCTTTAGTCGCCGAGGATTACTATAAAAAAGGCAAAGGTATTAATATCGACATTAGTAAAATGAATGTCGCTCGTGACCTAGGTCTTAACGCTGAGATTTCCTCTGAAAATAACAATGTTGTGATTGTTTTCGCTAAAGGGAAGCTACCTCATTACCCTGCTCTAACGGCCACTTTCACTCATCGTACTCTTCCTGATCGTGACTTCACAAAGCTTGTAACAGCGGATGCATCTGGTAATTACCGACTAAAAGCTGAGGAATCTATTCAAGGACCATGGTTTGTTGAACTACAACCACACGACAAGCAATGGATGATCCAAGGTAAAGTTGAGTTTCCTGCCTCTTCAACACCGTTAATGAAGTAAGCATATGTGTAAATCCTGTTATCACTGCGGTGAAGATGTACCAGCCAACACGGATTTCAAAGTAGAAATATTGGGTGAAATTCGCGACATGTGTTGTCCGGGCTGCGAAACTGTGGCGCAGACTATTGTCGATAGTGGTCTTGTATCATATTACCAATACCGCACTGCGCCTGCAGAAAAGGCAGATCTAGTACCAGAGCAACTCCAAGCTTTAATTCATTATGACAATGCGGATGTACAATCTGAATTCGTACGAAATCGCGAAAATGTTTCTGAAGTAACCCTTTCTTTGGAAGGCGTTTCATGTGCCGCTTGTGCGTGGTTAATCGAAAAGCAAGTTTCTAATACGGCCGGGTTGGTATCTATCCGTGTTAATACAACCACCAATCGAGCGTTACTAGCCTGGGATAAAACTCAGGTACGGTTAAGCGAGCTCCTTTCCGTTATACATAAACTTGGTTACAAAGCTGCACCTTTTGAAGCAGATAAGCAAGAAGCTTCTTACCATCGAATGATGAAGCAATATCTATATCGGCTAGGTATTGCAGGTTTAGCAACCATGCAGGTCATGATGCTCGCCGTTGCACTGTATCTCGAAGTCTTTGGTGATTTAGAGCCAGAGTTTAAAAGTTACTTTCGTTGGGTAAGTTTGATTTTTGCTACTCCTGTTTTGCTTTATTCCGCTCTTCCATTTTACTTAAACGCATGGCGCAGTATCAAAGGCCGAACCCTTGGTATGGATGTCCCGGTTTCTATCGCGTTGATCTTTGCCTATGTTGCAAGTTTAGTTGCAACAGTAACTGAACAAGGCGAAGTCTTCTTTGAATCTATCTCGATGTTTACCTTCTTTTTGTTAGTAGGTCGATTCTTAGAGATGCGCGCTCGTCGCAAAGCTGCTGCAGCGAGTGGTAACCTTCTTAAGTTGATTCCGGCAATTGCTACAACGCTGGACGGTGATCAGATACCCGTGAAGACGCTAAAAGTTGGCGATCGTATCCGCGTTCTACCTGGTGAACATATCCCCGCTGACGGTAAAGTTATTTCAGGCCGTATTCATATTGATGAATCCATGCTAACGGGTGAGTCAGTGCACGTTGTGAAACGAGAAGGCGATATTGTTTATGCGGGAACGCTAAACGGAGACGAATCATTTGAACTTGAGGTAGTAAGCTCAAAGGCCGATTCAATGATTTCTAACATCGTGCGTTTACAAGATGAAGCTCAACACTCCAAACCTAAAATTGCGGAAATTGCAGACATTGTCGCCCGTTACTTTGTTGGTGTGATTCTTATCATCTCTGCTGGTACTTGGTTTTACTGGCATCAAACAAAACCAGATGATGCGTTTTGGATCATGCTGTCTGTGTTAGTCGCTACGTGTCCATGTGCGCTATCTCTGGCCACACCGACCGCACTCACTTGTGCTACCTCTAGAATGGGTAATTTTGGCATTTTACTTCGTAAAGGCCATGTGTTTGAGACATTATGTAAGATCAACCACTTAGTTGTAGATAAAACAGGCACTCTAACGAAAGGTGATATTGAGATCTGTGAAACAAAGGTACTTAGTGATCTCCCACAGAAAGATTGTCTATCACTAGCTGCAGCTTTAGAGGCTCATGCAAACCACCCTATCGCTCGTTCTTTTGCAACTTTCACCAATGATGACTTTATCGTGTCTGATGTGCAAAACGTGATTGGGTCAGGGATTGAAGGGATATGGAATGGCAAAATCGTTAAGATAGGCAGTGCGGCTTTTGTTCAAGGCAAAGAAAGTGGTGAAAGCCAGGCGGTCTATCTGTCGGTTGATGGCAAGCATGTCGCTAGCTTTTACTACCGCGACCCTATCCGAAAAGAAAGCAAAGCCTTTATTCAACGTTTTGCTGACGCTGGAATTAAGACAACCCTGCTAACTGGTGATTCTCTCTCAAACGCCCAACCAGTGGCGAATGAAATTGGTATCGGTCACATCGTCGCGTCAGCAAAGCCAGAAGATAAGCTTGCATACCTTAAGAGCTTGGACGAAAACAGTATCACTATGATGGTTGGTGATGGAATCAATGACGCGCCGACTCTCGCCGGAGCTCACCTTTCTGTCGCAATGGGCGGTGGTACAGATGTCGCTAAAGCTTCTGCAGATATGACGTTACTTGGGGATAATCTCGAAAAGCTACTAGAAGCACGTTTGCTTGCACTGCGTACAAGAAAGATTATTCGAGAAAACTTGGCTTGGTCTTTGGGTTACAACCTGTTAATTTTGCCTTTGGCGGTCGCAGGTTTAGTGGCTCCCTACATTGCAGTAGTTGGCATGTCTGCAAGCTCAATTATCGTTGTATCTAACTCTTTGCGCCTGCTCAAAGAGAAATAAGTAGAGAAAGCAAACATGGAAAGTCTTTATATATTGATTCCCATCGCTATCGTTCTCGTTTGTGTTGCTGTCGCCGTTTTTCTTTGGGCGGTAAGAAGCGATCAGTTTGAAGATCTTGAACGGCAAGGGCACAACATTCTTCTCGACGAAGAAGACCAATCTAATAGTGATAAAAAGTAGCGACCTTTATGACTCCTGATTTTATCGGTGCGTTGATGATCGGCTTAGTAGGAGCCGGTCATTGTATGGGTATGTGTGGTGGTATCGCGTCTCTGCTTACCATGGGCTCTTCTGCTAAAAATAAAACCACCCCCCTTATCCCCCTCTTCTACAACCTCGGACGATTGATCAGTTATACCTTAATAGGAGCATTAGTGGGTGGTGCTATATCAGGTTTATCTGAGCTTAGTGGGTTAACGCATTCTCTTGCTTGGTTAAGGCTGATTGCTGCGTTATTCATGATTCTGGTCGCGCTGTATATTGCTAAATGGTGGCAAGGCTTACTTTTAATAGAAAAGCTAGGGCAGTATCTCTGGCGCTTTATCTCGCCGGCAGGGAAGAGTTTGTTGCCATTAAAGCATCCTCTTCACGCGTTGCCATTTGGCTTTATTTGGGGTTGGTTACCATGTGGTTTAGTTTATTCAGCGCTTACTTGGTCGGCGGTTTCTGGTAGTGCGATGAACGGCGGCCTAATTATGCTTGCGTTTGGGCTCGGAACGCTACCTGCAATGCTTATTATTGGATACGGTGCCAATCATTTTCAGAAATTACAAAAATCATTAATATTTAGAAATATTTCAGCATTAATCCTTATTGGCTATGGTACGTATACCGCTGTAGGAGCCTTAGCATTACTCGGTTTCATATAACGTTAAACTCTATTGAGGTGACATTTTTGCTACCCTTTAGGATTAAGCGATGCTAAAATATTGATGTATATCAAATAGTGAAAGGTTGTTATGATTTCTGAAAAACCTGCAACAAAGCGTATCCAATCAGGCGGTTGCGCCATTCATTGCCAAGATTGTAGCATTAGTCAACTGTGTATCCCGTTCACTCTGAATGAGGCAGAACTTGACCAGCTTGACCAAATCATTGAACGTAAGAAGCCTATTCAAAAAGGACAAGAGCTTTTTAAGGCCGGTGATGAGCTAAAATCGCTATACGCTATCCGCTCTGGTACCATCAAGAGCTATACGATCACAGAGCAAGGTGATGAGCAAATCACAGCGTTTCACTTAGCTGGAGACTTAGTCGGTTTCGATGCTATCACTGGTGACTCCCACCCTAGCTTTGCTCAAGCACTCGAAACGTCGATGGTATGTGAAATCCCATACGAAATTTTAGACGATCTATCGGGTAAGATGCCTAAGCTTCGCCAGCAAATCATGCGTTTGATGAGTAACGAAATTAAAGGTGATCAGGAAATGATTTTGCTTCTTTCTAAAAAGAATGCAGAAGAGCGACTAGCTGCTTTCCTTTACAACCTATCAACGCGTTTTTCTCAGCGTGGCTTCAGCCCTAGAGAGTTTCGTTTAACTATGACTCGTGGTGATATTGGCAACTACCTTGGTCTTACAGTCGAAACGATCAGTCGTTTGTTAGGTCGTTTCCAGAAATCTGAGATCCTAAGCGTAAAAGGTAAATATATCACTATCTTAGACCACGATGCATTGATGGAACTTGCTGGTGTAACTAAAGAATAATACACCCTAATTATTGATGTAGCTCGAAAATGAGCTACATCATATTTCTCATAAATTCCTTTCGAAAGTCCTCAAAAAGTTCTCCAAACTAAGCTACAGTAAAAATGTACGGTGAGTACTCCAAAATACTGATTTAATTTACATTCAGTATCTGGTTTTGCAATAGAAGTGGGCTTAGTTATGAGTATATACAGTAAGATCCTTGTTGTAGCTGACATCAATAATGATGAGCAGCCCGCACTTGCAAGAGCTGTTCAATTAGCTCAGAAAAGTGTATCTAGAAGCCGAATCACTTTCTTTTTATCCATTTACGATTTCTCGTATGACATGACGTCAATGCTATCAGTGGATGAAAGAGATGCTATGCGTCGAGGTGTCATTCATCAGCGTGAGCAGTGGATGCGTAAAATTGCTCAACCATACCTAAACGATGGCTTCGACTTTGATGTTTGTGTTGTCTGGCACAACCGCCCTTATGAGGCGATTATTGCTGAAGTCTATGCAGGCAATCATGACCTAGTCATCAAAGGCACACGTAAGCATGATGTTTTAGAGTCTGTCATTTTCACACCGACAGATTGGCACTTGTTGCGAAAATGCCCTATTCCAGTGCTTCTTATCAAGAATGCTGCTTGGCCGGAACAAGCAAGTATCCTTGCCTCAGTACATGTGGGCTCAGAAAACCCGACTCATATTGATCTCAACGATACGATGGTCGAGCGATTAAAAGAAATCACCACTCGGCTTGAGGCCAAGCCATATCTTGTTAACGCCTACCCCGTTACACCGGCGAACATTACGATTGAACTTCCTGAATTTGACCCAACGACTTATACCGATGCAGTGCGAGGTCATCATTTAACGGCTATGAAAGCACTACGCCAAAAACATGGTCTTGATGAAGAACAAACGATAGTTGAGCAAGGTTTACCTGAAGATGTCATTCCGTCAGCTGCAGAGCGCTTGAATGCTGCAATGGTTATTTTAGGTACTACAGGGCGAACTGGGCTTTCTGCTGTCTTTATTGGTAATACAGCGGAGCACGTAATTGATAAAATAAATTGCGACGTGTTGGCTCTAAAACCAAAAGGCTACATTAGTCCTCTCGATCCAAATACAGCAACCTAATCTCTCCTTAGTATTGCTATGTATTGAGCGCTTTCAAATAAGCGCTAATAAATCCCCCGAATACAGGGGGATTTTTGTTTGGGAACAGTTAAAGCGTTGGGTACAAAAAAGGAGGTCTAATTGACCTCCTTTTTTACGAGTTAGATGTTCGTAACATCGATGAACATCGATTCATCAATATTCGTCGAAGAAACGACAGCCTCATTAAATTCATACTCTTCGCGGTTACCTTCACGATCTAGCGGTAAGTTAACAAAGTCGAACAATTCGCGGTCTGCTAGTTGGCTTGGGCTTACGTTTTGAATTGATTTAAAAATTGCTTCCACACGCCCTGGCGTCTTCTTATCCCATTCAATCAACATTGCTTTTATAGATTGACGCTGAAGGTTCTCTTGAGAGCCACAAAGGTTACACGGAATTATTGGGAAATCCTTGTGCTCAGCGTATTTGATCAAATCTTTTTCACGACAGTAAGTCAATGGACGAATGACCACGTTACGGCCATCATCAGAGCGTAGCTTTGGTGGCATCGCTTTAAGGCGAGAGCCGTGGAACATATTCAAGAACATTGTTTCGACGATGTCATCCATGTGATGACCTAGCGCAAGCTTAGTTGCACCAATCTTCTCTGCAAATGAATACAGCGTACCACGTCGCAGGCGTGAACACAGACCACAAGTGGTTTTGCCTTCTGGTACCTTCTCTTTTACGACGGAATACGTGTCCTTATCGACGATATAGTAAGGGATATTCAGTGTTTCGAAATACTCTGGCAGAATGTGCTCAGGGAAGCCCGGTTGTTTTTGGTCTAGGTTTACCGCAACCACTTCAAATTTGATCGGTGCGGCTTTTTGAAGATTCAGCAGGATATCAAGCATCGCGAATGAATCTTTACCACCGCTAATACATGCCATTACAACATCGCCTTCTTCGATCATGTTGTAATCAGTAATGGCATTTCCAACATGTCTTCTTAGGCGTTTCTGAAGCTTGTTGAATTCTAGGGTTTCTTTTCTTGTATCTATTTGGTTCATTGCGGGCTCTCACATCGCCGATAAATCGACTAGGACTTCCTAACATGGGTTTCTTTGGGGCGTGGATTATACGAGCTTTTTACGCAGGATTAAATGCTTGTCTTATTGAGTCTTTAAGAAAAGAGTGTGAAAGATACTTTAGTTACGGTCAAAATTAAAAAAGAGCTGCGATTGCAGCCCTTTCTAAACGTTCAGTGTTCATTTCTTTGCGTTAGGTAGATAAGGTAACACTCGCATCGTCGGTTCTGGTAGTGTCATTGTGCCACCTTGCCCTATTTCACTTAGTGCGACTTGTATCTTGCCATTGACAATTGGCTTTTCGGTTCCGTTTGAGAAAATCACTTTATCATTCAGTTGATTTGCAAACTCCATCGTCACACCTTGAACCTCCGGTGTAAACCAACCCGCAAACATACCGCCTAAATCTTCCAGCATCGTCTGCATTTGAGGTAGAAGAGGCTTAAGTTGGTCGTAAGAAACGTTACCCTGTAATGGTTCTTTGGTCATCACGACAAGTGAGTAATCGCAACGTGTATCTTTTGGGGTATCGACAAAAACCAACGGATTCGCTGACTTTAAGTTTTTATCAACAGGTAAAGGCAACTCTTGTGAAGCAGGGATAACAAACTCTTCATAGTGCTCTTCTTTTTCCATCCAAGCTTTTTCTATCGTACAAATTTGTTTAGTTTTTGCGTCCACAAAAAAGACACCAACTTTCACATCGTCATGCCCTTCTTTGTTGTTGTTTTTTAGTTGAGTGTATAACTTTGAGTACGTGAACATGTACTCTTGAGCTTGGGTTGTCGGCGATACAAGAATTAGCGCCGCACTTCCCAACAGACTTAGGCTTAACTTTTTCATTTTATCCGTTATTTTATTGCGTCCAGTAGGCGTTGTTATGACGAATCATAGCGCGAAGATCGTGTACATAGGCGATGCCACGTTCAGAATAGGCTAGCAACCCATGCGTTAACTCTGACGCGGTTGCGACCGTTAACAAGCCCTTGTTCTTTTCAGCCAGAGATGTTCTGATTTCACGCAGGTCTGCATACGCTGGGTTTCGATTAACATTCATAAAGTAGCCATGAACAGACTGTTGTATAGAATCGAATTTTTCAACTTCATGAACTTTGTTAGCGCCACGTTGCGCTGGAACAATTCCACAGCCCTTTTTATAACACCATTGGCCGAACAAGTTGTTTGCTTGAGTAGCAAAACGAGAAGTGCCCCACGCAGATTCATTTGCCGCTTGAGTTAGAACCAAGGCTTCAGGTAAGACGTTCACTCGCACAAGCATCTCGTCTAGCCATGCTTGATCAATCTTATCGTTACTCAAGGGCAACGAATACAGAGATGATAACCGCTGCGCATACTCTTGTTGTTCTTGCGTCACTTGTCCCACCTTTAAAGAGGTCAGAAAGGCCCGCTCATGACGAATTCGTTGATTCTCAAGAGCAATTTTAGGCCTTAAAAAATCAAAAAAAGCAGCTTTTTTCTCTTTCGTATCTTTTATTGAATTGAAGTCTGGGATATCACCGATGTATGGCAAGTGTGATAAATCGACATGCTTAATCTTGCCAGAGAGTACGTCAGGATTTTCCACATATTTAAACTGTTTCTCGTAGTGTAAATATGGGCCTATAGAAATGAAAGTGGCGGCTATACAGGTTGCCGCCACTCGTAAACTTATTGATTTCAAAGAATTAGGCATCAAACACCTGTGAGTTACCATCGTGATCATTATCGTTTTTCTGTGTTGTAACGATCTTAAGCTTAATTCCAAACATTTCGCGGTAGAGTATGCCTTTCAAATGGAAGAAGAATGGCAGCACAAAAATCAAGCCAATACCGTAGAACATTGCTGCAATAATAAACATTAACATCACGCCTAAGTAAAGCCCCGCGACCACAAAAATCTTCTTGTTGATTGCGCGAAGTGATAACAGCAACGCTTGCATTGGTGGCACCCTTTTCTCACAAATCAACAAAATAGAGTGACTAAATGCCAAGGAAAGATACAGCGACAGTAAAGGAAAAATCATACCAACCACACCTTGTAGCATTAAGCTCATGAGCGTTGCTAGAATAACAGGAATGGTGAACTGCAACCCCTTTCCAACATGGCGCAACTTAGTCTTCAGGCCGGCGACATGGCTCATAGCCATCAAGCTGATCCCCGCATAAATTGGTGCGCTAATCACCTCATAACTGAAATTCGCGACATAAATAGAAGACACAATATCGTTTGTGAACGACTCTGGGTTCTCAAATGCATCAAGAATAACGCTCAAATCGCCCAACTGCAGTTTTAATGCAATATAGAAAATACCTAACTGGACAAAAAGCAATACAATAATGGCAGGAGAAAATGATAAAAAGTGCTGGATGGTTGCTCGCCAAGCTTCGTTAAAAACCGCGCCAGCTTTAAGCTCGTAGTTGCCAGACAAAGCTCGCTCTACACTCCCCCCAAGATTGAAATCTTTCTCAAAATCGTCGTTCATAGTTTATCCAAGACTAACTTGTAAAATTTTGACTGGAATTCCAGTCAATTAATGTAATCGTCATTATAAAGAAATCTTTCCACATCTAACATCACAACTCACCTACAATCCTTGCAATCTCAACTGTATGGTTGATAATTAACCACTTTCAAGGTCATGAAATTGAAACAATTGTTGAACAAAGTTTAGTGCTATCAAACTGTGTCTAGATGCCAATTAATCTCATAAAAACAGTATGGTAAGGAATGATGGCTTTTTCCTGCAAAATTATTTCTGTTTCAAGATAAGAAAATGCTTTAATTTCACACTTTTGGTGATTATGATGCGCGCCTCAAAAGTGAATGGTTAGTGTCACATCAGCTGGGATAATCCCGGCTTGAACGTGGGGGAAATACAGACGTTGAACGCAAAACCGCAAGCAGGAAAGCCAGTTATTCGTTTATCTGGTATTAGTAAAAGTTTCGATGGTAAGGAAATCATCGGTAATTTAAATCTGGATGTTAATCATGGTGAATTTCTGACGATTCTCGGGCCTTCTGGTTGTGGTAAGACAACAGTTTTACGCATGATTGCAGGTTTTGAAACGGCAGATAACGGTCAAATTATTTTGGATGACCAGGATGTAACACAGGTTCCTGCAGAGCAAAGGCACGTCAACACGGTATTTCAAAGTTACGCATTGTTTCCACACATGACCGTATATGAGAATGTCGCTTTTGGTCTTCGTATGCAGAAAACGCCTACTGCGGACATTGAACCACGAGTAATGGAAGCACTGCGCATGGTGCGCCTAGAAAAAATGGCACAGCGTAAGCCTCATCAGCTTTCTGGTGGTCAGCAACAACGTATCGCCATTGCGCGTGCGGTTGTTAACAAACCAAAAGTACTGCTGCTAGATGAATCTCTATCTGCACTTGATTACAAACTGCGTAAGCAAATGCAAATTGAGCTTAAACAGCTTCAGCGTCAACTTGGTATTACCTTTATCTTCGTTACGCACGATCAGGAAGAAGCCCTATCGATGTCTGACCGCATTATTGTAATGCGCGACGGTGTTATTGAGCAGGATGGTTCTCCACGTGAGATTTACGAAGAGCCGAAGAACCTATTTGTTGCTCGCTTTATCGGTGAGATCAACGTATTCAACGCAACCATGCTAGAGCGTATCGACGAGAAACGTATCCGTGCAGAAATCGAAGGTGTCGAGTCTGTTGTTTACTACGATCAGGAAGCGCAAGCAGGTGAAAAACTGCAAGTACTACTTCGCCCAGAAGACTTACGTATCGAAGAGATCAAAGAGTCTGAAGAAAAAGGCATCGTAGGTCACGTAACAGAGCGTACCTATAAAGGTATGACGCTTGATTCAGTTATCCAATTGGATTCGGGCATGCGTGTAATGGTTAGCGAATTCTTTAACGAAGATGATCCTGATGTGGACCACTCACTTGGCCAGAAAGTCGCTATCACTTGGGTTGAGAGCTGGGAGGTAGTCCTCAATGATAAGCAAGAAGATTAATCTTCAAAACGCGATCATTACCTTAATCGTCGGTTGGCTAACACTTTTCGTGTTGGTACCAAATGTGATGATTATCGGTACGAGTTTCTTAACGCGTGATGAAGCAAACTTAATCGAAATGACATTTACTTTCGACAACTACTTACGTCTACTCGACCCCTTGTATGCGAAAGTGCTGATGCACTCGTTCTACATGGCGATTGTGGCGACGTTGTTGTGTTTAGTAATTGGTTACCCATTTGCTTACATCATAGCGAAAATGCCAGAGAAATGGCGCCCATTCATGTTGTTCTTAGTTATCGTACCTTTTTGGACAAACTCTCTTATCCGTACTTACGGCCTGAAGATTGTTCTGGGTACACAAGGTATTTTGAACAAATCATTAATGGCGATGGAAATCATCGATAAGCCATTACGTATTATGTACACCGAAACAGCAGTAATGATTGGTCTTGTGTACATCCTGCTTCCATTTATGATTCTGCCGCTTTACTCGGCAATCGAGAAGTTGGACAACACTTATATCGAGGCGGCGAAAGATCTTGGTGCGAACAAGTTCCAAACCATTACGAAAGTGATTCTACCTCTTACAATGCCTGGCATTATCGGTGGTTGTTTGTTGGTTCTGCTACCAGCACTAGGTATGTTCTACATCTCTGACCTTCTTGGTGGTGCGAAGAACCTACTGATTGGTAACGTTATTAAGAGCCAAGTATTGAACGCTCGTGACTGGCCATTTGGTGCTGCGACCAGTATCGCCCTCACCTTCGCAATGGCTGTGATGCTTTACGCTTACTACAGAGCAGGCAAACTATTGAATAAGAAAGTGGAGCTAGACTAATGGGACGCACAGTTAGATTTAGCTTTATGGCGCTGGTGTATGCATTTTTGTATCTGCCAATCATCGTCTTAATTGTTAACTCATTTAATGCCAACAAATTTGGTATGAAATGGGGTGGTTTCACCACGAAATGGTACGAAACCTTAGTAAATAACGACAGCCTAATGCAAGCTGCATGGCATTCATTGAACGTAGCGGTATTCTCAGCGACAGCAGCAACCATCATTGGTAGCTTAACGGCCGTTGCCCTATTCCGTTACTCGTTCAAAGGTAAAGGTGCGGTAAACGGCATGCTGTTTGTCGTGATGATGTCTCCCGATATTGTAATGGCGATTTCATTACTTGCTCTGTTCCTAGTATTAGGCGCACAGCTTGGCTTCTTTACACTATTGATTGCTCACATCACCTTTTGTCTACCATTCGTTGTGGTAACTGTATACAGCCGCTTAAATGGCTTTGATGTGAAAATGTTGGAAGCAGCAAAAGACCTTGGTGCAAGCGAGTGGGTTATCTTGAAACAGATCATCCTTCCTCTCGCTAAACCAGCGGTTGCCGCAGGTTGGCTATTGAGCTTTACCCTGTCTTTGGACGATGTGATCATCAGCTCGTTTGTAACGGGTCCAACATACGAAATCTTGCCATTGAAGATTTACTCAATGGTTAAGGTGGGCATTTCACCGGAAGTTAACGCCCTAGCAACGGTGATGTTGATTGTTTCTTTGGTCTTGGTAGTAATTTCTCAGTTGCTAGCAAGAGAAAAAGTAAAGTAGAATCCGCACCCGTTAACATCGCGAAACAGAATGGTTACATGCCATTCTGTTTTTCTATCTATCGTCCAAAATTGGACAACGTTTGGTTTGGAGCTAACGTCAATGAAAAAATGGGCTACTCTATTAGCTGGTAGTGCATGTGCGCTTTCTCTGTTCTCTGGTACAGCGGCAGCGGATGATAAAGAATTAGTATTTATGAACTGGGGTCCTTACATCAACAGTAATATCCTAGAGCAATTTACTAAAGAAACTGGCATCAAAGTGATCTACTCGACTTACGAGTCGAACGAAACTTTGTATGCAAAGCTAAAAACTCATAACCAAGGTTATGACCTAGTAGTACCTTCAACGTACTTCGTGGCGAAGATGCGTGACGAAGGCATGCTACAAAAGATCGATAAGACTAAGCTGAAAAACTTCGGCAACCTAGATAAAAACTACCTAGACAAGCCTTACGATCCAAGTAACGACTACTCTATCCCACACGTTGTTGCGATTACAGGCCTAGCGGTTAACGCAGATATGTACGATCCAAACGACTTCCAAAGCTGGGCTGACCTATGGAAGCCTGAGCTTGAAGGTCAAGTAATGTTGATGGACGACACTCGTGAAGTGTTCCATATCGCTCTGCGTAAACTTGGCTACTCAGGTAACTCAAAAGACCCTAAGCAAATCGATGAAGCGTACGCTGAGCTACAAAAGTTGATGCCTAACGTTTTAGTTTTCAACTCTGACAACCCTGGCGCACCTTACATGTCTGGTGAAGTGGGCGTTGGTATGCTTTGGAACGGTAGCGCCGCAGCGGCACAAAGTGAAGGCCTGAACCTTAAACTCGTTTTTCCTAAAGAAGGCGGTATCGGCTGGGTTGATAACTTCGCTATCTCTTCCGGTGCGAAGAACGTAGAAGCCGCTCACAAGATGATTGACTTCCTACTGCGCCCAGAAATCGCAGAGCAAATCTCTCGTGATACTGGCTACCTAACGGCGGTGGAAGAATCGAATGCTAAGTTTAAAGACGTTGCCCCACTGTTCCCTTCTCAAGAAGACCTTGACCGTGTTGAATGGCAAGATGCGGTTGGTGATCTAACCGTTAAGTACGAAGATTATTTCCTCAAGCTGAAAGCGGGACAATAATCTAGCTTGTGTAACAAGTCATCAACCATAGGAAAATAGGCAGCAATACGCTGCCTATTTTTGTCTTAGGCTGATATAATCGCGCGTTGCTAGGTTTATTTGTCTTGGTATCATAGATTTATCGTCTCATAACAAGGAGACAACGATATTCAAGCTAAATGAACATATTTGTGCTTACTGTGATTTGGCTCAAATTGATAACTCCAACTAGTATTGACTTGTCCAATCGCGAAACAAAACGGAAAACAAATGAAAAGTAAATTCTACGCAAGCGCTCTATGTGCAGCGACGCTCATCGCTACCCCTGCAATGGCTGCTGATCAAGAACTGTATTTCTACAACTGGTCGGAATACATTCCAAACGAAGTTCTTGAAGACTTTACAAAAGAAACTGGAATCAAAGTTATTTACTCTACATACGAATCTAACGAGAGTATGTATGCAAAACTAAAAACTCAAGGTTCTGGTTACGACTTGGTAGTACCGTCTACCTATTTCGTCTCTAAAATGCGTAAAGAAGGCATGCTACAACAGATCGACAAAGAGAAATTATCTCATTTTGCCGATCTTGATACTAACTTCCTAAACAAACCGTTCGATCCGAACAACAACTACTCTATCCCATACATTTGGGGTGCGACCGGTATTGGTATCAATGCTGACATGCTAGACAAGTCATCGGTTTCTAAATGGGATGATTTCTGGGATAGCAAGTGGGAAGGTCAACTAATGCTGATGGATGATTCTCGCGAAGTATTCCACATTGCATTGACTAAGCTTGGTTACTCACCAAACACGACTAACCCAGAAGAAATCAAAGCCGCTTACGAAGAACTGAAAAAGCTAATGCCAAACGTATTAGTATTTAACTCAGACTTTCCTGCAAACCCTTACCTTGCGGGTGAAGTTTCACTAGGCATGCTTTGGAACGGTTCTGCATACATGGCTCGTCAAGAAGGCGCGAACATCGACATCATCTGGCCAGAAAAAGGCACTATCTTCTGGATGGACAGCCTAGCAATTCCAACTGGCGCAAAGAACGTTGACGCCGCTCATAAGATGATCGATTTCCTACTACGTCCTGAGAATGCAGCTAAAATCGCACTAGAGATTGGTTACCCTACTCCAGTTAAAACGGCACACGATCTGCTACCGAAAGAATTTGCTAATGATCCAAGCATCTTCCCACCACAAGAAGTGATGGACAGCGGTACTTGGCAAGATGAAGTTGGCGAAGCGAGCGTAATGTACGATGAGTACTTCCAAAAGCTAAAAGTGAACAACTAATTCGTTAGTTTTAAAGATATGAAAAAGCGGCTCATGAGCCGCTTTTTTGCTCTTAATGACAAGACAAAAACTCTTCCTGTTGAAGTTATTACGCTCTTTCTTTTCCTTCTAGAGCCAGTATCTCGTCAACTAATTTTGGAACCTCAACGCTTGCTTTTCCGTAGCGTTTTTCCTCAAATTCACTTTCTACCGCACTAGGTTCTAGGTTAATTTCAATGGTATGTGCGCCGTGCATTTTTGCATCATGAACAAAACCTGCTGCGGGATACACAACGCCAGAAGTCCCAATCGAAATAAACAAATCTGCTTCTTCTAATGACGCGTAGATATCACCCATTCGCAGTGGCATTTCACCAAACCAAACAATATGTGGTCGCATTTGTGAAGGGATCTGACAACAATGACAAAGCTCGCCGGTCTTAATGTCCTCATTGTGCTCTACTACTTGGTTAGATTCACTACAGCGGGCCTTGAGCAACTCACCATGCATGTGAATCACATTCTGACTGCCTCCTCTTTCGTGAAGGTTGTCTATATTTTGAGTGATGACCGTCACTTTACCTTCTAACTCAGCCTCTAAACGACCCAATGCTTCATGCGCTGCATTAGGCTTTATCGCATTATCTTGAAGTTTCTTGCGGCGTTGGTTGTAAAAATCTTGAACAAGGTCCGGATCGCGAGCAAACCCTTCAGGCGTTGCTACATCTTCGATACGGTGATTCTCCCATAGGCCATCTTGCGCACGAAATGTTTGAATACCAGATTCGGCCGAGATACCTGCACCAGTAAGTACTACAATATTTCTATAAGGGAAATTCATAACTCATCCTTGCTGTTTTTTCATTAGCTTAACACTGAAAGAATAGCAACAGTAGTAATATGGATTAGACCATAGTCGTAATGGTCACTATTAGAATTACAATTTAAGAGGAACAGCAATGAGACAAGTATCTCTAGCGTTTATATTGCTTATGACTTTGGCAGGCTGTCAACTTACCAATGTTGAAGGCGAAGTCGATGATGTAAAGGTAAGAGTCAGCTCCAATGATGATGACCATCGAGGTAATGGTAATTTCTGTCCTCCAGGCCAAGCCAAGAAAGGCAATTGCTAAAAGAGCGGCTTTATGCCGCTCCCATATTGGCCTCAATCCTCGTTGGTCGAAGATATTTTATGAATGGCTAGGTCAGCGCCATTGAATTCGTCTTCTTCTGAAAGCCTTAGTCCCATACTGGTATTAATCGCGCCGTAGACTGCAAGTGCCCCAAGCACAGCGATGGAAATGCCCAAAAGCGTTCCTAGAAACTGAACGATAATGCTCACGCCCCCTAGCCCACCCAACGAGCTTTGGCCAAAGATCCCCGCAGCAATACCACCCCAAGCGCCACATACACCGTGTAAAGGCCAGACACCCAGCACATCATCAATCTTGGTTTTGTTTTGTAGGTGGGTAAAAAGATAAACAAATAGCACGCCAGCAATCGCACCTGTCACTAAAGCACCGATAGGATGCATTAAGTCTGAGCCCGCACATACAGCAACTAAGCCAGCCAGTGGGCCGTTATGAATAAAGCCAGGGTCATTCTTACTAGCCAACAATGACGCAACAATGCCTCCGACCATTGCCATCAATGAGTTCATAGCCACCAAGCCACTTATGCCTGACACAGTTTGAGCTGACATGACGTTGAAGCCAAACCACCCCACACATAAGATCCAAGCTCCCAAGGCCAAAAAAGGAATATTCGAAGGTGCAAAGTTGGTGTGCTTTCCTGCTCGAACTCTGCCTTTTCTCATGCCCAAAAACACGACGGCAACAAGCGCTATCCAGCCGCCAACACCATGTACAACGACTGAACCTGCAAAATCGTGGAAGCCATAACCAAAGGTATTTTCAAACCAAGCTTGAACACCAAAGTTTCCGTTCCAGATCATTCCCTCAAATAACGGGTATACGATGCCGACAGTGAAAAATGTTGCGATTAGAATCGGATAAAAACGAGCTCGTTCTGCGATACCACCTGAAACAATAGCGGGAATCGCTGCAGCGAAGGTCAGCAAGAAAAAGAACTTCACTAACTCGTAACCATTGCCTTGAGATAATGTCTCAGCATCAGCAAAGAAGGTGCCGCCATAAGCGACCCAGTATCCAATAAAAAAATACGCGATGGCGGATATACCGAAATCAACCAATATCTTAACTAAAGCATTAACTTGGTTCTTTTGGCGCACGGTTCCTACTTCAAGAAAAGCGAAACCAGCATGCATCAAAAAAACCATGATTGCGCCAAGTAGTAAGAAAAGTGTGTCGGAACTTTGCGTGAGAGTTTGTACAGCGCCGTGTACCTGATTGGCAGTTACACTCATTATAATTGTCTCCATTGATCTGTAGCGCACTTATCCTGTGCATCAAAGTTAGGCTCATCACCAATTTGGTGAACTTGATTTATAGAGCGTCTAACAGAGCAATTCTCATTCCATAATTTATATTTCTAACACTTACGCTTTAATTTATTGTTTTGTATGAACTTTAATAAAATTAGGTATTCTTGAAATGGTGTTTAACATGCTAATAAATGCACCAATGTGGTTTTAGTGCACCAACATAATGCGCACCATATAGCTCAACAAAACGTAAAAGCCACCTCATGAGAGGTGGCTTATATACTGAATTGCTAACTAAAGGAGTTTATCGAGTGATCTTCCCTGCTTTTACATCTTCTAGCCAACGCCCTTCAACAAGATAAGGTGGAAGCCAACCGGTTTCAACAGATAGACGGTTGCCTTTGTCGTACCATATTAACTTCTACTAAGCGTGCCTATTGTGCTCTTTAATCATTTCTGCGATTTCCTTGCGTCCCCACTCATAAGTAAACGCTATAGCGTCCATGTCTTTCATAGAGTTACCAGTATATTTTACCTTTGTATCTATACCAGCTTTTAGTAATAGCTCCACAATATTTTTATGACCTGCATGGATCGCAGCAAACAATGGGTTGCGGTCTGGTTCAGATATATCCATCACTGCATTTCTTTCTAGAAAATAGGTAAGTAAGTCTAAATGACCTTCATATGCAGCTGTATTTAAAGGAGTTACACCTGAAGGCCCCCCCTTAACATTTACATCAATACCTAGATTCACCAGAAGCTCTACAATTTTATCTTGCCCTTGCTCCGTTGCGATATGCAACCAAGAACCCAGAGGCGTAATTAGATGAAGTAATTTGTCATCTCCTGAGAGAATTTTTTCAACCTCACTCACGTCACCGGATCTAATCGCGGCCATTACATCTTTTGCGCTATGCTCACCTGCCATATTTATCTCCTCAGCTGCGGTTTTAACCAGTAATTTTAAAGCATTAACTATATCACCGCGTTTACCCAACATTTATCTGTCACTTTAAGAGTATCAACAACCTGCCGCAACGCATAAATATCATACTGACCTTGAATCCGATTTGGAGCCCACACTAAGTTCTCCCTGCGGATTGCTATTAGCTCTTTGCGCTCATCTAAATCTTCATTGATATACATTTGGTAGTCAGCGACATCATTTGGTGTCAATTGAGGTTCCGCCTTTCTCTTCATGCTAACTTTCTTTTTATTATCAGACATTTAATCCAGTCCTAATTCTACGTTAAATTCCTTTACATTAACTGAAGAAACCTCTACAGCATCAGAAATAGCCGCTGCGGTGTGAATATATCTAACAGGAGTTTTTTTTCTCAATGCTTTTTATACTTCTGGCCGCTTTCCATTCGGTTGTATCTTTGTCCTTTTGAGCCATTAGAACAGTAATTACAGTTGCATATTCAGTTGTCCCTTGCTGATATGCCATGTTACCTATCTTACGGCTGCGCAGCGGGCTGCTCCCTCCTTTGGCCTCAACAATTATAATTTCACCTAGTGGCGGCTCTGCCACCTAGTAAACCATATCAAAATCGCCCGGCTTCTAAATTTACCTTAGGGATGAAGCAGCTTAGCATTAGGACGTTTACTCCGGACAAAGTCATCCGCGGCTAACTCACCAATTTTTGCAGATTTCTGATTAATCTTGGCGATTTGAGCGTTATATCCATCTTCGCCAGTTCGAGCCTTCCTAGCCTCTTAACGTTCTTTAAAACACTCTTCAATTTTTGCTTTGTTTCGTTTTATTAGCTCATAATCACTCATATAGAGTTCTGAGTTTTTTTATACTCTGCTTTATTCAGCACAAGATCTTCAGTGAAGATCGTGCAACCTTCTTCTCCGCCAACTTTCTCAGAGTCAAAAACATGCGCATTGACAAATTCCTCAATCCCAACAACATACTGCACTTCGTGTCTGCTGCCATCTTCTCCGACGGATGACTCTTTTGCAGCGTTTAAAATCTGATCGCAAACCTCTTGGGGGACATCGCTTTGGGCCTGATACTCTGCCTACATTTGACCCAAGCGTTTTAGCCCTTCTTCACACAAGAAGCCTGTTGGGTCAATCCACTGGATAGGATTGACTGCATATTGGTAATGCCACTATTGACAGTTCAACTAACAAGCTCCCAATCATAAATATAAAAGCCACCTCGTAAGAGATGGCTAAAAAAATACCCGAGGAGCTCTAAAAAGGACGCCATTCACTTTCTGACTTAAATACCACTCCTGAAAAATCTTTGTTCTCGATTAATTCAGCCAGTTTTTCATCGACACATAATAACCACTCGATAGCATCCAGTTGAAATATAGTTTTCTGCATTTCAATATCTTTCTTAAGGACAACTCGATCAATTGAATCAACCTCTCCATCAAACTCACTAAATATTGAATGATTTCTATCCAGTAAATCGCAAATCGCAAGAACATTTAAAAAATAGTATTCACCAAAACTTTTACCTTGGTAATTAACCTCAATCGGTAGGAATTCAACTTCACTCGTTTGTGTGTGCTTAGAAATTAAATCAGATAACCGTCGACTCACGATTAATAAAGGACCACTAAGAAAACTATCCGCAGGCTTGTCATCTGATATGACATCAATAGTAACTTTTGGCCATTTGTCTCCTAGGGCAACGCCTCCCGTCAGATTCAATCCTATTAATACACTAGACTGCGTTACTTTGCCTTGAGTAAAATCGGAGTCTCTATCTACCTTGTTGGTCCAAATTTTAAGTGTCATTACTACTTCCTACTTTTCCATTGCGGATCATCCAATTGCGATCGAGCTTCATTCTTTTCCAGAGCATTCCTAATGTTACTTTCTGTTTTTCCAATTTCATCTACAAAAATCATATCATCGATCAAACCACGACCATACTTAGTTTACAACGCTCTCATTTCTCGTCGAACTAAAGCACCTGAGAACCTTGGTGCCTAGCACTTAGATGTCTACCCACGTGTCAGGGAAGGCCTATTTCGACAGATGTTTTAATATTAGTTGGAAGTGCAATCCCATTTGCACCTCTGTTAATGTTATAATCAAGTTCGGTAGCTCTATGCATGACCGGATATTCCTGAGCAATATTGATACTAATTTGGTGATTTCCAGCATGGTTTTCAGGTAACCCGCCAACTATTTCGTTATTTAACTTGAGCCCACAACCTCTTCTTAAAGAACCGCCATAATAATTCGCAACACTCCCCTCCTTTGAGTTTTATTTAAGGGGATGATTTGGACAATTTCCTCTATACCTACAACATATTGAACTTTGCGTTTACTACCATCTGAATGATTGATATAACGATGAAAAGTAACTTCGTTCTTCTCGCAATCAATATGGTCTAAATCGTATTCATATCGAATATGATTTTTAACTTTGGGTTTTCTGATAATGCCACGAATGATTGGTCGTTCGGCAAACAACAAACTCCCCACCATAAATATAAAGCCATTTCAAGAGAAAGATGGCTTATAGACTGAATTGCTAACTAAAGGGTGTTATTGAGTGATCTTCCCTGCTTTTACATCTTCTAGCCAACGTCCTTCAACAAGATAGGGTGGAAGCCAACCGGTTTCAACAGATAGACGGTTGCCTCTGTCGTACCACATGCAAGCCATGCCAAGCAGAGGGAAATTAATGAACGTGCGGAGCCCTATTCTATCTGGCCCTAATTCTCTAAGATGATATTTCTCTTGGAACTGTAGGTTTTTAACGAGCACTTCCTCAAAATCATAACCAATATTAGTAGTGAGCGCTGCGAAGGTTTCTAGGATCCCCATCGCAATTTCCAACGCCCAATTATCCCCTTGAGCTACCGCTGCGTCCATTGCTGCAACCAGCTTATTAGGATAATCCGATGTGCGGTTGTGGAACGACTGAATGACGTCTACTAGCATATAAGACAGCTCACCCGCTTTGGTAGAGCTCTGTCTCATCAAAGAAATCGAAAAGTTCGCTAACACATCCATGCTAGCTTTGTCACGAACGATGACAGAGGTAAAATACGCATCTAGCCACATTGAGGGGCAAATGAAGCCTGTTTTTAAAATACCTTCGCCTTTCCATGTTACTTCTGGATAATCAGGTAATTTAACGCTTTGAGGTTCATTTGGTTTAATGGCAAGTTGATGGTAAAAAGCACGCATCAATGATGCCTCATAAAGGCAAAGTGTTCCGATTTGTTCAGTTTCTATTGAAGATGGAAAGCAACTATACCACCTCACTTGTTCTGAAACGTCGTCGCTAAGAGCGACTAAGTTCTCCCTGCGGATTGCTATTAGCTCTTTGCGCTCATCTAAATCTTCATTGATATACATTTGGTAGTCAGCGACATCATTTGGTGTCAATTGAGGTTCCGCCTTTCTCCTCATGCTAACTTTCTTTTTATTATCAGACATTTAATCCAGCCCTAATTCTACGTTAAATTCTTTTACATTAACTGAAGAAACCTCTCCAGCATCAGAAATAGCCGCTGCGGTGTGAATATATCTAACAGGAGTTTTTTTTCTCAATGCTTTTTATACTTCTGGCCGCTTTCTATTCGGTTGTATCTTTGTCCTTTTGAGCCATTAGATCAGTAATTGCAGTTGCATATTCAGTTGTCCCTTGCTGATATGCCATATTTCCAACCTTACGGCTGTCTAGTGGGCTAATACCTCTTAACGTCTACGAGAATAATTTCCCTGGGTTTTGGGTTCTTCTACAAGGTAGGCCATACCGTAGTCTCCTGGTTGTAAGAAAACACGCCATTATTTTTTAGGGGACAACTCCTAGTTAAGTGACATACCGTTGAGTCTTAGCCATAAAATGCCATGTGTCACGAAACATGAACGCCAAAAATAGAGATCTAACCTATTTTTTCCAGTACCCTCTAGATGCTCGCTCTGGGATTACCAGATTCCAAACAGATTTACTGCCTATAGATTCGTAAAACTCGGCGGCCCCGATCTCTTTAGTGGACGGCTGAAACCAATGAGGTTGAGGCACTTTTTTAGAATTCCATTATAAACTGCCATAGCAATTGCTGTTTCACAGCACTCAACGTCGGTCAAGCCTTTGAAGGGGCCCTCCTTATATAAAATAAGTTTTTTCCGAGCCACTATATTGAGCAATTACAGACGTAACTGCCTTTCTATCACCATTATTTATTTTCAAAGTAAGCCCTGACTTTCCTAGCAAGGCTTTTAAATCGCACTCATTATTAGTAACCCACTTTTTAAGAGCCATATCATTAATAATGTTATCTCTGAAATTTATGAGTATAGTCACAAGATCATCTTCAAAATTCATTTTATCCTCAACTTTGTAATGGGATAACCTAGCTATCGTCCCAACTTTTAGTTTCTCCTAGAAATTGATTAACTCCACCTTCACCGACTGCTGGGTAAAAATCGCTCGTAGGCTCCCATCCAACGCTTAATGCCCCCAAAAAGGGCGAGATACCGTTAGTTTTATTAATTCATTGACTGGAATTTTGACTAGAGCTTCTGATATGTTTTTTACCTTTTGGCTTTCGGATTTTGACTTGCGAGAGAACGCCATCTTCTCCGACGGATGACTCTTTTGCTGCCTCTAAAATCTGATCGCAAACCTCTTGGGGGAAAGTTATTTTGTGCCTGATACTCTGCCAACATTTGCTGTAAGCGTTTTTCACAGAGGAAACCTGTTGAGTCAATCCACTAGATGGAGTTGATTGAATATCGGTAAACATATAATCCACCTCGTGAAAGGTGGATTATTTACTGAATTGCTAACTAAAGGATTTATCGAGTGATCTTCCCTGCTTTTACATCTTCTAACCAATGCCCTTCGACGAGATAAGGAGGAAGCCAACTGGTTTCAATAGATAGACGGTTGCCTTTGTCATACCACATACATGCCATACCAAGCAGAGGGAAAGATATGAAGGTTTCTATAGAAATTAAGCCCTCTGGCTTATCGAGCCTCATTTGGTATTGCTCTTGGAACTGTAGGTTCTTAATGAGTACTTCTTCAAAGTCATAACCGATGTCAGTTGTCAGGGCCGCAAAAGTTTCCAAAATACCCATGGCGATTTCTAATGCCCAATCATCACCCTGAGAAACTGCCGCGTCCATCGCGGCCACCAGTTTATCAGGGTAGTCCGACGTGCGGTTATGGAACGACTGAATGACATCTACTAGCATATAAGACAGCTCACCCGCTTTGGTAGAGCTCTGTCTCATCAAAGAAACCGGAAAGTTCGCCAATACATCCATGCTAGGTTTATCACGCACAATCACCGAAGTAAAATAAGCATCAAGCCACATTGAAGGACAAATAAAGCCTGTTTTAAAAATACCTTCACCATCCCATGTCACTTCTGGATAGCCGAGTATCTGGATACTTAATTCTTCATTGGGATTCATAGCAAGTTGATGATAACAGGCTCCCATTAAAGAAGTTTCGTAAAGACGTAATGTACAAATTTGTTCGTCTTCATGCGTAGTTTGAAACCAGGTATACCAGCGAGCCTGGTCGATGGCAAAATCACCAAGACTAACCAAGTTTTCTCGCCTGACCTTAAGACCTTCTTTTCTGTTATCTAAAACCCGGTTTATAAAATTTTTTTTACTCACAATGGCTTGTGTGTCAAGTTCAGGATTTGCTTTGCGCTCTACAATCTTGATCGATTCTTTACTTTGCATTTTGACTTAATCCTTTTGAATCAATTTTAAACTCTACTACTTCTACTACTACGTCTGAGGGCTTCAAGCTATTCGAGTAAAAGGGCTTAGGTATCTTTAAAAAGGACACATAATGCCAAGTGTAACGCAACAAAACGTCAGAAATGATGACCTAGCTCCCTTTGAATCTTAGCGAATTATATTTCCGGCTTTTACATCCTCTAACCAACACCCTTCGACGAGATATGGAGGAAGCCAACCAGTTTCGACAGATAAACGGTTGCCTTTGTCGTACCACATACAAGCCATGCCAAGCAGAGGGAAGTTAATAAAAGTGCGGATGCCTGTCCTATCTGGTCCTAATTCTCGAAGATGATATTTTTCTTGGAATTGTAGGTTTTTGACTAGCACTTCCTCAAAGTCATAACCAATGTTAGTAGTGAGCGCTGCGAAGGTCTCTAGGATCCCCATCGCAATTTCCGACGCCCAGTTATCCCCTTGAGCTACCGCTGCGTCCATTGCTGCAACCAGCTTATCAGGATAATCCGATGTGCGATTGTGGAACGACTGAATGACGTCTACTAGCATATAAGACAGCTCACCCGCTTTGGTTGAGCTCTGTCTCATCAAAGAAATCGGAAAGTTCGCCAATACATCCATGCTGGGTTTATCACGAACGATGACAGAGGTGAAATAGGCATCTAACCACATTGAAGGACAAATGAAGCCTGTTTTTAAAATACCTTCGCCTTTCCATGTTACTTCAGGATAGTCGAGGATCTTTATGGTTAATTTATCATTGGGATGCATTGCAAGGCTATGATAACAAGCACTCATCAACGAAGTTTCATAAAGGCGTAATGTACAAATTTTTTCGTCTTCACATGAAGCTTGATACCACGTAAACCAGCGCACTTGCTCGAATGCATAATCTCCAAAGCTAATCAAGTTCTCTCGCCTAATTTTGAGCCCTTCTTTTCTTTTATCTAAGATTCGATTGATATAATCTTTCTCAGAAGCAATGCTATTATCATCTAACCTGGGCCTTGCTGTACGCTCTATAATTTTGGCTGGCTTTTTACCTTGCATTGTTGAACTAACCCTTCTTAATCAATTTTAAACTCAGCTATTCCTAGTTTTATATCTGATGCATCTCTGATTTTTTTCGCAGCTATTTTTTCTGTCGTTTCATCTTCGTTTTCAGACATTAGCTTAGTGATTTCTTCAGCTTATTTGCTAGACCCTTGCTGATACGCTTCGTTTCCAATCTTACGGCTGCCCATAGGGCAGCTACCCCCCTTTGGCCTCAACAATTATAATTTCACCTGGTGGCGGCTCTTCCACCTCGTAAACCATATCAAAATCGCCCGGCTTCGAAATTGAGGTTCCAATATCTTTGGGATGAAGCAGCTCAGCATTAGGACGTTTACTCCGAACAAAGTCATCCGCGGCTAACTCACCAATTTTTGCAGATTGCTGATTAATCTTGGCGATTTGAACGTTATTATACTGAATTGCTAACTAAAGGGTTTTATCGTGTGATCTTCCCTGCTTTTACTTCTTCTAACCAACACCCTTCGACGAGATATGGAGGAAGCCAACCAGTTTCGACAGATAAACGGTTGCCTTTGTCGTACCACATACAAGCCATGCCAGGCAGAGGGAAAGAGATGAAGGTTTCTATAGAAATTAAGTCCTCTGGCTTATCGAGCCTCATTTGGTATTGCTCTTGGAACTGTAGGTTTTTAACTAATACTTCTTCAAAGTCATAACCGATGTCAGTTGTCAGGGCAGCAAAAGTTTCCAAAATACCCATGGCGATTTCTAACGCCCAGTCATTACCCTGAGCAACTGCCGCGTCCATCGCGGCCACCAGTTTATCAGGGTAGTCCGATGTGCGGTTATGGAACGACTGAATGACATCTACTAACATATAAGACAGCTCACCCACTTTGGTAGAGCTCTGTCTCATCAGAGAAATCGGAAAGTTCGCCAATACGTCCATACTTGGCCTGTCACGCACAATTGCCGATATAAAATAAGTATCCAGCCACATTGAAGGACAAATGAAGCCCATTTCTAAGATACCTTCACCATCCCATGTTACTTCTGGATAACCGAGTATCTGAACAGTTAATGGCTCATTCGGAAACATAGCCAGCCGATGATAACAAGCCCCCATTAATGAAGTTTCATAAAGACGTAATGTACAAATTTGTTCGTCTTCATGTGAGGTTTGAAACCAGGTATACCAGCGAACCTGGTCAATGGCAAAATCACCAAAACTAACCAAGTTTTCTCGCCTGACTTTAAGACCTTCTTTTCGCTGTTCTAATATCTTATTGATGAATTCTTTCTCAGAATAAACTCCACTTTCACTCAGCTCAGGATCTGCTTTGCGTTCTACAATTTTGATTGTTCCTTTACTTTGCATTTTAACGTAGTCCTTTGGAATCAATTTTAAACTCTGCTACTTCTACTACTACGTCTGAGCGCTTCAAGCTATTCGAGTAAAAGGGCTTAGGTATCTTTAAAAAGGACACATAATGCCAAGTGTAACGCAACAAAACGTCAGAAATGATGACCTAGCTCCCTTTAAAGCTTAGCGAATTATATTTCCGGCTTTTACATCCTCTAACCAACACCCTTCGACGAGATAGGGAGGAAGCCAACCAGTTTCGACAGATAAACGGTTGCCTTTGTCGTACCACATACAAGCCATGCCAAGCAGTGGGAAGTTAATAAAAGTGCGGATGCCTATCCTATCTGATCCTAATTCTCGAAGATGATATTTTTCTTGGAATTGTAGGTTTTTGACTAGCACTTCCTCAAAGTCATAACCAATGTTAGTAGTGAGCGCTGCGAAGGTTTCTAGGATCCCCATCGCAATTTCCGACGCCCAGTTATCCCCTTGAGTTACCGCTGCGTCCATTGCTGCAACCAGCTTATCAGGATAACCCGATGTGCGATTGTGGAACGACTGAATGACGTCTACTAGCATATAAGACAGCTCACCCGCTTTGGTAGAGCTCTGTCTCATCAAAGAAATCGGAAAGTTCGCCAATACGTCCAAGCTAGGTTTATCACGAACGATGACAGAGGTAAAATACGCATCTAGCCACATTGAAGGACAAATGAAACCTGTTTTTAAAATACCTTCGCCTTTCCAAGTTATTTCAGGATGATCAGGTACCTTAACCGTCAAAGGGCTTTCAGGTTTTTGAGCTAGTCGATGATAGCTAGCTTGCATTATCGAGGCTTCAAATAGACGCAGCGTTCCTATTCGGTCATTTAGTTCAGACACTGGAAACAAAGTATATAACCTAACTTGCTCCCAAACCCCGTCTGTTAGATATATCAAGTTTTCGCGCTTTATTGTGATACGATGTTTTCTTTTCTCTAAGTTTTTTTCTATTTGTTTTGTATAGTAATTAAGTTCCTCAGTATTCAACTCGTAGGCTGCTTTTCTATTTATCTTTTTCATACTAACTTTACTTCCCTTAACCTAATTCTTCGAGGCTAATATCAAACTCTTTTACATTCACTTTAGATACGCCATCTGAAGCATCAATTTCTGTTGTACCAGCTTTTTGTTCAGACATTAATTTAACGATTTCCGCCGCATATTTGCTTGTCCCTTGCTGATATGCTTCATTGCCAATTTTACGACTGCCGAGCGGCCTGCTGCCACCCTTAGCCTCGACGATGATGATTTCTTCAGTATCATCTGAGAGGTACACCATATTGAAATCACCTGGTTTCGATCCCTAAGTTGCAAGGTCTTTGGGATGGCTCAACTTAGCATTAGGGCGTATATTCCGAATAAAGTCATCCGCGACCAACTCACCAATTTTTGCAGACTGCTGGTTAATTATTACCAATTTGAGCGTGATATCCCTCTTTGCTAGCTCGAGCGTCCATTGCCTCTTGACGCTCTTTCAAGCATTCATCAATTTTTGCTTTGTTTC
This sequence comes from Vibrio sp. OY15, assembly GCF_000742455.1. Lineage (NCBI taxonomy): Bacteria > Pseudomonadati > Pseudomonadota > Gammaproteobacteria > Vibrionales > Vibrionaceae > Vibrio > Vibrio sp. OY15. Next base: position 647,579 of record NZ_JPIL01000001.1, on the reverse strand, counting down.
TTTCTGTTAGCTCATAATCACTCGTATTGAGTTCAGACTTTTTTATACTATGCCAGTATTGGCTGCCCCAAACCTGTTGGGTCAATCCACTGGATATGGTGGACTGCATATTGGTAATGCCACCAATGATGGAGCGTTCAACAAACAACAAGCTCCCCACCTCAAACGTAAAAGCCACCCCATGAGAGATGGCTTGTATATTGATTTGCTAAAGGAGTTTATCGAATGATCTTCCCTGCTTTTACATCTTCTAGCCAACGTCCTTCGACGAGATAAGCTGGAAGCCAACCAGTTTCAACTGACAAACGGTTGCCTTTGTCGTACCACATACAGGCCATGCCAAGAAGAGGGAAAGATATGAAAGTTTCTATAGAAATCAAGTCCTCTGGCTTATCGAGCCTCATTTGGTATTTCTCTTGGAAATGTAGGTTTTTAACGAGCACTTCCTCAAAATCATAACCAATATTAGTAGTGAGCGCTGCGAAGGTTTCTAGGACCCCCATCGCAATTTCCAACGCCCAGTTATCCCCTTGAGCTACCGCTGCGTCCATTGCTGCAACCAGCTTATCAGGATAATCCGATGTGCGATTGTGGAACGACTGAATGACGTCTACTAGCATATAAGACAGCTCACCCGCTTTGGTAGAGCTCTGTCTCATCAAAGAAATCGGAAAGTTCGCCAATACGTCTAAACTTAGCCTGTCACGCACAACTGTCGATATGAAATACATATCAATCCATCTATTAGGATTTATGCACCCCGTTTTTAAAATACCTTCCCCGTCCCACTTTACTTCAGGATAGTCGAGAATCTTTATAGTTAATTCACCATTGGGATTCCTAGCAAGTCGATGATAACAAGCGCCCATTAGAGAAGTTTCGTAAAGACGTAATGTACAAATTTGTTCGTCTTCATGCGAGGTTTGAAACCAGGTATACCAGCGAACCTGGTCAATGGCGAAATCACCAAGACTGACCAGGTTTTCCCGCCGGATTTTAAGGCCTTCTTTTCTTTTATCTAATATTTTATTGATAAATTCTTTCTCAGAAGAAACCCCACTTTCACTCAACTCAGGGTTTGCTTTGCGTTCTACAACTTTACTTTGCATTTTAAATTAGCCCTTTAGAATTAATTTTAAACTCTGCCACTTTTAGTTTTACATCCGATGCATCCCCGTTCTCTTGAATGCTTGCTTGAGTATGTATATATCGAATAGGTATGCCGGATAAAGCTGCATCTTGGATTTGTCTTGCTGTTATTTTTCAGTCGTCCCTTCCTTTTTTCAGACATTAGGTTGGTGATTTCTGCAGTGTATTCGATATGCCATATTTCCAATTTTTCTGCTACCCAGCGGGCTGCTACCCCCTTTAGCCTCAACAATGATAATTTCACCTGGTGGAGACTCTTCCACATCGTAAACCATATCAAAGTCGCCCGGCTTCGAAATTGAGGTTCCAATATCTTTGGGATAAAGCAGCTTAGCATTAGGACGCTTACTCCGGACAACGTCATCTGCGGCCAACTCACCAATTTCTGCAGATTGCCGATTAATCTTGGCGATTTGAAAGTTATTATACTGAATTGCTAACTAAAGGAGTTTATCTAGTGATCTTCCCTGCTTTTACATCTTCTAACCAACGTCCTTCGATGAGATAGTGAGGAAGCCAACCAGTTTCAACAGATAGACGGTTGCCTTTGTCGTACCACATGCAAGCCATGCCAAGCAGAGGGAAATTAATAAACGTGCGGATCCCTATTCTATCTGGTCCTAATTCTCGAAGATGATATTTCTCTTGAAACTGTAGGTTTTTAACGAGCACTTCCTCAAAATCATAACCAATGTTAGTAGTGAGCGCTGCGAAGGTTTCTAGGATCCCCATCGCAATTTCCAACGCCCAGTTATCCCCTTGAGCTACCGCTGCGTCCATTGCAGCAACCAGCTTATCAGGATAATCCGGTGTGCGGTTGTGGAACGACTGAATGACGTCTACTAGCATATAAGACAGCTCACCCGCTTTGTTAGAGCTCTGCCTCATCAAAGAAATTGGAAAGTTCGCCAATATGTCCATACTTGGCCTGTCACGCACAATTGTCGATATGAAATACATATCAAGCCATCTATTAAGATTTATGCACCCCGTTTTTAAAATGCCTTCCCCGTCCCACTTTACTTCAGGATAGTCGAGAATCTTGATAGTTAATTCATCATTGGGATTCATAGCAAGTCGATGATAACAAGCGCCCATTAGAGAAGTTTCGTAAAGACGTAATGTACAAATTTGTTCGTCTTCATGCGAGGTTTGAAACCAGGTATACCAGCGAACCTGGTCAATGGCGAAATAACCAAGACTGACCAGGTTTTCCCGCCTGATTTTAAGACCCTCTTTTCGCTGATCTAGTATCTTATTGATAAATTCTTTCTCAGAAGAAACTCCACTTTCACTCAACTCAGGGTTTGCTTTGCGTTCTACAACTTTACTTTGCATTTTAACTTAGTCCTTTGGAATCAATTTTAAATTCTGACACTTCTACTTTTACATCTGAGACATTCCCACCTTCAGGGATGTTTGCTTGAGTATGTATATATCGAATAGGTATACCGAACGAAGCTGCATGTTGAATTTTTCTTGCTGATATGCCATATTTCCAATTTTTCTACTACCCAAAGGACTGCTCCCCCCTTTGGCCTCAACAATGATAATTTCACCTGGTGGTGGCTCTTCCACCTCGTAAACCATATCAAAGTCGCCCGGCTTCGAAATTGAGGTTCCAATATCTTTGGGATGAAGCAGCTTAGCATTAGGACGTTTACTCCGGACAAAGTCATCCGCGGCTAACTCACCAATTTTTGCAGACTGTTGGTTAATATTGCCAATTTGAGCGTTATATCCCTCTTCGCCAGTTCGAGCGTCCATTGCCTCTTGACGCTCTTTCAAGCATTCATCAATTTTTGCTTTGTTTTTTTCTGTTAGCTCATAATCACTCATATTGAGTTCTGAGTTTTCTTTATACTCTGCTTTATTCAGCACAAGATCTTCAGTGAAGATCGTGCAACCTTTCTCCCCACCAACTTTCTCAGAGTCAAAAACATGCGCATTGACAAACTCCTCAATCCCAACAACATACTGCACTTCGTGTCTGGTGCCATCTGAATGATTAATATGACGATAAAAAGTAATCTCGTTTCTCTCGCAATCGATATGGTCTAAATCGTATTCATATCGGATATGATTTTTACCTTTTGGGGAACGTTATTTGCGCCTGATACTCTGCCAGCATTTGCTGTAAGCATTTTAACCCTTCTTCACAGAGGAAACCTGTTGGGTCAATCCACTAGATGGGGTTGATTGAATATCGGTAAACATATAAGCCACCTCGTGAAAGGTGGCTTATATACTGAATTTCTAACTAAATGATAATTTATCGAGTGATCTTCCCTGCTTTTACTTCTTCTAGCCAACGCCCCTCGACGAGATAAGGAGGAAGCCAACCGGTTTCAATAGATAAACGGTTGCCTTTGTCGTACCACATACAAGCCATGCCAAGCAGAGGGAAGTTAATAAAAGTTCGGATGCCTATCCTATCTGGTCCTAATTCTCTAAGATGATATTTCTCTTGAAACTGTAGGTTTTTAACGAGCACTTCCTCAAAATCATAACCAATGTCAGTAGTGAGCGCTGCGAAGGTTTCTAGGAGCCCCATCGCAATTTCCAACGCCCAGTTATCCCCTTGAGCTACCGCTGCGTCCATTGCTGCAACCAGCTTATCAGGGTAATCCGATGTGCGGTTGTGGAATGACTGAATGACATCCACTAACATGTAAGAAAGCTCACCTTCCTTAGTGGCGCTTTGCTTCATTAGAGAAATCGGAAAGTTCGCCAACAGGTCCATACTGGGTTTGTCACGCACAATCACCGAAGTGAAATAAGCATCAAGCCATCGGTTAGGGTGTAAACACCCCGTTTTTAAAATACCTTCACCTTTCCAGATTACTTCCGGGTATCCAGGTAATTGAATACTTTGAGGCTCGTCAGGTCTCATGGCGAGCTGATGATAAAAGGCACGCATTAATGATGCTTCATATAGACATAGTGTGCCGATTCTCTCATCATCATCTAATGGAGGTAACCATGTATACAAACGGAGTTGATAAGAAATACCATCGCTCAAGTAAACCAAGTTTTCTCGTTTTATAGATATGCGCCTTTTCCTTTTGTCTAAGCTCTCTTTTATCTCTTCTCGATAAGCTTCTCTTTCAAAATCACTTAGTTCAACATGAGCTACTCGTTCAACCTTTTTTACCTTTGAGTTATCAACCATTTCTGAACTCTCCTATATCTATATCAAACTCTTTTGCTATGAACTTGGAAACCTTACCACTAGAAGATATTTCTGCTTGCGTATGTACATAACGTATTGGTATACCATCTTGAATAGCAGAGTTAATGCTATTAGCAGCTGCCTTTTCTGTAGTCCCATATTTCTTACTGTCCATCAAAGATACTATTTCTGTCGCATATTCAGTGGTCCCTTGCTGATATGCCATATTTCCGAGCTTACGGCTACCCAGCGGGCTGCTACCCCCTTTAGCCTCAACAATGATAATTTCACCTGGTGGAGACTCTTCCACATCGTAAACCATATCAAAGTCGCCCGGCTTCGAAATTGAGGTTCCAATATCTTTGGGATAAAGCAGCTTAGCATTAGGACGCTTACTCCGGACAACGTCATCTGCGGCCAACTCACCAATTTCTGCAGATTGCCGATTAATCTTGGCGATTTGAAAGTTATTATACTGAATTGCTAACTAAAGGGGTTTATCGAGTGATCTTCCCTGCTTTTACTTCTTCTAGCCAACATCCTTCGACGAGATAGGGAGGAAGCCAACCAGTTTCAACTGATAAACGGTTGCCTTTGTCGTACCACATACAGGCCATGCCAAGAAGAGGGAAAGATATGAAAGTTTCTATAGAAATCAAGTCCTCTGGCTTATCAAGCCTCATTTGGTATTTCTCTTGGAACTGTAGGTTTTTAACGAGCATTTTCTCAAAGTCATAACCAATGTCGGTAGTGAACGCCGCGAAGGTTTCTAGGATCCCCATCGCAATTTCCAACGCCCAGTTATCCCCTTGGGCTACCGCTGCGTCCATTGCTGCGACGAGCTTGTCAGGATAATCCGATGTGCGGTTATGGAACGACTGTATGACGTCTACTAACATATAAGACAGCTCACCCGATTTGGTAGAGCTCTGTCTCATCAAAGAAATCGGAAAGTTCGCCAATGCGTCTAAACTTGGCCTGTCACGCACAACTGTCGATATAAAATACATATCGATCCATCTATTAGGATTTATGCACCCCGTTTTTAAAATGCTTTCACCACCCCACTTTACTTCAGGATAGTCAAGGATCTTGATAGTTAATTCTTCATTGGGATTCATAGCAAGTTGATGATAACAGGCTCCCATTAAAGAAGTTTCATAAAGGCGTAATGTACAAATTTGTTCGTCTTCATGAGAGGCTTGAAACCAGGTATACCAGCGAACCTGGTCAATGGCAAAATCCCCAAGACTGACCAGATTTTCCCGCCTGATTTTAAGGCCTTCTTTTCTGTTATCTAAAACCCGGTTTATAAATTTTTTCCGATTCACAATGGCTTGTGTGTCAAGTTCAGGATTTGCTTTTCGCTCTAAAAATTTGACCGATTCTTTACTTTGCATTTTGACTTAATCCTTTTGAATCAATTTTAAACTCTGCCACTTCTAGTTTTACATCTGAGGCCTTACCACTTTCAGGGATATTCGCTTGAGTATGTATATATCGAATAGTTCTGCCGGATAAAGCGGCGTATTGAATTTCGTCGGCAGCTAATTTTTCAGTCGTTCCTTCCTTTTTTCAGACATTAGGTTGGTGATTTCGGCAGTGTATTCCGTTGTCCCTTGCTGATATGCCATATTTCCAATTTTTCTGCTACCCAGCGGGCTGCTACCCCCTTTGGCCTCAACAATTATAATTTCACCTGGTGGCGGCTCTTCCACCTCGTAAACCATATCAAAATCGCCCGGCTTCGAAATTGAGGTTCCAATATCTTTGGGATGAAGCAGCTTAGCATTAGGACGTTTACTCCGGACAAAGTCATCCGCGGCTAACTCACCAATTTTTGCAGACTGTTGGTTAATATTGCCAATTTGAGCATTATATCCCTCTTCGCCAGTTCGAGCGTCCATTGCCTCTTGACGCTCTTTCAAGCATTCATCAATTTTTGCTTTGTTTTTTTCTGTTAGCTCATAATCACTCATATTGAGTTCTGAGTTTTCTTTATACTCTGCTTTATTCAGCACAAGATCTTCAGTGAAGATCGTGCAACCTTCTTCCTCGCCAACTTTCTCTGAGTCAAAAACATGCGCATTTACAAATTCCTCAATCCCAACAACATACTGCACTTCGTGTCTGCTGCCATCTGAATGATTGATATGACGATAAAAAGTAATCTCGTTTCTCTCGCAATCGATATGGTCTAAATCGTATTCATATCGAATATTGTTTTTACCTTTGGGTTTTCGGATTTTGACTTGCGAACGAACGCCATCTTCTCCGACAGATGACTCTTTTGCTGCTTCTAAAATCTGATCGCAAACCTCTTGGGGAACGTTGTTTTGCGCCTGATACTCAGCCAGCATTTTCTGCAAGCGTTTTAGCCCTTCTTCACAAAGAAAACCTGTTGGGTCAATCCACTGGATGGGGTTGATTGAATATCGGTAAACATATAAGCCACCTCGTGAAAGGTGGCTTATATACTGAATTTCTATATAAATGATAATTTATCGTGTGATCTTCCCTACTTTTACATCTTCTAGCCAACGCCCTTCAACGAGATAAGGAGGAAGCCAACCGGTTTCAACAGATAAACAGTTACCTTTGTCGTACCACATACAAGCCATGCCAAGCAGAGGGAAAGAGATGAAGGTTTCGATTGAAATCAATTTTTTAGGAGCATCCAAGCGCATTTGATATTGCTCCTGGAACTGCAGGTTCTTAATGAGTACCTCTTCAAAGTCATAATCAATATCGGTTGTCAGGGCGGCAAAGGTTTCTAAAATGCCCATGGCGATTTCTAATGCCCAGTCATCACCCTGAGCAACTGCAGCGTCCATTGCTGCGACTAGCTTATCGGGGTAATCCGATGTGCGGTTGTGGAATGACTGAATCACATCCACCAGCATGTAAGAAAGCTCACCAGCCTTCGTAGAACTTTGTTTCATCAGAGAAACCGGAAAGCTCGCCAATACGTCCATACTTGGCCTGTCACGCACGATCACCGAAGTGAAATAAGCATCAAGCCATCGGTTAGGGTGTAAACACCCCGTTTTTAAAATACCTTCACCTTTCCAGGTTACTTCCGGGTATCCAGGTAATTGAATACTTTGAGGCTCGTCAGGTCTCATGGCGAGCTGATGATAAAATGCACGCATTAATGATGCTTCATATAGACATAGTGTGCCGGTTCTCTCATCATCATTTAATGGAGGTAGCCATGTATACAGGCGAATTTGCTCAGACACATCATCACTCAAATAAACCAAGTTTTCTCTTTTTATCGCAATGCGCCTTTTTCGTTTATCTAAGTTCTCTTTTACTTCTTCTCTGTAAGCATCTATTGCCGCTTGAGTTAGACTAATATGAGCCAATCGCTCAATCTTTTTTAATTCCTTGGCATCAAACATTTCCAAATTCTCCCATGTCTATATCAAATTCTTTCGCTTTAATTTTCGCGACTTTACCATCTGAAGATATTTCTGCTTGTGTATGAATATAACGAATCGGAATATCATCTTTGATAGCGGATTTGATGTGATTTGCAGCAATCTTTTCCGTTGTACCTTGTTCTTGCTTAGACATCTCACCAATAATTGCTGCTGTATATTCAGTTGTCCCTTGCTGATATGCCATATTTCCAATTTTACGACTGCCGAGCGGGCTGCTGCCACCCTTAGCCTCGACGATGATGATTTCTTCAGGATCATCTGAGAGGTACACCATATCGAAATCACCTGGTTTCGATCCCGAAGTTGCAAGGTCTTTGGGATGGATCAACTTAGCATTAGGGCGTATATTCCGAACAAAGTCATCCGCGACCAACTCACCAATTTTTGCTGACTGCTGGTTAATTTTAGCAATTTGGGCGTTATGCCCTTCTTCGCCGCTACGCGCATCCATTGCCTTTTGACGTTCTGCTAAACACTCATCAACCTTTTGTTTGCATTCTTCAGAAAGTTTGTATTTCTCATCCTCATCCTTATTATTGAATTCGAATTCTGAGTTATCCTTGTAATCCGCTTTATTCAGCACTAGGTCCTCGGTGAAGATGGTGCAGGTCTTATCGCCACCGACCTTCTCTGAATCAAACACGTGAGCATTAACAAACTCTTCTATCCCGACTACGTACTGCACTTCATGTTTGCTTCCGTCAGAATGATTAATGTGGCGATAAAAAGTAATCTCGTTCTTCTCGCAATCAATATGGTCTAAATCGTACTCATATCGGATATGATTTTTACCTTTTGGTTTTCGGATTTTGACTTGCGAGCGAACGCCATCTTCTCCGACGGATGATTCTTTTGCTGCTTCTAAAATCTGATCGCAAACCTCTTGGGGGACATCGCTTTGCGCCTGATACTCTGCCAACATTTGACCCAAGCGTTTTAGCCCTTCTTCACAAAGGAAACCTGTTGGATCAATCCACTGGATAGGGTTGACTGCATATTGGTAATGATTAATACCACCAGCAATAGATATCGGATCTTGTTGGATAAAACGTCCTAGTTTAGGATCGTAATACCGAGCGAGGTTGTAATGTAAGTTGGTTTCTTGATCGAAGTACTGCCCTTGAAAACGCAGTGGATTTGCTACATTTTCAATATGTACATGAGCAAAGCCGTGAGCATCGTAGCTGGCACTCCATACAACATTCCCCTCGCAATCGATCAGTCGCTCTGGTTTACCAACTTGATCGCACTGGTACCAATAAATAACGTCATTTTCTAGCAGTGCCACTGGCGTGTAGGTTTCTGGTTGATATAGGTACCAACGGAAAGCACCTGAAGAGCGTTCACCAATTAAACGTTCACCTTCCCACAGGAACTCCGTAACGCCTTGTTGTGTAATTTTCTTCGTTCTGCGCCCTAATGCATCATATTCATATTGACTGATGCCATCGTCGGTGTGAACTTCAATGAGCTGATTTAACGCATCAAATACGCGAGTCTGAACGTGTCCTTGCCCCTCACGTTTTGTCTGATTTCCTTGCGCGTCATATTTGAACCGTACATCATCGTGTACTTCAATACGATCAGCGAATACCTCTGAAGATGGCAAAGTAGGATTGCCAAAACTATCGTATTCAAACTTAGTCACTTCTCCGGAAGCATTGACTCGTTTAAGTTGCCCTAAGGCATCGTACTGATAGTGTGTTGCTCCTGCCGTATTATCAATGATTGATGAAATACGGTTTTGCGCATTGTAAACGTACTTTTTCTCTCTATCAGGCCAATGTTGTTCGACCAAACGACCAACACCATCATAAATGATGCGCTCATTAAAATGTGCCGTTTCAATTTGGGAAACTCGTCCCATTTCATCGTAATGAAATTTGATTTGAGGTAAATCTAGGTTTCCAAATCGAATCGCTGAAAAACGCCCATATCGATCATAAGAGAAGTTCAGCTCCGTATTATCTGGCAGTACCTGAGATACGCGTTGGCCAACTCTGTTAAACTCCTGCGCTATCTCAAACTGGCCTTGAATGCGCTTTGTTAAATGCCCGAATGAAGAGTATTGGTATTGCAATGTGTGATGGCGATTGGATGCGAAAGTAAGTCGCCCACCAAGCGTATAATTGAAGTGGTTCTCTACAATACTGCTACCATTTCCTGCTTTGACGTGCATGAGATAACCCGCAGCGTCATAGCGATACAGCACCGTCCTATCGGCGACTTGCTTACGATGGATCCGTCCCATATGATCATAATCAAATTGGCTTTGTAGATTATCAAACCCGACAGTTCCTGACAGCTGGCCTTCATCGTCATACAGGAATTCGAACTCTAAGCCGTCACTCCGAACTAATTTAGTCAGGTTACGTTGTTGATCGTATTCATAAGAAATATGGCTGCCATCGGGAAAGATGACTGCTTCTTGTTGCGCGAGTGCTCCCCATTGATACGAGGTAATGCCTGCTGGCGTTCGAATCTGAGCAACACGGCTGTGCTCATCGTAAGAATATTCTTCGCTATAACCGACTTTGTCTTCGTCGTTAAAATAACGAACTGATGTACGCCTGCCAAATTGATCATAAGCGAGTTGAGCAATACACCCATCGGGATAAGCAACGCCATTCACTAAATCTTCTTCATTGTAGCTATAACGAAGTAATGTACCGTCTATTTCATTCGCGATAAGTCTTTGTTGTTCATCCCACCACCACTGACTTTTCTTACCATCTTCAGACTCTTTTTTGACGACTTGACCGTGTTTATCGTAATCATATTCCGTGACACAGCCGAACTGATCGGTATCCCAAACTCTTTGACCGAGGCTATTGTAGTAAGCCTTCTCGATATCCCCATCAGGTGAAACCGTTTTAACTAACTTACCTAAGCCGTCATAACCATATTGAATTTCTTTTCCAGAGGAATGAAACTTAGAGACTAATTGACCATGCTGATTATATTGATAATTGACCGTTGACTGATCAGGATAGATAGCTTGTGCTTTTCGTCCTAGTTCATCATATTGCCATCGCCAAGTTTTACCTGTGGGGCTTATTTTCTCGAGTAAGTTACCCTGCTCGTCATGCAAGAAAGACCATTGATGATCTAACGAGTCAGAATAAGAAGAATGATTTCCCTGATAATGGAAGCGATAGTCATAAATTCCTGCGTCCCCAACGTTTCTGATGCACTTCGCTTTTGCACCTTCGCCATCCCATTCAAAATAATGAGTAAAGCCAGTTGGTCGTACACGCTTAACAATTAAATGGCCGCGGTATTGATACTGTTCCTTTAAGCCTAAATGATTAGTTGCACTGACCAAATCATCGTGCTCATCATAGGTATAAGTTGTCAGAACTTTTTGGGACTTTGCATTAAGCAGTTCTACAAGGCGTCCTTGCTTATCATATTGACATTCAAGAACCGGACGCTTGTTATATGCGATCTCGATCAATCGATGGTTTCGAGAATACTGCAATTGAAACGTTGAAAACGTGCCATTTCTAACTTGTTTAACAAGCCAGCGATCATCTTTTTGCTCAAACCGATATTGATGCCCATTAGCGAGCGTTACAATCCGAGTTGTTGAGCTCAGGAAATAACAGCTCGCACCAGCGTATATTTGATAACTTGTTGCTCCAATATCTACTGGCTCAAATTCTGTGATATCGGCCTTATCGTCAACAAACTCCCAAGCGATAACATTGTCTTTCTCGTTCGTCTTTTCGCGTAATTCAAACTGAAATGCATGTCGCCAACCAAAGCCCATTCCATGATTTACATCCGACTGCGAAGAGCGGTAAGTACGCTGCCAAGTAGTACCTTGTTGTAGCTCGATATCATAGAGTTCGAGAATTTCTTCACCCGTCACAAGTGATACAGGATCACCGGCTTTCTCATGTTTTTCGCTGCTTTGTTGCTGAGGCTTGGCGGATGCGGCACTTCTGCCACTCTTTTTATTCGACTTCCCCTTTCCCTTCGATGGTTTTGCATTGACGGTATTTTGAGTCGGTGGAGGCGTAACCGCTGACGAGAGTGCGTAGTTTTCGCCGGTAGGTACAATTCGAGCGACATGCAAATCACCGTTCACCAAAGCATTGGCAAACGTTGAATTATAGTGTTGGGAAGTAAGCTCACCGTCAGGTATGTTTGGCTTGAATTGACCAATCGTATAGAACAAGTCCTCGACAGAGCGAAGGTCAAGCTCACCAAAGCTCTCAAGAAACTCTATTGCCTCTTGTTTGGTCACGAATGTTTTAGGTTCGCCGCTAGTAAGTAACTGACCAGAGAAGTGATAACTTTCGCCAAAGCGATTCGTGATAGGAATGACGAATTGAGGGATCATAGCCGTAACGTGTTTGTCCTTTTCTTACCTTGCCGCATCATTTAATGCTCGTTTCGCTCTTTTTATTTGTGAGAGCAAGATGCCTTAATCAAACATCCTCCGATAGAGATTCCTCTGTATGCGTAGACTGAATGTATTGATGGCAATTTTCACGTATGCAACTCTTTGAATTTCTGAGCGCAGCGTACTTTAACGGGACGATGAATCCTGAGTAAATGAACAATAGCGTGAGTGAGACTAATGTCTCATCGTGACGCGATTTTTTTACATGTTTCTTACTTAACTATGATTTTCTGCCCAGTTACGTAAATTCACTCAATAAGTTGCATCAAGTATCACCACTGCGACTCAACGCTTCATATTTGAGACAAAACAGCAACAAAAAAACCGCCTATTACGGCGGTTTTGCTTAAAGAATACTGATTAAAGGTTTGGACCTGTCGATGGTCTGTGTGGTTGGTTATTGAGCAGTTGCTGCATCCCTTGAAACATTCGCATAAACCACACCAAGATGGCTAATGCAGCAAACACCATCCCTACCCAAGGAATAAAGTAAGCGATGGTTTCAAGCAAAGTACTATGCAACCAATAATCACTCACGCCAACGAGTACACCGTTAGAAGTCGCGACGGTGACGATCAACACAACAAAAAACGTCAGGTAGAGAAAGAAGGTGCGAATTAAACCGTAGTAATGAGAAATCACTACGTCGCTGTCTTCTCCCTTATCTAATCGGTAACCCGCATAGATAATTGCGATAACGCCTGAGATCAGAAACGTAAACGGGGTCAGACAGCTCAGGATGTACGCAACCCAAATCCCGTTATGAGGTTTGTTCATTCGCTTTCGCTCCTTTTACTTCCGTTTGTGCCGTATCTGTTTCACCCATCGCTTCTTTGGACTTCACTTCCTCATACCAAAGATCGTGATGCTCTTTCGCCCATGTTTCATCAACTTCACCTGTCACCATGCCTTCTAGCGCACCTTCCATACCGAATAGACCAATATAGATGTGGAAGATAAAGCCACAGATTAGAATCAGCGCCGAAATCGCATGAACTAAGTTAGAAAGCTCCATGTCACGGCGAGTTTGGCCAAAGATAGGAAAGTCCAGAACTAAGCCACTCACTGCCGCGATAGCACCAAAGAAGATTAACAACCAATAGATTGCCTTCTCACCACCGTTTGAGAAACCAGCTGACGGATGTGTGCCTTTGTGTTTACCAACCATGCCGCCCATTTTCATAAACCAACGAACATCTGTCATGTTTGGAATCGACTTGCGCCACCATTTAAAGAGCACGAGCATCAGTAAAATGAAGAACAATGGTCCCATGTAATTGTGGTACTGCTTCGCCAACATGACGATAAAGCCCCAGAACTCAGTAGGAACGTACGGTTTTAAGAAGTGCTTACCGTAAACCAGCATCAAACCACTGAATGCCAACGTTAAGAATGTAAACGCCATACTCCAGTGAAGCGCGCGGTCTAAACGAGACCAACGCTTCATCTTTTTGCCTGTACGAGGCTTACTTAGCATCAAAGGGCCAACAAATACGTAAGCCATGATAACCATCGCGATACTGCCGAAAATCGCGACAGCACCAGCAGGAGACATCCATTTCTCTTTTAGAATGTACCAAGTCTCACCGGGTTTACTGATCAATACGCCATGTTCTGGCGATTGAGACGTGGTGTAGCCTTCTTGCCCCTCTCTGACTTCGCGCCAATAGTCTGCCCCGGCGAGTTGCGTGATCTCCTGTTGAATAACTTTAGAAGATTGTTCCTCTGCTGAAGCAGGCATTGCAAAAGTCAGCAGCAATGCCGTCATCATTGACAGCATTGCTAGAGATGCACGTTTAAGCGTGTTTAACATGTGCCTCTCCTTACTTAGCTTTTCGTCGCATCGTAAGAAAGATCGTTTCCGTCTGTCCAACCTGCGTTTTTCGCGCCGCGTTCTACCACACGTTGACGGAAAATGTCAGAGACTTTCTCTGCGTCACCCGCAAGCAGCGCTTTGGTTGAACAAAGCGATGCACACATCGGTAACTTGCCTTCTGCGATACGGTTCGCACCGTATTTTTGGCGCTCTTCCTCAGAGCCAGGCTCTGTTTCTGGGCCGCCCGCGCAGAAAGTACATTTATCCATTTTGCCACGTTCGCCAAACGCTTCTTGTTTAGGGAACTGAGGTGCGCCAAACGGACAAGCAAACAAACAGTAACCACAACCGATACACAGATCTTTATTGTGAAGAACGATGCCGTCTTCGGTATGCTCGAAACAATCAGCTGGACAAACTGCCATACAAGGCGCATCGGTACAGTGCATACAAGCAACAGAGATAGAGTTTTCACCAGCTTCACCGTCGTTTAGTGTTACCACGCGGCGACGTTGAATGCCCCATTCAAGCGCATCGTCGTTTTCGTTCTTACATGCAGTAACACAGCCGTTACACTCGATACAGCGTTTGGTGTCACATAGAAATTTCATTCGTGCCATTGTCAGACTCCTTACGCTTTACGAATGTTACATAGGGTTACTTTGGTTTCCTGCATCAAGGTAACCGGGTCGTAACCGTAAGTGGTTGCCGTGTTAGCCGATTCGCCAACAACGTAAGGCTGTGTACCTTCTGGGTATTTAGGACGTAGGTCTTCACCTTCGAACTTACCGCCAAAGTGAAACGGAATGAACGCCAAACCAGGTTTCACACGACGTGTTACCATCGCTTTCACCTTGATTCGTCCTTTCTCTGCACCTTCAACCCAAACATCATCACCATCTCTAAAGCCAAGATCGTTCGCGTCTTTCGGGTTCACTTCAACAAACATTTCTTGTTGAAGCTCGGCAAGCCAAGGGTTTGAACGCGTCTCTTCACCACCACCTTCGTATTCAACCAGACGGCCAGAAGTCAGAACGATTGGGTACTCGCCCGATTTGTCTTGCTCTTGAATGGATTTATACAACGTAGGAACACGGAAGATTGCATCTTTGTCTTCCCAAGTTGGGTAGTCCGTTACAAGGTCACGACGTGGTGTGTAAAGTGGTTCACGATGCAGTGGCACACGGTCTGGGAACGTCCAAACAATCGCACGCGCTTTCGCGTTACCAAATGGAATACAACCGTGCTTGATCGCGACACGCTGAATACCGCCAGAAAGGTCAGTCTTCCAGTTTTTACCCTCTGCTGCCACTTTCTCTTCAGCAGTTAGGTCGTCCCACCAACCAAGTTGTTTCAACAACTTGTCAGTGAACTCTGGGTAACCGTCTTTGATTTCACAGCCTTTCGAATAACTGTCTTCTGCAAGAAGGCTCTTGCCTTCAAATTCCACACCAAAGCGCGTACGGAAGTTACCGCCACCTTCTGCAACCGTCTTAGACGTATCGTACAGAATGTGTGTACCTGGGTGTTTCATTTCTGGTGTGCCCCAGCATGGCCAAGGTAGACCATAGGTTTCACCGTTGACAGGGCCACCTTCCGCTTCCAATGTGGTTTTGTGGAACGTATGCCAGTTTTGTTGGTGCGCTTTCAAACGCTCTGGGCTTTGGCCTGTGTAACCAATCGTCCACATGCCTTTGTTGAATTCACGCGTCAGGTCTTCAATCACCGGCTGGTTGTTTTCAACACGGATGTTTTTGAACAGAAGATCTGAATAGCCCAGTTTCTTCGAAAGCAGGTACATGATTTCGTGGTCTGGTTTTGATTCAAACAAAGGTTCAATCACCTGATCACGCCATTGTAGAGAGCGGTTAGATGCGGTAACGCTGCCGTGTGTTTCAAACTGTGTTGTTGCAGGAAGCAGGTAAACGCCGTCGGTACGGTCGTTCATTACCGCAGCAACCGTTGGGTAAGGGTCCACAATCACCATCATGTCCAACTTCTGCATCGCTTTTTTCATCTCAACACCACGTGTTTGAGAGTTAACTGCGTGTCCCCAGTAGAACATTGCACGGATGTTTTCGCGTTGACGAATGTTGTCTTTGTTTTCCAGTACACCATCAACCCAACGAGATACAGGAATACCTGCACTGTGCATTGGTTTCTGACCGCTATAAGCGTTGTCATCGAAACGACCTTTGATCCATTCGTAATCGATTTCCCACACTTTTGACCAATGACGCCAAGCGCCTTCAGAAAGGCCGTAGTAGCCCGGTAGCGTGTCAGAAAGTACGCCAAGGTCGGTTGCGCCTTGTACGTTATCGTGACCACGGAAGATGTTTGCACCGCCGCCTGATTTACCAATGTTTCCAAGCGCTAGCTCAAGCACACAGTAAGCACGTGTGTTGTTGTTACCAGTAGTATGCTGAGTACCACCCATACACCAAACAATACAGCCCGGGCGATTTTCAGAAAGCAGTTTTGCTGTTTGGTAAACGTCTTCTTCGCTTACGCCTGTTACGCGCTCAACTTCTGCTGGCGTCCATTTCGCCACTTCAGCACGGATCTCATCCATACCGAATACACGTTGACGGATGAACTCTTTATCTTCCCATTGGTTTTCGAAGATGTGCCACAACACACCCCAAATGAATGCTACGTCAGAACCAGGACGAAGTGATACATAGTGATCCGATTTTGCTGCCGTACGTGTACGACGAGGATCCGCTACGACGATCTTACAGTTGTTCTTCTCTTTCGCGATCAGAATGTGCTGCATCGCTACTGGGTGTGCTTCAGCTGGATTTGAACCAATGAATAGCATCGACTTACAGTTGTGCATGTCATTGAAAGAGTTGGTCATCGCACCGTACCCCCAAGTGTTCGCTACACCCGCCACGGTTGTTGAGTGACAAATACGCGCTTGGTGGTCAACGTTGTTCGTACCCCAAAGTGATGCCATTTTGCGGAACAAGTACGCTTGTTCGTTGCTGTGCTTTGCGCTTCCCAAGAAGTAAACCGAATCAGGCCCAGACTCTTTGCGGATGTCCATCACCTTGTTACCGATTTCTTCGATCGCTTGATCCCAAGAAAGCTTTTTCCACTTACCGTTTTCAAGCTTCATTGGGTATTTAAGACGGCGCTCACCGTGGCCATGTTCACGCAGTGCTGCGCCTTTTGCACAGTGACCACCGGCGTTAAATGGGTGGTCGAATGCAGGCTCTTGACCCGTCCAAACACCATTTTGAACTTCTGCGTAAATACCACAACCCACTGAACAGTGAGAACAGATAGTACGTTTTACTTCTGTTTTCGCTTCTGGATCGACTGATTTTGCTTGCGCTTTTTTCATCATTCCCGGTGCGAATAGACTAGCACCAACCACTGCACCACCAGCGGCAAGCGAAGTGTTTTTCATGAATGCACGACGAGATACGCCAAGCTGGTTCGTTTCTTTGCTCACACTGTCGGAGCGTTTGACAAGTTTCATCCGTTATCTCCTAAAGTGTGTCGTAGTAATCGCGAATGTGTTGAGTTTCACGATACCCTTTCTTCTTCACGTCGTTTTCAGAAGGCTCAACCGTTTCTGAAGCAACGGCCACTTTCGTGGTTCCCGCAACAACAGCACCGGCAACGGCAGCGGTTGTGAAGCCTTTTAGGAGATCCCTACGGCTTGTGTTTATTTCTTTATTATCTTTCATCATTGCTTCCTTACCTTACGGTAGATCTTTGGAGACTCATGCCTCTCTATCGATATGACCAAGTACTGCTCGATTACTCGTAATCAGTGACGTTTTTCACATCAATTTTTAATTTGTTCTTACTGCTTTTGGTGTTCACGCTAAAGCGCACTTGCTCTAACGTTAAAAACGCATCGCAAAGCTGTGCAGCTGGCTTGTAGAAGTTCACGCTTTCTGCGCTCTCTAGTTGGCGCGTAAAAGATTGGAACCAAGGGGCGATGTGTTTGTTAAACACCGCTTGTTGAAGTTCTTCCTCTTCACCTGTCAGCATTGCCATCACTTCGCACAGTGCAGAAATATGGTCTTCAGGCTCTTTCACGTTCTCTTCTCGTTCGATGCCTAAAAGATCCAAATCGCGACGAATTTCCGCTAACGGTTTTTCCATCATCGAGCCAGTGCGATGCCAAGATCCGAATGGCACAACTTCACCACGTCCAATGCCAATAAACAGATCTTGATATTCTTCTTCTAACGCTTCTCGCTGCGCTTCGTTCGCGGCTTGTTGCAGTGCGAGCCAAGCTTTTTGCATCGCGCTCTCAGACGGTTCAATTTCTAGCGATTTCAGGAACGTCAGCATTTCATCACTAGGCGCACTACGAAAAAGTGCAGATAGAACGAGATAAATGTCTGTTCTCAGTGTTTGTTCTTGTTGTGTGTCCACTGCGAGCTCCTAGTATTTCAATTGTTTCATTGGGTCTTCTGCCATCGACTCAAACATGTCGATCACACGGCAGTCTTCACACATCGCGATACGATTGATCGCCGCTTCATCAGAGAAATGAGAGTGACCGCGTAACTTGTTTTGTAGCATGTCGATCATCGATTGCGGAGCAAAAGGCTTGTGACAACGAATGCACTCGGCTGCCTTTTCTTCATGAATCACAACCGCTTTCTGGCGTTCTTCTTTCACCCAGTTCATACGAGGAGTAAGCGTCAGCACTTTCTCTGGACACGCTTTCTCGCACAGCCCACATTGAATGCAGTCTTGCTCGACGAATTTAAGCGACGGAGATCGACCGTCCGTATGCAATGCACGTGTTGGACACACCGCCACACAGCTCATACACAACGTACAACCTTTACTTTCACAAGAGACTGTGCCGTAAGGTGCGTTCGCTGGAAGTTCAACAATGTTCTCAACTGGAATACGTGATGCGGACAACGCATCCAACGCCGTAAATAGACGCTGACGTTTGTTACCTTGCAAATCACCTAATGCCAAATCAAAAGACTCAGTACAAAGTGTCGGAGCACCTTCACGTAGTGACTCTAGATACAGAATGTCGATGGTTTCTTTGGCGATACCAAGCTGACCGAGCAGCTCTTGAGCAATACCTACTTCGCTATTAAGCACGCGAATAATGGTTTGAGGCATAAAACGTGAAGCCGCAAACAGCACCTGAGTAGCACCATTCACAAGCGCGGCGAACCAAGTATCAATACCAACCGAAGGCAGTTCTTCCACCACAATTGGAATCACATTATCTGGCAGTGCTTTTAGTGCCATCACGTTGTAGCTCTCGTGGCGAGAACTACAAATCAATACGATAGGATCTAAACCACCCGCTTGCTCATAGTTGGCGAGCGTACGTTCAATAAACTTTTGCGTATCTTCAGGGTTTGGCAGTGCGTAATGAATCGCTTCTGTCGGACACGCTGTAGCACAAGTACCCACGCCTTGACATAGGTATGGGTTGATCTCGATGCGATGGCCCGTTCTGTCGCTGCCTTCACTCGATAGTGCCCCTGCCGGACAAGCATCCACACACCGTTCGCAACCTTTTACGCCACGAGAGCTGTGTGCACATAAATCGGTATCTAAACGGAAGAATTTCGGTTTATCGAACGTCCCCATTAAGGTTGGAATCTCTTCCAACGCTTCAGCCAGTTTCGGATAGCCACGACCTACTGGGTAGTAGCCCGGTACTGGGACTTCTTCCGACATGCAGCTGCTAAGGCAAAGATCGAGTACGATATCGAAACAATCGCTATTGATCGAGACCTTGGCAAGATTGTTGGTCGAACCATGATTTTCAATCAGAACTTCAAACGTACCTAAGAACCCTGAAACCTGAACCGAATTGGCGTAATAAAGCTCGGGATTTGTGCCCTTTTCGCCATCGGTAGAAAGCAGCGTTAGGCTGTTCATTTGCGACAATTGCGCTGCCGCACTTTCGATGATTGCTGTTGGGCCCACAATCAAAGTATTACCGCCGCTTTCATAGCTTACGGTTGGTGGAATAAGATTGGTCAACTCTACGGTATTTTCGAAAGCGTACAGCCTCGCTTTACCGTTATTGGAAGTTGCTTGTTCTAATAATTGTTTCAGCATTGCTCAATTCCATTTATGAACATGGATAGTCTTTTCCATTTCTTAGTGTAGTTAGCGCCGGAGATTCTGCTGATTAACTTATCAATGAGCATTCTTACTCCGCCGTCTATAGGCGATGAATACTACGCAGTGCGTCCGTACTAACTTCAACCATATTGGTATTGAGCAACAAATAGCAAGTGTCATGCCAATAAAATATCAACTGAAAATCAATAGGTTATCAATTTTACTGACAAATAGTAGGGATAAAAAAACCGGTTGAGACATTTTGTCTCAGCCGGCTCATTGAGTGTTTAGTCAAAATGTACCTATTCTTTGTGTGGTATATTTTGTCTCACCTCGTTAGGCTGTGATTCTTCAGCAAAAGTATCACTTTCACTAGACACTGTATTTATATACAGCTCACTTTCATATTGAGTAATTTGGCCACTTTTGTCGGTGTTTGACTCTGCGTCTTCAACTACCTCAGATGCGATATCGTTAGCGTTAAGCTCAGACCCTTGCGCAGTTTCGGCGTCTGGTTCGTCTTCCACTTTGTCTTTAACCCAATCACGCAGCGTCTCAGCGACGTCTTGAGAAAGTGACTTTAAGTTACTGTAATCATCATCGTAATCGTCTAGGCCGTCACGCACGTTAAATTCTTCGGACAAGAACATTTTGCGCAGCGCAGCTTTCTTAACACTTTCTGAAGCTTCAGAAACCAGCAGTTGCGCCACAGACATTTCTTCGGTTTTTTCAGTCTCTACACTCGCGGTAATGTCTGGAGCCTGACTATCCTCATTGACGTTCAAAGCATCTGAGCTTTCGCCAGCGTTTGAAAGCGCTGTGACACTATCTTCGGATTGCGCCGTCTCTGCTATCGGCGTGATCTCTTCATCATGTTGGGAAGATTCTTCTAGTTTACGTTTCGACCAACGGCTTAAAAAACTAGTTGCCATTTGCTCTGCCTGCTCCTTTGCGTTTCTTGCGTCTTACTTCTAACAACTCACCGTGACGACCAATAAAGGCTTCCATCCAAGCCTGAACGGCTAACGGCATATCGTTAGATAGTACAAGGTTATCACCATCCATATATTGCGCCGCAACAGATTGTGAAGCCGTCAGTAACTGTATCGCTGGTTTTTCACCAGACTCGACGTTATCCATCACTAAAAAGAGTTTAGGTTTCTGAGAGCTTAAGTTAAAGCGGTAGTCTGTACGTTCATCTTTATGTAATTGCAACGGACAAACATCTGGAGTCTCTTCCGTCGGATTCAGCGCAAATCCTGTCAACTGCCATTGGGTTGTCACCCAAATCCCTGTACTGATCTCATGCTCAACAAGCTCTACGCCGATTGGCCATGTATCCTCAGTCTTTTCGTAATTTTTTTCGAAATCTTTCTTATCCGACATAACTCACCCAGTCTTTCTATTTTTGGCCTGAAAACACACAAGAGATTTTGCCCCCGTTTTCGACCATTTTTATTGTCTTCGAAGCAATAAACGCGCCAAGCTGATATAACTTAGTCTATATACTCCCTCAGGCTATAAGTACCAAACTAGACGAAACTCAAATGTATTGATGTGTCATTACTGCGAACTCGCAGTTTTAATGCATTGTTGACATAAAACCTCGCAATTTCTGTGGGAACCGCTATTTTGGAATGAGATTTGCTAGCCACTTAACAAGCTAAAATGCGTAGCAACCTAACGCTCTTAATCACTAGGACACGACTGTGCTGAAACCAAATATTATTAAAACCAGTGAAAATCCCCTGCAAACCATTGAAGTCGATGTGTACGACGAGTACGGCGAAAAGCTCACGAAGCAAATCGCTTGCGAGCGTCCTCTTACGGTCATGCTGAACTGGAAAGAAGTGGTCACGCTCATGACGCTAGGTTCGCGTCCAGAAGCACTAGTACTGGGTTATTTAAAAAACCAAAGCTTCCTGTCCGATCCAGCCGCGATTGAATCCGTTATTATTGACTGGGAAACGCATTCCGCAGCGGTGATTACTAAAGAAAACACTGAACACTTAGAAGGCGCCCTGAAAAAGAAAACCGTCACCTCAGGTTGTGGCCAAGGCACTATGTATGGCAACGTGATGAAGCAGCTTGAAAATTATCAAGTGCCTCAAGTTTCTCTTAAGCAGTCAGAAATTTATTCTGCGCTGGAAGCGTTAACTCATTACAACGACACCTACAAAAAAGCGGGCGCAGTACACGGCTGTGCGGTTTGCAAAGGTAATGAAGTGTTGTCATTTGTGGAAGATGTCGGCCGTCACAACGCAGTGGATACACTTGCAGGTGAGATGTGGCTCAAAGAAGAAACAGGTGAAGATAAAATTTTCTACACAACTGGTCGCCTTACATCAGAGATGGTGATTAAAGTGGCTCAAATGGGCATTCCTGTTCTGCTTTCTCGCTCTGGCGTTACTCAAATGGGGTTAGATCTAGCGAAGCAATTTGGTATTACGACCATTGCGCGTGCGAAAGGTTTGCGCTTCCAAGTGTTTACAGGAGCCGACAAGGTTGAATTTGATGTAAAAGGCAACCAATAACACCTTTTCAGTGTAAACTAAAACCAATAATGCGGATTCACAGAGGATGTGGACTATGAATAATGACCAATTGTGGAATTTTCTGCTTACGCCCAGCGGTATCATGCTTTCTATGATTATTACCTTTGGCGTAGTCGGAATCTATGCGTATATAACAGGTCAGTTTAAGGATTAAGGCCAAATATAAAAAAAGCCTCGCTAAATAGCGAGGCTTTTGCTTTTTAAACGCTTTGCGAGTAATTACGCGTCAACGCCACGAGATTTTAGGAACTCAGAGTAAGTGCCTTTAAAGTCTGTGATTTTACCATCGCGGATTTCGATAATACGCGTTGCTAGCGAGTCTACGAATACACGGTCGTGAGAGACGAAGAACAACGTGCCTTTGTATTGCTCAAGCGCCGTGTTCAAAGATTCAATTGATTCCATGTCCATGTGGTTGGTTGGTTCGTCCATTAGCAGCATGTTTGGCTTGTGCATCATTAACTTACCAAGCAGCATACGACCTTGCTCACCACCAGACAGTACTTTTACTGACTTCTTAATGTCATCTTGACCAAACAGCATACGACCAAGGAAACCACGAACGACTTGCTCGTCATCACCTTCTTGACGCCATTGACCCATCCAATCCGTTAGATTCATATCTTCTGCAAAGTCATGCGCGTGGTCTTGCGCGTAGTAACCGATGTTTGCATTTTCAGACCATTTGAACTCACCAGCACGCGGTTCAAGTACACCAGCAAGCGTGTTTAGAAGTGTTGTTTTACCCACACCATTTTCACCGATGATCGCAACGCGCTCTCCCACTTCAAAAATTGCATTGAAGTCTGAGAACAAGTCCTCTTCAAAACCTTGGCTCAGGTTTTCTACAATCAGAGCGTTACGGAACAGCTCTTTAGACTGTTCAAAACGAATGAATGGGTTTTGACGACTAGACGCTTTCACTTCGTCCAATTTGATCTTGTCGATTTGCTTCGCACGAGATGTCGCTTGTTTTGCTTTCGATGCGTTTGCAGAGAAACGCGCAACGAACGTTTGTAGCTCAGCGATTTGTGCTTTCTTCTTAGCGTTGTCGTTTAGTAGACGTTCGCGAGCTTGAGAAGCCGCCGTCATGTACTCGTCGTAGTTACCAGGGTAAACGCGTAGTTCACCGTAGTCCAAGTCAGCCATGTGTGTACATACTGAGTTTAGGAAGTGACGGTCGTGCGAAATGATGATCATTGTGCAGTTACGCGCGTTTAGCGTGTCTTCCAACCAACGAATTGTGTCCATGTCCAAGTTGTTGGTAGGTTCGTCAAGAAGCATCACATCTGGGTCTGCGAATAGAACCTGCGCTAGAAGCACACGAAGTTTCCAGCCTGGTGCTACTTCACTCATTAGACCGAAGTGTTGCTCCATTGGGATACCTACAGCAAGAAGAAGCTCGCCCGCTTTGGCTTCTGCCATGTAGCCGTCCATTTCAGCAAACTGAACTTCTAAGTCAGCCACTTTCATGCCGTCTTCTTCGCTCATTTCAGCAAGTGAGTAGATGCGGTCACGCTCTTTCTTCACTTCCCATAGCTCTTTATGACCCATGATAACGGTATCGATTACAGTAAATTCTTCGTAAGCGAACTGGTCCTGGTTCAGTTTTGCAACGCGCTCGTTTGGATCGTAGCTCACGTTACCGCTGGTTTGCTCAAGCTCGCCGCTGAGGATCTTCATAAAGGTTGATTTACCACAACCGTTAGCTCCAATTAAGCCGTAGCGATTGCCTTCGCCGAACTTAACTGAAATGTTTTCGAATAGCGGCTTAGCGCCGAATTGTTGAGTAATATTCGCTGTGGAGATCAAAACCTTTACCTTAGCAATTGGGGTGTATTTAGAAAAACCGGGCAACGGTACTTGTTCATGCTACATACTGCAAGTGTTGTTTTTATTAATTCACTCCAAGTGAAATCATTGTAAGGTTTCTAAGAAGCAAAAGCGTAAACATAAATGCGTCATCAAATACAAAAAAGAGCCACTATCGTCAGTGGCTCTTTTTCCATTAATGCTTCAAAAAAGTGACTAAGCGATGTTCGTCACCTCTAGGATCAGTTCGGCTTTTTTAGGTAAATAAATACTGAATTTACTGCCTTTTCCCCATTCAGACTCTGCTTTTAACTCACCACCCGTTTGGCTGAGAATACTTTGGGAGACCGATAGCCCTAACCCTGTGCCTTCTCGTTTCGTTGTGTAAAATGGCGAGAAGATTCGACTCAAGTTTTCTGGTTTAATACCGCAGCCCTCATCGATAACATGAATCGCGGCTCCTTTCACTTCTCCCTCGTCAATCCAGTCTTCACTGACTACTGTTAAAGTTCCTTTACCGCTCATTGCGTGAATGGCGTTCATTTGCAAATTAACTAAGATTTGTAGCAAGTGGTGACGGTTTATCTCAACGGACGTATGCGCTTGTAGGTCAGTCACAAACTCAACGTCGCGTTTCTTGGTGCCAGTTTTAACCAAGGTGATGCTTTCATCAATGATAGGATTGACATGTTGCCAAGTGATTTCATCTTGAACACCGCCTTGGCGACTGTATTGCAATAAACTGCGTGTGATATTGCGGATACGATCAATTTGCGCGTGAATCGCATCAATTTCTTCTTGTACTCGACTTGCATCGTCACCCAATTCAAAATGGATCAATTCTACGTTGCCAAGAATCACGGCGGTTGGGTTATTAATTTCGTGAGCAATCCCCGCGGTGAGTTCTCCCAATGCTGCCAGTTTTTCATGAACAACGAGTTTGTCGCGAGTTTGGTTAAGCAATTGAATATGCAGCTCAAGATCTTGGGTTTTTTCTCTCAGGCTTGCCGTACGCTCTTGAACTTTGCATTCAAGTTGAGCTGCGGAGTTTTTCAGTTCAATTTTGCGCTCTTCTAGCGCGTCTAACATATCATCAAACTGTCTGGCTAACTGCGCAAGTTCATGATCGGCATCTAATCCTAACGGGCCAATCCGTTTTTCTTTACCTTGTTGGACCTGCTTCACCACTTTGTGAATGCGTTCGATCGGTCGAAACAGATCATAAGAACCGCGATATACCATCACGCCAGAAACCAGCAATAACATAACCGTAATCAAGCTGATTTCGGCAATGTTGGTCATGTAGGCTTTAACGAATGGCCACATTAGGTAACCGGTATAAAGCATACCAATGACGTTGTCGTATTGGTCTTTGATCGGTTGATACGCCGTAATATACCAAGCGTCATACACATATGCTCGGTCAACCCACTGTTCACCCTTCGAAAGTACTTGGTTATACACTTCTGCGCTCACGCGAGTGCCTATGGCGCGCCCTAGTCTATGATCGCTGTCTAGAGGAACGTTGGTGCTCACACGCAAATCATCGAGAAATACCGTCAACGTACCCACAGGGCGAAGGCGGTCATTATCACTTAAGTAAATGAGATCGCGGATTTGATCCACCAGCACTGTGCTGTTGTTAAGGAGCAAACCACCATCAAGAAAGCCGATCAAATCGTTCGCTTGGCTGTATACCGGAATCACGGTTCGACTGACTAACCCACGCACTTCCCTGTCACCATCAGCAAGAATAGGCACTTCAGCTCGTTTGGCGAGTTCAGGATCGAGGCGTTCGAGTTCTTCTTTATTGAGTACATCAAAAAACGATTCGCGCTTGGTGAGATCCATAAAGCGGAATTTGTTTTCCATGGAATTAACGCGTTGGAAAGAGAGAAAATCTAAAGCATATCTTTTCTTCTGCTCTGTGACCCACTTTTGCAGGTCACCTTGTGGCGTTCCTTGATTAATGCGAATACGGAAATCGTACGAATCGGCAAACGCCCGCACGTAATTGGCTTGCTTTTGCTGTAACAACGTTACGCTGTTATTTGCAACACCAAGACGCTCCGAGACATCAAGCAGCGCATTTTGCCACGTGTAATGAATAGACCAATAAATGGTAATGCCGATCAGAGCTAACAATGTGAGGAAAATCGGCGCAGAGGTTAAGAATAACAAGCGATAACGCACCATGGTTTTAAAACGGTGCGTCCATTTTGACAATCCTTTGTACTGTGGGCCGTTAGTCGGCATATTCCTCATCCTCAGAATCCCATTCTTTGTATTTACGTTCTAAGGTCTTGCGAGCTACGCCCAAGTCACGAGCAGCAGCAGACTTATTGCCTTCATGCAAGTTAACGACTTGTTTAATATGTGCTTTCTCGACTTCTTTTAACGTCCAGCTGTTTGGATAGCCTTCGCCAGTAAATTCTTTGCCTTCTCTAAAGGTTGGTAACTCAGCAGAGTGAGAAACAGTAATCGATACATTAGGCAGTGAATGCCCGCCATTCAGCTCTCGCCAATAGTGTGCAGGTGGTTTGCCAAGCAAGATACAACGCTCAATCAAGTTTTTCAGCTCACGAATGTTTCCCGGCCAATCGTACTCACTCATGGCTTCCATGTCCTCGTGCGCCCATTTGGGCGCAGGCATACCGAGCTCGCGCGTCAGCATGTTGCTGAAAAATGGCACCAACTCAAATAAGTCGGTTTTGCGCTCTCGCAGCGGACACACTTCAATTTTCAGAACGTTTAAACGGTAATAGAGGTCACTGCGGAAATTACCTTGATTGACCTCTTCTTGCAGGTTTCGGTTGGTTGCCGCTACGATACGGACATCAATACTGATCTCTCTTTCTGAACCGACAGGGCGAATCGTACGCTGCTCTAACACACGTAATAATGATGCCTGCATTGCAAGTGGCATCTCCCCGATTTCGTCAAGAAATAAGGTGCCACCGTTAGCAACACGGAACAAACCTTCACGCGATTTTTTTGCACCGGTAAACGCGCCCGATGTATGACCAAACAACTCACTCTCTAAAAGCTCAGGTGCAATCGCGCCGCAGTTGATTGGCACAAACGGGCCCGTTCTCCCACTCGCCTGGTGGATACCTCGTGCAACTAGCTCTTTACCCGTACCCGACTCACCTTCCACCAAAACAGAAGCGCGTGATGGTGCAAATTGGTTAATAAGTTGCTTAAGCAGGCGCGTTTTTTCTGAGCCGCCGATGATCTCTGAGGTATTGTGACGTTGGTAATCGCGTGTCATGGCGTACTGCATGCGTTCGTTCAAACGGCGATCCATACAGCGACTGACCGCTTTTAACATCTGCTCAAGGTTGAATGGTTTGAGGATAAAGTCGGAAGCACCGAGCTGTAGCGCTCGAATGGCAATTTCTAAATCCGCATAACCCGTCATAAAAATCACATCGGCACGTTTGTCATCATCTTCAAACGCTTCTTCCCACTCAATTCCAGAACGCCCTGGCAGATTAATATCCAGTAAGATCAGATCATAATGTCGAGAATTACGCAGTTGTTCTGCTTCTTCGATGCTACCAGCTGTATCGACATGTGAAAAAAGCTTACCCAATGCCTTTTTCAAGATGGCTTGCATGCCTAATTCATCATCGACGACCAGTACGGAAAAGGCGCTATATTGTTGGTTTGTACTAAGATGGGATTGAGTAGACATATTTACCCCAGATGGATTTCGATGGGACAGAGTGTACCAAGTTTAAACAGAGATACCCTACAAAAAGTGCGACATTTTGTACCAACGCAAACTTTTATGCAAATAACCCCATGATTTAGTGCATAAACCAAGCACTTTAAGCTTGTAAAAGGTTGGCATCTTGTTTGCTATAAGGTGGATACGGAGCGCATTTAAGTGATCTCAGGATGTTGATGTTTGCTTATTCCAACACCCTGAGACAACTTGCGTATTACGCTAATCGCTCTCGTCCAAAAAGGCTTCTCCCTAAAACCTGGAGAGATTCCAAAGAATCATTGGAAAGGAACACATAAAAATGAAAAAAATTGCGCTAACTCTGGCTGCAACGTCTATCACGCTTGTAAGTTACTCTGCGTTTTCTGCTCAAGACGGAGAACACGTTCGCCTTGCAACCACAACCAGTACTTACCATTCAGGTTTACTTGATTACCTGCTTCCACAATTTGAAAAAGACACGGGCTACAAAGTCGATGTTATTGCTGCAGGTACTGGTAAAGCCTTAAAAATGGGCGAAAACGGTGACGTAGATTTGGTGATGACACATGCACCAAAAGCTGAAGGCGCATTTGTTGAGAAAGGCTACGGCGTTTTACCTCGCAAGCTAATGTACAACGACTTTGTGATTGTAGGCCCGAAAGCTGACCCAGCAACAATCAAAAATGACGAAGGCGTGTTAGATGTATTCAAAGAGATCGCAAACAAAAACGCAACGTTCATCTCTCGCGGCGATGATTCTGGTACACACAAAAAAGAAATGGGCTTCTGGGCTCAAACTAAAATCGAACCGAACTTTGGTGGCTACCGTAGCGTAGGTCAAGGTATGGGCCCAACTCTAAACATGGCGTCTGAAATGCAAGGCTACACCATGACGGATCGCGGCACATGGCTGGCTTACCAAAACAAATTGGATCTAGAAATTCTGTTCCAAGGCGATGAAAAACTGTTTAACCCGTACCAAGTTATTCTTGTTAACCCTGAGCGTTACCCAACGATTAACTACCAAGGTGCGAAGGCATTCAGTGATTGGTTGGTAAACCCTCGCGGACAGGAACTTATCAATGGTTTCCGCCTAAACGGTAAACAACTGTTTGTTGCGAATGCTGAGAGCAAATAACGCAATATGAATCTTGCTGATACAACACTGGAAGCGCTTCGCTTACTGGTGAATTTTGATGCAGACCTATGGGAGATCGTTGCGGTCTCCTTTAGTGTTTCTATCACGGCAATATCCCTAGTGGTATTGCCGGCTATTTTGATGTCCTTTGTACTGGCGTATACCGACTTTCGCGGTAAATGGTTTTTGTTGTCGATCGTAAATACGCTGCAAGCGGTCCCTACCGTGGTGATTGGCCTGTTGCTGTACATGTTGCTGTCGCGTGCTGGCCCTTGGGGAGACTGGCAAATGCTGTTCACTCAGAAGGCAATGATCTTCGGCCAAATGGTGATCTGCTTCCCTGTTTTGGTATCGATGATGCATGGTGCATTACAATCTAGCGACCGTCGTGCAGTGGAAACTGCCATCACGCTGGGCGTCTCCATTCCGCGCTTGGCAGCTACGATGATTTGGGAAACCCGCTTTCCTCTACTTGCGGCTATCATTGCAGGGTTTTCACGTATCGTGACCGAGGTGGGCTGCTCAATGATGGTTGGTGGGAACATTATGGGCGTGACGCGAAATATTCCCACGGCTATCGCAATGGAAAGCAGTAAAGGTGCTTTTGCGCAAGGAGTTGCATTAGGAATTGTATTACTATCTTTAGCGTTGGCTCTAAACTTCTTCTTATCAAGCATGAGAGGCAAAGGCTACCTCAGAACATAGAACATGAAGCAAACAAACGACTCACCATTAACCCCATGTCGAGGCGAATTATGACTATAAAAATCACCGCCGAACAGTTATCCATGCGCTTTAAAGAGCGTGTGCTTTTCCACATCCCTGAGTTAGCCATCGGCCCAAATGATGCCATTTATCTCAAGGGTGACAATGGTGTGGGCAAAACTACCCTACTCAAAATCCTTGCTGGCTTGCTCAAACCCTCTACTGGTGATGTTGTTGCGCCAAAAGATACGTGGCTAAAAAGACTGACGCGTCGCAATGGTCGTGTCGATGTGATTTATCTCCACCAATCCCCTTACCTTTTTGACGGCACTGTATATGAAAACGTAGTCTATGGAGTGAAATATCAACAAGACACGCAAAAAGATAAGCGAGCTCAAGTTATTCACGCGCTGCGCATGGTAGGTTTAGAAACCTTAGCGGACGAACATATTTCCGTGTTGTCCGGCGGTGAAAAACAGCGCGTTGCCATGGCAAGGGCTTGGATCTTAAAACCGTCGATTTTGTTGATGGATGAGCCAAGTGCGTCTTTAGACCAAGAATCCATTGAACGATTGGTGGTGATGGCGAAAGATCTTTTGGATCGTGGTTCCAGTATCGTGGTGACAAGCCATCAGGCCAACGCACTGACCGACTTATGTA
This sequence comes from Vibrio sp. OY15, assembly GCF_000742455.1. Classification (NCBI taxonomy): domain Bacteria; kingdom Pseudomonadati; phylum Pseudomonadota; class Gammaproteobacteria; order Vibrionales; family Vibrionaceae; genus Vibrio; species Vibrio sp. OY15. The sequence goes on along the minus strand of NZ_JPIL01000001.1, from coordinate 616,928 downwards.
AAAAACAGTGGTGGATTAAAGACAAGACTTTGATAGAGTCTCCTCTGTTGTATGTCATACCAAAAGAAACATCCCAAGAGAATGCATATGCTTCAACCAACACAAACTAGTTGGGTCATTTTGGCTGGTGGCCAAGCCAGCCGTATGGGTGGAAAAGATAAAGGTCTGATTGAGTTAAATCAGAAGCCACTCATCGAGCACGTTATTGAACGTTTATCTCCACAAACTCCACGCATTTTAATTAATGCCAACCGAAACCAAGATGCGTACAGCAAATTTGGTTTCGTATTTAGTGATCAATTCAAAGATTTCCCTGGGCCTATGGGCGGTATTCACGCGGGTTTGATGCATGCTGAAACTGACTGGGTCGGATTTGTACCTTGCGATAGCCCACAAATCAACACCGACCTTGTCGAGCGTTTCTGCCAGTTCGTCAAAGAAGACAGCGATATTTTGGTCGCGCATGATGGTGACCATCAGCAACCTGTTTTTACGCTCTACCACAAGCGCGTACTGCCAAAACTCACCGCATTTTTAGAACGTGGCGACCGCAAAATCATTCTACTCTACAAAGAGTGCAATACCAGTTACGTTGACTTTAGCGACTCACCAAACTGTTTCGTCAACTTGAACACTCCGGAAGAACTGGCGCAATTTGGACAATTAGAATCATGAAACACACGCTAAACATTCCTATTCTTGGTTTTGCGGCTTATTCAGGCACAGGCAAAACCACACTACTTGAAGCTCTATTGCCAAAGCTAACTGAAGCGGGCCTGCGCATTGGCATGCTAAAACATGCTCATCACAACTTCGATGTCGATAAGCCGGGTAAAGACAGCTACCGTTTACGCAAAGCTGGCGCATCTCAAATGCTGATTGCTTCTCGCAACCGTTTTGCGTTAATGACAGAAACGCCAGAAGCCGAAGCGGAGTTTGAATACCTATTAACACGTTTTGATGAAGACATGCTTGATGTGGTTTTGGTCGAAGGCTGCAAAAACATCGCGTTTCCTAAAATCGAATTGCACCGTGAAGAAGTCGGCAAGCCTTGGCTTTATCCAAACGATGAAAACATCATCGCTATCGCTTCAAACACTGCGGGGTTAGATTCTGAGCTCCCTCAAATGAACATCAATGATTTGGATGCCATCGCTCAATTTGTTCTTCAATACGTTCAAGATGCAAAAGCACCAAAATCTAAAGAGAAAGACGCCGCATGTTGCGACACTCTTTCTCCAGCTTTCCTTTCTGTGGTTCAAGGCCAAGAGAAAATCCTTTCTTTGGTGAACACGGTTTCGGAAATAGAAGCATGCAAGATTGAAAATGCTTACGGGCGCGTTCTTGCGGAACATATCGTTTCACCAGTAAATGTGCCGCAATACACCAACTCCGCGATGGACGGTTATGCCATCCGCAGTGATGATGTTGAGCGCGATAGCTACCAAGTGGTTGCTGAAGTGATGGCGGGCCATGCTTACGATCAACCTCTGGACGTTGGTCAAGCGGTGAAGATCATGACTGGCGCACCAACACCACGTAACGGCGACACAGTGGTCATGCGTGAGCAAGCCTCTCAAGAAGGTGACAAGGTCACCTTTAACGGTGCGAATATCAAAGCAGGCCAAAACGTTCGTCAAGCAGGTGAAGATCTCGCTATCGGCAGTGACGTCTTTACCGCAGGCACTCGCCTAGCCTCTCCAGAAATGGGCATGATCGCTTCGCTTGGTTTTGGTGAAGCGAATGTGTTCCGCAAAGTGAAAGTTGCCGTGTTCTCCACCGGTGACGAAGTACAAGCGCCGGGAACAGAGCAAAAAGCGAATTCTATCTACGATTCCAACCGTTTTACCATCATGGGCATGCTTGAAAAGCTCGGCTGCGAGATCTTGGACTTCGGTATTCTGGAAGACAACGAACAGTTAATGATTGAAGCGTTGGAAAACGCATCGGCGCAAGCGGACGTGGTTATGACTTCTGGTGGCGTATCTGTTGGTGATGCGGATTACATCAAACTTGCCTTGGATAAACTTGGTCAAATAGATTTTTGGCGAATCAACATGCGTCCGGGACGTCCATTAGCGTTTGGTCAAATCAACAACAAGCCGTTCTTTGGTCTGCCGGGCAACCCTGTGGCAGTGATGGTTTCATTCATCAACTTTGTTGAGCCTGCACTGCGTAAGATGCAAGGCGAACAAGGCTGGAAGCCTCTGAAAGTGAATGCCATCGCGACTGAGAATCTTCGCTCTCGCCAAGGTCGTACCGAGTTTAGCCGTGGCGTCTATGAGCTGGATGAAACTGGCCGTTTAACCGTTCGTACAACAGGCAAGCAAGGCTCTGGTATTTTACGCTCAATGAGTGAGGCGAACTGTTTGATCGAAATCTCCCCAGCTATTGATACAGTAAAAGCGGGAGAAAGCGTGACAATTATCCCACTTCAAGGCAGAATCTAGCTCAAACTAGAAATTCAAAGGTCAGCGAGTCTGGCCTTTTTGTTTAATACAGAAACCTTTTCAGAGAGACAGCTATGGCTCGCACCATTCTTTACACTTACAAAGACCAAGACAAAGAACTGACGTTCTCATACCAGCAGCACCGCAACATTCAAGAAGCAGTTGCAGAAGCCGAAGGTATCGATATCACTGAGTTCCTAAAGATGGAGCAACAAATCGAAGCAGTGTCTGACACTAAAGCGGTGCGAAACTACCGCGACAACTACTTCAGAAAATTAGGCTTTAGCAAAATCACCCTAGCTCAAAAAGAAAACCTGGGCGTAGGCAAAAAGAACAAATAAGCTTAGCTGCAAACAGAAAACTCACGATTCGTCGTGAGTTTTTTATGCATGCTACTTTTGTTCATGATCCATACCCGAGCATACCGAAATTACTTAGGTATATGAGTTACTTGGGTATACAAGTTACTTCGGTATATAAGTAAAAGCCCCGTTTAACCTTGAAAGTCTAAACGGGGCTTTAAATTTCTTCTTACTTTATATCGAGTAAGGTTTAAGTCATTACTTGATGTTTAAGAACGCAGCGCCGCGTACACCACCTGAATCACCGTGTTTTGCTTTGATGATCTTAGGACACTTAGCCACAGACAATAAGTGTTTAGGGATGCGTTTTGGCATCTCTTCGTAAATCAATTCGAAGTTAGATAAGCCGCCACCAAGTACAACGGTGTGTGGGTCTGTTGCAGTAAACAGGTTTGCAAAGCAGATCGCTAGCAGCTCCATAAAGCGCTCGACGTGCTCTACTGCTTTCTCTTCACCCTCTGCGTGCGCTTTAATAATGTCGATCGCTTTCTTCTCTACGCCGTAGTAATGCGCGTAAAGAAGCTCGAAACCACGACCAGATAGGTAACTATCTAAACAGCCTTTGTTGCCACAGCCACAGCCAAGTAATGGTGCGTTTTCGCCCAGGTGGAACCATGCGTCGATAGGAAGACGTGTGTGACCCACCTCACCCGCTACGTGGTTGCGGCCAGAGAATACTTTGCCTTCGTAGATAAAGCCGCCACCAAAACCAGTACCAAGGATCAAACCTAGTACAGATGGTTCATCTTGAAGATCTTCATCCCAGGCTTCAGAAAGCGCGAAACAGTTTGCATCGTTTTCAATTTTTACGCTGCGACCGATTTTAGCTTCTAGATCAGCACGAAGTGGTTTGCCTTTTGCCGCAGGAACGTTAACTGTTAGTACCGTTGCATCATCGGCGTCTTCCATACCTGGTAGGCCAAGACCAATCGTACCTTCGCAGCCAAACTCTGTATCGTATTTATTCACCAATTCCGCAATGGTATCAACCAGCAGCTCGTAGTTGTCTGTTGGTGTAGGTACACGTTCCGTCGCTACACGCTCAAGCTTCTCGTTAAATGCACCAAATTCAATTTTAGTGCCACCGACATCAAAGCCGTAATACATGTATTTCTCTCCTAAAAAATGCTTCAAACGACTCTCAAAAATGGCTAGAGTCAAAAGTATAAACTGATGGCATTATCCATATCTGTACGCCTGCAAACCGTGACCGAATGCAGATTTATCCCCTCACCGAAGCCAGTTGAACAACATACCATCAACAAAAGCTCATTCCTTAGAGTCAGCTCTCGGTTTTCATCCACTCTTTGAAACGTTTCAAGTGTGGCTGGTTAGGGTCGCTTTTGACTCGAGTCTTGCTCAGCATGTAAGTTTCTCTGAAGGCTTCAAACCACAATTGAAGGCATTCCGCAGCTTTAGGCTCACCAGCTTGTTTTAAAACTAATGTCGCGACTTCGGCGGTTGAAAGATGCTGATCATTCTCGGAGCGGCGCATGATGTATTCAGACAGAGATTCCGGCTCAATGGAAAGCACAGGCAAAGATTTAAGAAAATCAGAACGACGGAATATCTTTCGTGCCTCACGCCAGCTACCATCAATAAAGATCAGCAACCATTTTTTGTTCTCGACATCTTCTTTTACCAATCGCCCTGGCTCTAGATCTTCAATTAAACGAGAGGGATCATCCACATAGTCTGCAGGAAATACAATCACCGGTTGGTAACTGTCATCCTGTAGTAGCGCTAGCATCTCTTCAGACGGTTCTGTTCGGTTCCATTGATACACGTAAGTCTCTTGAATCGTATCAGCGATTAGACGACCGGTATTACTTGGCTTAAATACTTCGTTTTCAGAAACAATCAACATACATGCAATATTAGCCTTAATGTTTGGCTGAAGGTCGCACAAACAGTGTTGCTCAGAAACCTGGCAATATTGGCAACGAACCACTTTACATCCACGCGCGTTGAAAGGCTTGGTTGAGATAGATTGTCGGTACTGATATAAACGGTGGAAAGCGTGAATTCTCATGGTAAGTAATGCCAAGTAAAAAGTAGAGCGCGATTCTACTGATATTATGGTTTCGCCTCAAGATAAGCCCATCAGCAGTGTGTTGAAATAATTTCACACTTATCTCGGTCATAGATAAAGAAATAAATAAGGGAATGACAGTGACAGAAACGACATTTCAAGAACCCTCATGGCTCAGATTAGGCTTTTTCCTTGGCGTATTATTGCTTTGTGCCATTTGGGAGAACAAATTGCCTAGAAAAACACTGACCGCTTCGCGCAGGTTTCGCTGGGTCAATAACTTGTCATTGGTTGCTTTTAACAGCCTAGTTATTGCTTTAATCATGCCTATCGCCGCCTTTCAAGCTGCGGTCATAGCTCAGGAGCAACAATGGGGGCTGCTGAATATTCTGTCCCTCCCCGATTGGTTAAACATTTTCCTAATCGTCATTTTGCTTGATTTCGTCATTTACGCTCAGCATGTTGTCTTTCATCATGTAAAACCGCTGTGGAAGATTCACCGAATGCATCACGCCGATCTCGACATAGACGTCACTACAGGCGCACGCTTTCATCCCTTCGAAATAATCATTTCAATGGGAGTAAAAATTGCAGCCGTGTTTATCTTAGGTGTTTCACCTATCGGAATTGTGGTATTTGAAATTGTGCTTAATGCGAGCGCGATGTTTAATCACAGTAATGCAAAACTGGCTTTATCCATAGACCAAAAACTGCGAAACGTCATCGTTACACCAGACATGCATCGCGTGCACCATTCAGTGATAGTAAAAGAGACCCACTCAAACTTTGGTTTTTTCCTTTCAGTTTGGGACCGCTTTTTTGGGACATACCGAGCTCAGCCTAAGTTGGGTCATGATGATGTTGTTATTGGTGTGCCGGAAATTAGAGACGAAGAAGAGCAAAGATTAGATAAGCTTTTAACGCAGCCCTTTCGCTACAATAAAGAGAAGAAGTAATGGTTGAAAAAAATATTGTTGGATGAAGTATGTCAACAAAACGAATAGACCAAGCCTAAACCCCTGTTAAACACTACTTCATCCTCATGATGTGTAAGAACAGATTAGTTTTCTGCTAGCTGACGCTTTTTGTTTAACTGAGTAATACCAACAAATAAACCAACAACACCAAGCACTGCACATGCCAAAGCATTGGTGTTCATTACTTGCTGTACCTCTATTGAGCTGTATAGAAAAGCAAGGCTGAAGAAAGTGGTGGCAAAGCTCAAACCTGTCAGTACGCTGAAACCAGCAAAACTGGCCAAGTCTTTAAAATCGTTCATAACGAGTCCCTGTTTACAATCCTTAATCGAGTGTTGTGAAAATAATAATTAACGAAATATTTTGCGCGATTGACTATGTTTTCGCGCATTCCATAACCAGATAGATACCCCAAATGAGAACCCTAAAAACAGTGTCTTCATTTGTAGGGCGACGTTGTTATCTAATATTTCTAATGTATAGTGAGCGTGGGAACTAAAGATAACATTGGTTATAAGAATCAATAACATAACGACTAGGCCAGAGCGGCGATGCTTGACCAATAGATACGCTGCTAATAAGTCCAATAGTCCCAAAGCGCTCCAATACATATTCAACCAGCGTGGCGCAAAATCGTAAGGTAAAAAGCCACCAACAATGTTGTCATAAAGATGAACCACTCCGCCAACTGTCATAAAAAGGCATAAGAGAAACACGACGAATTTATCCATTACCGTTTCCTTATCTGAATGAATGAGCAAAGCATATAGAAGTCACTTAAACATTTGTAATCTCATCGCCATTTTTGAGATCGACAGTGCCATTATCAACACGATGAGAACAGTAACGGCTACTCTACCTTCTTTATTTGCTTCTAGTAGAAGCATAGTGTTTGCTTTGGCGTTTCGCCCAAATCCGCCAATGCAATGACAGAATCCTCCTTTAAATCACGCCTTGGTCTATCAGTTTTCGAACTTTTTCCAGTCCGTGCTGAAAAACAGTATGCGCCTGTGAGGAAATATCGCTCCCTATATCGTGCCAAAAAAACGCAAAATCATGTCCGCCATCGTCTTGTGTATGAAACAGCCATGAATTAGCGAGGCCAGCACACTCACACAAAACAAAATGCCATACTTGATTTTGAAAGCCACTGTCCCATGAGCATAAATATCGTGCGGAACGAACATGTGTGATACCAGACTCCTCAGCGAGCTCCCGCTTGGCTGCTATGATGTAACTTTCATCAAACACTTCAACAGTGCCCTTGACGAGCTGAACACCCGCCAACGGATGTTTAAAAAGTAGGATCTCTTGATTTTGATTACGTAGAACAACGGGGCAAACTTTATCGATCACAAAACCACTCCTTATGCTTCAAGCAAAAGGCTTTAGCTTTCTCTGGATATAAAGAAATCGAGTGAAGTTGCTCTACACGCACCCACTTCAAATGGTACTGATTAACATCTGATTTTCTGATTTGCTCTGGCCCACTCCCAAGTTTCACTTTTAAGTTCCCTACATAAGAAAGAAAATAGGTTTCTAAGCGACCTTGATTTTCGAGTTCCAAAACTTTCTTAACCGAGCCAAGTTCTATTGAGGTTTCTTCCAGCGCTTCTCTTTTAGCAGCTTCAAAAGGTTTCTCACCTGCTTCAACACTGCCGCCAGGGAAAACCCAATACTGTCTGTCGTTTCGAACGCGGTGGATAAGCAAAAGCTCTTGGTGATGATTAACTAGTATGAGGCTGGCTCTTTGTGATAACTGCATGATTCGTTCCTTTGAATTCTGGCGACATTCTAGTCAACGAGTCCCTCGAACAAAGCATTAACATCACGTTGTGATAACTAAACCCTTTAGAAATGAACGAGATGAGATGTAACTCACTCTTGCAATGCAAATAGGAGCCATTGAATGGGTAGCCGTAACAAAAAAGCAGAACCGAGGTTCTGCTTTTAGTCGGTGGAAACATCTCATTTACTTGGTCTGATGAAGCTCATACTTGTGCAGCATTGCTTGCTGGTGCCCGGCAATTTCCGCCACTTGCTCAGAACTCTCAACCATAGACTCAAGCTGCAGCTTTGTGCGTTCGCCAAGATCAGAAATATGCGTGATGGATTGAGATACATCTGCCGTCGCTCGTTCTTGTTCTTCTGTAGCAACTGAGATTTGCTCAACACGTTCTTGAATGTGCTTAACCGCGAGGTTGATATCAGAAAATGTCGATTTCACTTCATTGCTGGACTGTAGCGCGTGGGTCATTTCTTCTCTTGAATCATTAACTGCTTGGCGCGAACGCTCTGCGGCAGTAATAAGCTCGCTCATCATTTCTCGGATGTTCGTAGTTTGTTGAGAGGTATCACTTGCAAGTTTGCGAACTTCATCAGCGACAACCGCAAATCCACGCCCTTGCTCACCAGCACGGGCAGCCTCTATTGCTGCGTTGAGAGCAAGTAAGTTGGTGTTGTCCGCGATCCCACTGATCATATCGACCATTTCACGAATCTGTTTTACACGCTGGTCTAGCTCTAACATTGACTGTTCATTTACATCCAAAGAGCTTTCTAATGACTCCAAACGTTCGCGGTTTTGTTCCACGACTTGAACCCCTTTTTCAGTGTGTTGGGTTGCAAGGAGCGAGTCCTGTGAAGATGCATTTGTCACCATTGCTATTTCACGAATAGAGGCTTCAAGCTGCGTTATGGTCGTGATCATACTCGACAACGCTTCATTTTGTGTTGCCAACCCATCACTTGTTTGTTCGGCTGCACTGTGACTTACTTCTGCCGTCTGATAAAGCGTTTCACAATTGCGCGTCACCGTTTGAATGGAGTCATGTGTGGAATCGATTACTTGATTCAACTTTCGTGCTACTTCTTTCAGCTCATAGGGGCCGACTTCTTCTGCCTTGTCACGAAAATCATGTTCGGTAAGTGCTGAAAGACGCGTTAGTACATTCCTTAACCCTCGGTTTGTCCATGACTTGAGACTAAACCAAGTAACCAGAATAATAAAAGAAATCACACACGCCGCAAACACGAGCACAACGCTCACCGATTCAATGGTCTCGTTGACCACCCGCTCTTTTTCATCGATCAACTGACCAGCGGTTTGGGAGATTTGATCAAGTAACCGCATGGTTTCATCCGCAAGCATCGAAGCCTGTTTAAACTCTGAACGTTGCAATTCCCCTTGTTCTAGTTTGGCGAGGATCAAACGCAGCACGCCCTTTTCACTAAAGCCTTGTTTCACCATCTCATATGGTGCGGTTAAGCTTGCATATTCACTTACTTCAGGATGAAAAGATTGGAAGTCTTCATAGGCGAGTTTAATACCTGCTATGCGATTTCGCATTTCTCGGTATTCTTTTTCGGCTTTGTTTAATTCTGAGTGCATCATCATGACTAAGAACGTACTTTCCATTGAGCTTGCAGAAGCAATGAAACGGTTAGCGGCATCGCTCGACTCAGGATTATCAGCACTAAGGAATGAACTGATTCGATTCATTTCCGGACCGATAGAGCTAAGCCCATAGCGAAAACCACCAACAGCGGCATCAATATCCATTTGAATTTGTATCACCGAAGATTGCTTCAACAAAATGGACTGCGTGATGTTATGTAAACGCGCTAGTTTGGTGTCTAACTCCTCCGAGAGTTGCTGAGCTACACCAGACGCTTCCACAACCAAAGTCGTGCTTTGAGTTGCAAGAGAGTCGATTTGCTCTTTTATGAGAGGCAACTCTTTCGGCTCAGTAATCTGCATACCATGGTTGAGTAGCTTAACCATCTCCAATACATTCCTGGTTAACTTTGCGTTTGCCATCGCGATTGGTAACGCTTTTTGCGACAAGTCTTCAAATTGTTCCCCTACCTGTTCCATTCCTTTGAAACTTGAGACAGAAAGGGCTATAACAAGAGCAATGATAGTTAAAAATGTTGCACTGACAGCCTGAATCAGTGAAAGTGATGTGCGTGAGCGTTTTCGCTTTGCCATAATCAATTTTTATTCTTTCTTAAGGTTGAATCGGTTCTGCAGTGATTCCGTCACATTTGTGAGACAAAACCGTGATTTGCAGCCCATACTATGGATTGGTTATGACACTAATATTTCAGTTGTGAGTCATAGAGATGACAGGTGGTGATTTGCGTCGAGTATATTTTCCTTTGATAATCAGTGTGCTACTAAGCGCCTGCTCTTCTGGGCCTGAGCCTAGTGAGCAAGCACAGGTGACAACACCTACAAATCAGCTATTGTCGGACAACCCAGACTTGTTCGACTTTTACACAGAGTGGCACGGCACGCCTTATCGCTTAGGCGGGACACAGAAATCTGGAATTGATTGCTCAGCATTTGTACAAAAAGCGTTTATTGAGGCTTATCAGCTCTCGTTACCAAGGACAACGAAGCAGCAATCAAAGCAAGGTGTGGAGTTAAGTTGGACGGATGCCAAGCAAGGGGATCTAGTGTTTTTTAAAACAAGACGTACAACTTATCATGTCGGAATTTACTTGGGTAACAAGCAGTTCATGCATGCATCGACGTCTAGAGGTGTGATTATTTCAAGAATCGACAACCCATACTGGGCATCTAAGTTTTGGCAAATAAGAAGAGTTACAATGTAACTCCTCTCACTCTTTAACCGGACATTGCTGTAAGTTAAAACAATATCAGTCGTAAGTCGCAACAGCATTATCGAACAGATTTTTGACCAGAGCGATGTATTCATCAAGGAACGTGATCTGTTCATTGGTCGCTTTTTTATGCCATACCCCAGCCAATATCTCACCAAGATCTTCAACAACTGCATCAGCCTCTTTCAACAATTTGAAGCGTACGCTCGAGTGAAGTTCTGGATTTTGCTCAAAAATCGCCATGATGTTTGAAGCCACCATATCGGTGACAACATCTTCGATGCTTTCGGATCCAGTGTCGCCAATTTCGGTCGTAAAAATATCTAGATTTAGAGACAAGTGCTCGATAAGAGCGAGATATCTATCGGTTTCTAAAACCACTGTTTTTCTCCGTTTATTGCAAGCCTTCGAAGCTGAAAGCAGAATAGTTTCAATAGTAAGACATGCCGAGAAAATTTCATTAACTTATTTCATATTAACAAACATTCACGAACCAACTGGATGATTTTCAAACAATTGAGCTTTGCTTCACTGAATTCGGATACAGGGTTTCTTCAAACCTTTTTATATTTCAGTCATTTTCATGCAAACAGGTTTGGTTACGACCATTTTCTTTTGCACGATACAGCGCAGCATCGGCACTCTTTAACCATTGAGTGTGAGTTTCAAAATAAGGCTTATACTCGCAAACACCAATACTTATCGTGTAATTAATCAAAAAATCTTCCACTTTCACGATCTCTTGCTCAATTCTTTTGCGCAAACGCTCTGCGAAATAGCAAGCTTGCTCCTGGTTTGTGTGAGGAAGTAGTACCGTAAACTCTTCACCACCAAAACGACCGCAGATGTCACTGCTTCTTGCTGTTTTTCTCAACAAGGCAGAGGTTCGACGAATGACTTCGTCCCCTGTCGGGTGACCATAAGTATCATTCACCTTCTTAAAGTGGTCGATATCGAATATTACTAATGAGCATGGTCCGTCGATAACTTTTAAGTGAGCAAACTCATCTTTCAATGATTGCTCCCAATAAGCGCGATTAAATAAACCTGTTAAACCATCTTTGCGACTGATTTCCGACAAATGTTGATTTGTTTCTTTCAAATGAATGCGATTTCTCGCAGTTTCAGAAACATCATTGACTTGAATCGCTATGTGGCTGACCTCTCCTGAGAGCCCAATTAACGGCGTGATCACGATATCTTGATACATAAAATCACTGCTGTTTGAAACCGGAGAAAAATTGTTGAACTTAAAAAGATACGGTCGGTTTTCCCAGCTAGAAAAAGAACGAGTTTCCAGATCGGCGGCAGCTTTTATCTTGGTTTCTAGCCAAGTTCTTGGCAGCTCTTCAAAATGCTCAAATAAACATTCACCAAGAATTTCTTGTGATAGAATGCCACTGTATGACTGCATAAAACTGTTCCACACACACACTTTATACTCTTGATCCAAAACAATAAGCCCTGAATCCATCGTATCGAGAATTTGTGTGACCCAATGAAAGTCTGCTATGTCCAGCGTGATATCGGACATTAGATTAGCTCCATGATTTCATAGATTATTTCTACGGATGGCTTATCAATTAAAAACAGTACCTCGCACTCGAAATCGAGCGCTTCTGCCATGTAGGTGTATTCGATAGTAAAGAGCTCGCCCAACTCGCCTTGCTCTTCACAATAAGGTGTTAAGGTATCCACAATGCCTGGCTGACGAAGTGAGAACTGCTTGTCGAGTTGATCGCCTAACGACGTGAGAAATGACGAAACCAGTAGGTTAGAGATATTCAAGATGATTTCATTATGAGGCGTAAACTCAAGGAGGTAACCTAATTTTTCCCCAATCTGATTGATATCCCTACCACGTAAGCACACCAGTGCCTCTCCGTGAATACCACCACCGACAAACCTCTGCGCTACCGCAACGGAACTGTCACGCCCAACCACATCAACCAGTGTCATATGAAGCTCGCCGTAGGACAAAGGTCCAACATGAGGAACAGGAAGTTGGATGAACTCATGTAAATGGTCGGCCATAATCGCAGCCCCTTTACCAAGGGCAATGTTCGCAATTTCACGGAATTTGGCTAGTAAGGAAAGCTCTTCGCAACCCTGGTTTTTAGAATCAACCGAATGACTAGGTTTGAACGCATAATGCAGCCCTAATTGTTCGTATAGTGGGAGCACCTGCTCTTCTGTCAGAGGCTTAGCGATAAAAGCTTGAGCACCAAGATCGAGACAGCGCTGTTTTGCCTCTTGTTGAACATCTCCAGAAATAATGACGATTTTGGTCGCGTACTGACTAACAGGTAATGATTCGAGGACCTCAAAACCATCCATTATGGGCATCGTTAAATCGAGAAACAAAATATCGATATTTTGCTCAGCAAGAATATTAAGCGCCTCATAACCATCTTGCGCTTCAATAAGATGCAATGATGTATCTTGTACGATAGAACGCGCAATAAGCTTTCTTGCAACAGCTGAGTCATCACATATCAGTATTTTCATGCCACCAATGGAACTAACGTCAAAAAAATCATAATACCTGTTGTAAACGTTCATCTCCATATGCTAAGCCAACAAATCAGAGGCTTATAAGCGATTTGATTCACATTTATACAAATTGACTACACTAAGAGGAAGGTTTCTTTACTAAGTATGCTCAACATAGCGCCAACTCCCTGCTATTTATCCTAAACTATTGGTGGTCAAATAGATTCGCGAGGTTTTGTATGTGGCAAGCAATATCGCAACAGCTTTCTGATACTTTATTGTTCGATTACCAGATCACGGAAAAAGTAAGGCTGTCTGGTGGGGATATCAGTGAAAGCTACATGATCAATGATGGCGAGCAACGTTATTTTGTGAAAATTAACGATCGCGAGTTTTTGTCTAAATTTGAGGTAGAAGCTGAAAGCCTGCATCTTTTGCGTGAAACATCCACCCTATTTGTACCTGAGGTGGTATTGGTTGGTAAAACCAAAAATGCCTCATTCCTAATTCTTAACTACCTTCCAACGAAACCATTAGAAGATGGTCCCAACAGCTTTAAATTTGGGCAGCAATTAGCTCACCTACACCATTGGGGTGAGCAAAAAGAGTTTGGTTTTGATACCGACAACTATCTCGGTTCGACTCTACAGCCCAACAAATGGCACAAGAAATGGTGTGTATTCTTTGCTGAGCAACGCATAGGTTGGCAATTACAGCTCCTTAAAGAAAAAGGCGTCACCTTGGTTGATATCGATGACTTTATCGACGTCGTAAAACAGCGGCTAGCAAACCATGCTCCGGAACCTTCTTTGTTGCATGGCGATTTATGGAATGGAAATGCGGCACTCACTGCATTCGGTCCTATCTGTTACGATCCTGCGTGTTATTGGGGGGACAGGGAGTGTGATATTGCGATGACAGAGCTTTTTGGTGGATTTCAGCCAGAATTTTATCAAGGCTACGAATCGGTTATGCCACTTTCTTCAAGCTATGAGGAACGTAAAGATATCTATAACCTTTACCATGTTCTCAACCATTGTAATTTGTTTGGCGGCCATTACTTGGAACAGGCTCAACTGGTTATTAATAAAATCATTTCTTATTAATTTGGAAGCCACTGCATATTTCAAGATGTAAAATCTCGAGGCACATCACTACAGAAAATCACCCTAAGCTCAAGGTTGAGTTTGGGGTCAAGTTTTGTACTTATTTCGACTCAATTAGCAACAACTCTGCCTAATATCAAAGGAGACTTAACTTTGGATTGTGCCTATTTTCCTTGTAGGCAAAGTAAGTAAAGGGCTGTACTTCCTTGATGAATAGTGTGTTTAAAAGCCCTGCGAGATTAGGAGTTGTTGTATGAAAAATTATACCGAAAGGTATGTAAAGTGCCCGCATTGCGGACACTCTATCGGCATTACACTGGATGCAAGTAATGGTGACCAAGAGTTTTATGATGATTGCCCAGCTTGTTGCCACGCTATCCACCTAAATATGCGAGTGGATGAGTTACAAGATAAGGTCGAACTATTTATCGATGACAATTACGAATAGCAGCTCGAGCATGTGAACATCAGAAATATAAAAACGCTTAAATGAAAAAGGAGCACTAGGCTCCTTTTTCTCATTCTAAAGCTGTTTTGCTGCAAGAACGCGCTCAACAGTATCAACAATTGCTTGAGTCTGAGGATCAAACTCAATATTAACACGCTCCCCTACTTGTCTCACTCCGAAAAGCGTTCGCTGCAAGGTTTCTGGAATTAGGTGTACCGAAAAACGACACGCTTCAACTTCACCAATAGTTAGCGAGCAGCCATCTAAACCAATGTAACCTTTCGCTAATACATATTTCATTGATTCTTGCGGCAGTTGGAACCAAATCGTGCGGTTATTGGGCGTATCGATGATATCGACAATATCTGCCGTTAAACTAATATGACCAGACATGCTATGCCCGCCTATTTCGTCACCAAACTTAGCCGCGCGCTCAATGTTTACGCTATCCCCTTCCACCAGCCGACCTAAATTAGTAAGAGCCAATGTCGCTTGCATTAAATCAAAACTGATAAGGTTGCCTTCGATCTTAGTCACAGTTAGACAACATCCGTTGTGTGCAACGGATGCACCAATTTCTAACCCTTTACAAAGTTCATCGCTTAACTCGACAACGTGCGTTTGAAAGCGTTCTTTTTTATCAATTTTAACGACCTTCGCCGTACCCTGAACTATTCCTGTAAACATTTCTTTTTACCTATTGATTTAATACCAACTGTAGTCGAAGACTAAGCCCTAAACACTGCGCTACAGGTCGGAAATAAAGACCGCAGACGATAAAGCCATGGCTTAATGAACACTGGTTTGTTCTCATGCATGCTTCAACATTACCATGATTCGCTGCTGTTCTCAGTAAAAGCGTATCCTTAGCTTGGAGAGCGTCCAGTCAGTGTTATCGACTATTCACTACCTAGCTATGGAATATAAACATACAATTGTTTATCATTTGCGCGGAGTTTCTCCGAGGCATTTTTTCACCTTATCGTGACTAAAATCAACCATCAGATCCGTTCACCACATCTTTTGCCCTCGAGTACTCTCATTCTTTCAACTTATTGTTCCGCTCTGGAGTATTTTTCGTGCATCGCTATAAAGAAGAAGCATCAAGTCTTATCAAATTGGCGACCCCGGTATTGATCGCATCTGTCGCTCAAACTGGTATGGGGTTTGTTGATACCGTAATGGCTGGCGGCGTTAGCGCCACCGACATGGCTGCGGTTTCTGTCGCTTCAAGTATTTGGCTACCATCCATTTTGTTTGGGGTGGGTTTATTAATGGCATTGGTCCCTGTTGTCGCACAGTTAAATGGCTCTGGTCGTAGAGTGAAAATCCCGTTTGAAATTCAGCAAGGCGTCGTTTTGGCATTGCTGATCAGTGTGCCGATAATTGCAGTCCTGCTTCAAACCCAGTTTATTCTCGGGCTGATGGATGTTGAAGCACTGATGGCTGAAAAAACGGTGGGATACATTCATGCCGTTATACTAGCAGTACCCGCTTTTTTACTTTTCCAAACGCTTAGAAGCTTTACGGATGGTATGTCATTGACGAAACCGGCAATGGTTATTGGCTTTATCGGTTTACTGCTCAACATTCCTCTAAACTGGATTTTCGTGTACGGCAAGTTTGGTGCACCTGAATTAGGCGGCGTTGGCTGTGGTGTAGCAACCACGATTGTTTACTGGGTCATGTTTGCCATGCTATTGCTGTATGTGATGACATCAGAGCGATTGAAAAGCATCAACCTATTTGGAGAATGGCATCGCCCACAATGGAAAGCGCAAGTTCGTCTATTCAAGCTCGGCTTTCCTGTTGCAGCAGCGCTGTTTTTTGAAGTGACACTGTTTGCTGTTGTTGCACTGCTCGTTTCACCACTGGGTCCTATCATTGTGGCAGCGCATCAAGTCGCGATTAACTTCTCCTCGTTGGTATTTATGCTACCAATGAGTATTGGTGCAGCAGTAAGCATTCGTGTAGGCCATCGACTTGGTGAAGAAAACGTAGATGGCGCGCGCGTAGCGTCACGAGTCGGCATTATGGTTGGTCTAGCATTGTCCGTTCTCACAGCGATTTTAACCGTCTTGTCTCGCGAGTGGATCGCCGAGCTTTATACTAGCAACCCAGAGGTAATCACTCTAGCGATGCACCTGCTCGTGTTTGCCGCTGTTTATCAATGTACGGATGCGGTTCAAGTGATCGCAGCTGGTGCATTACGCGGCTATAAAGACATGCGAGCCATCTTCAACCGTACTTTTATTGCTTATTGGATTCTTGGGCTGCCAATTGGTTACGTCCTTGGCCGTACAGACTGGATTGTCGAGCCAATGGGAGCACAAGGCTTCTGGCTTGGTTTTATCATCGGCCTATCTTCTGCGGCCTTTATGTTAGGCGTCAGAATGCGTTGGATGCATCGCCAAGAGCCAGAAGTGCAATTGAACTTTTCAGTTCAATAAAAAGTAAAAAAAGCCAGCTTCCGCTGGCTTTTTTGATCGAATAATCACACGGTTGAGTATACTTATAACAAGATTACGAAGCGGTTGATTTTGCTCTCTAGACAACGGATACGAAGTTATAAAAAGGATATTTGTGCGGTCTATTTTATTGTTCTTAATCTTGATTCTTAATGGTTGTGATAACTGGTTCAATCCAGAGAACGCCATGTTTGATAAGTATCATCAACGTGTAGCCAATGTATTGGAAGTTCCTGCTATTCCAATAACATTACAGTCTACGGTAACGATTCCTGCGAAACGCGTTTTGTTCGAGCCATTGCCAAGGCTATCTATTGGCCTGCTAGAGAGCTATCAATTACGACAGTGCGGACTCTTTAATTTACTTGCCGAGAAAAACTCACAACTTGGAAAGGTGCAGGATGCCTTTCATGATTTTGATTATCAAACTGCCCTTTTAAGAGTCATGAATCGATGTTTATCCGAATTTCCACTTAGCGATGAAGAACGCGCGACATTGGCAGAGCTTTACGCAACCAAGTGGCAACATTTAGACATTCATCTCGACAACTTACTACTCGTAAGTGACGCCATGCAAAAGCAACTAACTGCCTCTGATTGGCTATCTCAAAATACGACGAATGATATTGCACGCATTAACGATGTCTATCGTATTTTCAGCGAAATGTATGATTTACCCCACCGCGCGGTCTCACGTCTACCCGACGTGGAAGTTACGCAATATCAAGAAGAGTTAGAGAAATCTCGTTTACTCGGACGACTTTACTATTCAATGGTAAACACATCCCTTTGGTTAAAAGCGACAACTCAGCTACTTGAGCAGAAACAGAGCAATGTATTGTGCGGGCCGAACAGAGACACCACTCAGTTCCGCTACTTAAGAAATGTCTTTCAATCCATTTACGTTGAAGAAGTGCAACCTTATTTGGCTTATTTAGACAGTACCTATCAACAACTTAATGATGGTGCCACCTTGGTGGAGAACCGTATGCAACTCCATGGTCACCAGTATGGCATCATTGAGGCACATAGGACATTTAGGCAAGAAACCCTAAACCACGTTCAGTTTTGGCAGGGTCTCTTCAAACGATGTGGCGTAACCGTTGGCAACTAGTAAGTGCAGAGCGTTCTATTCCTTCAACCTTTCACGCAAGAATCGAGCAAAACGCGGTTTACCAGTATGTGTAAAACCGTTATATCTAAATGTAATGGTTGAACCAATTTTCGGAGGCTGGCGACGCACTTCATCGGTAAATCCGCTACCGATGTAAAACTCAATGCCATTTGGTAAGCGAACTAACATTGCTCCCATCATACCTAATAAGCGCCCTGTTCCTGGCTTATAACCCACAACTAACGCTTCATCATCTGCGTATCGTTTTAGTTTAAGCAAATCACTACCGCGTCCAGCCTGATAGCGGCTTGATACCTTCCGCAACATCACCCCTTCACCGTCGGATATTGAAATTTTATCCAACTGTGTAAACAGATGAGCTTCATTTTGAATCGCTCGGTGCTCGACATATTTGATATGAGGCTGGTCGACTTCAAGCACTAAGTCTTTGATGTTGTAATAACGCTTCCGATAATCACCAGCGGAATATGGCATATCAAAGATCATAAAGTCGATGTGTCGCCAAGCAGACTCTACAGGAGTTTTATCTAACACCGTTTGCTGAACAAGATGGAAATTACCTCTCCCAGCCCAAAGTTCACCGTCCAATGGATAATCAGGTAAAGGTCCTGTAAACCAATCTGGGGCGTAGATTCGATTACCATTTCTCGTCACGAGATGTTGCCCAGTCCAATAAGCGCGAACACCATCAAGTTTTTCGCTATACCAATATTCAGACACATCAATGCCATCCTGATAGCTTTGTGCAAGAGAAACTGGTGGTGCGAGAGACGTATCCGCTTGAGGCTGTGAAGACGCTGCCATAACAGCCAGCGCAATTAATGTCATTTTTAATGGCATAAGAAGACCTTGTACAAAAAATCGCCTTTATTGAAACGTAAGTCCTCTCGATGACCTATTTATTACTAGTTATTCTTCGACTCATAACAATCAACATTAGTAATAATTTGCAAAGATAATCATAAACTTTAGACAGGTTTTGCATTTAGTCGTTACACATTATTCTCGTATGGCGGATGGTTCGTCAATCGAGTTGGAATCTAATCATGACGTGCCTCCCCCGGTCTAACGACTTCTTTCGGCTCAAAACCTCTTATAAGCAAACCATTTCTCTGTGCGTTTTTGATTCTCAATTTGAGAATCAGTCCTTTCTCAAATTGAACAATATCATTAACAATATTTAACTATTTGATTTTTAATTAATTTCAAATTGGCACGTTACCTGCTCTATATCCAATTAGAAAAACAAACGGAGACAGAGTCATGGAATTACGCAAACTAGAAATCAATCAAGACAAGTTAGCCATTGAGTTTTTTGGTGACTTAGACGCAAGTGGCTGTCGACAAGCACAACATCACATTGATGAAGTAATTCACAACAATCATCACAAAGAAGTCGAAATTAACCTACAGCACGTCCAATTTCTTGATTCTTCAGGGATTGGTGCCATTGTTTACTTATATAAGCGTCTAGTTGAACGTGAAAGAAGCATGAGTATTGAAAACGTATCAGGCCAACCTTTAGAAATCATGAGCTTGCTTCGTATCAACCATGCCATTCCCGTTAACTCAAAAGGACACTAAAAATACCGGTTTAAACGGAGGTTGGCATGGTAAATCTTTTACGACGATATGCAGTAAGCGGTCTTGTTGTCGGCATGTTTGGTTGTTCGTCGTTTGACTACCCAGAACACGGGAAAGGTGGCTTGGCTGAAAGCTATCAAGATATCTCGATCGAGAATTATCAGTTTTCCCCAGTGATGCCTGACGAGCCTTTAGGTCCAGAACATGGGTTAAGGTTTGATTGGCAACTGACCAAGTTACATCTAGACGCACTAATCCAAGAGGGCGCGCGCTGGTGTTTTCCTGCGGCAGTTGTTCAGGCCCTTGAAAAACAAAATAGAATTGCGCGCGAGTTAGAAGGTGGGCTTTTACTCGACGCTGCTAACGACCTTGTGATTCAGCGTCGACGCTTAAACCAGCTCGAACAACAACTCGACTACGTACTGAGCCAAACCACTTGCACACCGCCCGATGATATTGAAGCTCTACGTAGCGACCTAAACATAGTCTCGGATATCTATGCACTACTTAATATCGACAACCAGTTTGCTGTCGATTCAGCAGAAATCAACCCGAAGTACATGGGACATTTGGCAGAAGCAGCCTACATTTTACGTGACCACCCCAACCTATCTCTTGTAGTAACGGGGCATGCGGATGCAACTGGAACACCCGATTACAACCAGAAACTTGCTCAAGCGCGTGCGGAACAAGTAAAGCGTTACCTAACCGTATTTGGTATCACTTCAGAGAGAGTCACTACCAAATCTGTCGGAGATAACCTGCCACTCTATGAAGGTGAAACATCCGCCGTGCGTTTAACTAATCGTCGAGTAAGCATCGAGGTTATTAGCCCTAATTCAGATAGCGATAGCTCAATAAACCGCAACCCAACGGCAGGAGGCGCGCTATGAACACGATGAAACCATTTATCCTCTTAATGTTGTTGTGTCTGGTCGCGTGGGTACCTTCTTCCATAGCGGATGAGAGCAATACTGTTAAGGTCGGTGATTTAATACAGATTAACTTACCTGGAGAGGCGTCGTTAAACCAAGGGTTTCAGGTTGATCGTCGTGGACGAATTAATTTACCAGAAGTCGGCCCTGTATTAGTGGCCGGCTACAATGAAAAACAACTCCAAGACGTGATTATCGACAGGCTAAAGACCGTGTATCGTGACGTTAACAACGCTCGAGTTTTTATTAAACAGCAACAGTTGTTAGTGTCCGTTCAAGGCTACGTGGTCAAACCCGGTGAATATACCTTACCTTCTGGGTCCAACATTCAAATGTTTGTGTACGAAGCTGGCGGCCTGCGCGCTGGGGCTCAGCTTGATAAAATGATCGTGAAACGTGGAAATAAAAACATTGAATTTGACTACAAACGCTTCCTTGATACGGGTGACAATAGCCAACTGCCAAAACTAGAATCACTGGATGTCTTATTTGTCCCCGCTTCCCCACTCGTAGGGAATATTGAGCAAGAGTTTGATGCAGCAAAACTCGCGAATTCAGGTGACAGCGCAGATTCCGCTCGTGCAATCAAAGTCTTTGGTGAAGTCAACGCACCTGGCTCGTTCTCATACAAGCCAAACACCACGCTAGTTGATGTCGTAATGCGAGCTGGCGGCGTGACACGATATGCCAGTGTTGAGCAAATTCGCGTGATAACAAACAATAACCCAACCATGTTTAACCTGAAAAAGTACCTTGATACTGGAGACCAAAGCCTACTGCCGGAGATCCTGCCAGGTGCCACCATCTTTGTCCCAAAACAGGAAGAAGAAATCAAAGCAGGTGCAAATGTGGTTTACGTGATGGGTGAAGTCGCCCATCCTGGGGCATACGAAGGCAAGCAAGGCGCTAGCTTCATGGATATCCTCGCCAACGCTGGCGGGCCCACTCGCTACGCAGAATCTCGCCAAATTCGCGTTATAAAATCCGATGGCAAAGTCATCAAATTCGATCTTACCGCGCATACAGAAGGACTATCTTCAGCCAGACCACCAAATGTTGGACCAGGAGACGCGATTTTCGTGCCGGAGAAAACCGATTTCAATGAGAAGTCTTGGTTAAAAGTAGCACCTAGTCGAGCGGTCGCAGTGATGGGAGAAGTTGTTCGCCCTGGACGCATCGAGTGGTCAGACGAAATGGATTTGATTGATCTGCTTGCACACGTTGGAGGCCCAACTCGACGAGCTGATACCACCAAAATTGAAGTCGCCAATAACGGTCAAATGACACAATTTGACTTAGACCAATACATTCTGGATGGCTCACCAACATCAAGCCTACCTCAAGTTTCCGCTGGTACAGTCGTAAGGGTACATGCATTGCCTGACGACCCATCCGATAATAAATCGCAATGGGTAAGCCAAAGCTCTGACGCATCGATATACGTTTTCGGGCAAATCAATGCACCTGGGCGCTATCGTTTCACTGAAGATATGCATTTTCTGGATATTTTGTCTGCCGCCGATGGACCGACAATGGATGCAGATATTCACAACATCCGTGTCACACACCGAGGCCTAGGTTATGCCAAAGTGAGTAAATTGAATTTATCGATGTACTTTGAAACAGGTGATGAATCAATTCTGCCCCACGTTCGTCCTGGTGATACCATTTACATTCCAGAAAAAAACAAAAACTGGTTAGATCGTTCAAAAGAGTCCACGGTACGCGTATTAGGTGAAGTAAGAGACCCAGGGCGATACGTATTCAATGACAACATGACTGTGCTTGATCTGTTAGCGGAAGCAGGAGGACCAACTGACAATGCCTACCTTGAAAAGATCAGTGTGGTCAATATGTCTTGCTGCCAGGGCCAAGCCCGAACATTTGATTTGGTGAACTTTAGTAAAACAGCCAACATTTATGAGCTGCCAGTCATTCGCGCAGGCGACACGATTTACATTCCCCATAAAGACGAAAGCTTTGTTGAAAAAGCGAGGGCCGGATTAAGAGATATTTTACAAATCACCACAACCATCGTGTTAATAGGAGCGTTGTAATGACTATTCCTGCAACTCACGCTGAAATTGAGCAAATTTATCTTCAGAGTGAACAGAAAGGCCACAAAACGATTTGTGTTGTGGGTTGTAAATCTGAAGATGGTGTCACTTCCGTGGCGTCATCTCTTGCAGAGCGCTTGGTTTTAGCAGGCCACAATACTTTGTATGTAGACCTTAACTTATTCAAACCCGCTTATCACACTGTTCACGACTTTGATGATGACGAGAAGGTTGGCCATTTGATCACACGAGAGAATACACATCAAACTTTAGTCGGCCTCCCTGCTCCATCTCTCGCCAGCACTCAGTTAGCGTACCGAGACCCAACAATGCTGAAACGAAACATTGCACAATGGTTAACGCAGTACGAGCGCGTCGTGATAGATACATCACCACTTCTCAGTGTCAACCGAAGCAATATTGCGCCTCAAGTGATTGCTGGCGTATGTGATGCTACTTTGTTAGTAGCGCATTATGGTTCTACGACTGCAACCCAGCTCGAGCAAGCCAAAAAGCTACTCGATGCTAGCGATGCGAACTTGATTGGTTCTGTACTGAACATGAAGCACACTCCAAGCCTGAAAGATGAGTTAATCCGCCAAGTTTCCAAGCTGCGTTTCTTACCAAAAAAGTGGAAAGAAAAACTGTCTCAGCAAATTAAAAAAAGCGAACTGTTTATGTTATAGGGAGCGCTATTATGACGATAAATAACACATTGACTATCGAGCAAGAATTAGTGGATGAGCATATTCTTCAGCAAATGATCAAAGATACGTGCGCCGAAATCATCCCTACCTTGATTGATCACTATGTCGAAGAGTCACGCGATCGCATGGAGAAAATAGAGCAAGCATTAAGCACAAAAGACCTTCAAACATTAGAGTTCGAGGTTCACACACTGGGCAGTTCTGCTCTCGCTCTAGGCAATCGAACGCTTTCAAGACAAGCAAGAATGATTGAGAAGTACTGTGTCGAAGGAAAAATACCAAAAGCATTGGAGCTTTGTGAAACACTTCCTCAACTCGCCAATGAATCGTTTGATGCGTTAGAAAAGCGAAAAGCTCAAGGGTTTGAGTAGTATCAGTGTCTTACTCCCTAGCGAAGCATCGCGTTTGATAAAGCGCGATGCCTACATCATCTCAGAAATTTAGGCTCCAAATTCAGTCACCCTCGCCAAGCCACACACCTTGAAGTTATTTGGGCATAACTTAATCAATTAAAAAGTATGGATTTTTCGCAAATTTCCTACCTTGTGCTAATACTTAAATAACGCTTTTCTCAAATTGAGAATTTTCAGCACTAGAGAGCAATAAACCACTCATAACGCCAAATAGTAGTGCTGACAAAAATCATAAAAAATGAAACAAACTACGTTGGGATGGGACTATGAGACCAAGGGTGTTACTGGTAGAGGACTCTACTTCACTAGCCATACTTTATAAGCAGTATGTGAAAGACGAACCTTATGACATTTTTCATGTCGAGACAGGTCGCGAAGCGATTCAATTTATTGAAAGAAGCAAACCTCAGCTCATCATTCTCGATTTGAAACTGCCCGACATGTCTGGCGAAGACGTGTTGGATTGGATCAACCAGAATGACATTCCTACGTCCGTTATTATTGCTACGGCACACGGCAGCGTCGACTTAGCCGTTAATCTAATTCAAAAAGGTGCGGAAGATTTCTTAGAAAAGCCCATAAACGCTGATCGCCTAAAAACATCAGTCGCATTGCACCTCAAACGCGCCAAATTGGAAGATTTGGTGGAAAATATTCAGTCCAAGTTTGATCGCCACAACTATCACGGATTCATCGGTTCAAGCCTCCCGATGCAGGCGGTATACAAGACCATTGATGCTGTTGCGCCAACTTCTGCCAGTGTGTTTATTGTGGGAGAAAGCGGCACAGGTAAAGAAGTTTGTGCTGAAGCCATCCACCGCCAGAGCGACCGTAAAGACAAGCCTTTTATTGCAATTAACTGTGGGGCTATTCCACGAGATTTGATGGAAAGTGAGATTTTTGGTCACGTTAAAGGGGCCTTTACTGGAGCAACAACAGATCGAAAAGGTGCGGCGACGCTGGCACATGGTGGCACGCTTTTTCTTGATGAGCTGTGTGAAATGGAACTAGAGATGCAAAAGAAGTTGCTCCGCTTTCTACAAACGGGCACTTACACCCCTCTTGGTGGCACTCGAGAAATGAAAGTGGATGTGAGAATCATTTGTGCCACTAACCGAGATCCATTAACAGAGGTAGAAGAAGGTCGTTTTCGTGAAGACTTATACTACCGTGTGCACGTTATACCTATCGATATGCCCCCATTACGTGAACGAGGAAGTGACATTGTCACGCTTGCCAAGCACTTCTTGACCACTTACGCCAAACAGGACAAAAAGAAATTCTCAACAATCGACAGCGAAGCTCAACATATCATCAAGCATTACGAATGGCCGGGTAATGTAAGGCAACTACAAAACATCATACGTAACATTGTGGTGCTTAATAACGACGAAAAAGTCACGGTGAGCCACCTACCCGCTCAACTTACTAAAAAGTCTAAAGTGACGAAAACAACGACGCCTGCGCATGTTGCTCAAGAGTCAGCAAACATTGTACCAATCACACCACCACCTGTTTATACTGAGGAACCTTCACCTTCTGCGGTCGAACCGTCGATTACCGCAGCGGAGCTGCCTGGTACACCGTCCTCTGCTGCTACCTCACCGTACTTTAACTCTGATGGAACCATTCGTCCTATGTGGCAAGTAGAGCGTGAAGCAATTCAAAACGCAATCGCGTACTGTGATGGCAACGTCCTCAACGCCGCTGTCATGCTGGAGTTAAGCCCATCTACGGTTTACCGAAAAAAACAAGCGTGGGAAGCGGATGAAATTAATCTCGAACAATCTTGATAAACCTGCCATTGGTGAAATTTGGATCTTGCTTGATAGCCGTCTATTCGGCGGCATTGAAAGTCACGTTATCGAGCTAGCTCGGGGATTAATCGCCTTTGGAAACAAAGCTCGAGTTGTGCTAACCACTGAGTATTCGCCAGCCGCTCAGATTGTACAGAAGGCAAAAGAAGCCGCGATCCCTGTGAGTTACTTAAACTATTTGTCTGGCGAGCCCAATAAAGCTTTAAAAATTAAACACCTAACAAGCGCCGTCGCCAATCACCAACCCTCAGTGGTTCACTCCCATGGTTATAAAGCGTCGATTTTGTCGCGCTGCGCCAAACTGCTCACCCGTACGTTTCCTCGTTTGATTTCAACTTATCATGCTGGTGAATCGTCCTCAGGGAAACTATGGCTATACGATTGGCTTGATAGAAGCTCCGGCAGCCTATCTGACCATTGCTTTGCTGTCAGTCCAAGTATTCAGCGCAAAGTTTTTTGTTCTTCAGAACTGCTGAATAACTTTGTTTCGATTCCCAACAGTCAACTCAACTATCAGGAGATCGCTTTTGTCGGCCGATTGAGTCAGGAAAAAGGCGCCGATCAATTTATTGAGGTAGCGAGGCTCTGTCCAACATTACAGTTTAGTGTGTACGGTGATGGCCCGGAAAAAGAGTCGCTTAATCAAACTGCCCCTTCAAATGTGACTTTCTTCGGCCATCAAACCGATATGGAAGGTGTTTGGGAAAATATCAGTGTACTTATCATTTCTTCTCGTTATGAGGGTCTTCCAATGGCGGCGCTTGAAGCCATGTCGAGAGGCATTGCCGTGATGAGCTTACGTGTAGGTCGTCTTCCAGATATTATCCAAACGGGTAAAAATGGTTTTATCGTCGAAGACATTCCCTCTCTTGCTAAATGTCTTCATGACTGGATGTCGATTGGTGAAGCGCAACAATCACTCATTCGCCAGAATGCTCGACAAACCATCATTGATGATTTCTCAGCGCAAAGTGTGATTCCCGTATTGCTACAAAAATATCAAATTGAAACGGATCACTAATCCATATTGGTTCTCAATATGAGAATGATGAGTTCCAAACATAAATATCATATAAGATTCAATCATATAAACTAATGGCATATTTTGGCATCTCTATTGCAGCTCAGCAGTTAACGCAGATTAATGATGAGACAGAGGTGACTTATGACTACGCCAAAACGCATTCTATATGTTCATTATGGTGATAATTGGATTCGCGGCAGTGAAGTGGTGCTTCTGGATCTCATTTCAGGAATCGACCGCAATAAGTTTGAGCCATTCGTATGGTCAAACTGCCAACCATTAATCGATAAGTGCCATTCGCTCGGAATTGAAGCGGAACATTCATCCTTCAATTTGGTTGGTGGTTGGAGCGCTCCACGCTGGGATATTAGCGGGTGGAATAGCCTTATCAAACAAGGCTCAGCATTGATCGAAAAGCACAACATCGACTTGGTACACGTCAATAGCGGCGGCCCTTGTCAATGGATGTGTTTGGCTGCTCGCATGAATCATATACCACTTGTCACGCAACTTCATTGCCATTATACATTGCGCGATCGCTTCTCTCTCGGACTTCACCTCTCTCCAAAATTGATTTGCGTTAGCAAAGATGTTGGACGCGAAATTCTTCAGGACGGCTACCCACAAAACCAACTTCATGTCGTACACAACGGCGTGTCACTTCAAGGCGTGGATACACCCATCGACATTAAAGATCGCCTCGGAATCCCATCACAGGCCTTTACCTTTCTGTCGGTGGGTTCGCTGATTAAGCGCAAAGGGTTCGACCGCCTTATTCGCGCAATGCGCATGCACAACTACCACCACAACAACCCTCACCTTGTTATTGTTGGTGACGGCGAAGAAAGAGAAGCATTGCAACAGCTTGCATCGGATCTTGGTATCCAAGAACGAGTGCACTTTGTCGGAGAACAACACAATGCCGGAGCGTGGATGTGTGGTAATGCAGACGCTTTTATTAGCGGCGCCTATGAAGAGGCCTTTGGTCTCGTGCTCGGGGAAGCGGCTTTAGCTCAACTGCCTATCGTGGCTCCTAAAACAGGAGGCATTCCTGAGTTGTTCGAGCATAATCACTCTGCATTGCTGTACCAGAACAGTGGAATGGCGAGCCTGTTAAACGCGATTCAACAAGTCATGCAAGACGCGGCATTAAGAAACAAGCTGGCGGAAAACGCTTACCTACATGCTAGCCAGAACTTAACGACGACTGCATCTATCAACGCTATTGAACGTATTTACGAAGGTGAACTTAATAACAACGCCATTACACCAATGCCAATGACTCACTGCATGAAGCCTCTTTCACGCTGGTTGAGCATCAATTGAGGAGCCCGGTCATGAAACGTGTATTGATGTTCGACGCCATCCCAATGCAAGGTGGATCCAAAATCGCGAATGCAGAGCTCCTTAAGCAGTGCGATAAGCTGAACGTGATTGGTTATCTACTCACTACAAATCCAGAGCATTGGGCGTCACTGCTTAGTGATACACCGCGTGTGCAAGTTATAAAAATAAAACCATCACCATTTAACTCGACTCATCGACTGACCTACTGGTTGATGAACGCTTACTACTTTCTCCAACTTCTCTACGCGTGCATGAAGCTG
This sequence comes from Vibrio sp. OY15, assembly GCF_000742455.1. NCBI lineage: Bacteria > Pseudomonadati > Pseudomonadota > Gammaproteobacteria > Vibrionales > Vibrionaceae > Vibrio > Vibrio sp. OY15. The sequence goes on along the minus strand of NZ_JPIL01000001.1, from coordinate 588,684 downwards.
CCAAAAATAGATAGCTTTTTGGGCCTATCTTGCCCAAGTAATGATATGCCTTTGTACTTACTACGATTAATTAGCAAAAAGCCTGTGGTACAGATGGTTCATGGCCCTATTGGACGATCGAGATCTGCTGGCTACTGCTTAGTAAAAGCATCGGCAATTTACTACTTGGCAAACACCCGCGAATCAATGATAGAAGCATTACAGGCCTACCTCAAAACAGAGAAGCCAGCCACCGAACGCTATTGGTGTGGTTTGAATACATCTACATTTGTTAATGGATTATCGAAAGATCGCTGGCCAAAACAAGCGAATCCGATTTCAAGCCGCGTTTTCTGGGCAGCTAGCTTACTAAAATGGAAGAACATCGATCTTTTGCTTGATGCTTTAACACTTGATGAGTCGAAAAAGATCAAATCCACCGTGTGTTACATCAAACCTAACGTGGCAGGTGTGGAATATTCAACACCGGACTTCAACACACAAGGTGTTGAATGGCATGAGTGCCCAAACAACTTAGATGAATTGCGTTCACAGTGTGGTGTGTTTGTTTCCACCAGTCTTAACGAACCTTTTGGGTTATCTATTTTGGAAGCGCTCGCTGCAGGTATGTGTGTCGTCATTCCACATGATGATAGTTATTGGGACCGCGTGTTAACTCACGGCCGAAATTGTATTAAATACACGCCTAACAATGTGGCTTCGTTACACAACGCAATTCGCCTTTTGAATGAATCGCCGTGGATGAAAGTAACGATGGGTATCGAAGCACTCAATGTTTCTCAACTATACACAGCCGAACGTTGTTATTTGCCAATCGCCCAGCACCTTGCTGCCGAAATTGCTACCAACAATGATTGCACACTCAAGACACCGCGAGACATCAAAGGATATGACCATGTCTAAAGCAATGACCAACATGACGCTATTTGCTATCGCCTTAGTGATCAATAAAAGCATCAGCCTAATCATGCTGCCTGTATTGCCCCACTTTCTCTCACCAGAACAAATGGGCAAGCTTGAGCTTCTAACAACCTTTGGTGTTGTTACGACCTTGTTTGTCAGTTTCGCTTTGCATGAAGCGCTTTATCGATTCGTCGGCGTTGAAAAGGATAAAAATACGCGCACAAGCCTACTAAACCAGCTGTACTCACTTGCTTTACTCATCGCTGGAGTCGTTGCTCTTAGCTTGCTCACTATCATTTTAATCGCCCCCATTCCCGCGCCTTTTACGCGAGTCGAATTTGCTATTGTTATGTTTGCCATCGTTCTAGAAGGCAGTATTGCAATCGGCACTGCCTGGTTAAGAACACAAGACGACAAAGCAAGAACACTGCTTAACGTCATGGTCACTACCACCATTTTTCAGGTCATTTTTATCGTCGCGGCGCTGTCTGTTCATCCCCATGTTATTTCTGTTTTGTGGGGGGGCTTGTTGGCTGCTATTACTCAATTTGTTTGGCTGCACATCGTTAACAGTTACAATATCACCCTTCCTAAACTGACATTGGCAAAACAATACCTAAACTACTGCCTACCAATGATGATGGCCGGTTTAGTAGCATTTTGTCTCAATGGCGCTGAACGCTGGTTCATTGGTGCCAACACTTCTCTTGCGACGTTAGGGATTTACGCGATAGCGGTAAAATTTGCAGTGGGCATGTGTATTTTAGTGCAGCCATTTGGCATGTGGTGGATGCCACGTCGATTTAACTACTTAGAAGGGCGCAAGAACACTGAAGCAGTGCGCATCACACACTTAGGTATGATTTACATTACAGGTTTGAGTGTAGTGGTCGGCACATTAGCAATGGTGATGATCACCCACTTACTGCCAGAAACCTATCATGAGGCGGTACTATTCAGCTTATTCTTGCTGCCTATCGCTATGTTAAAAGAATGGAGCGAGCTGATTAACATCTCCATTTTGTACAAGCGTCGTACTCGCTGGCTACTGGGTATAAATGTCGTCTCTGCGTGCGTTGCGATTGCTTTGCTGTTTGGCTTATCTTCTCTGGGTATTTATGGTGTGTTCATTGCGCTTTATTACGCACAACTGTGTAAGCTGGGCCTGACTTATGTAGTAGGCCAACAATGTATGACGTTGCCTTTTCACCTAAGTCTGATGGTTTTATTACAGATTATATCCGGTGTGGCACTGTTCCTGCTTCACTCTTCACAATCAATAGGAATCGCCATCGCAATTTGCATTTTGACATGCAGTTTGCTGGCAGGGATAGCCACTCGCTACATGAGTAAAGAGACGCTAAATGCTCTCACTCGATACATAGTGAAAAGGCGTGGACAGGTGAAGAGATACTCGTTATGAATGAAACCAAGGTGAGAACAAAACAGTCCATCGCAGCACTGACGATCACTGTCTGTATCGGCCTGCTTTGGATTGTTATGCCTCATCCCATTTTGATTGTCGCGTTGTGTTTCGCACCACTCGCGTTACTGTTTGTTCTCAATCAAACGTTTTGGCTTGTCACACTGTTCGTTATTTTTTCATTCTTTCGTATTCACGAAGCCTTTCCTGTTATCTATAACTTCAAGATCCCATTACTGTTATCACTGGGGGCACTCGCCGCACTCGCCTTTCACCTTCTTATAAGCCGCCAGATTACAGCTTTTTGGCACCCTTCATTAAAGTGGCTGTGTATATTTTGGGGTCTGGTGATCATCGGAATCATATTCGCTTCCAGTCGTGATATCGCAATAACGGTGTTCAAAAACACCTATTGGAAAATCATCATTATGACGTTGGCCATCACCTGGCTTATTACTAAACCTTCACAGCTCGCTCAGATGTCAAAAGCAATTATTTTCGCCGGATTATTGATTGGTCTAGTGGCATTACAAAACGCAGCGAATGGCATTGATTTAGTCGAAGGGACGCGCGTGTCAATAGGACGATCCATAGGTTCCGTACTTGGTGATCCTAACGATTTGGCACTAGTGCTGATGTTTCCCCTTGCCTTTACCGTTAGTCAATTGATGGAGAAGCATTCCCCCAAGCATCTCAGGCTCTTTGCCCTTATCACCTGTTTGGTTTTGTTCTTTGCGATCATTGAGACGCAGAGCCGCGGTGGGTTACTAGGTTCACTGTCTGTATTTGCCTACTTTGCTTTTAAACACATCAAAAGCAAAACATTAGTCTTGGTACTAGGCGCCATCGCAGCGATCGTACTCTACGCATTCGCTGGTATTTCAGGACGAGAATCGGGGGGAGCCGCTGAGGATGGTATAGATGCCTCTGCGATGGGGCGACTTTATGCGTGGGAAGCGGCATTTAAAATGGCGCTGCATCATCCGTTGACTGGCGTAGGTCTAGATAACTTCTATTTTAATTACTATTTCTACAGCCCACACTGGGATGGTATCAACCACGCCGTCCATAGTACTTGGTTTGGCGTGTTAGCAGAAACGGGTTTTGTCGGGCTCGCGGTGTTCATTACTTTAATTGTGTCATTGATCCGCACCTCTTTGCATTCCATCTCATTGCTGACACCAAAATCAGATTACACCCTCTCTGTAGGAGCAAACGCCGTGTTAAGTGGGCTTATCGGGACCATCGTATCAGGCACGTTTCTGACTCAAGGTTTCACTTGGCCAATTTACATTCTAGCGGCGTTAACAGTTGTCGTTAGCCGAATTGTTCAAAGTGACTGTCAAAATGAGAAATCCTAGTTTCAAACATAAACAAAACCCATAACTCACTGTTTTAAAATGGCTAATTCCTTGGCACGCATTGTGATTACTCACTTAATTAGTAATCAAATAACCAAGACTCAAGGAGAGCCACATGACAGACATCGTAGTATTTGGAGAAGATTTTGGTGGGTTACCCTCTTCCACTCAGCATATTGTCAAGCGACTAGCAGCGAACCATCGCATCCTTTGGGTTAACTCCATTGGCCTTCGTCAACCTAAGCTGGATTCTAAAGACATACAGCGTGCGTTAAACAAACTCACTCGTGTATTTCATAACGTAGGCTCACACAAGCCAACATTGGACTCTGAAACAAGCCCAAACATTCACATCATCAACTTGCTCACCATTCCTGCCCCTAGCTCTGCATTAGCAAGAAAAGTGGCCGCTAAGATGATGAAACACCAACTCAATAAACAATTACAAGCTCTTGGTTTTGATAAGCCTGTATTTTGGACGTCGCTCCCGACTGCTGCCGATCTTTGTGCAGAAATGAACCCACGTGGACTGATTTACTATTGTGGCGATGACTTTAGCGCTTTAGCTGGTGTTGACCACGACACGGTGGCCAAGCACGAACGTACTCTTGTTAATGCGGCCAGCGTTATCTTTACGGCAAGCGAAACACTCTCCACCAAATTTCCATCTGGTAAAACCGTCACTTTGCCTCACGGTGTCGACTTTAGTCTGTTTTCTGAGCCAGCACCTAAGGCTGAAGATTTTCCTAATAATGGTCGCAAAGTGCTGGGCTTTTATGGCAGTTTGTCTGAATGGTTAGACTACGACTTAATTGCCCAAGTCGCAGACCAAGCGCCTGACTGGGATCTCGTGTTCATCGGCCCTAACGAGTTCAGTGATAATCCACTTCCACAAAGATGCAACGTATACTACCTGGGCCCGAGAGCGCATCACACTCTGCCACGTTACTCCCAACACTGGGATGCCAGTTGGTTGCCCTTTGTTGATAACGCTCAAATCAAGGCATGTAATCCGCTTAAACTTCTTGAGTACTTGGCAACAGGAACCCCTGTTATCAGCACACCGTTTCCTGCATTAATGCCCTACAAACATATGCTTCATGTGGTTCAAGATGTCGAAGACGTGCGTGCCAGTCTCGATCACCTCCTACCGCCACCGACAGATTCAAAGTCATTTGTTCAACAGCAAAGCTGGGAAGCAAGAGCCAACCAAGTTGATAAATTAGTGAGGGCGCTATGAACGATTTAAGAGAAAACCTCAGCGTACTGTTACATGGAGCTTGGAGACGTCGCTACATGATCGTTATTCCTATGCTTGTATTGCCTGTGCTGGGTTTCATCGTAAGTAAACTGGTTCCGACGACTTATGTTGCTCATACCAGCATGCTTATTCAAGAGACAGCGAAAATGAACCCGTTCCTTCAAGACCTTGCCGTCTCAACAATGCTGAAAGACCGATTGAGCGCACTCAGTACTCTGCTAAAAAGCCGACACGTTTTGTATTCTGTCGCAAAAGAACAATCGCTGATCAATGACGAGATGAGTGCAAAAGAGCAAGAGTTCATCATAAAAGATCTTGCGTCGCGCCTGTCTGTTCAGCCACTCGGTAAAGACTTCATTCAAATTCAATTGCAAAGTGGTAAATCAGAAGGAATGGAGTCGATGCTCCTCTCTGTCAGAGAGCATTTTGTCGAACAGCTTTTGGCTCCTGAGCGTTCTTCGATTAAAGATTCGAGTCATTTTTTGACTATCCATATCAACAAACGCAGGGAAGAACTAGACAAGGCAGAGCAAGCCTTTGCAGAGTATAAAAATACTTACTCAGACGCGACGCCCGAAATGCAAGCTCAAAGCCTTACTCGCCTTGCTAGCCTCAAACAAACGCTAGCCGAAAAGGAGGCGGAGCTTGCTGGTGTTTCACGAAGTCTAGGCAGTTTGGATCAACAACTATCCAAAACGAACCCGGTTATCGGTAAACTGGAAGAGCAAATCATCGACATTCGTAGTGAACTTACCCTGCTTCGCGCTAAATACACAGAGGCGCATAGTTTAGTGCAAGGTAAGTTGCGAGAATTAAACCGGTTGGAGCAGGAACGCTCGGTACTCTTGAACTCTAAACAACCAGAACTAAACAGTGCTCAACTATGGGATATCGCGAGCAATACCACAGTAAACAGTCTTGGCGAAGCACAGCCTCTACTTGTCTCCCAACTACATCAATTACAAATGATGCGCGGACGTTTTGAAGCACTTACGGAAGAAACCAACAGCTTGCGAGACATGATCCAAGAATTAGAGCGAAATGCGCACCAATTTGGGAGCACGGCAACAGAAATCAACCGCTTAGCTCGTGACGTCGCAGTGAAGAGAGAAATGTATGACGAACTCGTCGAACGCTATGAGATGGCCCAACTAACAGGCTCTTTGGGAGAGTTTGAAGAGAATAAGCGCGTAAAAATCATTGATGAACCGTTCACGCCAACGATTCCAACTAACTTACCTAGTTTTGTATTTGTCATTTTAGGATTTATTGGTGGCGCTGGTTTAGGCATTGGATTAGCGACGATACTTGAGTTAGCCGATAACTCTATCCGCTCTAAAAGAGCATTAGAAAAACACCTTGGTGTTCCTGTCATCACCACTTTACCTAACGTAGTGTACGGAAACTAACCGCCATAAGAACTCATTTACAAGCACTCGGTCTGCGAGTGCTTTTCTTTTACTACTGCCTTATACAGCCTCATAGCATGTCCACTAATATGAATCTCAAATTGAGAATAAACATAAAGTCTCACAAGCATCAATATTAACTTATTGTTTTTAAATGATTAATTTTTTGGCACGCAGTCTGCAACTCCTAAATAAACAAAGAACTCAACGAGGGTTTGAAAATGGAATTCAGACAAAAACACAATAACACTAAGCACAGCAAAAAAGTGATATTACACGTCGTGCAACACTTAGCTCCTGGTGGTTTAGAAACGCTCGTACTAGAAATGCTTCGTTTTGCGCAGCCAAACCATTCCGTTTTTGTCGTGAGCTTAGAAGGAAGCAAAGAACATGCACTACAAGGCTGGCAAAAACTATTGCCCTACCAAGGCCAACTGCACTTTCTTAATAAGAAACCTGGATTCAGCGGAAAAACCATCAGTACGCTGACTTCCATGCTCAAAGGACTTAAGCCTGACGTGGTCCACACCCATCATATCGGCCCACTTCTGTATGGTGGTATTGCTGCACGTTTAGCGCACGTACCTGTAGTGATTCATACCGAGCACGACGCATGGCACCTTAATAACAAAAAATCAGCTCGACTACAGTCCCTTTTGCTAACGATGATCCGCCCGCAAGTAGTTGCCGATGCTAACTTTGTCGCCCATCAAATACAGACTAAGTTAAAGTATCGCAAAGTTTGTACTATCCATAACGGGATTGACTGTCAGAAGTTTAAAAGCGGTGACCAAACGGCAACAAGACACTTGTTTGAACTTCCAACCGACAAAATCGTGATTGGCGTTGCCGGGCGTCTAGAAGCAGTTAAAGGCCATAAAGTGCTTATCGAAGCATTCTCTCATCTTACGCCAAACACACACCTAGCCATTGCTGGAGATGGTTCTCAGCGAGCTCAATTGGAAGCACAAGTTAGAACGTTAAAACTTGAAGATCGAGTAACCTTTTTAGGCTTGGTCGACGATATGCCCAGCTTTTACCAAAGCCTAGACTTGTTTTGCTTACCATCACTTCAAGAGGGATTTCCTCTCTCAACCCTCGAGGCTCAAGCATGTGACATTCCTTGCGTCGCGACGGATGTTGGCGGCGTGAAAGAGACGCTCTGTCCGAACAACAGTACACTGGTTGAAGCAAATCGCGTGTTTTCGTTGGCCGAAACGTTATCACAGCAACTGGAATCATCACACCATTCTCCTCGAACTTTTATTCTCAAACACTTTGATATCAGAGACATGGTGAGTCGCTACTCACGTTTGGCCAAGGAGGCTAGCTATGAATGATTTACTTTGGATTATAGGGTTTGGTTTATCCGCGTTTTTGATTGTCTATCATCACGTTGGGTATCCACTGCTCCTTAAGTGGCTTCCTTTAAAACAGCAAGACGAAACCAAAGCACCATTTGTAGAGCGAGCTTACAAAGCCTCCAAAACAGACAGCCAGCTACCCTCTATTACTGTCATCGTGCCCGCCTACAATGAAGAACAATGGATAGCAGAGAAGATCCGTAACCTTGCGAGCCTAGACTACCCGAGGGATAAATTAAGAGTAGTGATCGCATGTGATGGCTGCACAGATAACACAGCCGAGATTGCTCAAGCGACAATTCAAGAAGCAATCTGCTCTGATACTCTGTTCATTATTAATGATCACCAAGTCAATCGCGGTAAAGTTGCCCTACTCAACGAAGAAATGCGTCATGTTAGCTCGGACATTACCGCACTGAGTGACACGTCGGCATTGATTTCTTGCGATTCTCTGTTGCTAGCTAGTCAGCATTATCAAAATGAGAACGTTGGAGTGGTTAACGCAACATATCAAATAATGAGCACTGATAACCAAGGTGAAGCGGCGTATTGGCAATACCAGTCTCGAGTAAAGCACCAAGAATCCTTGTTAGGTTCAACGATTGGTTCCCACGGTGCGTTTTACACTTTCAGAACTCACTTATTTGAACCACTGGAAGTTAGCACCATTAATGACGACTTTATTCTCCCTATGAGAATCGTTTTGCGAGGCTATAGCGCTATTTACGAGCCAAACATGCTGGCGCTTGAGCTCGAACAAAGCTCAGATGACGCAGATTTCAAACGACGCCTAAGAATTTCAGCAGGTAACATGCAGCAGCTCATGCAATTAAAGAAATTACTGCTACCTCGCTATCGTGGCACTGCCTTTGCATTTCTATCGGGAAAGGTACTGCGCTTAGCAACACCCTATTTGATGATTGTTTGCTTTATTTGCTCACTACTACTGGCACACAATCCGCTGTTTCAAGTAATGCTGTTCGCACAAGTTGGTATTTATAGCATCGCGCTTATCACTTACTTGATGCCAGCACTTAACACAATTAAACCTTTTAAGCTGATTAGTTACATCGTCATTGGTCATCTCGCCAACTTTATCGGCGGTATGAAATATTTACTCGGAATGGAAAATGGACGTTGGAAACGCGTCAACCAATAAGGAAAGCATCATGAAAAACTCACGCTACGATTCAAATGTATGCCACGCGAAAAGAACGTTTGATGTACTGGTTGCAATGCTTATTTTGGTCGTCACTGCACCACTTTTCCCATTTATCGCGCTAGCGATCAAAACCACATCGAAAGGCCCTGTGATTTATCGCCAATTGCGAGTAGGACGCTGCACACCAGAAAAAATGGATCTTTTTCAAATCATGAAGTTTCGCACCATGTATATTGATGCAGAGCAACGCTCTGGCGCAGTATGGGCAACTGAAAATGATCCCCGCATCACGCCAGTAGGACGCTTTTTACGCAAAACACGTTTAGATGAACTACCTCAACTGTTTAATGTGTTGAGAGGTGAAATGTCGATGATTGGGCCGCGCCCAGAACGCCCAGCTTTCTACCAGAAATTGGAAGATGAAATCCCCTATTTTGTAGAGCGCACATATGGCGTGTTACCAGGTATCACAGGCTTAGCTCAGGTTAACCAAGGCTATGATGCATGCATTGAGGATGTAAGACGCAAAGTTGGGTTTGACCACAGTTACGCACTAAGCTTAGGTTCGTTTTACTCTTGGATTTCAATGGACCTTTCAATCATGAGCAAAACATTCGTTGTGATGATTGACGGACGAGGTCAATAACTTCCGGTTCTGGTAACGGTCATTCTTGCCACTGGCGTCGCATCTTTTCTATCGTCGCTGGTGGTACATCATGAATGCTTTGATACGCTCCGTGGCACACTTTAATTTCCACCTCGATGCGCTTCTTCATGCAGTAGTCCATGTAACGCTTCATCTCCCAATGTCGAACAAACGTATTGCTCACAATCACGACTCTCCCTTTGTTCAACCACTTTCTAGTTTGCTGAAAACACCACTCATGCGCTTGAGGTAATTGAACTGGTTCAAAGTGATAATCACCTTCATCATTTTCAAAATACATGTCAGCTTCAAAATGCTTAGCACCAAGCTCTATCGCTAGTTGTTTTGCTAAGGTTGTTTTACCTGAACCCGGAAGTCCACGAATAAGAATGAGTTTAGCCAGTGACATAATGCAGTTTAATGAGGTGGGAATAAGCCTAAACTGTAACGAAATTATTGGAAAAGAAAAGTAGAAATAAAAAATGCCGAGCACATTAGGCTCGGCATTTAAACTCAATCATGGATCGTGTTGTATTTATTTGTAAGCTGGCAGTTCTGTTCTTAACCCTTTCACCAAACTTACGCACATCAACAGCAGAACAAAAGTAAACGGTAATCCTGTTGCAACAACACCTGATTGCAATGCTTGCAGGGCTTCTTTACCACCAACCCAAAGCATTACGGCTGCAATTGCACCTTCAATACACGCCCAGAAAATGCGTTGCGGTACTGGTGCATCAATCTTACCACCGGCGGTAATACTATCGATAACCAGCGAGCCAGAGTCTGACGATGTAATAAAGAATACCAGAATCAGCACGATAGAAAGCATTGAAATCACTGAGCTATACGGAAGCGCATCGTAAACATGGAACAGAGTCAATGAAATATCAGTTAGGCCATTTGCACCTAGCTCACCAACTTTATTCACCACTTGGTCAAGCGCGATACCACCAAACACAGACATCCAAATCAAAGTAACAACTGTAGGAATAACGATGACTGCGAATAAGAATTCTCGAACCGTACGACCTTTAGACACACGCGCGATAAACATACCAACAAACGGTGACCAAGATACCCACCAAGCCCAGTAGAATACCGTCCAGCCGTGCATCCAAGTTTCATCTTCACGACCGTGAGGGTTACTCAATGGAATAATATTTTCAATGTAAGCCATTGTTGTGTCGCGTAGCGAGCTCCACGCCGTATCAAACGTGATGAAGGTAATGAAAATAAGCAGCGCAAACGCAACCACCATATTGACGTTACTCAGTAGCTTAACACCACCATCAATACCACGAATCACTGATAGCACCGCGATAAAGGTAACGAAGGTGATCACAATCATTTGTGTACCAATGCCGCCTTCTAGACCAAAGACATGGTTAATACCACTGGTCGCCTGCTGAGCACCTAGACCTAGCGACGTTGCAAGACCAAATAGCGTCGACAAAACGGCAAGGATATCAATAACGTGACCTAACCAACCCCATGCACGGTCACCAAAAATTGGATAGAACGCCGCGCGCAATGAAAGTGGTAAACCTTTGTTAAAGGCAAAAAACGCTAATGCTAGTGCAACGAGTGCGTAAATACTCCAACCATGTACACCCCAGTGGAACATAGTGGCACCCATCGCAAGGGATTTTGCTTCTTCGGTGTATGGTACTGCGTTAAGTGGCATTCCCCACCAATCAGTGAAATACGCGGTCGGCTCAGCCACACTCCAGAACAGAAGACCAATACCCATACCCGCGGCGAAAAGCATCGACAACCAAGAAACGGTTGAATGATCCGGCGTTGCTTCTTTGCCTCCTAAGCGGATTTTACCTAGCGGAGAAAACAGAAGAGCAACGGCGAACAATAAGAAGAAGTTTGTCGACCACATAAAGAACGCATCAAACTGTTCGATAATTCCGTTTTTTAGACCGTTTAATACGTCACGAGCAGTGGTTGGCTCAACAAGAAGAAGTGAAATCAGACAGAAAACAACGAGCCCCGCACTAATGCCAAAAACCGGGTTATGTATATCGAATCCCCACTTTTGAACGTTATCCTGTCCAACCTGATAATCGGTTGTATCAATACTATATTTTTTAAATGCATTATCCATAAATACAAATTTAACGTGAATTTGAAACGCCCCTCAGGTGAGAAGAACTCCAATACCGCCCTCCATTAATTTGAACTCTAAAGTTTTAAAGCGGGACAAATTTTAGCAGCAATCACATATTTTTGCAAAAAGTCGTGATTTATTGCATTTTAAGCTCAATTCGAGACAGATGAAGGGGAGATAATATCAACACAAAAATTATGAGGTCTAACGATTGATTTTGTCGTAGGTTGTAGACTAGAAAAGACACAAGAAATACTTAAGTTCATAGCCAGTCACTGCGCAAATAGAGAAGACCTGCGCTGATTTGGTTTCACAATTAACGACGAAACCAAATCAGCAAACCTTTCATCCAGCGAGCGTTATAAGAAATGGAAGGTGATGTTCCCTGTTACGCTGCTAACGGTATCGCTATCGCCTTCAATATCCACGCCAAACGCTTGATAACTCGCGCCCACAGACACATTGTCAAGCAAGAAGTATTCGGCACCAACACCATACATATAAGAGACGCCATCATCTTTGTCTAAGTTTCTAAGTCCACCGTCATAATCAACGTTGAATGCATTGATGCCGCCTTTTGCGTAAACGTGTAACGGGCCGAAGTCGATACTAGGTTTCGCCGCTAAATAGAATGAATCAAAATCAGCACTACCCCTGCTGCCACTCAAAGATAAATCCACTTTGCCGTGGTTAAAGTAGCCTGCCTCAATGCCAATGAATGGCAAAATACCAGTACCGACATGAATACCATAAGTTGTATCATTTTCGCTGTCGATATCGGACTGACCAATTTGGCCACCAGCGTAAATCCAAGAGTCAGCCATTGCTGACGTTGAGCACAACGTTAGAGCGAATAACGAGAGTGTTTTTTTCATACTATCCCTTCCTGATCGATTCCTAAGCGAAAAATTACGCAAATATGCGCATTTAATCGCCACTATATATTGGAAAGCATAGGCATTTTAAGACTCTAAAAGTGAATAATTTATGTTCAACTTTTGTTTTGTGACTTCCAGACAAAAAAACACCGACATAAAGCCGGTGTGTTTCATATGGTGTTAGAAAGCTTGACGCTTATAAGAAATGTAGTGTTGCGTTAACAGAGAACGTGCTGATATCGTCTTTACCAGCAGTGTAGTTCATGTAGCTAGCACCAACAGACATTGGGCCAAAAATGAAGTACTCAGCACCCACACCGTACATTAGGTCCAAATCGTCATCGTCTTTGCCGCCTTTCACTTTTTTGTCCCACTGATGGAAACCACCTTTTGCGTACACGTGTAGCGGACCGAAGTCGATACTTGGCTTAAGTGCTGCGTAGTAAGAAGTTAGCTTAGTGTCTTGACCATTTACGTTGAACTCACCGTGCTGTGTTACACCAGCTTCAACACCAATGATAGGTAGAATGCCTGTACCAACGTGAACAGAGTATGATGTGTCCGTTTCACCTTTGTAGTCAGACTGACCTACTGTTGCACCACCGTAAATCCAAGAATCCGCCATTGCCGCAGAAGATGCGCCAAGTAGCGCCACTGCTAATAGAGTTTTTTTCATCATCTACCTTTACTCTTTATTATTCCCACGTCTGCATAACTCAGTCGTTGGTACTACAAATAAAGGGAGGCGAACTATTGCCTCCCAGAACTAAAAAATAATGCTTATTGAGTTACTAGCAATTAGTGTACCAGCAACTTCTTAAGCGATAATTACAAATCTGACACTATTTTACTGGTTGATTAGCAAGCATCAATCGCGTTTTTGACTCGTTTATCAGAAACAGGATAAGGAGTGCCTAATTGTTGAGCAAAGTAACTCACGCGAAGCTCTTCAATCATCCAACGCACTTCTTTTACATTTTCAGGAATGGCCACACCTTTCGGGATCTTGTTCAGCAACTCTTTATAGTCTTGAGTCACAGATTCAATCTTCAGCATATGTAAACGATCTTTGTTTGGATCGATTGGCAACTTCTCCATACGACGCTCTATCGCGCGCATGTAGCGAAGAATATCCGGCAAGCGTTTCCAGCCACATTCCGTTGCAAAGCCTTTGAAGATCAAGCCTTCAATTTGTGCTTTGATATCGGACAGAGCAAACGCCATTGTGAAGTCGATCTTGCCTTTTAGCTTCTTATTGATGCTAAACGCCGTGGTCAGAATAGTCTCAACCTGTTGAGCGATCTCTACAACGGTGTCACCCAATTCAGCACGAACGTGTTCTTTCAACGCTTCGAACTTCTCTGGCTCCCAAACTAAACCACCCTGCTCTTCAATAAGCTTATCGACACCACAGGCAATGCAGTCATCTATCAGATCAAGCACTTTGCCGTATGGATTAAAGTACAGACCCAGCTTCGATTTGTTCGGTAAGTTGGCGTGCAAATATTTAATTGGCGATGGTACGTTCAATAAAATTAAGCGACGCTGACCAGCACGCATTGCCGTTATCTGCTCGTACTCCGTTTCGTAGAGTTTGATTTCAACGCTGTCTTTGGTATCAACAAGCGCCGGATACGCTTTTACATCGTAGCCGCCACGTTTTTGTTGATACACTTTCGGCAATTCGCCAAAACTCCACGTATGCAGACCTTGCTGTTCGATATCGTCATCCGCAACTTTGGAAAGCGTTTCTTGAACTTTGTCTTTCAAACTTTCTTTCAGTTCATGAAGGTCTTTGTTTTCCTTCAGTTTACGATTTCGGTGATCAACCGCACGAAACGTGACTTTCAAGTGCTCAGGTACTTGTTCCAAGTTCCAGTCTTCACGCAGCACTTCTACGCCCGTCATGCGTCGCAACTCTTTCTCCAATGAATCTAACAGCGGCGCTTCCATTGGCGTAACGCGCGCTAAGAATGCATCGGCATAGTTCGGCGCAGGCACAAAGTTCTTACGAATTGTCTTTGGCAACGATTTAATCAAGCTAACCACAAGCTCATGGCGTAAACCTGGGATCTGCCAGTCAAAGCCCGCTGGTTCAACTTGGTTTAAAATCGGCAACGGCAAATGCACTGTGACACCGTCACTATCATCGCCTGGTTCAAATTGGTAGCTCAATTTGAGCTTCAAACCATTTTGATGCCAGAAGTTCGGGTAATCCAAATCGGTCACATGGCTAGCATCACCCTTGAACAGCATCTCTTTTTCAAAGTTCAGCAGTTCCGGATTTTCTTTAGATGCCTTTTTCCACCACGTATCGAAATGCTTACCAGACACCACTTCGGTGCCAACGCGTTGATCATAGAAATCAAACAGCTCATCATCATCCACCAAGATGTCACGACGACGAGATTTATGCTCAAGCTCTTCCACTTCTTGCAGAAGCTTACGGTTTTGCTTAAAGAACGCGTGTTTGGTTTCCCATTGACCCTCAACCAATGCACTACGAATGAAGATTTCGCGACTTACGGTCGAATCGATACTGCCGTAGTTGACCAAGCGTTTCGGTACGATTGGTACGCCGTAAAGCATCACTTTTTCGTGCGCCATCACCGCAGCGCGTTTCTTCGACCAATGTGGTTCGCTGTAACTACGTTTAATAAGGTGTTTAGCTAACGGCTCAATCCATTCTGGCTGAATCTTTGCGATGATACGACCCCAAAGTTTTGAGGTTTCCACCAACTCAGCAGACATGATCCACTTAGGCTGTTTCTTGAATAGACCTGATGCAGGGAAGATATGGAAACGAGCATTACGCGCGCCTTGATATTCATTCTTTTCTTGGTCTTTCATGCCGATGTGCGACAGCAAACCAACCAAAATGGCACTGTGTACGCCATGGTAAGAAGCGGGCTCATCGTTAAGCTTGAACTCCATCTCACGCATCGACTGATGAATTTGGAAGTACACGTCTTGCCACTCGCGAACGCGCAAGTAGTTCAAATAGTCTTGCTTACACTGTTTGCGGAACTGATTGCTAGACAAGGCTTTTTGCTGCTTTTGGATGTATTCCCACAAATTCACAAATGTCAGGAAGTCCGACTCTTCATGGAAGAAGCGACGATGTTTATCGTCTGAAGATTGTTGTTTGTCGGAAGGACGTTCGCGTGGATCTTGAATCGACAAGGCAGCTGCGATGATCATCACTTCTTTAAGCGCACCATATTTTGGCGCTTCCAATACCATACGCGCCAAGCGCGGATCGATTGGCAAACGCGCTAATTGGCGACCAATGGAAGTCAGGCGTTTTTTCGGATCTTTTACCTCAGAGTTAATCGCACCAAGCTCTTCCAGCAAACGCACGCCGTCTTGGATGTTACGTTTATCCGGTGCTTCCACAAACGGAAACGCTTGAATATCACCCAAACCAAGTGCCGTCATTTGCAAGATAACCGACGCTAGATTGGTACGTAGGATTTCAGGATCAGTAAACTCTGGGCGTGACTCAAAATCTTCCTCTGAGTACAGACGAATACAGATACCCTCTTCCACACGACCACAACGACCTTTACGCTGGTTCGCACTCGCCTGAGAAACTGGCTCGATTGGAAGACGCTGAACCTTAGTACGGTAACTGTATCGACTGATACGCGCCGTACCCGGGTCGATAACGTACTTAATGCCCGGAACAGTTAGCGAGGTTTCTGCCACGTTGGTTGCCAGTACAATTCGGCGACCAGTGTGAGGTTGGAAAATCTTATTCTGCTCACCTGCCGACAAACGCGCGTAAAGCGGCACAATTTCCGTGCTCTTCAGATTACGTTTGGACAATGCATCTGCGGTATCACGGATTTCACGTTCACCGTTCATGAAAATCAGGATGTCACCTAAACCTTCATCGCACAGTTCATCTACCGCTTCGAAGATGCCTTCAAGCTGGTCACGATCATTGTCGTCATCACCGCTTAGTGGGCGGTAACGTGTTTCTACTGGGTAAGTACGACCCGATACTTCAATGATTGGTGCATTGTTGAAGTGTTTTGAAAAACGCTCAGGGTCGATGGTTGCCGACGTGATGATCACTTTCAAGTCAGGACGACGTGGTAGCAACTCTTTCAAGTAACCCAAGATGAAATCGATGTTCAGGCTGCGCTCGTGCGCTTCATCGATAATGATGGTGTCGTATTGATTCAAGAAACGGTCATGCTGAATTTCAGCCAACAAGATACCATCCGTCATCAATTTGATTTGGGTATTTTCAGAGATCTGATCGTTGAATCGAACCTTGTAACCAACAAACTCACCAAGCTTGGTTTCCATCTCTTCGGCAATACGGTTAGCAACCGAACGCGCTGCAAGACGACGAGGCTGAGTATGACCAATCAGACCAAATTTACCGCGACCAAGCTCAGCACAGATTTTTGGTAGCTGAGTGGTTTTACCAGAACCAGTTTCACCCGCGACGATAACCACTTGGTTTTCTTCGATCGCTTTCGCAATATCGTCGCGTTTTTGGCTTACAGGCAGGATTTCTGGGTATTCAATCGTTGGTTTGTAGTTGCTGCGCTGCTCTGCAACCATCATGGATTTTGCGATGTCTAATGCGATTTCGTCGAACACAGCATTACGCGCTGCGTCCTTCTTAATTTTGCTTGCACCAGAAATACGTTTACTCAAGCGGAAACGGTCGCGCATCATGCACTGATTCAGCGCTTTACGCAGAGATGCCGCGCTATTCACTTGAGCCTGAGGTGTTTGAGCTTGTTTCGCTGTCGCTTTTTGCGCACCATTTGACGGTGTCGCTTGCTCTTCAGCTAGATTCTTTTTTGGGGGCTGTGACGAAGTCAAAGCGTTTCCTATTCTTTTCATTACAAAAACTGCGCGGATTGTATCACACAAGATCTGTAACAAGATAACCGAAAGCTCATTCAATTTTTTCGAACATGTTCAGCGAATCGCTAGGCTTTTGAACTCACTTACGTTGCTTATAATGGCTCCCATAGTCGAAAGCACTTATTTAAGGAATAACCATTATGTCTCGTGTACTAGCTCTAAAATCAAGCATCCTTGGCGATTACTCTCAATCAAACAAATTGGTTGAAGACTTCATCAAAAATGTAGACCAAGACAAGCTTACTGTTCGTGATTTGGCTGCAAACCCGCTACCTGTTTTGGACTTCGCCGTTGCGACTGCACTGCGCGCTACGGAAGATCTTTCACAAGAACAGCAAGCGGTGGTCGACTTGTCTGACACCCTTATTGAAGAAGTAAAGGCCGCAGACACTTTGGTTATTGCCGCTCCAATGTACAACTTTACCATCCCAACTCAGCTTAAAAACTGGATTGATTTGATTGCTCGTGCAGGCGTGACATTCAAATACACAGAAAACGGCGTTCAAGGTTTGATTGAAGGTAAAAAGGCGATTGTAATAACGACTCGTGGTGGTATTCATAAAGATTCACCAACTGACAACGTTACGCCATACCTACGCACTGTGCTGGGTTTTGTAGGAATCACTGATGTGGAATTTGTTTACGCAGAAGCGCTAAACATGGGTGAAGATGCGGCTGCAAAAGGCATTTCAGAAGCGCAAAGCCAACTTGCAACAATGGCGTAAGTTAGAAGAAACCAGAATACAAAAGGGATTGGTTCGCGCCAATCCCTTTTTGGATCCTTATGCCTTGATCGTATTTATAGGGTCTCTTACATCGTCAAAAACGATTCACTTTCTCCAAGTTGCGTATTGCATCGAGGTAGACTTTTTCTAAAGACCGCTCAGCTTCGCTTATCATATTCTCGATCATCGCATTAAACGCGACATCGCTACGGATTTCTATATTGTCTCCCGCCTTAACGTCAAGAGAGTTGACGTACAGCACCAACCATTCATCGCCCTCCAAGTGCCCTTCTCCGTGAATGGCAAAAAAGCGTTTGGCAAATTCAGCGTTGGTACAATTTATCGCTTCAATTTGAAGATTGAATGAGGAGTCGATACTCATGGTGCTTATGCCATCCGATTCATCAGATGCATCACAAACAGCCTTAACTCTGGCACGATATACGAAATTTCTCGTTGAAAGCAGCATAGTATTATTCATCATTACTCATAATGGGCGATAAATAAGTCAGTTGCAAATCCGACCTATATGCATCTCGTGATGCGCTAAAACTCGAACTGGAAATAAATAGTATTGTAGTTGCTCCCACCTTTAATTCGCCCAAACTGCGAAGCGCTTTCAAAAATCGCCGAGCGGTGATGCAATGAATAGCCCACCCACATATTGTTCCAGCTCTTTTGGTTGAAGAGATCGCCTACATTGACATCAAACGAGAAATCTAGGTAGTTGAGCAACTTGCTTGGTGTATAACCCTTGTCTTCCATTTCTGTGCCTTCAATATAGGTAATGCTATCAATGTATGACACACCTTCCGCTACACCAAATCGCCAAGTCGTAGGCCAATTAACCGTATAATAAGCCTTAATCGCCATGACGTATTCTGTGCTCGCAGACTGAACACTGGACGACCAGTGATGAACCAACCCTGGCGTTAAATAAATATCAAGAGGAAAACCAAACAGCTCATCCGTTAATGGATGCCCATAAAACAATGAAGTAAGTTGATTGTCGTATGGGTCTTTTTCTCTCTCAAAGCTAAATATTTCACCGATGTTCGAAGGCGTCGCCCAACCATGCGCAATACGTAGATATGCTTTATTGCTCAGTGTCGGTTTCGGAGCTTTGCTTTTATCGTTGAAAAAGCCAAAACCGACAAACACTTCTCCCTGATATCGATCTTCTACAAGCTGACTGTTGTAGGCGTTATCATCTAAGCGAGTAACACTCGTCTCACCCAATAAATACAAATTTGAAGTTACATGGTAACGCGCTTTAATACCAAGATTGGTGTCAAGCCCAGCTCCAATTCTCTCGCCAGTAATATCCTTAAAGGAATAATATTCACTATTGAAATCAGCGTCTTTGTATCGAATCGTAATCGATGGCTCTAATTCCCAATCACCAAATACATAATTAGCAGCAAGGCGGTAATTAGAGTGAAACTGGAGTTCGTCGTCCGTCATCAACTCTACTTCTGCGCGCCAAGTGTCGTTAATGCTATAACGCACTTGCCCACCGAAATCGACTCTGTCCCCTTCATTAGCATTTTGTAGCGACATGGGAATATCGACAAATCTCAATCGCATGAGTGCGCTCGCGCGCCAGTCGGAATCACTCTCGTTATACAAAAAAGCGCCACCTTCAATGCCATTGATATACACATGTTCGTTTTCAAAGAACATCATTGGTACAAATGTACTCACCGTAGAGTCATTATCGGCGGTGTAAAACGGAATCGATGCTGTGCGATACATCGCAGCAATCCCCCACGTTTGTTCGTCTGCACCATGCGCAGAAGAAACTGCCGCAGCTAAAGGTAAAGCGAGTGTTGTTAGAATTAATCTCTTCATGAGTTCGAAAAATGTTGGTTGAGAAGCAGGCAAACATCAATGATTTGCCATTAAAAGCTTATGTTCTGCTGATGATAGCCGTTACAATGGCAAATGTTGTCATCCTCGTGACAGTTTGAGTCCCAAGATCATATTAATATTGCACGACTAGGTGAGCTTGTTTGCGAATATTTTACCATTACAACAAGCGCTTAAACTCTAGCTTAGTTCTAAATCAAACATAATGAAGTAAAAAGTGAAAGCATCAGAACTCATCTCTACCTTGAATCATTTACCCGCAGACACAGACCCAGACATTGTGATGGGAGAAGCATGGCTGCCAGAGAGGTTGATAGGGACTCAACTCGATGGTGACATGTTGTTTTTGCACTTTGATAATGCACCAGAAGATGGTCAAGGTGACGAAGAAGGGCGTGGCTTCGTCGAACACGAAATCGACCTAATTAGAACTCGGCTTCAGCAAATTTTGGATGAAGACAGTAATAACGCGTCAAAAGCCGATGCGATGCTTGGTTTGTTCCTTATGGGACATGAACTTAGTAGCTCGCAAGTTATCGAAATATTAGAAGAAGAAGCTGACACATAAGGAGCCGTTTTGCCAGCATTGATGAACACGACTGAAATTTCTTCACTTCCTCTTGTCGTTGCAGGTCCGATCCTACGTAAAGTGACCGCAACTGAAATCAATATTTGGCTAGTCACCACCCAACGCTTGGAGGGTATGGTGCAAATTACGGATGAAAATGCCTCCATCCTTTATCAAGCCCCTTTAAGTGAACAAAAAGAACAGCTTCAAATCGGCCTCAATGCGTGGTGTTGCTTACTTAAATTAGAAGGCGAGTTTCCAACCCATCAAGCGTTACGCTATCAAATAAAAACGCAATATGGATTAGTGACGGAACTGCTCCCTCACCTGACTTATGAGCGAGATAATACGCCAAACTTGGGTATTGAGTTCCTCGTTAGTGAAAAAGCGGATTATCTCCTACATGGCTCTTGCCGTAATCCCCATCACTTCAGTGATGATACATTGGTCGCTGCGGATCATAAAATCGCGTCTCAATCCATTGAAGAAAGACCGGATATGCTCATCATGAGTGGTGATCAAATCTATGCAGACCATGTTGCAGGCCCCACTCTCGATGCCATTGAGCAAGTCATAGCTTTATTGGGTTTGCCAGGCGAAGAATTCGATCAAGCTCCGATAAAAAATACCAATGAGCTCTACCAACACCCTGCTTGCTATTATGGTCGAGATAAATTGTTGCCTCATTATGTGAGTGATGACAGTTTACTAAGTAAGTTTTTTCCACACCGAGGGACACCAATATTCAGCGCCAAAGAGTGTGAGAATCACCTAATAAGCTTTGCTGAGTGCTTTGCAATGTACTTATTGGTTTGGTCTCCGACCTTGTGGAAGCTTGTTCGAACGGATCGTTTGTTAGAAAACGAATTTACTGTCGGCGGAGAAGTTCTTGAACCCAAATGGCAGCAGCAATGGCGCGAAGAAAAAAAGCAAATTGATAAATTCGTCGCAGGTCTGGACAAGGTTCAACGCTTACTCGCTCACATTCCAACCTATATGATTTTTGATGATCACGATGTCACCGACGATTGGAATCTCACCATAGGCTGGGAACAAGCCGCATACAGCAACACGTTTGCAAAACGCATTATCGGTAATAGCTTGATTGCTTACTGGCTTTGCCAAGGTTGGGGAAATGCGCCAGAAAAATTCAATGATGAATTTATGAGCCTCGCTCAACGCTTTATCGATGAGCGAACCTCGCAAACCCAAGATGCATTTATTCAATATTTGTATCGCTTTGAGAATTGGCACTACACCATTCCTACGACACCAAAAGTTGTCGTGCTAGATACACGAACCAGACGCTGGCGTTCTGAGTCTAAAATGAACAAACCTTCTGGCTTAATGGACTGGGAAGCGATGATTGAGTTCCACCAAGAACTCGTGCACCAAGACAAAGTTGTTATTGTTTCTGCCGCGCCAATGTTTGGTGTGAAATTTATCGAAGCACTACAACGTGTGGTGACCATGCTTGGTAAACCATTGATGGTTGATGCTGAAAACTGGATGGCTCACCCCGGAAGTGCGAATACTCTTATTAGTATTTTCACACACACAAAGACACCAACTAACTTTGTTATTCTCTCTGGCGACGTACACTACTCTTTTGCATACGATATTAAGCTCCGCTATCGAAAAAACAGTCCGAATATCTATCAAATCACCTGTAGTGGAATTAAAAATCAGTTCCCTACACAACTGCTCAATATTTGTGATGGCCTAGATAGACTGCTATACAGCCCTCGCTCACCTTTAAACTGGTTCACAAAACGTAAACGACTCAAGATTTACAAACGCGCACCAAGTACGCACAACTTTTATCGCTTGGTTAACCATAGTGCCATTGGTGAGCTACGCCTTGATGATGAAGGCAAACCAAGTCAAATTAGTATTCTGACGAGTGATGGTGACGAAGTTCATTTTCCACCGACACGTGCTGAAAGCTGAGTATCAATCCCAAAATGACTTGCCCTTTGTAAGAGGCAAGTCACCTTGAACTAACTCAGGAGTTTAGTTTTTTTGGGGAGAAAGTGGCCGTTCTTAAATGTCAACGGCGTGCTAAATTTGGTATCGCACCTTGAGATCTTCCGTATTTATTACCATGTTAACCAAATAAACAATAGCTCGGTGTTCATTATGTTTAATTCTCTCACATCATTATTTAAACAACTCATTGATGGCTCTGATTTAAGCCAAACCAACACACTTTCCCCTAACATGGCTATCGCGTGTTTGCTTTGTGAAGTTTCTGGCGCAGACCATAGTGTCGATGATAGAGAACAAGAAACAAAGCGCTCTTTATTGATGAAACTGCTTTCGTTAAATGAAGAAGAATCAAATACTTTGTTAGAGCAAGCGCAACAGAAAATAAAAGATTCCGCTTCGCTGTACGACTTTACCTCTCAACTAAGAGAACTGACTCAAGAAACTCGTTACAACTTAATCAAAAGCATGTGGGAAGTCGCTTACGCAGACGGCGAAATTGACCCGCTAGAAGACGCGGTGATCCGTAAAACAGCAGAGCTACTCTATGTTGATCACAGCGAGTTCATTCGAGCGAAGTTACAGTCTCAGTAAAGTGACGAGATGAGTATATAAGTCGCTGGCTAACTCTAAGCTACCCCTAGAATGACAACAGATATCGCTTCTGTAGCCATAAAAAAACGCGCACTCTGCGCGTTTTTCAATAAGCCAACGACATTGTTATTAAAATACTGGTCAAGGTATGTGTTTAGCTCTTTCCACACTAAACAGACTGCATGACAAAACAACAATGGTTGGATGATTATTTAATTACAAGCTAGCTAGGTTCGAATAACTAAAACATGGTCAAAGCAAGCTTAGCTAAGTTGTATGCATCTACATAGCCAGAGTGTTGACGCCCTTCCCAGTCTATTCCTTTTGCTTCTTGAGCGGCTCGATGGCCTATACGTCTATCTTTAAGACGATTTTGAATACGGTAGAGTGTCGCTAAGTTGATGAACTCTGTGAACGGTGCTTCAATACCTTTTTGCTTACACTCTTCTAGAAGAATGAGGTCATCTCGCCCCCAAGATGCAAAGATTTTGTTGCGACCACCGAAGTTCTTAACCATGGATTTAAGCACTTCTTCTAGTGGGCGTCCTTGTTTTTCAATCTTACGTGGTGTGATGCCCGTTAACTCAGCGCAAAACAGAGACACTTCATCGTGTTCTGGTTTCACGTAGTATTGAGCACGCTTGACTATCTCACCTTTAGACAAATCTATTTCAGCTAACCCCACTTCGATAATTTCACCCGTGCTGCCGACGCCATTTTCGTTCCAGCAACACATTTCTAAATCGAAGCATACAATACGGTTATGGTTCATAGTTTGCCTTGGTTCCTAACATAAAAATTTAAAGCGTGCGATTCTATCGTAACAAGGCGTAAAACTCGAATTTGTGCGCCCATTTAATCGCCGATCGACACATTATTACGGCCGTTTTTTTTACTCAAATAGAGTTGACTGTCCATTTTGTGATACAAGCTCTCAGGATCTTCTTCTTTATGGATAACCGCACCGATACTCAACGTACAGATGATTGACGCATCACCATAATCAAAAGCCGTACTTGCCACAACACTCCGTAACTTTTCTAGGTAAGCTTCTAGCACTGCTCTATCAATGACTTTAGAAATAATACAAAACTCGTCACCACCAGCGCGGTAAAACTTATCTCCCGGTTTTAAATTAGCACTGACCAGCTTAGTGACATGTTGCAACGCTTCATCTCCACCTAAATGGCCGTGTTTGTCATTAATCACTTTGAAGTGGTCGATATCAAAACCAACCAAGGCGAAGTTAACACCTTTGTTTATCTGATTAAGCAAGTGATCGTTGAATGCTCGGCGATTCAGTAGTTGAGTTAGAGGGTCTCGCTCTGCCATTCTTTTTAATTCAACGGTTTTGAGCTCCAACATGACCGCTAAGCGCTCTTTTTCTCGAGACTGTAAATTCACAATCCAACTGATCAAAAAGGCGATTACCAATCCGGCTAGCGTCGTGCCCGCTAAAATAGAACGCTCCCAAGCTGAGACTGCGTCAGAAAGTTTAAAGTCAATACGCCATTCACGGTTAGGCAGTTGAATGGTTCGGCTTATAACGGTTCCTCGAATGTTATCCCAGCTAGCACTTTGAAAGAGAACAGGGTCATCTGCTGCGTCGAATCCCAAATCTTCTACGCGCACCGACATATCGAGCTCCGTCGCGGTTTTCGTAATCAAATCCTCAAAGTAAACCGTACTTCGGATAACACCGGTCACTACTCCTAATAAATATTTGTTCTCGAAGTCGAACACTGGATGGAACACCAGCAACCCAGTCTTAGGTATGGACTTGTCATAACCATCTTGCAGTAAGCGAACTTTATCCGAGACATTCGCTCGCCCATTTTCGGAAATATCATCCAAGATTAAATCGAAGCGTTTGCGCGAAAAATAGAAACCCAATAGAGAAAGGTTTTCCGGTGTTCTTGGGTAGATATCCGACGCGATAAAAATTGGCTCATTGTGTTCAAAAATGTACCCGTAGGTTTTGGGACCATCTTTAGGAACGGTAAACGGTTGGAAGTTTGGAAATTTTTGACGGGTCTTTAAAATATGTTCATCAAGATCTTCGAATTCGACCTTTTGCATCCATTGAAGTCCAATGAGACTTCGCGAGCTGTTAATCACTTGTTCCGCATACATCGGAAACGATGGCCAATAGCTTCGCTCAATCGAATGGAAAAAGTTTGCGCCCGCACCAATGAACTTTAGATCATTCTCGACGTTTGCTTTAAGTGATTCTGCTTGTCGGTCGGCTAAAGTATCAAACGTCGTCTGTGTATACCGTTGCTGCATTGTATAAGCAGCACCAACTACACCAGCAGTGACACATAAAGTCGCCAAAAAAGCTAAAATAGAGTCTGAATGTCGTTTTATAAAGCTCTTATGAGCGGTGCTTTGTGTCATATCGTAATTTTTGATACTTCCGTAAGTTAAACTTCGGGATCTATTGAAATACTGCGTTAGCAATGCACAAACATCAAGCAACAACCTATATTGGGGAGTCTGATCGTCGATTTTTCACTCTGTTCGTACGGTATAGTCACGAATTATTACAGCCTTAAGCCTTGAATATGCTACCATCCGTCATCATTTTAATGTCTAAACTTGGTGCAAGATCGCAAAGACGATCGTTTTAGTGAACAAATATGAGCCAATACTGAGCACCAATAAATCAATAGAAAGAGAAAAAACGTCATGAACATTGATTTGAACCTAATTCCTCAAACGTTCGATATGCTTCACGCAGGCCTAACCGCATCGAGCGTTTTGCTTCTTCTAGTTGCAGTGTCGCGCAAATCAAAAGTGGTCGAGAAAGTGGTAGAAAAACCAGTCGAGAAAATCGTCGAGGTTGAGAAACCAGTTGAGAAGATCGTTGAAGTAGAAAAAGTAGTGGAAGTAGAGAAAGTCGTAGAGCGTGTTGTAGAAGTTGAATCAAAACTTGCAACCGCATCAACGGACTCTGCAATGCAGCTGCTTTCTATCATGCAACAAGAAGCTCGTCTGATTGACTTCCTAAAAGAAGACCTAACGTCATTCTCTGATGAAGAAGTAGGCGCAGCTGCTCGCGTAATCCACACTGGCGGTCAGAAAGTACTGAACGACTACGTGACGCTAGCGCACGTTCGTAACGAAGACGAAGAAACTCGCATTACGGTTGAAGAAGGCTTCAACCCACAACAAATCCGCCTAACTGGCAACGTAACAGGCAGCGCGCCATTCAACGGCACGCTAGTTCACAAAGGCTGGAAAGCAACATCAATGACGTTGCCTAAACTTGCTGAGAACTACGATGCATCTGTGATCGCTCCAGCTGAGGTTGAGCTGTAATGGAACACATGAACCAAGAAAACCATTCTCAAGAAGCGTCTGTTGAAACTCAACAGACGCCTAAATTCAGTGTTGGTATCGACTTAGGTACAACACACTGTGTTATGTCTTTTGTTGATACACACAACGAAGACGCTCGCGTTGAAGTGATGCCAATCCCGCAGTTGACTGCGCCGGGTACGGTAGAGACTCGTAGCCAGTTAGGCTCTTTCCTTTACCAACCACACGAGCACGAAATGAACCCGCAATCACGCGTTCTTCCGTGGTCGAGCGAGCCAAAAGCGCTGGTTGGTGCAATTGCACGTAACCTAGGTTCAAAAACACCAATTCGCCTTGTGGCAAGTGCGAAATCTTGGCTTTGCCACGCTGGTGTAAACCGTCGTGATGCTTTCCTGCCAGCAGGTAGCCCAGAAGAAGTGGAAAAAGTATCCCCTCTTCGCGCGACAGAGCTTTACCTAGAGCACCTAAAAGACGCTTGGAATCACACCAATCCAAATCACAACCTTGCCGATCAAGACGTGACTATTACGGTTCCTGCTTCTTTCGATCCTGCTGCTCGTGATCTAACAGCCGAAGCAGCACGCAACGTTGGGTTTGTGCACCTAACGCTTCTAGAAGAGCCACAAGCTGCGCTTTACAACTGGATCGATAACAGCAATGACAAATGGCGCGATGAAGTTGAAGTTGGCGACATCGTGCTTGTGGTCGATATCGGTGGTGGTACAACCGACCTTTCTTTGGTTGAAGTAACTGAAGACGACGGCAACCTAACTCTGAAACGCATCGCGGTAGGTGAACACATCCTACTTGGCGGTGACAACATGGATCTTGCACTTGCGTACCGCTTGAAAATGAAGCTAGCGCAAGAAGGCAAAGAGCTACAGCCATGGCAAGTTCAGGCAATGACACACGCATGTCGTGACGCGAAAGAAGCGTTATTGAACGACAGCGAACTTCAGTCAGTGCCAATCGTAGTACCAAGCCGTGGTTCTAAACTGCTTGGCGCAACGCTGAAAACAGAACTGACTCAAGAAGAAGTACAACAAACACTGGTTGATGGCTTCTTCCCTCAAGTTGCAATTACTGACCACCCTGTTCAACGTAACCGTGGAGCACTAACGCAAATGGGTCTGCCTTACGCACAAGATGCAGGCATTACTCGTCACATTGCAGCGTTCTTGTCTAAGCAAGCCAATGCTCTTTCTACTTCAGGAAATGGCGCAGAAGCAGCAGCTCAAGATTTCAACCCATTCGCTAACATGCCTGGTATGCCAGGTTCGGATGCAGCGCAGTCAGCTGACTTCATCAAGCCAACCGCAATCCTATTCAACGGTGGTGTTCTGAAATCGAAACTTCTAGCAACTCGTCTAGAAGACACGATCAACGAATGGCTAATTGAAGCAGATGCAGAAATGGCAAAACGCCTAACAGGTGTGGATCTAGACCTTGCAGTTGCTAGCGGTGCGGCTTACTACGGCTCTGTGCGTCGTGGTCAGGGCGTTCGTATCCGTGGTGGTATTGCTTCGGCGTACTACGTGGGTATCGAAAGTGCGATGCCAGCTATTCCGGGCATGGCGCCGCCAATGGAAGCACTTTGTGTTGCACCATTTGGTATGGAAGAAGGCTCAAGCGTTGACGTACCAAGCCAAGAGTTTGGTTTGATCATCGGCCAGCCAGTTAACTTCCAATTCTTCGGCTCAACGGTTCGTCGTGATGACCTAGCAGGTACTCACCTAGACTACTGGGCACCAGAAGAGCTTGAAGAGCTTCCAGAAATCCAAGTAACGCTGCCTGTATCTGAAGGTCGTCGTGAAGGTGAAGTGGTTCCAGTAACCCTAGCCTCTCGCGTCACAGAGCTTGGTACGCTTTACTTAGAAGCCATTGCCGCTGATAACGGTCAAAAATGGCATGTTGAGTTCGATGTGCGCGAAGACGCGAAAAGCAACTCAGACGAAGAAGAATAAATAGAAATCAAACGGCATCCAATCGGGTGCCGTTTTTAAATACACGAAGGTTTGTATGGCATCTCCTCGTTTTCTTGTTGGTATTGACCTTGGCACCACAAACACTGTTGTGGCGTACTGTGAAATCACCGACAACCTTGAACAATCCGAAGTATCCCTATTCGACATCGATCAATTGATTGGCCCGGGTGAAGTGGTTCGTAAGCCATTGCTGCCCTCTTTCCGCTATCACCCTGCGGTTGGTCAAATCTCCCCTTCTGACCTAACACTCCCTTGGGAAAACGAGCCTGTCTCTGGCGACATTAGTAATGTGATCGTGGGTGAATGGGCTCGTGAATTAGGCGCGAAGGTGGAAGGACGTCAGGTATCCAGTGCTAAAAGCTGGCTATCGCACCAAGCAGTGGATCGTAGTTCAGACATTCTTCCTTGGGCGGGCGCGCAAGACGTAGATAAAGTCTCACCCGTTATTGCCAGCGCAAGCTACCTCAACCACATTCGTCAAGCATGGAACTACCGTCACCCTAGCAATAAGCTAGAAGACCAAGATGTGGTTGTGACCGTTCCAGCTTCGTTCGATGAAACCGCTCGTAAACTCACGCTTGAAGCTGCACAGCTGGCTGGTTTAAAGAAAATCGTCCTGCTCGAAGAACCACAAGCCGTATGTTACGACTGGTACGCACGCCACCAGCAAACCGCAGCTGATGAACTCAAAGAGTTACCGCTGATTCTGGTGTGTGATGTGGGCGGTGGTACTACCGACTTGAGCTTGATTGAAGCCAGTTTCTCTTCTCAAGATGAACTAGCCCTTGATCGTATTGGTGTTGGCGAACACTTAATGCTGGGCGGTGACAACC
Organism: Vibrio sp. OY15; assembly: GCF_000742455.1. Lineage (NCBI taxonomy): Bacteria > Pseudomonadati > Pseudomonadota > Gammaproteobacteria > Vibrionales > Vibrionaceae > Vibrio > Vibrio sp. OY15. The sequence goes on along the minus strand of NZ_JPIL01000001.1, from coordinate 559,387 downwards.
TCGACTTAGCATTAGCGCACCTTGCGGAGAGCCGCCTTTCTCAAAATAAAGGGGAACAAAGTAAGAAGCTCACTGCTGCAAGCCTGACTAAGCTGATTCAGCAAACTCGCAAAGCGAAAGAAAACTTGCTTTCAGCGAGTGCACCTGAAGAAGTGAAGATCACCATGCTGGGCAGCGGCTCGAAACTTCTTGGCGGAACAAAGAGTATTGGGCTGAGCAAACAAGAAGTGCACCAAATCGCTTTAGATGGCTTCTTCCCGCTTTCTGATTTCAGTGAAGTGCCGGACAAGCGCCGCAGCGCCGTCGTCGAGTTTGGTCTTCCATACGTTGCTGACCCAGCTGTGAGCAAACACGTTGCCGAGTTCTTAACTCAGCACCAACAAGTTGCTCGTGCCGCTCTCGGCATTAAAGACGACAAACAAAATGCAATTCCGGTAGGTTTGCTACTTAACGGTGGTGTGTTCAATAGTGAACTTGTGACTGAGCGAGTCACTACCCTACTGTCCGATTGGCGCGGCGCTCCGGTTACGGTATTAGATAACCCACATCCAGATTGGTCTGTTGCACTAGGTGCTGTTGCGTTTGGTAAAGCACGTCGTGGTGCACAGCTAAAAATTGGTGGTGGTGCAGCGCGTTCTTACTTCTTGCATCTTCAAGAAAAGAACAAGATGGGCAAAGCGCTCTGTTTGCTTGCAAAAGGGACAGAAGAAGGTCACGAGATCCGCTTAAGTGGTCGTCGTTTCTCGCTTACCCTAGGTGAACCTGTTCGCTTTAACCTGCTGACTTCTACCCACGACACCTTAACCAATAACACCGCTATTCAAAACGGCGTGATGGTTGACGTTGACCCCGACTTATTTGCTCCTCTGCCACCTTATATCACCACCCTTGAAGGTGAAGGTGCCGAACTGCAAGCCAACCAAAAAGAGCGCGTAGAAGTACAACTGGCGTGTCAGTTGACTGAAGTCGGCACGCTTAAGATGGAATGTGTCAGCGCAGAAGACGACAACAAACGTTGGGAGCTAGAATTCGAAGTTCGTAACAAGCAAACCGATGACAGCGAGCAAGTTAAACTTCACCCTAAGTTGAACGAATGTAAGGAGCTGATCGCTCGCCTTTACAGCGGTAATAAGAAAAGCGCGGAAAGCAAAGAGATCAAAACCTTAGCCAAAGATCTTGAGAAGAAACTTGGCAAACGCGATGAATGGGATTTCACGACCCTACGTCAACTGTTCGATACCTTTGCACAAGGTCGTAAGCGTCGCCGCCGTTCAGAACAACACGAGAAAAACTGGCTTCGTTTGGCTGGCTTTGCACTGCGTCCGGGCTTTGGCGATCCAACCGACTCATGGCGTATTGAGCAAGTTTGGGGTCTCTACCAACAAAACATTCAGTTTAAGAACCATCAAGGTTGGACCGACTGGTGGGTGTTCTGGCGTCGTATTGCCGGTGGTTTAAGCCAAGAGCAACAAGAGACCATCTTGGCGGACATCGCGAAATACCTACATCCTGGTGCGATGAAAAACCCACAATCCGCCAAAGCGGCACAAGATATGGGTTACGAGTCGATGGTGCGCTTGTCTGCCTCTCTGGAGCATTTAGAAGTCGAAGACAAAGTTCTATTGGCAACGTGGTTCTTGAGCAAAGCCATCAACCATAACCAGTTCGAACAAGCACACTGGTGGGCAATGGGTCGCTTGGCATCACGTACGCCTTTATATGGCAGTCAGCATAACGTCGTTCCTCGTGAACAAGCGGAACAGTGGTTGCCTAAGCTGCTAGAGCAGAACTGGCAGAAAGAGCCAATGATCGCTTTCGCAGCCGTAATGATTTGTCGTAAGACGGGCGACCGCCTATTCGATATCTCAGACGACTACCGTGAGCAGGTACTGGCTAAGTTGAAGCAAAGCAAGGTACCTGAATCTTGGGTATCACTGGTTGAAGAAGTCAAAGAGCTATCTGAGAGCGAATCGAAGCGTATCTTCGGTGATGCACTACCAAGCGGTCTGACGCTGGTAAATAACTAGGCTCTCACGCTTATAAACGCAACAAAGCCCTTCTCGTGAAGGGCTTTGTTTTATCTGATTCTAATAGCTGACGAAAAACGACTCGTTAGTTCATTTCCGTATTGATCACCACATCACGCGTTTCATTATCCATGTCACTAATGCCGACAACTGAGATTTCACGGTCAGATAAATTCTCAATCATGCTGTCTTCTAACCCACCGTCCGTCATCCACGCATAGAATTTTTCTGCAATACGATCCGAACCTTCCCCGACAAACGTTAATGTGACCTTCTTCATTTGTGACACTCCATCAATTTACGATTCAGCCACTTAAGCGTAGTATGTTTCACAAATATCGACATAAACTAGGACTAACTTCTTTTATGAGTATCGAAAAATTTGACGCGATTTATCAGCGCGCTGCCGAGCGTAAAGGTGGTGAAGATCAACTTGAAGCGCTTTTGTCTCATCCACTAAGCAAAGAAGAATTGGCAGCGATTCCCGACGACCGTTGGCTAGCCGCTTTTTCGATGAAGGTATTCCAAAGTGGGATTTCGTGGAGCGTGGTTCGCAACAAGTGGCCGAACTTCGAAGAAGTGTTCTTTGGGTTTAAGATTGAGCCGCTATTGATGCTGTCAGATGAGCAATGGGAAACCAAAGCAACCGACAAACGCATCATTCGCCACCTCACTAAAGTCATGTCGATTCCTGCCAACGCTCGTATGATCCACGAAGCAAAAATCGAATATGGCTCGTTTGGCAAAATGGTTGCTGATTGGCCGCAAGAGAAAATCACCGACCTATGGGCGTATTTGAAGAAACGCGGCAATCGCCTAGGCGGAAATACTGGCCCTTACACACTTCGTCAAATGGGCGTTGATACCTTTATCTTGTCTAGCGACGTGGAAGCTTACCTGCGTAATTGCAAGATCATTGAAGGTGGCAAAGATACGAAAAAATCGCTCGATGCAACCAACAAAGCGTTTGTTCAATGGCAGCAAGAAAGTGGTAGAAGCCTGTCTGAGATCAGCCAAATCATTGCGTTCAGCACCGGCGATAATCGCATTTAACAGAGACTGAACCCAAAACAAAACGGCGCACCAAATATTGGATTTAGTGCGCCGTTTTTATGTTCATTGGTTCAAGTACAGACTTACTTTGAAGCCAGTGATTCCCACTCAGTCAGTAGCTGCATAATACGGTGAGAGTCTTCCCATGTTGCACAAGGGTTCTCTAACGATGTACGCCCTGCTTCAACCGCTTGGCGAATATTGCGCACTTGATAGAAGAAAGCGTCTCCAGCTGCCGATACAGACACCTCGCGCTTCGACGTCTCGTAAATTTCCACACTAAACTGGTTTTCTTGCGTTGGTAGCCATGGGTTTGAATCTAACGTAATACAGCCTTTGCTACCCAGAATGGTGAATTGGTGTTTCAATCCGTGATCTTCGGCAGTGTGTACGATCGCCGTTTGTTGCTCACCAAATTGCATCATTAAGCTCGATTCACAGATATTACCGTCATGGCCTCTTCGGCCAATCGCCGTCATAAAGCGGTTTCCAAAGGCTTGTTCACCCAACATGGTTTTCACCACCAAATGCACTAATGATATTGGGTAGCAACCTAAGTTATACAAAGCACCTTTACTGTCTGGATTCACAAACTGCGCAATCGACGCTATATAAGAAGTATGAATCGAGCGAAGTTCACCAATCTCTCCTGATTTAAGCACAGAAACCAACTCGCTGATCAACGGGTGATGCAAGTACATCAAACCTTCAGCAAAGAATACCTTGTGCGTTTCGACTGCTTTTAGTGCCAACTCGGTTTTTTCCATATCTACCGACAGTGACTTTTCACACAGGATCGCTTTCCCCTGCTCTGCCGCTTTGACGATAAAGTCATGATGAAGGTGATTTGGCAGTGCGATGTAAATAATGTCGACTTGCTCATCAGCAATCAACGCATCGTAATCGGTGAACGTATTCTCGATGCCATATTGCTCAGCGAATGTCTTTAAGTTCTGCTCCGAACGCCCAGCAACCGCGTACAGTTCACTCTTGTCATCGCCTTGGATTGCTTCAGCCATGACACCTGAGATAAAGCTTGTGCCTAAAATGCCCCATTTCATGTTCGCCTCTCCTATTGAGCTTGGGTTTCGAATGCTTGGACTAACTCTGCCACTTCAGCAGCAATAAACGCTTGTGTATGCGGCATAGCAAAATGCGCTTCAATCGCGGTGCGGTTTTCATATCGCTCCCAAAGAATCACACGTTGTGGTTCTGTAGAATCGTAGGTCGCATTCGCTTGCAAGCACCCCGCTTCGCTTTGCATATCAAGGCAAAATTGTTCAATGGCTTCAACCACTTGTTGTCTTGGCTTATCGGCATTCATTTTCAGTTCGGCGGTAACAAAAATCGTCTCGCTCATGATGGCTCTCTTTCTCCATTCTTAATCATACGTCCACTGTAATTAACCTCATTTGATTGATAAACTCTGCTTTAGTTATTTCTTTATCAACTCTGGGTGTGTAATGGATAAATTAACAAGCATGAAGGTTTTCGCTTACGTGGTCGAACACGGCAGCTTTCGTAATGCAGCACACCACTTTGATATTTCACCGACCATGGTTGGCAAGCACGTGAGCTTTCTTGAGCAAAGCTTAGGTACACAGCTAATTCATCGCACCACGCGCAAACAGTCCCTGACCGAAGCTGGCAGACTCTACTATCAAGAGTGCCACCGCATTATTGAAGACATCACCAACGCAGAGAACCTGATCCAGACGCTGATCAACCGTCCAACCGGAACTGTAAAAGTTAACTGCCCTGTCACGTATGGCAAAAAGGTCATTGCTCCTATCGTGGCTGACTTCTTAGCTGAATTTCCCGATTTGAACGTTGAGCTAATGTTGGACAACAATTTGATTGACCCATATCGAAGCGAAGCTGACGTGATTATTCGAATCGGTGAGTTGGTCGATTCGTCGTTAGTCGCGAGAAAATTGGGTGAATACCACATGACTTACTGCGCCTCACCCTCTTACCTTGAGCAACATGCCCCTATCCAATCACTTGATGACTTAGCACACCATCATTGTTTGGGGTTTCAGTATCACCAAGGAGAAAGCCAACAAGTGGTGAACATGCCATCTAATACCTTTGGAAACAGCAACACCCGATTAACGTCTAACAATGGCGATGTACTTAAGTTCGCCGCGTTAAAAAGCTCTGGTGTTCTTATGCAACCAAAGATCTTAGTTGAGCAGGAAATCCAATCTGGTGCCTTGGTAGAAATTCTCCAGCAACATGCTCCCAAGCCAAAACCGATCCACCTGCTTTACCGTTCAAAACAGCTTTCCCTTAAAAACCGTACCTTGGTCGATTTTATTCTTTCTCATGTGAATCCATAACGTCACCCCATAAAGCGGCGACAATTTAACCATTTAATTAACTTTTATTGTCGATATGACAAATATTATTGCTTGTTAATTGTCTTTATTTTTCATGTTGTTAGTCAGAGACACCCATTAACTAGGCATAATTTATTGATTCACACCAATTGCATTGCTCTGACAAAGTGACTAGGATTGCCGCCTTTCCTGAGTGAACTATCAAAAAAATATCGAGAAATTTAATCTAATTTCTCTTCCTGTTCGTGTGCAATCACAACATTTACACTCATTTCAAATTGCATAAGCACATTCCTTTGCTTATGAAAACGACATTGATTTCTCAACGCTTTTAGTCACGTATGTGACTTTTTGGCTTGAGAGAGATTTTTATTCAAGGTAGGTCACAAGGACGCTACCCCTTGACTGCATTTACTGGAGGATAAGATGCCTAAAGGTCTAATGCTGACTGACTTAGCCATCGCTGGCTTACTATTGATTTTGGCAAAAGTCATTCGCGTTCACGCGCCATTACTACAGCGTATGTACATTCCATCGGCGGTTCTCGCAGGATTATTCGGTCTATTTTTTGGACCAGCCCTGTTAGACGTACTGCCTTGGACCGATACGTTTACCGCTAACGCAAGCCTATTAACTGCTGCACTTTTTTCTGCGTTAGGTCTGGCAACGGATGTTCCATCACCTAAAACCGTCGCACAGCGTGCTGGCTCATTGTGGGCGTTTAACCAAATCGCTTCTGTTTCTCAGTGGTTGTTTGCAGCAATGTTTGGTCTAGTTCTCACAACCTTCTTCTGGCCAGAGATTAATCCTGGCTTTGGTGTGACAATGTCTGCGGGCTTTATGGGCGGACATGGCTCTGCATCTGTTGTTGGTGAAATCTTCACGGGGCTTGGCTGGGAAGATGGCTTCACACTTGGCTTAACGTTCGCAACCGTGGGTATTTTCATCTCGATTTCTGTCGGCATGCTCATGCTGCAATTCGCATTGAAGATGGGTTGGATTCGTAGCTTTACGACCTTCGACAGCATGGACGAACACGAACGCAAAGGCCTTGTTAAGCCTGATGATCAAGAACCGGTAATGAAAGACACCATGTCTTCCCTGTCGGTTGATTCTTTCGCGATTCACGCTGCGTTAGTGGTTGTCGTAACCGCTTTCTCTTATGTCGCCGCCAACTACTTGTCTTCTTTCCACGATAAGGTGCAGATCCCGACGTTTGTAACTGGCTTCCTTGGCGGCATGCTCGTGCGAATCGTCGCGAAACAAACGAAAGCTTCACGCTATCTTTGTGACGGTGCATTCAAACACGCTGCGGGCATCAGTACCGATTATTTGATTATCTTTGGTATCTCAGCCATCAAGATTACCGTCCTAGCCCAGTATTTAATGCCGATGGTAGTGCTTGCAATCGGCGGTATCGCCTTCACACTATGGCTAATCTTCTGGGTTGCCCCACGTATCATGGGAGAAGATTGGTTCGAGAAAGGCATTTTCTCTTGGGGTTGGTTAACCGGTACAGTTGCCATGGGTATTGCGTTGCTTCGTATTGTTGATCCAAAAATGCGTAGCAAGGTGCTTGATGATTACGCCATCGCTTATGTCCCTGGCTCAATCACTGACATCTTCATCATCTCTTTGATGCCAATCGCGATATATAACGGCATGCACTGGCAAGCGCTTGGTGTAGGATTAGGTTACATCGCAATTGTCTTATTTATTTGGCGATTCATTTTTAAACGTAACAGCAGTGCTCTGACACACGAATCTTAGTCGCTATACTCGGGAGGATTTTATCCTCTCGAGTTCATTCCTTGGTTTTTATCAAAATCACTCCTCATCTCGAAAATAAGCAACTTGTTTTATATTTGAGATTTGCAATCCCGATCTCTTATTATCATTCTTTTTTAATACTTGACCTGAACGTTTCTATATCAGAATAGCCGCCTATTCGTTTCTAAAACATGGAGAAAGGCTGTGCGTCGCTCTCAAGGATTTACTCTTATTGAACTCATTGTGTGCATCATCATTCTTGGTATTGTAAGCGTCGTTGCATTTCCTAAATTTCTTGGCTTACAAAAAGATGCCAGAGTGGCGGTTCTATATGGAGCCAGAGAAGCACTCATGACCGCCAACAACTTTGTCTACACCAAAGCAGTGATTCAATCTCAAGAGACAGTAGATGGCGGCATACAATATAACATTGATCTAGATAATGACGGCCATAACGACCTAATTGGTTACTTTGGATTTATCAAAAATGTTATTCCAGCAAAAGAGCTAGCAGGCTTTGATCCGCAACTCACTATCAACACTTGGTATGGGGTAGACAGCCCAGACGAGCCCTACTTCCTTATTGGTTTTGCAAACAAGCCTGTTGGTCCAGAACATATGTGTTATGTCGAAGTTTACTACCCAGAAACTCCTGGTGGCCAAGTGAAATACAAAATACAAACTGACGATTGCTAATTCCCATATAGAGTGGCAGTAACACTTTTACTTTTGGTGTCTTCATCGTTATTGCAAGGTAATGGCTCCAAAACAACCATTAACAACTATTTCACATAATGTCGTCGCACAGTTAGCTCATAGAGATAAAACCAGTAATTTGCGCCGACACATGGCTATAATTGAAACAATCTATCGTTTTTAAACCCGCCTATAACTTGTGCTTGTAAACTCATCATTTCGCTCAATAATAGTTCTATAACAAATTCAATAATTTAAAGCGGGAGGCGTAATGAGAATATTCTGGCAGCTACGTTGGTATTTCCAACAAAAGTGGAGGCACTATGTCGGATCCATTCTGCTTTTCGCTGTGATATCAGCACTACAGCTTGTTCCGCCCAAAGCAGTTGGCATCATCGTTGATGGCGTCGTAGACAACACTTTAGATACAAATACGCTGATTCTATGGCTCTCAGGGTTAACTGTACTGATCTTTACTATTTATGGGTGTCGCATCTTATGGCGAATTTGGCTTTTCGGCGCAAGCTGGGAGCTCGGGACCATTCTACGTAACCGTCTATATAGGCATTTATCGACACAGCCACCTCGTTTTTTTGAACGTTACAAGACGGGGGATCTGATGGCTCGTGGCACTAATGATGTGCGTAATATCGTTATGACAGCCGGCGAAGGGGTTTTAACCGCCGCAGACTCTTTGATCACTGGTATTGCGGTTTTAATCATTATGCTAACGCAAGTAAGCTGGAAGCTCACCGTAATGGCGCTTCTTCCAATGCCATTTCTTGCCATCATCATCTTCTTTATTGTGCGTATCCTACATCAACGCTTTCGTGTCGCTCAGGAAGCCTTTTCTACCATGTCAGACATGACACAAGAGTCACTTAATGGCGTGCGAATGCTGCGTGCTTTCGGATTAGAAAACCAAGAGCAGCAACGTTTTGAAGAGGTTGTGGATGATACTGGCGAGAAGAACATCGCTGTCGCAAGAGTCGATGCTAGATTTGACCCGGCAATTCAGTTAACCATCGGTCTTTCTTTCCTTCTTAGTGTCGCTGCTGGTGCTTACCTTGTTGATAAAGGTGAGATCACGCTTGGTGATCTGACCGCATTTACGATGTATTTAGGGTTGATGATATGGCCGATGCTGGCATTCGCATTCCTATTTAACATTTTAGAAAGAGGCTCTGCCGCATGGAACCGACTACAAGAGATCTTTGATGAAAAGCCAGAAATTATCAGTGGTAATAAGCCAATAGAAAATAAACCACTTCCGTTAAAAATTGATATCGACGATTTCCACTGGTCTAGTGATTTACCGCCCGCTTTGACGGAAGTAAACATCGAACTTGAACCCGGAAAAATGTTGGGAGTTGCAGGGCCTGTAGGAAGCGGAAAATCGACCCTGTTAACACTACTTTTGCGTCAACATGATTTAGAAAACGGCTCAATTAAATTCGGGGATGTCGAGATCAAGGATGCCCTACTACCGCAGTGGCGCAACCGTTTTGCTGTCGTTAACCAAAGTCCGTTTCTATTCTCCAAATCTATCTTCGAAAATATTGCCTTAGGCAACCCTAATGCAGAGAAAGAAGAAGTCTATAGAGCAGCAAAGTTAGCCTGTATACATGACGATATTGAAAAGTTTCCTGAAGGCTATCAAACAGAAGTTGGTGAAAAAGGCATTACACTCTCCGGCGGGCAAAAACAACGTATTGCGATAGCACGCGCTATGCTGCTGAATGCTCAAGTGTTGGTTTTGGACGATGCACTTTCCGCTGTTGATGGACGGACCGAACATCAAATCCTTAAGAATTTGGAAACATACTACCGTAATCAGGCCCTAATCGTTATTGCGCACCGCCTCACCGCTTTGGAAGCAGCAGACGAGATCATTGTATTGAATCACGGACACATTACTGAACGTGGGCAACATAGCGCGTTATTAGCGCATAAAGGCTGGTACGCCGAGATGTTCGAGTATCAGAAACTAGAGCAGGCGATGGAGGAATAATGAATGAACCAGACCAGCACGTTTAAACGGTTAATGTCTTACCCATTATCTCAACCAAAGCCAATGATTAAAGGACTCGCCTTGCTGTTTATTGCAGCGTTAGCTAGCGCCGGCGGCCCTTGGTTGATTCAATATTTCATTGATGAGCACATCGCTAAAGGTGACTATTCACAAAGTGTTCTGATTTCGCTAGCAGTAGGTTATATCGCTCTTCAGATCGTATCGGCAACATTCCAGTATTTTCAGTCATTGCAATTTAGCATTGTCGCGGCTAACACGATCAAAGCGATTCGTAAGCAAGTATTTTCTGGCGTGATTAAGCAGCCGTTATCTGCGTTTGATTACACTCCTGCTGGAAAATTGGTGTCGCGAATCACCAACGATACGGAATCTTTACAGCAATTTTATGAGCTTTTGATCGCGACCGTGGTGAAAAACGTGGTCATGATTGTCGTAATGCTTGGCGTTATGTTTTTCATGAGCTGGAAGCTCACACTCGTTGTGCTTGTATTGCTGCCGATCGTCATCGGCTTTATGTACTTGTTTAAGCAGCTAAGTACAGAAAGCTACCGAAAGATGCGTGACCTATTGACCGATATAAATGCGAATCTGAGTGAATCCATTCAAGGGATGAGTGTCATTCAATTAATGCAACAAGAAGAGCGTTTTAATAAACAGTTCAACGAGCTAACCGCAGAGCATCTGGTGGCATCTAAACGAGTGATTCGGCTAAACGGCTATCTGCTAAGACCATTAATGGACTTACTCGCTGGTCTTGCGTTGCTTTGCTTGGTTGCGATCTTTGGTTTTAATGGTATTGAGTTGATTGGTGTGGGGGTACTGTATGCATTTATCAGTTATCTTGCGCGAGTTACTGAACCACTAATTGAGATGACTCAGCAACTTGCTCTACTTCAGCAGGCGTTAGTGTCAAGCGAACGTGTTTTTGAATTGATTGACGCGAAAGAACAAACTTACGGGGACGATCATCAACCATTAAGGTCAGGTGCTATCGAACTTAAAGACCTCACATTTAGCTACGATGGTAAACAGGACGTCCTAAAAGACATTTCGTTGAAGGCCAACCACCAAGACTTTATCGCGCTTGTCGGGCATACAGGAAGCGGTAAAAGCACATTAGCGTCACTGTTAATGGGCTTTTATCCAACGCAATGTGGTGAACTGCTCATAGATAGTCGTCCACTTAAAACATTAGGGAAAGACGTACTTCGCAAAGATGTGGCAATGGTTCAACAAGATCCACATATTCTCCCTGCTTCAGTCAGAGAAAACATCTCTCTCAGTCGGGCAGTTGATGACAATCAAATATGGGATGCGTTAGACAAGGTTGGTTTGGCAGAACAAATTCATCGTTACCCTAACGGGCTAGACACGCAGTTAGGTCAAGGCGAAACTAATTTATCTGCGGGTCAGAAACAGCTTTTGGCGTTAGCACGTGTGCTTGTGGTAAAACCTAAGATATTGATATTGGATGAAGCAACCGCAAATATTGACTCAGGAACAGAGGCTTTAATCCAAAAGAGCTTGGCGGTACTCAGACAAGACATGACGCTCGTTGTTATTGCTCATCGGCTTTCAACTATCCTAGATGCAGACCAAATCATTGTTCTTCATCATGGGGAGTTAGTCGAGAAAGGCACACACAAAGCACTCTTAACGCAAAATGGTCGCTATGCCCAAATGTATCAGTTACAGCAAGCAAACCGACATCTACAACAGATTGAAGAAGACACCAAGCAACTCGAAGAAGCGGTGTGATTTTATGCCCGTGCCTTCTTTTTATTTAGTCGGCATGGGCATAATTGGTGTAACTTCAAAATTTAACCTGTTAGCTTCCAATTTCTTCATAATGTGAACTAATTTTCTATTTCTTACCTATTATTGACATAACCCCTCGCTATATCGCGCAAGGTCGTTGTAAAATCGTACGGTACTTAAGTCTACTGCCTGTGGCATTGGACTGAATTCCGCTTTCTAATTATGCACATTAATCTCATGACACAAGTCCATGGACAAAGATAAGTTTACTAACATCTATCGCTTGCCTGGTTCGATTCAAATTCGTATCGGTAAATGGCAAAAGACGTTCCGCGGCACCTCTGATTTAGTTTTACATCAGGCGCTAATGGAGCGTAATAAGCAATTTAAGAAGCCAGACTTTTTACCTAAAGGCTGGTGTGTCACTCCTATTGATGAAAACGACATTACCATTACGCATCACGGTAAATATATCCAAACCGTTATGCGCACAATGCTGGACAGAAAGGTCTCATACAAGCGACTGTTCCTATCTCGAATGAGTCTCGAAGATGGTGAAAAAGTGCTCCACAATTACAAGCTGGAGTGGGTAAGAAAACATAACCAGATCGCCAAAAAGTACAATCAAATTAAAAAGAAACAATATATGAACTTTGCAAGAGAAGAAGAGGAAACCCTCTACCCTTCGATTCCAAAGGGTGAGTTTGACAAAACATTATGGAACAAACTTGTCGTATCATCGTTTGGTCCGCAGAAAAAGTACAAAAACCCGCACTTTGTCCGTAAAGCCGATTTCTAAATAAACACCCCTAAAGTTAGGGGTGTTTATTTATACGTTAACTCACCAGTCGTAAGTTAAACTTGCAATAACATTTTGTCGGTCGCCATACCAACAAAAGCCATCACATGTCGCTATGTACTTTTTATCCGCGATGTTTTTAGCTGCGACTTGTAACTTGTAATCGCCGATTCGATAACTGACCGTCGCATCCATTAAGAAATAACTTGGTACTTTTAGTCTCTCTTCATTGTCTCCGTATGACTCACCTGTATAGCGCGCGCCTAAGCCAACAGCAAAGCCATCAAGAGGTCCATCAAAGAAACGATAATGTGCCCAAGCTGATGATACGGTATTCGCCACTTGGGAAGGTGTTTTGCCAACCCATGCCTTATTGATGTCTTCTTTTATCTCTGCATCAACGTACGCAATGTTCCCGATCAATGTTAAGGATGGTGTCACATTAGCTACAGCTTCAAACTCAACGCCGTTATTTTCTATTTTTCCTATTTGCGTTAATTCACTCAAGTAGATACGAGCCAAGTTTTCTTTTGTTGCCCGATACGTTGCAATATTGAAATAACCATCAAATGAATCCGGTTGGTATTTCATACCGATTTCAAATTGATCACCGCTTTCAGGCTTCGCTGGCTTACCATTGCTGTCTTCTTGAATAATTGGATCAAAGTACTGAGAGTAACTAAAGTATGGCGTGAAGCCAGAATCAGAAATATAAGCCGTTCCCACGCTAAACGTCCACTCTCCATTATCGACTTTCGTGCGAGCACCCGTGGTAACATTATGTACTTCATTACTTGTATCGTCGTAACGTGCGCCCAATAACATCGCCCATTTATCGTTGATCAGCATATGATCTTGAAAGTAGACGCCGAGCTGCTGATTATCGATTTTCGTTCTTTGCTTATCGGTTTCGCTCAATGGTTGTAGCGTATTCGGATCGAGTAACATTATGTTATCCGAATAAGTAGGATTAAATACATTAAACCTAGGATCGGGCAAAGCTCCCATTGGTGTGTTTAATAATGCACTACCATTAGCAACGATAGGGTCATTGGCAAAATCTTTACCATCGATACTGATCATTTGAAAATCTAAGCCCAACATCAAGTTATGCTCAACACTTCCCCAATTTACTTGGTGCATCAAACGATTATCGATATTAAAAGCATCGGATGATCCATCTTCTGTTGAAGCCCCCCGAAGTATGGTTTTGCGTTCATTTGATGGGTCCAAAGCCGGCCCCAACGCAGGCACGTCAGCCGAGTAAACGTACGAATACATTTGTCTTAGCTTAACATCCATTTCGCTGTAACGAGCTGCTTGAACAAATGAAGTGGTATCATTAAATGCATGAGAAAACTCATAGCCTAAAGACACCTGCTCACGCTCAAACGTCTCCCAGTTAGGATTGCCTATCGCTAAACTATCACTGATCTTTCCATTTTTGTTTGGCGTTAACGTTCCTTCAACTGGCAAAAATTGCAGATAAGGATCTGAGTCGTCTTTTTGATAGCTCGTTAGAAAGGTAATTTCAGACGTCTCATTAAATTTGTACGTCATCGATGGAGAGAGAAGAATGCGCTCTGCTTCTACCCCACTAATTCTCGTCCCATTTTTTCTCGCTAACCCTTGAAAGCGGAAAGCTAACTGCTCACTCACCTCAGAGTTTACGTCAAGAGAAAGTTGTTTACGGTCTTCAGAACCGTACTCCAAAGATACAAGTCCTGACCCCCCATCAAATTGAGGTCGCTTACTGACAACATTGATAACCCCACCTGGAGGGTTTTGCCCATAAAGAACAGACGCTGCACCACGTAAAACTTCAACCCTCTCTAACGCAAACGGATCTATTTGCCAACTATAGAAGCCAGAAGAATATAAACGGGTACCATCTTGATACAACCCGCTGTTCGCTTGTTTAAAACCACGAATAATAAACCAATCTTGCTTGTTATCTTCGCCGAAATAATTAGTTTGAATGCTTGGTGTGTACTGTAGTGCGTCAGAAATGCTAATAGAGGCACGATCATCCATTTGCTCTCGCGTAACAACAGACACCGCTCTTGGAGTCTCATTGATAGCAATATCAGTTTTCGTCGCTGCCCGACTCTTCGCTCCGAGATAACTAAAATCTGGACCAACTGCACTGTCTTGCTGCTGTCCAATCACAACTATATTTTCATCTTCCTGAGCCAAGACATTTGGCGTTGATACAGCTAATACAACCGCCATCGACGTTGGTGTCAGCATAAACTGCCGAGTCATATTCTCTCCTTTTTGTCGGCAGCCAAACCAACCCTTCATGACTTCAGCGACCGCTGAAAGAAAAGCGAGTTACGGCATCGCCAGTTGTTTCCGTAAAAGACAAACCAGAGGTTTTGCATAAAGCACTCGCATAGGTTACGAATGCCACTACGAGTGCTTATTTGTATAAGTACTTTCTTGGTTGAGGCTTAGCTCATTTCTATAAGCGGCGTAAACCCCACATTAAATACAAACCGCCAATGAGAGACGCCATAAGCCCTGTTGGTATTTCTTGCGGGTAAAGGACCTGTCGTCCCAACCAATCAGCCAACAACATCACCCCTGCCCCCAGTATCGCGGCGCATAACATGTGTTGTGACGCTTTGTTAAAACCAAATAAGCGAGCTAAATGCGGAGCCAACAACCCAACAAAGCTAATCGGGCCAACAACCAATGTCGCACTGACCGTGAGACAAGCAACTAAAAGAAGCAGTATTGCGCGTGAACGATCAACTCGAATTCCAAGTGCTTTAGAGGAAGCGGCACCGACAGGAAGAATATCTAGCCATCTTACGCAGAGAAAACTCAACCCTATAAAGACAAGCGCAGATAAAGACAATGGGAGTAACGTTTCAACCGAGACATAGTAGGTAGACCCAGACAACCAAGCCAATGCTTGATAACTTCTTGGGTCACCAGTGGCTAGAATAAAGCTCTGTATTGCATTCATCAGTGCGGTTATCGCAATACCAGTCAGCAAAATACGCTCCGGCTGAAAGCCTGACTTACGGTTTAGCAGCACAATGACTAATACCGTCGCTAATGCGCCTACGAGCCCGCCTAGAGAAAGAGTGAAAATTGACGAACCAAACCCAGTAAACATCGCGATGATCAATCCCATCGCTGTCCCTGAACTGATACCGATCACTTCAGGACTTGCCATTGGGTTTCCACTTAGGCGTTGAATCATGGTTCCAGCAATCGCCAACATTGCCCCCGCAATTGCTGCTGCAAATAATCTAGGTGCGCGCCATTCCAAAAAAATCCAATTTTGGCTAGCAAATAAGTTTGTCCACCCTTCATTTTGCACAGCAACCGTGGCAAAAAGGACAACGGAAATTAACGTACCGATCAACGCCAATGAGATCGCTTTAGGGTTTAGCTTGTAAACATGTTGACGGTGTCGAGTTAACACTGTTTGAGTATGGCCCTGCGTCTTTTGTGATAAACGAGGTAACAGCCATAACAGTAACGGAGCGCCCAATGCAGCCGTTGCTGCTCCCGTTGGTATAAAACTCGCCATTAGCCCTGGCAGTTGCTGAATAACCAAATCGGTTAAAGTCAATAACATGGCACCAATCAGCATTGATACCCAAAGCTTATGCTGGATTTTATTGATACCTATCAATCGAGTAATCGCTGGCGCCGCTAACCCGATGAAACCGATGATTCCTACGGCAGAAACCACCCAAGAAGTGATTAACACCGCAAGCCCAAGACAGACAAAACGCAACTTAGCTAGCGAGACACCTAAACTCTTGGCACCTTGCTCGGAGAGTTCCAACAGACTTAACGGCTTTGCAATCACAAATGCAACGACCGTAGCAAGTGCGATTCGAGGGGCAAGATACGAGAAATCTCCCCATCCACTCTGAACAAGCGAACCGGCTCCCCATATCATTAACCCATTCAGCTTTTCGGTATTCATCATCAGAATAACCGTACTTAATGATGCAAAGTACAGGTTTATCACTAACCCAGAAACGACGACAACCGTTGGAGATAACGCTCGTCGCCATGACAACAGCATCACCAACCCCATCGATATCACACCGCCGATGAGAGCAACCAAATTAGGCGCAATATCCAACATCCAAGGAGCGAATAGCGTAGCTAACATCAAAGCAAAACTTGAACCGCTCGCCACACCAAGTGTCGTGGGTGAAGCGAGAGGGTTACGCAGCACTTGCTGCATCAATACCCCAGCAACCGCTAATCCAGCACCAGATATAATCGTGGTGAAGACTCGAGGCCACCAGCTAAAGTGAAGCAAAACAGAATCGATAGATTGAAAGTTAGGCTCCCATAAACTGCTTAGAGCCAACGAAAATGAGCTTACTTGGTACAATTGGAAAGCACCAATAGAAAAGGTAAATGCCGAAAGTAACACCACAAAGCTTAAAGGCATCGTTTTCATTGTGTTAACTCCTCGACCTTACTCGCCGTAACTAACTCTGCGAAACGGAGAGCTGAAGGCATAGAACCAAAACTCCAAACGGGCGCGACTTGCATGACCTTTTCACCAGATTGTTGAACAACATATTGCCAAAATGGGTCTTGAGAGAGCTGCTCTGCTCCACCATAAGGTAATGGCTCTACGATAACAATTTGAGCTTTTATGCCAGCTAACTTGTCGATGCCAACTAGGCTGAAGCCCCAGCTATTCGTCTTTTCATTCCATGCATTACTCAACCCAATCTTTTCGATAGCCTGAGAGTAAAGACTATTTTGACCAAAAACACGTACGTGCTTTGTATCCATAAACTGAATCATTAGAAGTGGCGGCTGGCCTTTATTTATACGCTGTTTTAATAAAGAGAAACGTTTTTCATATTGTTGGATAAGCGCCTCTGCTTCCGCCTCTCTTCCCAGCTCTTCACCAAACCTCCGAGTGAAGCTGGTAAGTACCGACCAATCCGTAATCCCGCTTTCATATAAGTCAATGGTGGTAACCGGGGCGATATCAACTAAGCGATGCTTCATTGAGGAGAAGTACGGGGCAATAAAAATACGATCAGGTCTGAGCTCGTAAATGCGCTCTATATTGGGTTGAGTTCTTAACCCTACATCCTTCGTTTGAGGTGGTAACGGTGGCGATTTTACCCAAGCATCGTAATCTTGCCCTTGAGCAACGCCTACAGGTACGACCCCTAAAGCCAACATCGTTTCAGTTTGTGTCCAATCAACCGACATCACCCGAGGTGATGCGTCAGCTAGTGCTTGAAAAGAACTGACCAAAAGCGCACTAAGTGAGAGAGCGAAAGAGAAATGTTTAAGTCGAGTGTTTGTACTGCTCATTATTCCAACCTTTAGCTTGGCATCGCCACCGGATAACCCGCAGGGTGGTCAGAGATCATCATCTCTATCCCATATATGTCCCTCAACTTAGGTTCAGTAAACACCTGTTCAACATTGCCTTGTGCAATCAAATCACCTTGATGTAATGCAACGATGTAGTCGCAAAATCGTGCAGCCAAGTTGATATCGTGTAATACGATAATAACGCCCAAACCCAGTTCTTGACTGAGTTTAGAGATAAGCTTCAACATATCTACTTGATGGCTGATGTCTAGCGCAGACAAAGGCTCATCAAGAAGCAAATACTCGGTTTTTTGGGCTAACAGCATAGCTAGCCACACACGTTGACGCTCTCCTCCAGATAACGTGTCCACTAAGCGATCTGCGTATTTTAGTGTGCCTGTCATCGCCATTGCTTCTTCAACAATGTCGTGATCTTTCTTACTCAAACGTCCAAGTAAACCATGCCATGGATAACGACCAAAACCGACTAAATCTCGACCTAAAATACTGTCGGTCACTGGAAGATGCTGAGGCAAGTAGGCAATGTGTTGGGCGAATTTTTTCGCTGAGAGATCGTTAATGCTCGTTCCATGCAGAACCACGTCACCAGCGGTGTATGGCTGTTGCTGTGCCAGCAACTTTAACAATGTGGATTTTCCTGAACCATTGTGTCCAACAAGAGCGTATGTTTTTCCGGGTTCAAATGTCACATCAAACGCTTTTAGCAATGACTTGCCTTCAATCTCAAACTGGAGTGCTTTAGCTTCCAACATCCCTACTTCACCTAATAGCCATTTACGAATAACAGTTATTCAGAGCTCTCATTCGTTGATCACGTTTGCCGTTCTTATTCAACAGAACGATTAATAAGGGAGGTTTTATATAACAACAAAGATACAAATGCAAACCGTTGTCATTATCATTACATCAACAAGATCATTGAGAGAATTGCTAAGTGTTAGTGATAATTTGCTCTGCTGAACTTCATTAGTAAATTATAGGCAGGTCAACGAGAGCAGCGGTCTCCCACTGCTCTCGCATAAATTTGAACGAATACTGCAGCGTATGAAGAAATGAAAAATGCCGCAGTGAATACATTAATGACGAGCGTCAGCGCCAAACTCTACTTCTTTATAGATATCGGCCAGCGACTTTTTACCTTGTTTGTCTTTGGCTGAACGCTTTTTCTTAGTTTGATAATGGTATTCTTGCTCCTGAAGTGCTTGTTCGTGCTCTTTTGCTGACTCAACAAACTCAGGATTTGCAAGTGCTTGTTGGCGTAAGCGGTTTACTCTTTCAAGGGTTTCCCACAACATACTTCACCTCCAAACTTACTACTGTATATAAAAACAGTATTGTTTAAATATTCCTCCTCGTCAACATTTCAACTTTGTTACTGCTCTTCACATTAACCCCAAGCCTGTATAGTGCTCGGGATATTTGTGGATGATTTGCTTTATATAACCTTGATGCTCTCGCAGAGCATCAACACATTCTCGAGATAACCACCCCTGATATACCCATTTTTCAAGTTCTAACAATGCGTATGGGATGGACCACGCTTGTCTATACGGATGGTGCGTTGTCATAAAATCAAAGGCATTCGCGGCAGCCGTAATTTGGGCGACTATTGGTATATCATCATTGGTTAAACCATAAGGATAACCAGTGCCATTTAAATTTTCGTACTGATAAATAATCATCTGCAAAAACAAAGTCACACTCGGGTGAACCGGATTTCCGATACGGGCAACTATGTCATCCGCTGAATCGATACAACGCTCAATATGTTGAATCAATATCGCCTCTTGTTCTTGAGAGTAATTTGTTCGGCGGCTAGCAATTTCAACTGGCAGCTGACTATCACCGAGCGCATGGAACTGAGCAAAAATACCAATATCTTCGACCATTTCGTCATTCAGGTGATAACGATCCGCTAACTGCGTTGCGATAATTTGACTGTAGTACTTCATGCGTTTGGTATGCGCGTAATACTCAGGTGAATAGCCTGGCATCATACATTGCATTCGGTTCGCTAGCGTTTCTATCGCATTGACTACTTGAGTTTCTGATTCAACCGCAAATCGAATCATTTCGAAATAAGGTTTAAGACCATTCAGCGCTTCTAAACTAAACGCATCACGTTGAGTGGAGTTCAAAAATACAAAACCAGTAAAAGCTTTGTTGTCATAACAAGGAATAGCAGCCGACGACTGATATCCGTGTTTGAGTAAAATTTGAACCCGAGGACAGTGCTTAATATCATGAAGGTCTTCGACGATACGAGGAACCGCGTTTTTAGAGGCAATATTGAGGTGGTGGAGTTTACGGAATGCTG
This sequence comes from Vibrio sp. OY15, assembly GCF_000742455.1. Taxonomy (NCBI): domain Bacteria; kingdom Pseudomonadati; phylum Pseudomonadota; class Gammaproteobacteria; order Vibrionales; family Vibrionaceae; genus Vibrio; species Vibrio sp. OY15. The sequence goes on along the minus strand of NZ_JPIL01000001.1, from coordinate 539,247 downwards.
ATTCGTGATGGGCTAAACACCAAGTGTCGAACTCACTTTCTGCAAATGATTTGAGCACATCTTGGTCTGGGTGATATTTTGCAAATGACACCCTATCAATACATGGCAAGTGCGCCTGCATCCTGCCTTTTAGCGTTTGCAGTTGCTCGTTAAGCGGTTTTGCAAACGGGTAAAAACTCCGGTGCGCCATGCTTCACCTCCACACCAAAGCAGAGAAACAAGAAAAGCTCATTGTGTTGCAAATTCAATGGTATTTTGAGCGGTTTTCTCCACTTAAATTATCGATATACCACAACTTAAGTGTACGAAATAAAAGCACATTTCTACCAATTTTTTCACCGGATATCTTACGGTAATTTGATCCAGATTAAAAAAGCCAACGAGCGAAACTCGTTGGCCTAACAATACTGATTGATTACGATGGATTCAGTAACTAGAAGTTATTCAAAGAACGTTCTAAACAACTAGCCTAGAGCAGGAAGCACACCCAGCGTAATTAACACCTGAGCGAATACGATGCCAGTGCCAGCGATGCCCGTTATCACTAACGCACCTTGACCACCTGCGACGCGGTACTCCCCAGTAAAATCATCCGATTTACGAACCTTGATCACCATAACCAAAGGCAAAAAGATGGCTAAAATCGCTAAGGCAATCGCTGCATAGCCCAAAGCCATAATAAAGCCTTGAGGATAGAAAAGTGCGAAGCCTAGCGGTGGAGTAAACGTCACTAGTGCCGCAATCAAACGATTAGGCTTATCGTTACTTCCTTTGATGGTATCACCCAAAAATTCGAATAGACCCAAACTCACGCCAAGGAACGATGTCAACAATGCCAAGTCAGCAAACACACCAACAATGCTACCCAAATTTGATTGGTGTACTGTCTGAGATAGTTGACCAATCAGTGCGCTCAACCCTCCGTTCTCAACAAGCGTACTTTGGCTAACCACACCCAACGTCACGATTTGCCAAAAGATATAAATAACGAGTGGAATCGTCGAACCAATAATAACGGCTTTGCGTAAAGAAGAAGTGTCACCGTCTAAGTAATTCACAATTGCAGGTATACTTCCGTGGAAACCAAACGAAGTAAAGATCACCGGAATCGCCGCTACAACAAGGCCTTGTTCGATTGGCATACTTAACAAGTAAGATTCCGTAACGTTTGGAGCAAGAAAAGAAAGCACCGCAACCATCGCAATGAGCTTCATCGCGAACAGAACTCGGTTTACTTTATCGACCGTACCGGTACCCACTGTCACAACTAAAGTCACAATCAAGGTAAAGATTATCGTTGATGTAGGCCCTGAAATATCGAGGTCAAACCATTGTGCAAGGCGGTCTCCGAACTGAGCACCACCGCCAGCGATATACGCTGCACATAATGAGTAGAAAAGAAACAACATCGCAAAACTTGCCACCCACTTGCCTTTTTGACCTAGGATCTGTTTCGCCAAAGTATGAAGTGTAGCACTACTCTCCGCATGTTGATGAAGCTCAAGCATAAGCAAGGCAGTGAAAGCCATCAGAGCCCATAAGCCTAGCATGATGATAATAGAAGTTGAAAAACCAATGCCGGCAGAGGCAAGTGGAAGCGCTAGCATACCAGCGCCTATTGTAGTGCCCGCAATAATTAGCGTACTACCGAATACTTTAGAACGACTCATTGTATATTAATCTTTACACTTTATTAGAAATTATCAGTATTAGATCGGGCAACGGCGCACCGAAACCAACACCATATTTGTATTGCCGTCGATATTGTAGGATCTTTAGCAGAATATCAAGCAAAGTGTAAGGATAAAAAACCACACATGTAAACTATAATTTACACCTTGCTGATATTTAACAATAACTGTGTGCATTCTTCCCTGTTCATGAACTTGGGAACAGGGTAATTCCAGTGCGCCTCTTTCAGAATTAAATCAACAAGCGCATCAGCATCTTCACGTTGAATGAGCGCACTGGTTTTCTCAATATCAATAGTTGAAAACAAGGACTCCAGATTCGCCAAAAAATGCTGAGCACTTGCGTTACCTAACTGCCCCTCGGCCGTCAACTCATCGAGCTTTCTTAGTTGAGGCTCAATCTCTGATAATGAAAAGCGCAGCACAGGCAACAAGGCTAATCCGTTTGCCATACCATGAGGTATTCCATATCTCGCACCGAATGTGTGAGCAAAGGCATGAACATAACCCAAACTCGCTTTGGTAAATGCTAAACCCGCGTAATAGGATGCCATAGCCATTTTATGACGAGCTTCGACATCATCCCCTTGCATCACAGCCCTAGGAAGATATTTAAAAATGAGTTTAATAGCGGCAACCGAATAAGCCATCGTTTCTTGAGTAGCGTTTTTCGATACATAGGCCTCAATAGCGTGGGTTAATGCATCAACGCCAGTATCAGCCGTGATCTTAGGAGGTAAACCAATCATTAAATTCGCATCTAAAGCTGCCATTAGTGGCACCAACTTTGGATCCATTAAAGGGGTTTTAATGTGTGAGGAGGGATCTGACACGACCGCAGCGATAGTAACTTCACTTCCGGTTCCAGCCGTTGTTGGAATAGCAAAAATCGGCGCTGGCATTCGCCATACCTTCAATAGTCCAGCTAATTTTTTTATTGGCCGTTTATTGGTAACTTTCGCAGCGATAACTTTTGCACAATCCATTGCAGAGCCGCCACCCAAAGCTAATATGCCCTCACAATGAAAACGATGATAAGCCTCTAGACCGCTCTCTACCTGATCATAGGTAGGATCGGGCTTAACTTGCGAGAAAACATCTAACTGTAAATCGAGTTTTGCTGCAGCCTCAAGCACCTTATCTACAATACCGACTTGGACTAACCCTTCGTCGGTAACTAATAAGACGCGTTTAAATCCCAATTCGGTCATCGATTCTAATAGCTCATTCATCGAACCAGGGCCGGAAAACAAGGTTGGTCTCGGCATAGGAAGGATAAGAGCTGCTATTTTTAGCCCTGCGGTGTAAGTCCGATATAAGCGATGCTTCAACATACGAAATCCTTTTCATTTAGAGCTATTATTCTAGCTACTTTTATCACCTATGCTTACTTTGCAATCACACATTTTTTAATTAAGTCATTCCATCAACACATAAATGCTGCTGAGGGAGCAATACCGTTATCTTGATCTCCCCACACCACATGAGCTGTAGAGAAAATTATTTTTTATGATTTTCCATTAGCGTTACCTTAATAACTCACCCCTCTTCGGCTTTGCCGATCATAAAGTGGTTATTGAAGGTGCCTTATCATTCATACAAACTCAAAAATATGGATTCTACTTAATCACATAACGGTACGGTATATCAGTAATCTAATCCGAACATCACTTATAAAAATACAAATAAGAATGCGTTACATCATGATTTATTGTCGTTTTCAAATAAGTCAATAAAAGCAACAATAATCTTTCAAAACTTATACTTAGTTCAAATATCTGACTCTTAACCATGAGCTTCAGGTGATATTATTATGCAACTAGGATTATTATCCCGCCCATAATCAAAACTATGTCTAAACGCCCACCTTTTTGGGGTCTATTCGCTGTCGTACCCAATTTTTCCTATCACCTTCTGATTTGGGTTTAGCGTGGGCTAATTAGCAATGTCGGTATAAACCATGAATCATTCTTGCCATTCCCATACGGACATGGGCTTTGAAGTCGATCTGAAACAAGCACTTATCTGGGTTGCTCGAGCACTCGACTATGTCGGTGTTGATGATACGCACCATAGCCATCGTGTCGCTTACATCGCTTACCAATGTGCTCGGGTCATGAACTGGGAACCAGAAAAAGCGGAGTTTTGCTACTTCGCAGGGATGATCCACGATTGTGGGGTCTCCGAAACACAAGAACATAAAATGTTACTTGAGGAGTTGGTGCCACAAGATGTAAAAACACATTGCTTAAGAGGATACCGAAGCCTCAAGCAGTGTCGTTTGTTACGTCAGTTTGCTACACCTGTTCTTTACCACCATACACATTGGAGTGAACTAAAATATCTTGATTTACCGCCTTTTGAAAAAGAGGTCGCTGCCCTACTCTATTTAGCCGACCGTCTCGATTTTATGCGTTCCAAATACGTCATGAACTGCCACTGTGACATTGTCACACTTCATGAAGAACTAATTGCAGAATGCATCATGGCAAACGCTGGAACTTTGTTTAATCCAGACATGGCTAAGGCAATGGTTAAGCTCGTTATAACCGACGCATTTTGGTTCGCGATGGAGTCTGAAAATATAGAAACCATCGGATTAAACTTTAAAAGCATTGATTGGCTTCAAAAACAGCTCACCATCCAAGATATGAATAGTTTGGGCATGTTTATCGCTCGAATTGTTGACGCAAAAAGCCCATTTACTTATCAACATTCGCAAAAAGTGGCGGAGTTATCTCGGTATCTAGCCATCAAGCTTGGGTTCTGTGAGCACGACCAAGAGATGTTATTTATTGCTGGGTTGGTGCATGATATCGGAAAGTTAAAAACACCAGATGAGATTCTTCATAAAGAAGGCTCTCTTAATAAACAAGAGTATACGCGTATTAAACGCCATACAATTGATACTCAGCTCGCATTACACAAAGTGTTTCCCAACGCTAAAATAGCGGAGTGGGCCTCTAATCATCACGAGCGTTTGGACGGTTCTGGCTATCCTTATCATAAAACAGGAGACGAACTCGATGTACCATCGCGTATTGTCGCGGTTGCCGATGTTTTTCAAGCTCTGTCTCAGGACCGTCCCTACCGCGGACGAATGGCTCAAGCACAAATCGCCGCGATTATGGGTGAGCAAGTCGCTAAACAAGAACTTTGTTCTGACGTCTATGCAGTGCTAGAGCGAAACATGACCGAGTGTTACGAGCTATCAACTAATGTTTAATCGATAAAGGGCGTATCTACGCCCTTTGCTGATTTTATGCTGGTTGCAAACCAATCATTTTGCAATATCAAGTACATTGTCTCGCACACCATTGATTCTGAACCAACCTGCAATACTGAAACGCTCAGCATTGGTCGGTAAAACCTCATGCGGGAATTGCTCAGATAAGAATAAAAGTAAGCGTCCCGATTGAGGAGGGATGGTTGCTATCTTATTATCATTTAGATCGTAAACCACCAATTCACCTGCATCCTTTTCCGTCCAAGATTCGTTCATGTAAAAAACGGTTGTCAATCGACGGTTTTCATTGCCCTTAAAACAATCTAGATGCTTTTGGTAGAAATCCCCTTCCTCGTACTTGGCAAAGTGAGCTTCATACTCAAAAAGCCCCAGAAACAAGTGACGGTTCACTTCTTGGCGTATTTCTTCCATCTTATCTAAGTAAGAAGTAACCGCGTGCCCCATATTGGGCGATAACCATTGAATTTTGTCACTTCGAATTGACTCGATACGAGTCACATCGTCATTACGACCAATACGCGCTTTTTTCCAGTTACTTGGAATGCAGTCTCGCAATTGATCCACTTCTTGTTCAGAAAGAAAATCATCCCAGATGTAGTAACCATGGGTTGCTAACGCATCGATCATTTTATTCATTATTGTCGTTCACTCATATTAGTTGGGCGGTCTATATAAAAAATCTTCAACCCCACAACAAATGCGATTTTTTGTCGAAACGACAACAAAATAAAAAGAGAGTAAAAATAGGTGATGACGAATATAAAAATGCCGCTCATATGAGCGGCAATATCTTTTATTATTGACGAGCTTCTAATCTGGTTGGATGAACTCGCAACGGACTAAGACGTTTAATAGTCGGGCGTTGTTTGTTTTTTAACTGGATATGACAAAGTTCCAGAATTAAGCCAAATGCCATCGCAAAGTACACATAACCTTTGTTGATATGAATTTCGAAGCCTTCTGCCATCAATAAACCACCTAACAAAACGAGGAATAACAAAGCAAGTGTCTTAAAACCAGGGTAACACGACACCAGGTTATTGATTTTTTCGGCTGTCATGACCATCACGATAGCAGACGAAACAATCGCTGCGACCATAAGTGGGACATCACTTGTCAAACCAACGGCGGTTATCACCGAGTCCATCGAGAATACAGCATCCACGGCAACAATCTGCAACAGAACTACCGCTAAACCAGTACGGGCGTGAGTTGAGTGAGCAGACTCGTTGTGATTTAACCAACTCCACAACTCTTTCAGGCTTTTAGCCAAGAGGAATGCACCACCCGCAATCATGATAACGTCTCTTCCGGTAAACGCTTGGTTCGCCAAAGAAAATAGCGGTTGAGTCAATTGCATGATCCAAGAGATTGAAAACACTAAACCAATACGAGCAATAACAGCAAGACCAATACCAAGGTTTCTTGCCAGCTTACGTTGGTGCAGCGGCAGTCTTTCACATAAGACAGAGATAAAAACGACGTTATCAACGCCTAAGACAACTTCAAGCGCAAACAAAGTGGCGAAAATAGCCCAAGCTTCTGGTTGCATAAAAAGTTCTAGCATGAGCATGTCTCCAATAATAAGAAGACATATGGTGAAGGGTTTTGTCGACTAAAGGGGTCGTCCATTAACTATTTATACCTTTGTTACTGAGGGATCATGAGTAAATCACCAAACAATCAACAAAACAATATCTATTTTAATTAACAAGGAACAAGTTTAATTCGTGTACAAATCAATCAACTCCTCCAAATTGATTAAAATTACATAGAAGCTTTAGAATTGAATAAATGAAAGCATTAAAGTCCAACAAAACTAAGATAAATTTCTAGACTTATAAGCACCATCAACCCTTATGCAACCCATTAAATGCATTGAGCTCAAAGAGAAACAGGCGTGTTTCCGAGATAAACAATAGTAAAAATTTGTTTCATGCTGATATACTGCCAAAAATCATAAGAAACCATGCTATTTATGGACTACATTGCTCTTTCGCGTATAAGCCTTAAACATCTAACTGTTTTACATATGTTGTTAACCACTCACAGCGTCACACTTGCGGCAGAACGCTTGTGTGTAACACCATCGAGCGTCAGTAAAACGCTCGGACAGTTGCGCGAAACGCTAAAGGATGACCTTTTTTACCGTGATGGCACTCGCTTAGTGCCGACAGCATTTGCGCTGCATATAGGCCCGTCAATCCATGGCATACTCTCCAGTATGAATGGGTTATTACATCAAGGCTCTTTTAATCCGGCTTACTATCAAGGTAGTTTTTCATTAGCAATGCGTGAAAGTTCGTTTGAGCTCTTTGCGCCAGTTCTACAGCACTTGTCCCAACAACTGAGCAATCACGCGCACTTGAATGTCCATGCGAAAGAGGAAATGAGTTTCGATGCATTAGCAAGAGGTCAAGTGGATTTTTTGTTGCTTCCTCACGATCTCAGCCAACCACCCACACAAAATAAAGACTTGGTATGGAAAACCATTTTGAAAGACGAAATGGTTTGCTTAATGAGAGCATCGAACCCACTCGCTGAGCAACCCTTATCTGTTGAAAGTTACCTTTGTGCAAGACACATCGGTATTCATGATAAAGATCTGTCACAACCTTATTTTGAGCAAAATCTCACCCAAAGGCATTCAAAGCGAAACTTGGCCATGCGTGTAGCCGACTTTGGTTCAGCTGCGGTGATGTGTCAGCACTCGGATTACTTGTTCACATGCTCCAAGCTTTGGGCAAGAGCGGCAATGCAAGCAAAAGGTTTGGTTGAGCAAGCTCTTCCATTCGATTACGGGCAAGTAGCCTACAGCCTCGTTTGGAACAAAGCGAGCTTAAACGATCCCGCTTTAAAATGGTTACAGCAACAATTACTCGACGCTTGCGCCATGTTAGATGCCTGTGATGCTTAAGCATAGATAAACAACGGTACTACGTGAGTACTGTCGGCACTGTGATAGGGTTACTCACGTAGCATCGAAGCTCTGATTTTAAGCGTTCGATATCATGATGAGAGCACATGTCCCAAGTTAACGCCTCCCCCACAACTCCGTGATGTTGAAAGGCATTTAAACGGATAAGCACCGATTCAGGAAGAGTACTCAAGTAACGTCCAATTGCTACGATTTCTATATCTAAATCACTTTTTTGGGGAATATGCAGTAAGCGGACCTCGTACAATTTTTCGTGTTCAGCTAGGTAATGAAGGGTTTTAAATACACGATGATTATCACGCCCAGTTAGCCACTGATGCGTCTCCGTCTGCCACGCTTTCAAATCGATCATTGCGCCATCCAGAAAAGGGAGAATACGCTGCCAACCAGCAACCGCTAAAGAACCGTTACTGTCGATGAAACAAGAGAGGTGCCGTAATTCAGGATCTTGTTTTATCCCTTTAAACAGCTCAATAATGAAAGGAAGTTGTAAGGTAGATTCCCCACCGGATACAGTAACACCACTGATGAAAAAGCGATGTTTGCGTATCAAATCGAGCATTGTTACTACAGAGTAGTCAGTAATTTTTGGATTAGATTGGTTCTGACATATCTCTATACAATGATCGCAGTGGGTGCACTCCTCTTTAAGCCAAACAACGTTGTTGTTTTCGTCGAACTTCAATGCGCCTGCTGAACATTCACTCACACACTCACCACAATGATTACAATGGTTTATCGTGTGAGGATTGTGGCAGTTCAAACACTGATAGTTACAACCCTGTAGAAAGATGACTAGACGATTTCCTGGCCCATCAACACAAGAGAAAGGAAGGATATGAGTGACTTTTGCCAAAAGGCTTCCACTTCGTCTAGACATCTTGTTCTTTCCTAAACCGAACTTATGCCTGCGTGTAAGTCGGTGTTACTTCATGACTCACCACACGTGGTGAGCGTTCTAAAATTTTGGTATTTTTTGCTGCTTCCGCACCTAGAAACGTCGTGTTGGTTCTCGAACCTTCTTTATCATATTTCGCGACATCTGAAAGTTTGATCATGTAGCCTGTCACGCGAATTAAGTCATTTGAAGTGACATTCGCGGTAAACTCACGATAACCAGCATTTAGTGCCCCTTTACATAAATTGAACATCGCTTCTGGGTTAGATTTCACCGTTTCATCAATCGTCAAAATATCGCTGATACCCGCACGATAATACTGATGATGCTTCGCCGTTGCTTGTACATAAGTGACAGGGTCTGGCTCTGCACCATAAGGCAGACGTACACCTGGCGTAGCATCATGATCTAAGCTAATGCCGCCTTGTGCATGTAAGAGCGCTTTGCCATCTAAACCATATTTCACCGGGGTTGAGTCTACCAGTTTAGCCAGTGTTGCTGAAACATCATGAGCAAAAGTATTTGCTCGATCATTTTTTCCGTATCGCCCTATTTGCCCTTCTTTTTCAAATAGAAGGTTTACCGCTTCGGCCATGCCGTACACGCCATACATTGGCGCGAAATAGGACTCTTTTATCAACCCTTCTTGCGTCAAAAAGCCTTGAAAGAAGTTCGATTTTTCATGCAAGTGCGTGCTTCTTGCGTTTATGAGCTCGACCATTAATCGATGGTAAGAAGGCAACGCACTGTTTAAGAAGTCGTTACAGTCTGATGCTCGTTTTGCAACTTCTTTTAAATTCATTCGCACCAATGTGTTCGATCCACCTGCTAATGGAAGCGAGTTGTAGCAACTTACAATACCAAAGCGTGAGCCGTTGTAGGCTTTCGCGTGCATTGGGTAATTGGCGATATGCGGTTTACTGCATTCACAAATGTTCTGTGTCGCTTGACGAAGTAAATCATCAGGTGTAACTGTCTCGTCGTACATAAAGGTGAGATTCGGTGCGATCTGCTTGAGCTCCGCATCTACTTTTAAAACAGTGCGACAAATAATGTTGTCTGTCGGTCCGACATTCACATGCATAAACGCATCTGGCAATGTGCGATCCAGCATGATCCAAAAATGTTTTAACTTTTTGTAAATCTGGCTCTCTGTTAGGTCGCCTATGTAAGGCAACAAGACATCATCTAACTGGCCTAAGTAAACCGGAATGTTCGTTACCGAAGGAACATGATGGTAAATGATGGTCAGCATGTTCAACGCATCATCGAAATCATCAGCCGGAGACAACTCTAAATAGTCTGAGCCTTGCGATAGAAATTTAGCGTAATCAGGCAACACATAGCGAGGTTTAAACGGTGCATGACCTTCAAACATATCGCAGATGATGCCTTCATCCATTGCTTGTCTCAGTGATGGAGATACGGTCATGTAAGGAATGCACGCTTCCGCCTCTAAAGCTAAAAAACTCGACTTCTGTTTTGGAGAAAGACGGACGTCGGTCGCGATATCTAGAAAACGTTGTTGTAGTTTAGAAAGGCTTGTCATCTAAGATATTCCTACAAAGTAACCACAAGCCCACAAGACAAAATACGAGCTCTACCCCTAAAGAGTAACGTGATTTTACTCCTGCTTGGCTGTTGCCACTAATGAAAATAAACAAAACGTCTATTTCCATTCTGGAAATAAGACAAAGCTAAATTAGCGCATTCCAACTTACTATATGGGAAAACCTAACTGCGTACCGAAATCTGTCTTATTTATCGGTTTGCCGTCGACAACATCACGCCTGCACCAATAAATACTCCACCAGTCAAACGATTGAACAACTTCGCCCTTCCAGCGACAAACAACCAATCGGAGGCTTTTACCCCTAACAATGCATAAAATGTTAGCCAGCTAAGCTCAAAAACCACAAATGTAGACGCGAAAATCGCGTATTGAGCCAGTAGCGGTGCGGAAGGTTCAATGAATTGAGGAAACAAAGCGGTGAAAAAGACTATCGCTTTGGGGTTACTAGCGCCAACAATGAAACCACTAGTGAACGCGCTGAACGCTGTCGCGGAACTTTGAGTCGTTGCCGTTTTATTAAAATCTGTCTGAGATGAGCGCAACGCTTGAATACCTAACCAGATTAAATAAGCGGCGCCACACCATTTGATAATATTAAAAACTAACTCAGATGAAGCAATGACAACTCCCAGCCCGGTAAATGAGAGCGTAAGGATGATCGTAATCGCAGACAAACTGCCAAGCGCAGTCATGAAAGCAATACGAAACCCACTACTCACTCCTTTACTTAAACACAACAGTGAGCTTGGTCCTGGTGAAGCTGTGAGCACGAGAATAGCAAGAGTGTAAAAAATCCATGTATCTATTTGCATTGGCATCCCTTCCAGCAAAATGAGGTTTATAGCCCATTGTGTATAGAACTATTTTATCGCCCGGTTTCTATCCATGAAGCCGAGGTCTTAATAACCATCTTGCATCTAAATAACTTAGAAAAAATTAATAGATAGTTATGCAAATAAAATACGATCTACATGCAAGGATGTAAAGCCTGTTGTATAAGCTTATCTATTTCTCTTAATCATAAAAAGGCTTAGGATCGATCTCTAACGATGAAGGCGCGATCGCTCTTTCAATTTTGTACGCACTCGTTTTTAAATCCACCATCGTGACATCAATGTATCGTTTATACTTGCGGGAGTAGAAACATTTCACTTCTGGCTTTAATGCTTGAGATTCATTTGAAGACCAAACAATACCAACACGCCCATCGTTCAACTCGACAATGGAGCCGACGGGGTACATCCCAATGCAATTAATGAATTTGTAAACTAAGTCGGCGTCTAAATGAAATGGCGTTAGACTCAACAAGATTTTAAACGCTTCCGCAGAACTCATGCCTTTTTTGTAACAGCGATCAGCCGTTAGCGCATCGTAGATATCTACAATACAGCTCATACGGCCGTGAATTGGAATCTCCTCCCCCTTCAAGCCTCTAGGATAACCATTGCCATCTAACTTCTCGTGGTGCATCAAACAAACATCACGGCTTACGTCACTAAGTCCTTTTACGTGAAGGATTATCTCACCTGCGAACACTTGATGTAGCTTCATATGTTCAAATTCTTCAGGCGTTAGCTTCGCTGGCTTGTGCAAGATCTTATCATCGACTTTAATTTTACCTACATCATGAATAATGCCACCAACAGCAAGCTGTTTTAGCGTTGGCTTATCCAAGCCCAAGTACTTACCGAATGACACTAAAAGACAAGCGACATTGACGGAGTGTTCCAATAAGTAAGAGTCTTTTTTTCGGAGTGCAGAGACACACTGCAACGCATCTGAGTCAATCAAAACACTTTCAATGACATCGTCAGCCCAAGCTTCTACTTCATCAACTTCAATGATTTTTCCTTCAAAAGTTTGATTCAATAGTTTCTGCGCCAAATCTTTTGCTTCGGCGATCAGCTTTTTGGCTCGCTTGTGTTGGATGTCTCTCGAACGATAAGTTCGTTGACCCCTCTTAAAATCGGAGTGTTTCTGCTCTCGCGTCTCTTTAGTGGCATCAGTTGATTCATCTACAGGCTTGAAGACACACTGCTGCGAAGATAATGTTTGATCTACCCAAACATACTTTACGCCACTTGTAGCAAGCTTCTTAATGCCTTCAGGGCTAGATATCCGCCCTGCATTGGCTAAATTGACGCGCTTGTTGTGCTCTATCGCGGTAACAAACATACCAACGCCGATATCAGCGAGCGCAATTTTGATTGAATTTTTCGGATCGTACTGCATATAAAGAAGGCTTACTCGATATTAACGTCCGCATTATAAGAGATTTGATTACTTGGCGTGATAATAAATTTGAATTGATTACAATTAATGAGCATCCTGTCAATTAATAATCGGTCGCGCTCATTAAGTCCTTTTTGTTATTATGGTTTTATCCAAGATAACATATATACAAATGACGTTAGAAAACAGCACATTGATACCGACACAACTGAAAATAACTTTAGGATAATTATTCATAAATATTTATAGATTGCGGACGGCATCAATAACTGTATTTTATAAATGATTTTTACTGTTGACTATTTTTTATAAATGTCGATGATTAGCCGCCTAATCTTAGTATGTTATTAACCTAGTAGCGCATAAAATGATAGCCAAACAATTTGAACTGACACTTTTGTGATTGTAATGTACGCCAGCAGATCAACTCTATGTTATCAACCCCAACACTCATCTCTGATGCTAAAAGGCTCGAGGAGGAAATATCTTGACCACCATATTTGACCAACAAGTCTCAGATAGTGACCGAGAGTTCCTAAAAATCGTCGAAGAACGATTCATTCATATCTTCGATGTATTTAACGAAGGCCTCTTTTACATGGATGAGTTTGGCACCATGGTATTTTATAACAAGGGCTTTTATGAGCAGCTTGGTATCAACGCTGGTCGAATCAGCTTAGAGCAATGGTTAGACCTTGTTCACCCTCTCGATCGAGAAAGACTCTCCACTCGGGTCGATGCTCACATCATTACCAACAACACGAGGGTCACAACGACCTACCGCGTGCGTAAACCCAATGGACAGTACGTCTGGATTGAAGGCGTAGCCATGACCAAAGAAACAGAACATGGTCATTATATGGTTGGTAGCCACCGTGATATTTCTGAACGCAAGCTGATGGAAAGCTACATTCATCAAGTCGCATTTCATGACAATGCGTCAGGTATGGCTAATCGCGCCCATCTCTTGCTGGATATTGAAGATAGTGTGCGAGCCACTGATTCTTGTGCATCTATCTGTTACATTCAGATAGAAGAGATTAAATCTTACTTAAATCAATATGGCAGCGAGTTGGTCGATGGGTTAGTGGAAAAATTGCTACAAACTCTCAGTCACCTACCTTCTCCAAATAGTTCTGTATATCGCGTACATGATGATGACTTTGCGATTTTGATTCACGATGAATGCTCGGTAGAAACGCTGCAAAGTTACGCCGAAAGTTTAAAGGAAACCTACCACGAGGCAGTGATTGAAGAGGGCCAATACTTAGGAAGTAACATTAGTATTGGTTTGTATCCTTGCATAGATCCAAGTCACTCAGCAGAGGAAATATTACGTAAAGCAGCACGAACTTGTCAGTACGCAAGCGAGCAGAATAAAGACCGTGTTGCGGTTTACAGTGAGAAAACTCAGCATGCCGTAGACCGTTATTTCTTTATTGAGCAAGGTCTAAAAAGTGCACTTGAAAAACAGACATTAAGCGTTAAGTTTCAGCCAATTATTGACGCCAAAAGCTCTAAAGTAGTGAGCTTCGAATCTCTGGTTCGCTGGCGTAGCAAAGAGTTTGGCGAAATTTATCCAGACGAATTCATCCCCGTCGCAGAGAACAAAGGTTTGATTGTCGAACTCGGATATCAAGTCTTTGCCAAAGCGTGTGAATTTATCAAAAACTACCGTGAGCGTTACCAAAACCAAGTTCGTGTAAACGTGAATGTTTCTGTACTTCAGTTAATGAATAGTGAATTCCCTGCGCGAATTAAAGCCATGGCGGATGAGGTTGGTGTCGATCCTGAGTCTATTGTGTTGGAACTAACAGAAACGTTTATTTTGGATAATAATCAGACAGCCATTGCCCCTCTGAATACCCTCAGGGAACTAGGATTTGCACTCTCTCTGGATGACTTTGGATCTGGTTACAGTTCATTAAATAGCTTCTTCGACCTCCCGATGACACAAATCAAAATTGATAGGTCGATGGCGTGGAAAACACTAACCAACCGCTCTTCACAAGAATATCTGAAGTTTCTTATCACTATGTGCCAGGAAAATAATATTGAAGTAGTGATTGAGGGAATTGAAGACGCCAAAATGTGTGAATTTTTTACCGAAATGGGCGTCGATTATCTGCAAGGTTATTGGTTCTCTAAGCCACTTTCTGTTGCCAGTGCAAGCCGCTATTCGTTGAGTTAAGCATACTAGAGCAATATTCCGCACGGCCACGTTAAACATGCTGAACTATTCACTATAGATTTCAGACACTAACTGGCCGTGACGAAAACAAGCTTAATGTCCCCCGATTAACGTAGACGTTCAAACACCACACTCTGATCTAAATGTTCGTGATACTGAGTGTAATCTAAGCCCACATCAAAGATATATTGGGTCACCAGGTTTCTAACGCACTCTATTAATTGGCTTGCTTGCCATGGTTTTTCAAAGTAGCGGTCAATGCCTGCGGAGTTGATCGCATTAATCGTATCGGTGTGCGTCGCTTGCCCGGTAAGAAGCACTTTCCTCGTAAAGCCAAAACGACCGTCCTTTGATACATCGGTCAGCAGCTCTACTCCCGTTTTACCTGGCATCACATGATCGGAAATAATCAATGCGATCATCTCGCCTTCTGCATCAAATTCATCCATCAGTTCTAGAGCCTCACCTGCTGATTCGCAGTCTTCGACATTCAACCACTGATTTAACGGCTCTAAATCTTGTAGAACCGCGCTTAGTACCTCTCGTTGGTCATCAACGCAAATTACATTAAGCTTCTCCATGTTCACCCTCTACTGGTAACTTGATTCTAAAAATCGTTTTTTCACTGTCGCTCTTTACTACAATAGAACCGTTATATCCGGCGATAATGCGCTTCACAATCGACAGACCTAACCCTAAACCAAACGACAATCCCCCCTTTTTAGTGGTGAAGTTTGGCCGGAAAATTTTTCTACGTGTCGCTTCATCAATTTCTGGTCCGTTGTTAGCAATCGTGACCAAAATTTTACCCTTACTCTCCCGAGTATGTATTTCGATACCGGGTTTCTCCGTTTCACCAAGTGCATCGCACGCATTCTTTAATATATTTACCCAAACTTGGACGAGTTCGGTTTGAGAACCAATAAAAGCAGGTAAATCCGCAGGGCTAAAACGAACACTCACTCGTCTTAAGTCACTTTGCAATAGAGCCAAGGCGCGATTGATTGAATCATTGATGTTAATCGCTTCATCCAAGTCGATATCCGTGCGCCCCAATTGTTTTACGGATCGTACAATGCCAACGGTATGTTTAGAGGCAATGCGTAAGTCATGGAGATCTCGTCCCATTTGCCAGAAACGTATCGCTTCTTCTGGTCTTTTTAGCCAATGTTCCGAAAGGAAATTATTTGGAACGGCACGTGCAAGATCACGAGCAACCTCCTTGGTTAAACCGTAGTATTTTTCGAAGTGGCGCCCCCACTTTCTCGCTTCGCTAGAAGAGACTTTCTGCCCTTGCATTAAACCAAAATCAAAAAATTGACTCGCTTCCGGATGAACTTCTTCAAGCAGTTCCATGATAACTGTCTCTAGCCGTTCTGATTTACTGCTTACAACGCCTATCGCATTGTTCAACTCATGAGCAATACCCGCTGCAAGCTGCCCCAACGTTGTCATTTGCTCTGCGGTATGAAGCTTTTGTAGTGCTTTTTCTTTAGCCAATGCCTCTTGCATTGCGCGCCGTTGACGACGAGATAATTCGTTAACCATCACAGGCATAAATTGTGTCGTCAATGGTCCGTATGTCGCCTCTTCCACGGCAGGCGTATCACGCTGTATCCAAGCCAATTCAACATCTGTTTGAGCAATCACTGTCGAAGAGGCAGTCCACGTACCAGAAAAGAAACTATGTACGCCAATAAACGCACCTTGAGACGCAGAAAATACCTGAATCGGTTTCTTGTCATCTTCCGCGTAATAGCCCGCCAGTTCTCCCGACAGCACATAGTACAAGCGATCGTTGTAGCCAGCTTGCTCAATAAGCACCGACCCGGATAAAACCGTTAATCGGCGTTCAAGGTGATTAAAGTAGCGTTGTACTAACGCGTCTAACTTCGTTTCGTACATGGGTTATCCAATATGCCCAACAGTATGTAAAATCCACACCATCACAAAGCTGAGTAATACGCCAATCACGCCTAGCACGGCACCGATACGAGCCATTTGGCCGCTCTCGACATGCCCTGTTGCATGAGCTAACGCGTTTGGTGGCGTACTGATTGGTAACGACATACCGAGTGAAGCAGCAAATGTCACGACCAAGATCAGAGTAACTTCACCGCCGAGAGGCGTTAGCGAAGCCATAGAAGTACCCAGCGCAGCCATAATCGGCATCAGCAAGTTTGCGGTGGCTGTATGCGACATAAAGTTTGCCATTAACAAGCACAAGAAAGCCGCACCAAACAAGACAACATATGGCGAGAACTGATCAAACGGAATGCTGTGTACCACCAGCTTCGCAAGCCCGGTTTTATCTAGAGCAAGGCCCAGAGCAATACCGCCTGACACCAACCAAAGCACATCCCAAGAGATTTTCTTCAAGTCTTCTTTGTTGATGATGCCCGTCAATGAGAACACTGCCACCGGAATTAATGCTACTGTGTAAGAATTCATTCCATGTGCAGAACCCATCAACCAAAGAATAATCGTGCCGGCAAAGGTGACGTAAACCATTATTGCTTTGGGTGTTTTCAAAAACTTGCTTTTAATGTTCAGATCGATGGTGGTTTGTTCGGCTTTATACAAAAAGCCAATCAGAAACCAAGCTAACGCCATCATCACAATAACGAATGGCACACCAAATACCATCCATTCACCAAACGTAATTAAGTTGTCACCAACCAAATATTTTAGGGCGATGGCATTCGGTGGCGTGCCGATTGGAGTACCAATGCCACCAATGTTGGCTGCAACAGGAATACACAAGGCGAATGCAATTCGACCTGGGTCTTTAGGCCCGAAAACCGCTATCACAGGGGTTAAAATGGACAACATCATCGCTGTTGTTGCGGTGTTTGACATAAACATGGAAAAAACAGCGGTGATCAGCATCAACCCCAGCATAACGAACTTTGGTTTTTGTCCAAATGGTTTGAGTAACACTCGGGCTAAGTTGACATCTAACCTGTACTTTGTCGCCGCCATAGCCAAAAAGAAACCGCCGAGGAAGAGCATGATAATCGGACTAGCGAAGGTCGCCATTATCTCGTTGTATTGTAATGGCTCACCAAAATGTGGCTGCCCTTCTTGCAAACGAAAGAGCACAATACCTTTATTTGATACAAGCAATAGCTCTAGGACAATGATCACAACCGAAGTGGCGTAGATTGGAATTGGCTCGAATACCCAGCAAAGTGCGGCAAGCAAGAAGATTGCAATCACTCTTTGCTGGACGATAGTAATGCCATCAAATGGGAACGCAGAGAGAGGCATCAACCAAACAAGCAATGGTATCAATGTTGGAACAACGTATTTGAGATAAGGGCGCATAGTACTACTTCTCTTCCTGAGATGGTTAGCCAGACACATTTGGCGTTTGGAACGCTATTACCCGCCGCAAAACCAAAACTTTCAGACTGTTTTTAAGCCTTCAGAGACGAAATGCGGTAATGGCGTTCCAGAGAAGATTATGTACACTGTTTTCAAACAAAACGTTGGTGCGAGATCAATGAACTCGTTTTCACATTGGAAAACATTTTATATCTGTGTTCAAGCTCACTAAATGCTCACTATTTAAGTTAAATATACTTTTCCATCATAAAGTTAGTTAAGGTTTCTCCCCTAACCTCAACACGTTGTCGAGACTTAACTGTGAAACCCATTTTCTCGTAAAAAGGTCGGGCGGTAATACTCACTTCAGAATACAGTCGTTTTATCCCCTGTACTTTCGCCTGTGAAAAAAGAAAAGACATCAAATCACGACCAACACCTTGTCCTTGGTATTTATGATGGCAAAAGAAATGATCAATCAAGCCGTCACCTTGCAAATCACAATAGCCAACGACCTGCCCTTCTATCTCCGCGACGTATGGTTGAATATCGTCCATTTTTCGTTGCCACACATCGAGGTCAAAATCTGATGGTGCCCAAGCGGAAACTTGTGATTCCGTATAATCGCGACGATTAATGATTCGCACAGTATGGTAAAAGAGTGCCCACAGTGTTGGGGCATCCTCGGTGCGATAGCAGCGTATTGAGAGCATCAATTTCCTCATTCTTATTCAATAAATACTAAGCATTAACGCAAAGTGATACTAGTGAACTCATCATTTTCAATGCCAATCACTAAAGGCTTCCCAATCTGATCACTGTTCATCAGTACGGTTGTATTCAACTCTCGGCTTGATCTGCGTATTTTGCTTTTTCTTATGATATGAACATTCACAATATAATCGGAATACTCCTTTATGATTCCGCCGGAAAATTCTACGTGCTCACTTTCATTGTCTCGGACAACATGAAATTTTCGATTGGCTTGAATATCAGTACTGATGGAGGAGTCACCATAGTTCAGCACAACGGACGTTGGTTCGCTATCTTGATGGGCAAAACAGCCAAATGCGAACATGCTTAATGCGAGTATACTTTTTGATTTAAACATTAATTATTCTATTTCTAGTTATTTTTCTGCTATTTGCATGACCAAACAGCACTTGTTCTGTGAGCGCCTATTGTGCCATAGCTGAACGCTGACTCTAAACGCGCAAAAAGATGAGCGATGAAAATTCCGTCCAAAACAAGCAAATGTGAGGGTCACAAACTCACTCAATCAGTCAAAATCCACTGTAAACCTATGTTTTTTAATGCTTTTAATTAATGTACCCGTGTAAGGAATACATACAACCTCTTACTTTTTCATACGCAACTAGACGAATGAATCGAGAAATACGGCATCGTCTATGCCACATGTTACAAATCGGCTTACCTTATTATTACGTATGAACTGGAATTATGGCACTAACTTCCCTCTCTCTTTTAATAAGGAGAGGATTTCAACAATCAGACTTGCCACGTTTTTATAGCTAAAATCAATAGAGCGTTACCAGCATCGGTTGGTCTAGGAGCAATAAATGAAAGACCCTCTCAACTTTACTCACCATGTAAAAATTTGGCTCATGTCAATCGCGGTTATGCTGGGTGGATGCACTCAAGGAGATTGGCGTACCGCTAGCAGAGAACCTGCGGGTATCGCACCCGATCCTTCCAATGTTAAGCATGCTGTGATTGAGTTTTACGCCGCAGACGCGTTTGGTTGGCGAGGCTGGTTTGCCGTTCATACATGGTTTGCAATAAAGCCTGAAAATGCGAACGAATATACAGTGTATGAAGTAGTCGGCTGGAGAGTGAATCGCGGACAACCCGCTCTATATCAGTACCAAACTGGGACGCCAGATCGATATTGGTATGGTGCAAAACCAGAAAAGATCCTCTCCATACAAGGTGAAAAGGCCCGCCAGCTTATCCCTAAAATACAAAGTGTTATTAACCAATACCCTTGGGCTGAAGAATATACGCTGTTTCCAGGGCCAAATAGCAATACATTTCCGGCTTGGGTGGGTAAACAAATTCCAGAATTAGAGCTGAACTTGCCGTTTCGCGCAATTGGTAGCGGTTACGCCAGCGATTAACAGCAAAGATTAGTCACTGGCTCGTTTTATGTTCAGCATAAAGCGCAATATCTATTGTGCGTCGTCACCCAACTCCGTTCTATTTCTTCCATTATGTTTCGCTTTATACAGTGCATTATCGGCGTCTTTCATTACCGCTTCAATTGGTGTGTCATTGCCTTTCCAGTGAGAAACGCCCAACGAAACCGTGACCTTACCAACCACCTGAAAGTCATGTTGTTCCACGTTGTGTCTAATACGCTCTGCAACATCCATAGCGTGGTTTACGTCTGTTTTTTCCAAAAACATCATAAACTCTTCACCGCCAGAACGACACAGGTGATCATTAGAGCGAGCTTGGTCTTTCATTAACTGCGCAAACTCTCTAAGTAAGTTGTCACCCACGTCATGGCCATAGTTATCGTTTACGCTCTTAAAGTGGTCAATATCTAGCGCCAAAACAGAGAACGCGGTATTTTCCTGCTTAAACAAACCAAGAACTTTATCTAATCCACGTCGATTCAATAATCCAGTCATCGAATCTGTTAATGTATCCAGTTGCAGCTTATCAATGGTTTTTGACACGATACCAAATGCTTTAAGAAAACTAAGCTTCAAATGTGAGACCTCAAAATACCAAGACTTAACCAGTTTGAGATCATCGATAGATGATGAATGTTCTTCGACACCTCGCACAGCACCCGCTAACTGCCAAAGTGGTCTAGAAATAAGAAGGGACAAGAACCAAATTAGCAACAAAGTTAATAAACCAATTGGAATCGACTTAAGGAAAACATTCCACATCTGTTCATCTAGCACAGATAACGTCATCGATTTCGGGCGCTGAGCAACAATTCCCCATCCTGATGACTTTACTGGCGCATAACCAGCAAGCATTTCGACGCCGCGAGAGTTAACAATTTCTTTGTTGCCGCTCTGCCCCATCGTCACCGCTTTGATTGCTTCATTATCGTCGATTACTTCACCAACCCTCGATTGATCTGGGTGATAAATCAGAGTGTTACTCTCATCGACAACGTAAAGGAAAGAACCATCTTTGTATGCGTGCTGGCTGAGTAACTCTGCGAGAATATTTTCTTTTTCTAGATAAATAGTGCCGCCGATATAACCTAAATATTCATTAGATTGAGAAAATATAGGGTATGAGATGGTTAACAAGTAATTTCCAGCGGGCGATATAAATGGTTCAGTAACAACTGGTGCTTGAGCGTTTAAAGATTGGCGTTTTCTTTCACCCACTAACCTTACACCTTTCACCTGAAGTGTTTCAGGTGATACGGAAATAATAACCCCTTTTGCATTAACGACAACCACAGAGTTAAATGATTTGGTTTGCGTTCTTAATCTCTCAGCCTCTTTATCAAGAAGCTGAGCGTCATGCATCTTGTCTTTTAGCACGTTCGCACTGTATTTTAGCTGCGACATTGAGCTTTCTATGAAAGAGTCTGTCATTTCAGACATTTTTTGGGCGTAAACACGGTTTGATTCTAACGTGTTATTGATGATGAGATCCCTTTGAACACGATAAATCGAGTAGAATGCGTTGATCAAAGTGACAAGCACACTGAACACACATAGGGTGACAATAAGATTTCTAAGATTGAGTTTTTCTTTTCTTCTAAAAGACATTGCCAATGGCCAACTTTGAAGGCTTTCTATATGAATGAGCGTATAGGTTATATGAAATTGATTTGATTTTCAGGTAGTAAGTTGGGATCAATGTTAATATTTGCTCACATTAAAGAACACTTTATGAGCTAAAAAGAGAATTCAGTAGCACGATAAAGAACCGTGCTACTTTCATATTTGGCGTTTAAGAGGGTTTTGTCTCTGTCATCGTTTTTAATATATCCACAACTAGCTGATGATCATCTAACTGCGGTAAACCCGATACCGTCACAACCCCAACCAAACCAGACCCAGAAAGCCGAATTGGGAACGCGCCACCATGAGCACAGTACTCACGAGCATCGAGATGAGGCTGATTTTCGAAATCACGTTGCTTTTGCTTGTTGTACAGAGAAAGATAGTAAGAGCTGTGGCCATACCTTAATACTGAGTTTCGCTTCCTACGGACCCAATCTAAATGATCAGCGCAGGTTCCTGCCATCGCGTATTGAAATAGCGTTTGTCCAAAGCCGTAAACCTCAATAGCAACAGCCGCGCCGCGAGCTTCAGCCTCTTCTTTTAGAGCGAGGCCGATAGACCACGCAATATGGTGATTAAATTCCGCCAACTGAAGTTCATGCTCTTGCAGGGCCACGAGTTCAAGCGTCAAACTCATGGTTTCACCTGAATCGTTTTACCCGTTTTACTGCTTTCCAATGCCATCTCAATCAGAGCGATATTCTGTACTGCTTGAGCGGCAGGAACCGGGTTATCAGTGCCCAAACGAATGGCGTCTGCCACACCAACAAAGTAAGCTTGGTACTCGCCTCTCTCCGTTTTGATAGTTTGCGCACCGTCTTCGTCGTAACGGACGCCGTATAACACCTCATCTTCTTCCGACCAAGCATCGTTTTCCGGCAAACGGCCTTCTTTTAAGTAGCCCTCTTGAGGATCTAATCCGAACTTTTCATATTTAGCTTCCGTACCCAATACTTTGTAGCGGAGATTCGGCTCTGGGCTATACAAGTTTGAATGCAAGTGCACAATATGCTCAGGGTAATGAAGTATCAAGTTGTAATAATCAATCGTCGTCGCGCCCGGACGCATCATTCGACATTGTGCGTCTATCGCATCTGGCAAGCCAAACAACACCAATGCTTGATCGAGAAGATGAGGAGCAAGGTCGAATAGAATACCACCACCATCTTGAGCTAGCTCTCGCCAGCGTTGACGAACTTCAGGGCGGTAACGGTCAAAGTGTGACTCGAACAGCTTTATATCACCTAACTTACCTTGTTCGATAAGAGATTTAACCGTGAGAAAGTCTCCATCCCAACGTCTATTGTGAAAAACGCTCAGCACCAGACCTTTCTCTTCCGCCAAGGCGATAAGTTCATTACCATCTTCTATCCGAGTAACAAACGGTTTTTCGACGATGACGTGTTTCCCATTGTTCAACGCACGCTTTGCAAGTTCGTAATGTACGTCATTTGGCGCAGTAATGATTACGAGCTCTGCATCACTATCATCGAGTAAAGTATTCGCATCAGAAAACCACTTAGCATCTGGCCAATCATTTTGAACCGCCTCCTGTTGACGCGAGCTTATCGCGCTCAGCGTTAAATTTGGTAGCGCTTTAATGAAGGGTAAATGAAACGTTTTTGCTGAATATCCGTAACCAATCACAGCGGTTTTTACGGGATCGTAAGCCATTCTAAGATTCCTTATTTCGGTGACACAACAATACATTCAATATCATTGTGATCGAGGAGTTGTTGAAAATCTGATTGAGGAGGATGATCGGTAATAATGATGTCGATCTTTGACAAATCACATACGTGGTGGAAATTGTCGCTACCAATTTTTCGGGATTCACAAACGACGATGACCTGCTGAGCTTGAGCAATCATCGCTTGTTTCATTGTTGCTTCTAACAAACTATTTGTTGTCAGCCCCCGGGATGACAATGCACACACGCCAATGAACGCTTTGTTCACGTGATAATGCTGCATTTGCTGCTCTGCTTGCGCCCCTAAAACTGCTCTGGCATAAGGGTCAAAGTGTCCGCCTAAGAAATAAACGTCCATTGTGTCGTTTGTCTCAGCAGCGGTCAGCACATCAATGCTGTTAGTAACGACGTTGAGCTTGTTTTCTCCACAATGTGCTTTTCCTGCATAGAGTGGGAGCAGAGATAAAATGGTGCTGGTATCAATAACAAGATGGTCGCGCTCATCCAACAACGCTGCGGCAGCTTGAGCCAGTCGATGTTTAACGTCACTCACGGGTCGACTCGCGTATGCCTCGGTATGGGAAGAGATCGGCGCAAGCATGACACCACCTCGTATTCTTTGTAACCCAGGTTGCTGACTCAACTTAACTAAGTCTCGGCGAGCTGAATCTCGCGAGATACCAAAGTACTCACAAACTTCAGACAACGTTACTTTGTTTTGCTGCTCCAGCTTCGCTCTGAGTGCTACGAGTCTTTCTTCTTGTGTCATAACTTAAATTCACTTAAGTGATTTTAAGTGAATTTGCCACAATAATAGAAAAATTACCAACAAAACCACTTACAACCAACTCAATTGACCAAAGGTTAACCAAAGATAAATGAGCAGCAAGGCAAAACTTCCTAGGACGGTACGTTCACTCAGCCCACATAGTTAGGCGTATGAAGTTTATTTATACCCGTTTAAAACAACTGGCTCATCTAGCCCTAACTTCACTCTATTTCTTTTAATAAGCGCTTTTGGTAGTGGAATAAACCCAGCATTTCGTACCTGTTGTGTATTGTGGTCGGTTGTAAGGAGTTCAAATAGCTTTGATTTTTTGATCTTCTGATTAGTGTCGAATTGTTTATTTATATAAACGTAATAGACCACGGAAAATGGATAGCGAAGAGAATAGATGCAATCTGTGCTCAAAGAGCATGAGTCATCGTTATGATGAACAGAGAGAGCCTTGTAGCTCGACCACTGTTCTGAGTATTTAAAATCGGAGTATCGCATATAAGCTTTGGCTGACAAGTCGTCGCTTAAAGCCCGTTTCAATCGGTCTTCATCAAGCATTTGAATCGATGATTGACAACCATTAGAGCTCACACCTGGGTTACTTAAACGCATCTCCCCGAAAGCATACGTATTTGCATCACAGCGTTTCAATTCACTAACGGAAACACTATCTACCGTACTCTTTTGACTATTGATTACGACAATAGCGTTTGCCATTAAAAACAAACGTGTAGGCCTGTGGCCTCTTTCTCGTTGAAATCGGGAGATGTTTTCATCTGACCATTTCTTAGATGTGATCGCAATAGAGGTTCCGTCATTTAGCATGTCGTTAAAACCACCAGACTGAGATGCAAGCGCTACATTTACACTTGGCTCATCTATCAATGTTTCTATCGTTTCTAGTATCTCTGGCTCGACAAAAATCGATGTTCGAGCCTCAGAGTCAGAAAATGCCAGCGGTGAAATCAAACATGAAGCTAGAGCAAAGAAAGGCAATACTTTAATTTTCATAATTCAACTCCAACTTCGAATTAGGTGTCAACTCGCTGTCCGAACTAAATATAGTCCACGCTTGTTCAGTACTTTCAGCTTTCGTGTTTACAACAGCAATTGTGCGCCTTTCCCGTTTTTTTAGTTGTACCGTCAATGCCGTATTCTGATAAAACTCTTGCTCTTCAATTCGATTATCTTGAATGCCGTTTCTCACTAGCAATTTTCGTATAGCTGCCGTTCTTTTCTTTGCCAACGCTTTGTTGTATTCGAGTGACGCTTCAGGGCTTGTGTCTCCTATCAGTATGACTTGCGCATTTGGGTTACTCTGAAGCAGTGCTTTCAATTCGCTTAGCGGCATATCATGAAATGGCGTTACCTGATGCTCATCCATCGCAAAGAAAAAACTGATCAGGTGTGTCTGCGAGTCGTTGACCCAATTCGCACAGCCTTCACTGTCAACAACGACACCTTTTGGCGTATCTGCGCAGTTATCTCGTTGGTTTATCACGCCATCACTATCATTGTCTTTAAGGTCGTTGTACTGGTAAGTGGTCAACGTCGTATTCGGTGATTCAGCACAGCCTGCTAACATAAAAACTAGAAGACTCGTCACTGCGAATTTATCCATTATTGTTCTCCTTCCAGTTCTCTGGATACTCAACTCGCAACGCATAAGTCAGAATCCCCATCGAGTTGAATAAACGGTAAGTGGCAACCAAATGATCGTACTTTGTTCGGGTATAGTTCCGTCTCGCAACAAACGTTTCAACTTTGGCATCTAATACATCTAACAAACTGCGTCGCCCTACATTGAACTGCTGGATGTACCCTAATTCAGTTACTTTCGCCGCATCAACGTTGACTTTTAAATACTCCATTTGCTGTTGAAGCAATGTATGTGCGTCCCATGCTAGCCTTACACCTTCATTCGCATCTAGTTCTGCATTTGCTCGAATAGCCCTCGCCTCCTCTACTCTCCAGGCGGATGACTCCACTCGGGAGTCTGTAGAAAAGCCGTTAAAAAGATCGTAGTTGACCGTCAGCATAACCTTTGCATCTTCGTTAATGCCTTCAATATTATCCACGTTGTCTGTTTTGTTGGCTGACAGCTCAAGCTTGAGCTCTGGGTAGTAATCCCCCTTTTCTCTTTTTACTTCATGTCGAGCCGCCTCTAAATCTTTCATCGCTGACTGTATGGATGGGTGCAACCTAACCGCTTGTTTGAGTGCTTCGTCAAGCTTATTCGGAAGCAACTCCTGCGGGTAAACAGGTTCAACTAAGTTTTGCGGCGCTCGACCAACCAAACGTACAAATCTTGTTCTAGCATCGGAAAGATTGTTTTGGGCGGCAATCAATGAGGACTGTGTTGTCGCGACACGCGAAGAAACCTGCGCTAAGTCGGAGTTGCTGGTTAAACCTTTTTCTTTTTTATCTAGAATGAAACGGTAGATCTCTTGGTGTTCATTTAGGTTTCTTTCTGTCAGTTTCATCAACTCTCGGGCATGTAAAACATCCACATACGCTCTGACAGTATCTAATGCAACATTTTCCGCAGATGCCAATAAGTCCAAGCGTTCAGCTTCAGCCTCGTAAGATAGGCGATCAACATCAGCACTTGTTTTAAATCCATCAAATAACAGTTGGGAGATTCTTACGCCCATCTCCGTTCTTTCTAATGTTCTATCTTCACTGTCGATGTAGTTTCCGTTGTTATATCGAGTACCTTCGTACCCTGCTGCTGCATACAAATTAACCTGAGGAAGAAATGAACCATTTATGGCATTTCGGTCTCGTACCATCGACTCATAGCGAGAATAGCGAGCAAGCAAACTGGGGGAGCTATCGAGAGATAACGTAACTGACTCTTCTAAAGTCAAAGCGTTTGGCGACGATGATACTGCAAACAAGACCAATAACGTTGATTTAAGCCGCATCTTATATCCTTATGTCTATCTTTCTCTGAGCGAATTCTCTTTCGCACGTAATATAGGTTTTAACCAATAATTCAGTACTGTTTTTTCTCCTGTAAGAATGTCTACCACAACCTGCATTCCCGGGATGATCGTAAACTTATCATCAACCTTGAAAGTAACGTTGGCACGGTAGTAGGCATTGCCCTCTTCATTTTGAAGTGCATCGGCGCTTACGTAGGTCACTTCTCCTTCTAGGCCTCCGTAAATGACAAAGTCATAGGCAGACAACTTTACCGTTGCCGGCAGGCCAGGCCTTATGAAGGCGATATTCTGAGGAGAAATTCTCGCTTCAACGATTAACGTGCTATTACGAGGGACTATTTCTAAAATAGGCTCACCCGGCTTAACCACACCTCCGATGGTTCTGACAAAAACATCTTTGATGGTTCCATCGACCGGAGAAAGTAACTGCGTTCGATTCAACTGATCCGCAATCGCCTGACGACTTTCATTGAGCTGCGCTAGTTGCGTCACAACTTCATTGAGCTGCCCTTGTGCCTCTGCCCTAAAAGCAAGCGCAGTACCACGATAATCTGCGATGGATTCAGAATACACAGCCCTTTGCTTTTGGGCAGCAGCTTGTGAACTCGCGATGTCTCCTTTGAGCTTTATAACGTCTCTATTCAGTTTTAATAATTCCACTTCAGCCACCGCGCCACTAGAAACCACCTCTCTCAACATATCTCGCTCTTTCGAGACAATAACCAGACTGCTTTTTAGTGTTTGAATGGTATTCAAGGTATCTAGATAAGCTTGCGATTGTTGCTCAATTCGCAATTTAGCCTCCTCCAGCTCAGACTCCAGTTGGCTCAACCGCTCAAGATAGTTTGCTTTGGCATTCAGATAGGCAGAGTGGCCGGTCATCGAAATATCAAATGGCTGAGGCTCGATACTCACTTGTTGTTTCCAATCCAGTTGGAGGCTATTCACTTTTACCGTTTCTAATTCAATTTGAAGCCTCTGCTTTCTGGCGAGCAAAGATTCAACTTGTTCAGAGGTCTCCGAATAGGTCGACTTAAACCTTGTATCATCCAGAATAGCGATGGTTTGCCCCTTAGTGACGCTTTCACCAGGCATGACAAGTAACTCCTTTAGAATGCCTCCCTCTAAGCTCTGAATCGTCTGAACAGACAAAGTAGGAACAACCTTTCCTTCGCCGACAACCACTTCGTCTAACCTCGCCCACGAGGCCCAAATAATCACACTTAGCACTAACGCGGCAGACAACCAAATCAACGTTCTCGAACGGTTTGCTAAATGAGCATTACTCCAACGAACTGTGCTCATCATTGACCTCCTTCGCGTACAATTGATACTGCGCGTACTCTGTTCGTTTTCGCGTTAGACTGTTGTTTAGCAAAAATTTCTTGGGGCGCTCCTTCCCTCAAAATTGTGCCTTTATCAAGCACAACAATTCGATCACAAAGCGATAATAAGGAATGTTTATGAGAGCTAATAATCATCGTCGTCGAGTGCGGCAACGATTTAAGAGCATTAAACAACGCATTCTCAGCTGGCTGGTCTAAGGAACTGGTTGGCTCGTCTAAAATTAATGCTGCAGGGTTTCGATAAAACGCTCTTGAAATCGCTACAGCTTGCCTTTGCCCCCCCGACAAATAACGCCCTCCTTCTCCGACTTGCGTTTCTAGACCATGAGGAAGGCGGCTCATGTACTGGTTCAAACCCGATAATTCTATCGCACGGCGTAAACGTTCTTGATCAATAACATGATGTCCTAATACTATGTTTTCCATAATGCTGCCGTATATAAGATGCGAATCTTGGCCAACCCAACCCGTTTTCTCTCTTATCAATTCGGCGGGCCAAAGCTGACTGTCAATGTCATCAAAATAAACGCTACCCTGTAAGGCACTGAGTTGATTGGTAATAATAGAAAGGAGTGTAGACTTTCCTGCTCCTGCACTACCAATAACGCCAACGCGTTCGCCTTGCTTGATAGTAAGATTAATATCTCTCAAACATGGCATATCAACATCTGGGTATTGGAAGCTCACGTTTTCTAAACGTATATTCCCTGTAAATTCGGCAGACGTAATGACCTGACTGCGTTGCACCTCCTGAGGTAAAGACATGATAGAATTTAAGCCTTCAACCGCTGTTTTTGTCTGTTGATAGCGAAGTAACAGCATAGCTAACTGGTTAATCGCCCCTGCAGCACGACCGCTAAGCATGACAATAGCAATGAGCCCCCCCATGCTGAGCAATCCCTCAGAAATTCTGTACACGCCTGTTACAAGTAACATTACGGTAATTATCTGCTGGCTAGATTGAATGGAGTAAGCAACGATATTCGAATAGTTTCGCGATTGATTTTGCCAATCAGAAAGCATGGATACCGTCTGCTCCCAACGCTTTTGTGCTTCTCCCGTAGCGTTATTTTGCTTAATCTCTTTTAAAGAGGACAATGAATCAAACAAGTGAGCTTGTCGCTTCATGGATAGTGCAGCACTTTCCGTATGTGATTGTTCTATTTTTGCTTTTACCGCAAAGCCAAGGATCAGCAGGATAAACATGACGGCAATAGGTATGAACATCATTGCCCCACCTAGCCAACCTATTAAGACTAAAAATAACAACGTAAATGGGAGATCAACTAAGGTCACAAGAGATGCAGAAGTAAAAAAATCGCGAACACTATCAAAATCTTGTAGTTGTCGAGCGAATGCACCGACTGATGCAGGACGGTGTTCAAGTTTCATCCCCATAACTTTAGAAAAAAGTATCGAAGAAAGCTTGTTATCGATGTACTTACCCGCGGTATCAGTGACAACTCCCCTTGCTTTACGCAATAGCCAATCAAAAATAATGATGACGGAGACACCAGCGACCAAAACCCATAATGTACTGAAAGCTTGATTAGGCACTACACGATCGTAAACGTTCATAGTGAAAAGCGGAATAACTAGCGCTAGCGTATTGATAAGGAAAGAGGCAATCAAAAGATCTCGATACCACGGAGACATTTCTTTCACTACGGCGAAAAGCCAATGTTCATTATAATCCGCTTGAATAGAACTTATCCGTTTGTCCAACTCTGGACGCATAGAAACTTGCCATGCTTGAGGCTGGAATTGATTATGCAGCTCCTCGCTCGTGACGTATTGCGTTTCACCTTGATCTTCACTAAATAACGTGACTTGATAATCGCTGTTATGTCGCTCAGATATAATAGCGGGTTGTAACGTCTTCCTATTGATTCCCACCAATGGAAAGCTCAACATTGCGGTGGATTTTAAATCGATTAATGTGAGTTCAAGATCGGCTCGCTCAGCGGCTCTGATGAATAAGTCACTATCCAATCTACCCTCAACAAGAGGTAATCCAGAAAGCACCTTTTTTGTATGGTGTCTAACCTCAAAATAACGCATCAACCAAGTTAACGATTGCCCCCAAGGATCGTTAGTCAGCTCACTTGATGAGGATGAGTGATGCTTCATGACATACCACCTACTAGCAAGTTGTTGTCATCAATCATCTTCTGTAAGACATTTTCTTCGGCTACGCCAGTCGAGTCACCTTTGTAAAGCTGATCAAGAGTGACGCCCTGCATAAGAATCTGTTGTTTTGTCCCCGTCTCTTCTGGTTTTATGTGAAGCGTTACGCCATCATCATTCTCTGTTAAATCGAGCTTATTATCGACTTCTGTTATCGAGGTAGCGGTGATTATCGAGGCGATGTCAATTGTGTCATTATCATCACCAATAACGGATATTTGGAAATCGTTGATCACATCGTACGAGGGCTTTAACTCGTTACCGAGCCCTGAACTGTCAAACTGGAATACATCGCTGCCACTTCCTCCAATAAGCAAATCATTAGCATCTGTCGCAAGTAATGTTTGGCCCCCTTCTTCCACTAAGGTAACATTGACTGTCTGAGCAGCACCTTCTGCGACTGTAGCACCCAGTGTTGCAATCGGTTTTATCGACAACGTAAAATCACTTGCACCGCTAAACCCGCCAACGATGGAAAGATCAGCGACATCCTCTTGATCAACAGTATAAATGCCGTTCAATCTTTCACCATGACTCAACTCTAGATCTGTTGGTAATCCGCGAATCTCCACACTTCCAAACTCTTCGGGTGCAGGATTGACTAAATTCATGCTCAACCCCAAAGGAATACTCCCAGACGCTTCAGACACAATAGACTGATAATCGGCCGTTAGTGTTGGCTCATCAGCTTCAGGGGTAACAACAATGGTTAGATCGGTAGTTTGCACATCTCCAAAATCGGTTTCGAGTGTCTCTGACACTATCGCTTGATCAAACGTTCTAACATTGAGAGCAACATCCATCGTTCCAAATGCATCCTTCGGAATGAACTCCAAACCTGACACTTCATTTGCTCGCACTAATACCGTCGCCACGGCATTGCCCGCGTCATCGAAGGTAAAGGATGAGAATTGAGTTCCAATACGAATCCTACCTAAGCCTTCCAATGCAGAGGGTTCAGAGCTTGCTTTGATCAACATCGACACTTCTATATATTCGTTGCTATTTGTTTCAAAACCGCTCGCTAAAAAGTCAATCGAAATGGAATCACCTTCATCTCCAGTGAACGTGTTAGAGGTTGTATTCAACGATACATCATCGCCAATCGGTTTTACGCCGACGTTGAACTGAGAAGTGGTATAGTTATAGTCGTTTGATCCAGACTCTTGGGTAATAGCTTGCAGTGTTAATGAAATATCCCCACTAAAATCTAGTGGCGGTAGAAAGTAAACCTTATCAAGTTGTGCTTGAGTTAGCTGCCACTCCTTGCTCTCACCATCCGTTGAACCGTTATCAGGGAGTAATTCGAACGTCCCATTATTGTCCCAAACCAACACGGCTCCGTCTGGCACTCCTGTCATGACCAAAGACATCGACTCAGAACCATCTTGATCGATTAATGATGCAGATAAGTTTCCTAAATAAATATAATTATCTTCATTACCAACTACGTCTTCTGTTTCCAGAACCGCTTTATCAACCACTGGGGCAATGGTAACGGTAACTTCTGTTGATTTAGTTTGAGTATCTTTCGCACTGTCAGTACTTAAACAACTTCCCGTGACTTCATCAGTAATGTTTGCGTCAACGGAAATAACAAGCTCTCCACTGTAGTTTTCAGGTGGGATTAACTGAATTTCGTTTAGACGCGTAACATCTGTCACTACCCATGTTCCATCACCGTTGTCAATGAGTAGGCTCGGGTCCACGGCAGTAAACCGCGCATTCTCGTCAGACACAGATAAAGAAACCCAATTGACACTTTCAAGGCCAGTCGCTGCGTCACCTTCTCCAGTAATGGACTGCATTGGCCCTTCACTATCGCCCAATACAAGAGCAAGATTCAGGTTGGTTATAGTATCTTCTTGAACCGTAACTTGGCTTGGTGCTATCGCGATATCATCGACAACAGGAGAGATTTGTACCGTAATGGTCTGAGCGGTTGTTTTCGAGTCACCATCGCATGGGGCCGTTTCTGTCACTTCTAAATTGAAAGTAATGCATCCAGCAAAGTCCTCATCCACGCCAGTAAGCGTCAAGGAAGACAATCCAGCGCTAGAAATTGAATAACCCAACAGATTGCCCGCATTATCATAAGCAGGTATCACACCTTCGCCAGTAAGCTCGACTCCTTCAGGTAAAGAATCTGCGGCGACAAAGAAGGAAACTAAGTTACCGTCACTACTCGCTACATCAGGGTTTAAAAACGCCCCAATTGAGACATCTTCACCTTCTTTACCTACAATATCCCCACTTTGAACGCTTCCTGGTTCACCAGGATCAGCACACTGGTCTCCATCTCCTTCATGGCCAGTAATTTGAATTTGGAACTGACCAGTGATGTATTGAGCATCCGTTCCATCTCGAACATACGCTAACACATTCACATCAAGTATCTCTGTGTTAGATGGGCTATAAATCGATGCGCTAGCAAGCAAATCTTGAGCGGTTTCCAACACGCTATCACTTGTGATTCCTTCCATTGGAATCAGCCAGTTCCCATCGGCATCTTGAGAAGCACCGTTCGGATGAGTAACAATGAGGTCTTGACCCTGCGGTATCTGTAAAACGATGTAATCGAGATACTCTGAACCATCAATATCCGCTTCTGTAAATGTAATGCCTCCACTCACGTCGACAGCAGACCCATCGGTACTTGTGAATACTTCAGTCGCACCTTCTAAACGTGTTTTGTCAATATCTTCATTACCAATATCCACTTTTCCAGAAACCACGACGCTCAAAGAACCGTTGATTGCCTTTACATCAGTCTCCAGCGTAGGAGACGTGTCTGTCACTTCGTACTGAACTTCCAGGCTAAACGTCCCACTTAGGTCTTCATTAGCTTTTACAGTGATTCGTCCACTGTTTAACAACTCAGATAATGTTGCCGAGCTACCATCGAGTAGTTCATTGAGTTCTAACGGTAAATTACTTTCCTCTACTGCATTACCATCAAAGTAAAGTGTTAAGCCATCTGGAATGGATACAATGGTGTATCCTGTCAAGGACTCACTAGAATCTATATCTTGATTAACGACAGGCTCAAGATTTAGTGTGATGAAATTGTCCTCAATACCATTGCTTTGTAATTCTTGACCGTCAGTTTGATCAACAATAGGTGAGATTTCCATTTCCACTTTAAGAGGGGTTTCAGCAGAATCACCATCCGGCTCTGTTGAAACGACGATAACATCCATGCTCAGTGTTCCACTAAAATCTTGCTCTGTTTTGAGGTAAGTGTTTTCAAGAACAGCGTTTGAGACCTGATAAACTGGCCCCGTTATTGGGTCCACGTAAGCAATTGGAAGAACAATAGGGTCACCATTTACATCTGTCAGTTGTGTTCCCACAGGGATGTTCTGAAGCAAGATATTAATTTCTTCTGATAGATCGTCGTCTGATGTCTGGATGATAAAATCCAGTTGTATCAGGTTATCTTCGTCTAACGTAGAGAGATTACTAATTACTTTAGTCGCTTGATCATATTGCCAATTCCCCTGTCCACCATCTAGAACAATTGGTTCATCGACCACGCCTTTTAGCTTAATGTCAATGGTTGCAGATTGGCTCTCGGCGGTTTCATTAATAGGTGCTAAGCCATCAATAGTCGACTCTGTTGAAATGGCGGTTACTTGAAGGGATAGAGATTCAGTAAATGAGCTGATATCCGATTTTGGTTGAAGTAACGCCTCCGAATTGGCTAGAGCATTGGAGGTCACTAGGTAGGTATTAATACCGATAAGCGTAATCCCAGCTCCGACAGGCAATGTCCAACCATCTTGAACTTCTATGCGATAAGACAGAGACTCCGAGCCATCTGTGTCAGTGAGCCGCCCTAAGATGTACTCTTTTAAGTCAATCGCTTGGTCTTCAAGCCCCTGAATGTTTTTAACGGTCAGCGTAGGCACATCGGCATCTGGAGATATATCGATAACAACTTGCTCAGTGATCTCCGCTGTTTTATCTTGCTCATCGGCAAACACACTACCCGACTCAGTCGTTACTGCCGTTACATCAAAAGTAAATCTTCCGGCTAAGTTTTCGTTAGATGTGATTTCAATTTGATCTAACTCGGATTGGCTATACGCTTTCCCTTCCTCAATAGCACTTCCGTTAAGTGTTAATATAAGTCCATCTGGAATATTCGAAATTTGGTAGTGGAGCGTTTCAGAACCGTCTTGGTCAAACTTTTCAGCGACAATATTGAGTGAAAGTGATTCAGCGGAATCTTCAACACTTTGATAAGAAAAGTCCGAATCATTAGACCACTCTGGCAAATCTGCAACCGGTAAAACGTTAACATTTAACGTATTATTGCCTTGTAATACAAAACCATCTGGTTCGACATCAGATACGATTAATGCAGACACTGCTAACGAAACTTTGATAGTGTTGCCCGACAGGTTTAGTGCTGGTTGATAAGTGAGATCACCATTTGGAACAGTGAATATACCCACCCCCATTAGCTCTGTACCAGAAAGACTAATAAATCCGTCATTATCATCATCTTCAAGGCGCGCTCCGTCTAAAAACAGAGCCCCTCCTTGTAGAGATTCAACAGAGATCCTTATCGCTTCAACACGCTCATTATTCTCCGTATCCCCAGGAGAAACTCTAATCGGTAACGCGACTGGCGTAGGGTCTCCACTATTATTCGCGCCATTATCTTCTAACGTATCTACATTAACGGTTCGAATAAAGCCCCTAGCATCATCAAGAATTAATTGAGCTTCACTGCTTGCTTGGTCACCGTCTGCATCCGTCACAGTTATCGTTAGATCATCAAGCAAACCACCTACAGGCGTATTAACAATAAGCTCGGTAGTTAGCGTAAATGTCCCATCTTGAGCAATAGTCAGCGTTCCATATTTTAAGTTACCATCACTACTATTGATTAAATCGATGGTCCAAGCATCATTGCTAAATACCGAACTCGCCGTATCGTATGTTTCACCTGCATAGGTCAAACTTGAAATCAACGTGCCATCTGAACTGATTAAGTCGGCATTATTGCTAAACCAGTTTCCCGAAAACTCATCCCCCTCGGTAAGTTCAATTTCTATTGGTGAGCTTGTGTCTTCAGGGATATCATCTACTACACTAACGGTATATGTCTCAGCTTCAGACTGGTCGCCATCCTTATCAACGGCATAAATTGAAAAACTGAGTTCTAATGTGTTCTCGTCCGCTGGAACACCGTCAGGTTCATCGTGTTCAAGTGCACGGTATAGATCAAACTCGGCAGTCCCATCGGTATTAAATCTAATTCTAAAGACGTCTTGCTCGCTTTCATCTCTTGCATATAACCAACCATTCGAGTCCGGTGAATCAAGCGAAACCAGGCTACCACTACTTGTTTTATAGCCGAGCGCATTGAACATATCGATATTCACGCTCACACTGGCGATAGAGTCTGAACCTTGTAATAGCGTAATGGATGGTGACGAGCCCTCGATGCCAGAATCAAGCGAATCATCATTCAACCCGCTTTCATTGACTGTGATTCCCTCTGTAATTACTAGTTCCGGAAACAAGCCATCATAGACCAGTATGTTGGACTCCGTAGAGATCTCGCTTCCATCAGAATCTCTCGCCACGATGGGCATAGAGATCGACAATTGCGTCCCATCACCTAAAACATGGTCAAGCGAGTGATAAAGCTCTACAGTTACATTAACGGTAGACGTATCATTTGATGGCAAAGAGAAGTCACTAGGTAACGTGACCCTAAATACAACGTCTCCAGTGTCTGAAATTGCGTCAAAGCTTCCATCATTGTTATCGTACCAAGTGGCAGCCTCTCCGTTATAAGTAACAGCATCACCAAGCGTAGTTTTGACAGTATCTCCATCATTTATGTCAACACCCAGATACACAATCGGATCGAATGATGACGTAACTATCACATCCGTATTCGCTATGGCTGAAACACCATCAGGAGCAATGTTTGTATCGACAGGTGTTTCGGTTAACTCGACATTGCCACTATTGATTAGCGCTTGTTCATTGTCGTTATCTATCACATTAATGTCTAAAACGACCGACGTGTTATCTTGGTCTGAGTCCATTGCAGTAACAACGAGAGGCACGTTTGGATCAGTATTTTCTTGTTGGTCGAGAGCCTGAAAAAGCTCAAAGGAGTAGGTAATGTCGCTATTTGCATCAATAGGTAATGAAGCATTGAGGGTAGCTTGAAAGATGGGAATCTGAGTTTGCCCATCTTCGTCAAGAATATAACCATCAAGTGTTTTGCCATCCGCAGAGACTTGATAAAGCACAACTTGTTCACCACTCGTCAACAAGGGTTGTTCAGAGACGATGAACGACAAAGATTCGAGGTAATCACTGCCAACCTCAACTTGAAAATTCCCTGAGCTCAACACACTTCCATTTGCGAGATCAGATTCTTTTACTTCTACCCCATTCAAATTATTTAAAGTTGGGTCTGCGCCATCCTTTAGAACATAGTCAATTTCATTCTCTACAAGCGGTGTGGCATCTAAATCTACGCCACCAATGGTCAACGGGAAAGTGACCATATCACTGCTATTGAATTGATCGATAGGGTGCTCAAGAGTAAGCGAAATTGATGCTAATACATCGTTACCCGACTCAACGCCACTCAATGTTAACGTAAATACAGTGACACCATTCGCAAATGCTGTAATTTGCTTTCCACTGGAACTTAACGTGTAGCTAAGCTCATTATCAGAGACTGAGCTTGTAAGCCCTAATGCTTCTAACTTAGTAATAGATGACCCACCGAAATACAAACTACTCGGATCAGGGTTGTCAGATCCCGCGACAATATTGACAGTTCCTTCAAAGTTCAATATCGGGCCATCCAAAGGGACTTCTGTTACGTCTATAGTCGCATTGCCTACGTAACCTGCTTGTCCATCACTAATATCAATGGTCGCGTTAGCCAAGCCATAGTCTTGGGAGTCATCTGCAGCTAAATAGCTGAAAGAAACACTTTGCTCGACCGAATGATCTAGGTTTCGACCTGCATCAAACTGCCAAGAGCCATCAGAAAATACGGTTAATTCGCCTTTTTCTAAACTAAAACTTACGGATCCCCCCTCTAGAATTGACTTCTGCTCCCCGCCAGCCTCTACAAATTTCACATAAAGTGTTCCATCAAGATCAATATCATTTTCAAGTAGATTGCCCGTAATTGTTTGATCTTCTACGACTGAGTATGTGTCATCTCTAATCACCGGATCAGAGTCATAAATAGTAATCGTTAACGGTGCCACAACCGTCTCTTGTGTGCCGTCAGCATCACTTTGAGTGCTTTCAACCAATACGTTAGTCACCAGCTCATCTTGACCTACACCATGATCAATCGCTTCATAAAAAGTAATTTGAACCGTACCATCATCATTGACCTCTGCTGAGAAAACTAATCGGTCGTCAGTCGATGTTCCTTGTAAGCTCAACCCATCTTCTGCAACAACAACATTTATAGATTGACCGACCGATGTAAGCGCGCTCAAACTTGGCTGCTCTGCATGCAGTGCTGGCACACCATTTTCTATGTTGATGGCTGCCGAGCTGCTTTGCTCACCAAAAAATCCAACGATGTTTTCAGAAAATACCGTTGAACCGGGTAGCACTATTGTCGGCATGGTATCTACCGCGTGGTTGCCGGCGGTATCCAACACTTCTGCTTCAATGGTCCACGTGTTGTTTAGATTGAGAGTGTTTACGTCAATTCCGGTTACTGTCCACGAACCTGAGGCATCAACGAGGCCAGTAAAATTCAGCGTGCTGTCTCCGTCACTTACCCGAATCGTCACTGCCAGACCTTGCTCTACACCACTGGTTGTCCCTCTCATTTCCGTGACTATACCCTCACGGAAATCATCAATGGCAAGGCCACCGCTAATATAAAAATCCGTATCGATATCAATGGTGGGAGCAGTGGCATCTATGGTCGTAGCCTCATCCATTGCTTTCGCTTGGTTGCCCGCCACATCACTCACGGAGGCAGATACGGTTAACGCCCCATCGGCTAACGTGGATAAGTTCGCCCCTTCGACTTGCCACATACCATCAACGACAACGGCATTGAACGAGAGCATCGCTCCCAAGCTGTCTTGAACCGTGACAGAAACCGTCTGACCATTTTCAACATCACTGACTTGCCCTGACAAAGTGACAGATTGGCGCTCTTCAATGTTTAAATAGCCGTCTCCGCCATCGTCAACGTCCACCGTCACACTTGCGAGCGTATCTTTGATGATGGTGTTTTCACTGGTTGCAGGGTTGCCCGCTATATCTATACTCTCAGCAACAACAGTCAACGTACCTTCAGACAACCCAGAAAGGTCAACGTCGTCCAGAGACCAACTTCCACCAGTCACCACCGTTTCTAAGTTTATGACCGCTCCTAACGAGTCGGTTACCGTAACTTGGATACGCTGGCCATCTTCAATGTTTTCAATCGTCCCTTCGAGGCGAGTAGTCGCGATTTCGTACTGATTTAAATACTCATCCCCTCCACCATCAAAATTGACGTTCACCGTTGCAAGCGTATCTTTAATGGTCGTATCGACAGCGTTCAGGTTATTGCCATAAATGTCAGAAACCACAGAAGTCACCGTAAGCGGCCCTTCGGCAAGAGAAGACAGATCAACGCCTGATAGGGTATAAGCCTCGTTCTCTACGGTCGTTGTAACAGTAATGGAATTATTGAGGCTGTCGGTAATGGTGATAGTAACAAGCCACTCATCGCTTATCTTGAGTGCGTCACCTTGAATCGTGACACTAGGAACTTCAAACTGGTTTTCGTATCCATCACCACCATCAAGAATATCTACTGTTAAAGAGGCATCATCGTTCAAACCTTCTATTGCCTCTAAGGTAATATCCAGTGTTACGGAGGTGGTGTCACCGTCTGAATCTGTTGCATTAACTAACAATGGTATATCCAGGATTTGATCTTTTGACAGATCGAAAGAGCGATATAATTCAAAGGAATACTCTATTTCACTACTAGACTCTAAAGGTAATGTGGACAATAGTTTCGATTGAAAAATATTTACTTCCACCCCACCTTCTAAGATATAGCCAGTAATTGTCGTACCGTCATCAGACAGACGGTAAAGCAACTCACTTTCACTACTCACTAATGTGGGCTGGTTTAATTCGCTAAATCGAAGAGAGTCAACATAATCACTCCCGATATCGAGTTGAAGGCTCCCAGTCTTAAAGATTGCCCCACTTTCTAGATTAATCTCTTCCATTGCAACGACAGTCAAGTTGCTCAACGTAGGATCAACACCATCTTTCAACACGAAATCAATTTCATTCTCTACAAGCGGTGTGGAGTCTAGATCTGTCCCTCCAATGATCAGCGGGAAAGTGACCGTATCACTACTATTGAATTGATCGATAGGATGATCAAGAGTAAGCGAGATTGAAGCTAGTACATCGTTACCCGACTCAATGCCACTCAATGTTAACGTAAATACAGTGACACCATTGGCAAATGCTGTGATTTGCTTTCCACTGGAACTTAACGTGTAGCTAAGCTCATTATCAGAGACTGAGCTTGTAAGCCCTAATGCCTCTAACTTAGTAATGGATGCCCCACCAAAATACAAACTAGTCGGATCAGGGTTATCAGAGCCAGCAATCACATTAACACTGCCTTCGGTGGTTAATAATGCCTCTCCCAGAGGTACTTCTGCTGCGTTTATAGTAGCGCTGCCTACATAACCCGCTTGGCCATCTATAATGTCGATAGTTGCGGTTGCTACACCGTAATCTTTTGAATCATCGGCTGCGAGATAATCAAAAACGAGACTTTGCTCAACCGTGTGATCTAAGTTGCGACTGGCATTCAACTGCCAAGAGCCATCTGAAAATACGGTTAATTCACCCTTCTCTAGACTAAAACTTACTGAGCCACCATCAGGGACAGACTGGATCTCTCCTCCGGCTCTGACATATCGAATGTACAAGTCACCATCAATATCAATGTCATTCTCCAGTACATTGCCAGAAATGACTTGGCCTTCGGTTACACTATATGACTCATTTTCGATCACTGGATCGGCATCAAGGATGGCGATTTCTAGGGGAGCCACAACAGCCTCTTGTGTGCCGTCAGCATCACTTTGAATGCTTTCAACCAATACGTTAGTCACCAGCTCATCTTGACCTACACCATGATCAATCGCTTCATAAAAAGTAATTTGAACCGTACCATCATCATTGACTTCTGCTGAGAAAACTAATCGGTCGTCAGTCGATGTTCCTTGTAAGCTCAACCCATCTTCTGCAACAACAACATTTATAGATTGACCGACCGATGTAAGCGCGCTCAAACTTGGTTGCTCTGCATGCAGTGCTGGCACACCATTTTCTATGTTGATGGCTGCCGAGCTGCTTTGCTCACCAAAAAATCCAACGATGTTTTCAGAAAATACCGTTGAACCGGGTAGCACTATTGTCGGCATGGTATCGACCACGTGGTTGCCGGCGGCATCCAACACTTCTGCTTCAATGGTCCACGTGTTGTTTAGATTGAGAGTGTTTACGTCAATTCCGGTTACTGTCCACGAACCTGATGCATCAACGAGGCCAGTAAAATTCAGCGTGCTGTCTCCGTCACTTACCCGAATCGTCACTGCCAAACCTTGCTCTACACCACTGGTTGTCCCTCTCATTTCCGTGACTATACCCTCACGGAAATCATCAATGGCAAGACCACCGCTAATATAAAAATCCGTATCGATATCAATGGTGGGAGCAGTGGCATCTATGGTCGTAGCCTCATCCATCGCTTTCGCTTGGTTGCCCGCCACATCATTCACGGAGGCAGATACGGTTAACGCCCCATCGGCTAACGTGGATAAGTTCGCCCCTTCGACTTGCCACATACCATCAACGACAACGGTATTGAACGAGAGCATCACCCCCAAGCTGTCTTGAACCGTGACAGAAACCGTCTGACCATTTTCAACATCACTGACTTGCCCTGACAAAGTGACAGATTGGCGCTCTTCAGTGTTTAAATAGCCGTCTCCGCCATCGTCAACGTCCACCGTCACACTTGCGAGCGTATCTTTGATGATGGTGTTTTCACTGGTTGTAGGGTTGCCCGCTATATCAATACTCTCAGCAACAACTGTCAGCGTACCTTCAGACAATCCAGAAAGGTCAACGTCGTCCAGAGACCAACTTCCACCAGTCACCACCGTTTCTAAGTTTATGACCGCTCCTAACGAGTCGGTTACCGTAACTTGGATACGCTGGCCATCTTCAATGTTTTCAATCGTCCCTTCGAGGCGAGTAGTCGCGATTTCGTACTGATTTAAATACTCATCCCCTCCACCATCAAAATTGACGTTCACCGTTGCAAGCGTATCTTTAATGGTCGTATCGACGGCGTTCAGGTTATTGCCATAAATGTCAGAAACCACAGAAGTCACCGTAAGCGGCCCTTCGGCAAGAGAAGACAGATCAACGCCTGATAGGGTATAAGACTCGTTCTCTACGGTCGTTGTAACAGTAATAGAATTATTGAGGCTATCGGTAATGGTGATAGTAACAAGCCACTCATCGCTTATCTTGAGTGCGTCACCTTGAATCGTGACACTAGGAACTTCAAACTGGTTTTCGTATCCATCGCCGCCATCAAGAATATCCACCGTTAATATAGCATCGGGATTCAACCGCTCAGGAGCCTGAGTCTCAGAAGTTGGGTTCTCTCTTTCTTGCACTGCTGGCCTAGTAACATAGCCATTAGAAACGAGTTGCTCAGGTAAAACAGCGCGAATATAGGCAACAAAACTTAACCCACCAGAAGACTCACTAAAATCTCGAACGCTCTGATTAAAATTGGATTCAATACCGTTTTGAGATGCAATTAAAAGATCATTCGAACTCGATTCATCCTCACTTGTTGTATCTTCATTAAATGCAATATCGAGAATGTCAGTATTAAGAACAACCACCTCTACTTCTGGAACTAATTGTTCGTTGGGCAACATTTGGATCCAAGAACCGTCACTTAAAACCGCCCAAAGAACATTACCGATTTGAATGTAGAGTATTGGCTGCATAATTCGCCCCATATGAAACAACGAACTTTAAGTATGGTCGACGAATATGACTGTTCAAATGAAACTAGAAAAAACATGGCCCTAAATGGCTCTAATGAGATATTGAACCAAAAACATACCTCATGTATGCGAGAAAGAGCCATTGGGATAAACTACTTCTGGCGTAACCCATCCACTGGAAATTGATTGAAATTCCCCTTGCTACAATCGGGCTTATATCC
Source organism: Vibrio sp. OY15 (assembly GCF_000742455.1). Lineage (NCBI taxonomy): Bacteria > Pseudomonadati > Pseudomonadota > Gammaproteobacteria > Vibrionales > Vibrionaceae > Vibrio > Vibrio sp. OY15. The sequence goes on along the minus strand of NZ_JPIL01000001.1, from coordinate 496,115 downwards.
AAATGGAGCAGGGAAAGGAATCGTATCGCAGCTTGTTGCAACGGAAGATTCAAACTTTACTCTCTTTCCTATCATGATAGGAAATAACCATGTGGCATTATTTCTTAAATCAAACTCCTCTTTAGGGTCATCAATCAAATTGTATATTTCAGGGATCTGTAATGGGCGCCCTTTCTCCGGCATGATATCTTGATCAATAAAGTGCATCTTGTAATTTTCCCACTTATAAGCGTAGGTTTCAGAGCCATTGTTAACGATAAAACCATCTCGATTAGACTTTTCACTATCTCCCTTTAAAAAGGCCCACTGATCAATACTATCTATTGTTCTATCGCTTGGTAATTTGTATCCACCGACATGAGAAAGTGAGGCAAATAGATCCACAACATGGATAATTTCATCACTCACTCTGCCCGGTTTGATGTGGTTAGGCCAAGAGGCAATAAATGGTGTTCGGAGAGAGCCTTCAAGAGCCGTAAAGTACGCACCACGCCATGGTCCGCTAGAGCCTTGGTATGGCATATGCCACTCTGGACCGTTGTCAGAAAACCAAATCACTAGTGTATTGTCTTTAATTCCTGCTTTTTCTATTGCACCAATAACTTGCCCAGCTCGAAAATCTATCTCAGCTAACACATCTGAGTAATTTCCTTTGCCTGTTTTACCAATAAAATCAGGATGAGGTAGCGTCGGTAAATGTGGTTGAGTAAAAGTAATTACAGAGAAAAATGGCTTATTCTCTTTCACATTTCGATTTATAAAATCTGTGGCATGTTCAACTAGCTCACTGTCAATCGTTCTACGTGAGTCCAAATTATATTCTTTGACCCCTTTAGGATCCTGCCCTGCTCTAGCTGAAAGGATTTGAGGTTTAGGTAATATAGCTTTATAACCGGGTTGAGAGCTATATTCTGACTCATCCGTCGTATTTGCAATGCCATACCATTCATCAAAGCCTTGATCCGTTGGAAAGCGCCCTTTTTGGTCTCCCAAATGCCATTTCCCGTAAAGGCTCGTGTTATATCCTTGTTCCTTAAACTTCTCTGCAATGGTTATCTCCCAGTTCACCATACCGTAAGGCACTCCCCAAACAACCTTATCTGTCCCAGATCTAAGCGCTCGCCTCCCCGTCATGAATGAGGAGCGAGTTGGCGTGCATTGCGGTTCCACATTAAAATTAGTAAGGCGTACACCTTCTCTAGCAAGTTGATCTAAGTTTTTAGTTTCAACACCTCTGGTACTCCCATAGGAACTTAGTTCCCCCCACCCAAGGTTATCAACCAACATTACCACGACATTTGGTGTCTCTTCCGCAACCACTTCTAACGGGATACATAGAAACAGGATAGTTGCTAGTTTATTTTTCATAGTGTCGCCTTTCATTGAAATTCAATCCTGTAAGTGCGTCTTATCACACTTAAAACACACTAAAGTCTAGTCCATGTTAGTTAACATTTTTGAAAAACAGGGATTACTTGGAAGCAACAAAAAACCTCTACTATATTCAACTGACTACATTGTCTCATTTGGTGTCATCTAACTCGACTTCGCCATGATGAACACAATTAGTAACGTTATATAACGATAATGGATTCATTTATCGCGGAGGATTTTCATGCGAAACTCGATTAAAAAGGTAATGGCATTGGTCGGTACATTAGCTGCGTCCACAGCCTTTGCTGCCGATAAGCCCAACATCCTTGTGTTCTGGGGTGACGATGTAGGTGTATACAACATTAGTGCGTATCACAATGGTATGATGGGAGGGAAGACTCCTAACATTGATAAAATCGCCAATGAAGGTGCCATTTTCACAGACGCTTACGCACAACAGAGTTGTACTGCCGGACGAGCCTCATTTATTCTGGGTCAACATCCGTTTCGTACCGGTCTATTGACTATTGGTATGCCCGGCGCAAAAGAGGGTATTCAATCGAAAGATCCTACTATCGCAGAGTTACTTAAAAATCACGGCTATGTGTCTGGTCAGTTTGGTAAAAACCACCTTGGTGATCAAGATGAGCACCTACCAACTAACCATGGGTTTGATGAGTTCTTTGGTAACCTATACCATTTAAACGCGGAAGAAGAGCCTGAGTCTGAGTTTTATCCAAAAGATCCAGAGTTTCGTAAAAAATTCGGACCTCGAGGCGTGTTGAAGGCGACTGCGGATGGCAAAATCGAGGACACAGGTCCCCTTACTCGTAAGCGTATGGAAAACGTAGACCGAGAGTTCATGGATGCTAGCTTGGCATTTATGGAAAAAGCAGTAAAAGAAGACAAACCATTCTTTATTTGGCATAACTCAACCCGTATGCACGTCTGGACACATTTGAGTGAAGAATATCAAGGGAAGTCAGGTTACGGCTTATACGCCGATGGCATGATGGACCTAGATGATCAAGTAGGTGTCATGCTTGATAAACTTGAAGAGCTAGGCGTAGCAGATAACACCATTGTTGTTTTTAGTACTGATAATGGCGCTGAGAAATTTACCTGGCCAGATGGTGGTACTACACCGTTCAAGGGCGAAAAAGGTACGACTTGGGAAGGCGGATTCCGCGTTCCGATGATGGTACGCTGGCCTGGAAACATTAAACCAGGAACGGTTATCAACGATATCTTTTCACAAGAAGACTGGATGCCAACTCTACTAGCAGCTGTGGGCGAACCTGATGTGAAAGAAAAACTATTGAAGGGTCATAAAGCAGCGGGCAAAACCTTTAAAGCACATTTAGATGGCTACAACCAACTTGACCTGCTGACTGGTAAAGCTGATGAAGGCGCACGCAAAGAAATCTTTTACTTCGATGCTGGTGGTAATTTAAACGCCGTTCGTTATAAAGACTGGAAGATCCACTTCAGTGTTATGGAGGGTGCCATTAATGAGGCATACCGCAAAACACCTAGTTGGCCTTTGATTGTAAACCTTCGTATGGATCCATTTGAGGTCGGTCCAGATGCAGCACTTTACGTCAGACATTTTTACGCTGATCAAATGTGGATGTTCGTTCCTGCTCAAGCTATCGTGCGTAAGTTCCTAGAGACATTTAAGGAGTTCCCTGCAACGAAAGGTAGCTCGTTAAGTATTGAAAAAGTGGTAGAAACAATGACACAGCAACCTAGAAACTAGACCCTAGGTATCGAAGCTATTGTGGAATTAACTAAGGCCTCAATTGTGAGGCCTTTTATTTCGTTGCAATTGTTTGGTTGCAGCAAGTTATGGTCAAACAAAGATTATCATTTAGTGCTCTCTTTAAACACTTGATTCCAATCTTGTTTCATATCGACAAATAGCCAACCTTGCTCTTCACCTACTTTAAACGATTTATCTAACTTACCAACATGAGAATCTTTATCATACGCCCATTCACGCTTGTCATCCGTGTGATGGATAATCGCAGAAAATCTTGGACCTGAACCTGCTTTCGTCCACTCTAACATCTGTAAATCACCATCAGAATTACCAAACGCCATGACCGGACGTTTGCCAATGAAGTTTTGAATCGTCACAGGCTTTACTGCTTTGTCATTGACAAAGTCTATTTCCGGCATGCGTTGGATGGTAGGTTTTCCATCAACACTTTGATATTCCGCCTTTAACGTCGTCCCCACGATGTTTTGCGTTGGAATGCCGTATACTTCCGGCGCCCAAACGCGCATAAATTCAATTCCGCCTCCAGAAACGATGTAGGTCTGATAGTCGTTCGCTCTTAAATAGTCGAGCAGTTCGAGCATAGGTTGATAGACCATTTCAGTGTATGGTCTACCCGTTGTTGGATGGACAGCCGTTTTCAACCATTCCTTAACTTCTTGATGAAACTGTTCAGTAGACATTCCAGAATGGGTTGCCATAACAAGCTTCATTACACCTTCGAGTCCTTGTTTACCAATCCCCTCCATGTCACCTTTTAATGCGGAAGCAAAGGGTTCGGTTGTCTTCCAATCAGGATGCTCAGAGGCCATTTCTTTTACTCTATCGATCGCAAAAAACAACTGTAGATAAACAGGCTTTTCTGCCCAAAGTGTTCCATCATTATCAAACGTCGCGATTCGTTGGCTTTCAGGCACATAGGAATCCGAACCTTGGGTCGTTGTTTTCGTAACAAACGCCATAATAGCTTGCTTAGCGTCAGTGTTGTTCCATGACGGAAGTGGATCTTGCATATCAGCAGCAACAGCGTAACTAGACAGAGCAAAACCTGTTGCTAAGACAATCGCCTTTAACTTTATAGCCATCTTAATTCCTTATATTGAGGTGCTAGGTGCGAATCCAATCAAAAGTATAGTTCAAGTGAAACAGGCGCATATTGAACTGAAATATCCAACGACCACCAAAGAGTGACGCTGTCACTAAATTGGTTCACTATTTTATTGAAATAGGAACATGGAATTTAACGATTAGAGTTTAAATTCATTGGCTTCAACTGATGTAGAGGCACTTTTACGTCCCTTTTTCTGATTGAGCTCTTCAATAACATAGTCGGGAGCGACCTTCGTTAGCTCTGTTAAGCAGTCATCCGTTTTAGGGTTGCCGTATCTAACATAGATGTCACACACGGCATACAATTGTTCTGGAGCACCGGATATCAAATACGCTTGCTCAAAAGCGTTGACAGACTTCTTCAAGTCTAACTCTTCTTGCAGAACACCATTTAAGTACCAAAAGTAACTGTTCGTCTTTGCCATCGTCGCAGCTTTGTCTATTTCAAACGCCGCTTCTTTCTTTTTGTCTAATCTAACCAAAGCGAGAGATTTAGAATAATGCAGCGAGGCATCTTCTGAATTTAGCTTGATACCCTCGTCAAGCACGTTGATAGCTTTTTGGTCTAGCTGTTGCGTTCGGAAGTTGTCTGCGTAGCTTAACCAAACTTGAGGGTTGTTTGGCTCAAGCTTAGTTAACTCTGGGTATATCAGCGCCGCTTTATCCCAATCACGATGCCAACGGTAAACGTCTGCAAGTAATAACTTGGAAACATTATCGTTCTTACTGGACAAGTGTGCTGTCAGCTCTGAAACAGGCCCCTCAAGTGACTGCTGTTGCTCCGAACTCAAATTGGCGTAATCTCGAACGAGGTTAATCGCTGCTGTAATTCGCACCATGGCGGCGTCATCACTCAATAATGGTGAAATCAAACGCCAACGGTGCTCAATCATATATGGCTGTGCTCCCACAATCGCAGCTTCGCGAATACCTGCATCTTCATCCTGCAACCCACGCGCAACTGCAACCAATGCATTTTGGCTTGGATAGTTGGCTAACTCACGTAAAGCATCAATACGTTTTTCTGAAGACAACTTTTTATTTTGCGCATCATAAGACAGCTTTTCGACTCGTTGCGCCGGTGTCATTTGAGCTTCTTGTGGAGTGACAACCGTTGTCGGCGATACTTGATCTGGGTCTAGCAATGTTGTTTCTTGTGCCACTGCTGCTTGACTCGCAGCAATGCCGATCGAGATCACGAGTAATGATTTAGAGAGCAGCTTAATTTTTTGCATTCAATAACCTATATTCTTTCATTTCCGGGCCTGTAGCAGGCGTAGTGACTATCTTAAAACTTCGTTTCAAACACAGTCTGTGTTTGAGTAGCTTGCTGGCGTAGAATCTGGTCACTGTATTTACCGTGAACCACTGGGTTACCTGTCGCTCGTAAGATGTACGCCATCGACTGATCAACATGGGTAAAAAACTTCTTCCAACCCGCGCAGAGATAATTAAGACCAGGCTCACCTTGCCTAGTACGGATAAAACGGTTTTTCGGACATTCTCCAAAACATGCAAATTGATAATCACATTGAAGGCACTGTTGGGGCAGCGTACGACTTTTAGCAAACCCAAATTTCTGCTGCTTAGAGCTATAAGCGAGCGTATCGAGCTTTTCGTGATGAATGTTTCCAACCTTATATTCTGGGTACACGTAATGATCACACGCAAACACATCACCATTAGGCTCCATTGCTAAGCCCTTCCCGCAGATTTCACCTAACGTACACAGTGGGTTTTTTCTGCCCATCCAGGTTTCGATACTGGCTTCAAAGTACTGCACAAACACGTTGCCGATATCGTGTAAAACCCATTCATTGAAAATCGCGATCAGAAAATTTCCCCATGCTTCATCCGCAACGCAAAAAGGCTCAACAACGGCATCTTTATGACCTGGGATCAACCGTTTATCTCCTTGCTTTAGTTGCTCGTTTGGCTCCCAAGTTTGAGGGGCGGTTGTTCTGAATGTTTTCTGCTCAACTATTGGAATAAACTGCATTTGAGGGGAGCGTACTTCATCTCGCAAGAATCGGTACACTTCAAGTGGGTTACGGCTGGTCAAGTTGTTAACACAAGTGAGCGTAGCAAACTTTACTTCGTGCTTATGTAATAGTTCAACCGCATTCATGACTTGCCGGAATGTGCCTCTACCAGCTCGGTTTGTTCGATAAGCGTTATGCATCATTTCTGGGCCATCAATGCTTAAACCGACGAGAAAGTTGTTCGCCTTTAAAAACTCACACCATTCATCGTTAAGCAGTGTGCCATTAGTCTGGAGATCATTGGAGATCGTAATGCCATCGGGACGGTATTTATTCTGTAGCTCAACAATTGTCTTGAAATAATCCAAACCTAGCATTGTCGGCTCACCACCCTGCCAAGAGAAAATAATTTCAGGTGTATTTTGTCCCGCTATATATTGACGGATATAGGTCTCGAGCGTTTCCTCATCCATGACTGGTGAGCAGCCTGGCTTGTACTCAAGTAAATCTTGTTTGCTTAGGTAGTAACAATAGGTGCAATCGATATTGCACACTGCACCGATAGGTTTCGCCATGACATGTAATCGCTTGGATGCTTTTCCATTGAACTGCGGACCTTGAGTTATGTGCATTCATCACCTTCTTAGTTGCTAGCCTGCGCCCAACGGCGTTAAGACTAATCATTAAGTTAATCGCCTAGTGTGATGATAATGTTCAATTATTCGTGGCGCTTGTTATAGTGTGTATAACTGTTTTTCATAGACTTGCCTGATAAAATTTTTTGATCATAAATGTTGATGGAGCTCCCCTATGAAGCATTCCAAAAGTAATACTCTTTACCTTGGTGCCACTATTTCGATTTCGCTAATTATCACTGGATGTGCAACAACACAACCTAGCCCTCTTGCTCAAAAAATCGATCAAGATATGGTTCTTATTGAAGGTGGACAATTTATGATGGGCTCGGATAATCCATCAGCAAATAAATCCGAGCGCCCGGCTCGCACCGTTCGCGTGGATGATTTCTATTTGGCAAAATTTGAGGTAACCCAAGAGTTATTCGAATCGGTTACAGGCTCTTCTCTGAGTTATTTTAGAAACCCAAATACGCCCGTGAATAACATTAGCTGGCAACAAGCCAATTATTTTATAAAGAAATTGAATGAAAAAACGGGAGAGCACTATCGTTTACCCACGGAAGCAGAATGGGAGTTTGCAGCGAAAGGGGGGAATCTAAGTCAAGGATTCACTTACGCGGGGTCTGATGATATTAACGACGTTGCCTGGTATGCCAGTAACTCAAACAATAAGGCACACAAGGTAGGTCAGAAAAAACCGAATGAGCTTGGCTTATACGATATGACGGGTAATGTTGGTGAGTTTGTTATTGATGCGTTTGATGAAGGCTATTACAAATCAGCACCAAGTGATAATCCGGTAAACGCAAAAGATGAAAAAGAAAGCCTGGCACACAAGTCTGTACGAGGTGGTAGCTTTGCCTATGATGCTGACGAATCCGAAAACTATCGTCGCGATTTTGCTAGCCAGTCAGTAATCATGTCCGACATGGGGCTGAGATTAGCGAAAGACGCTGATTAAACTAAGTAAGAAAAAAGTGGATCGATAAAAGCTCCACTTTTGGTAATTAGCTCCTATTGACCCCAACAATAGAGGCTTTAAGCTGATCAATAGCTTGCTTAGGTGCATAGTGACTAAGCTCTTGTATGCACCTATCGAAAGCAAAAGCGACAGCACCTTTTTTATGATTTCTCGCTAGAACCTCGCATTGAGCAAACAAGTGTTGTGGATTGCCACCGACTTCAAATGCTGTATGCAACGCTTTACTGGCTTCTAGAACATCGCTTTTTTCTAGAGCTAGACCGTACACGTACCAATAATGAGCATTAGTTTCACCAATTTCTGCGGCGCGTCTAAGTAGCTTTTTCGCATCATCAGCTTTGCCTTGACGCAACAAAGAAAGACCTGCGCTGTATGGTAACGTGCTGGATTTAGGTTGAGCTTTCATCCCTTGTTGTAGCACCGTGAGCGCAGCTTCTTCTTTACCTAGGTGACGATACAAATCTGCTAGGTTAACGTAGCTATTTTCGAAATAGGGTTCGATGCTGATCGCTTGTTTATACAGCTCGGCCGCTTTGTCGATTTCACCTAAGCTGCGGTACACATTCGCCAAATTGGTTCTTCCGAAACCACGATCGGCATTAAACTCTTGAATTTCCATGTACTCTTCTAAAGGCGATTTAATGATATCTTTTTGTAAAGGGGTCATTTGTGCGTAGTTCGCTACCAGCACCGAGGCAGCTTCCGCTCTCACTGAAAGCACCGGGTCACCAAGCAATGGCTCTAGAATCCGCCACCGATCATGAAATTCATAACCAGACGAGCCTGAAATTGCCCCTAATCGAACCATTTCATTCTCATTCTTAACGGCCCTAGCCAAAGATACTGTTGTATTTTGGTCAGTATTGCCCCCCATTCTCTCCAGGGCTGAAGCACGAATAATGTCTTTTAACGACGAATCCTGAGCAGAGTATGCCAACGCATTTGCTGCTCCTTGATGACCAATTGAATCCGCATAAAATGCGACAGCAAAATGTTGCTGATTACGATACTTCGAATTCGGGTACCATTTTGCTATCTGTTCATCGGCCCATTGATTGCTTTTATCTTCATGGCATGACATGCAAACATTGGGCGTTCCAATATGTTTGCTCAAATCCGGTCGTGGAATATGCCAACTGTGGTCTCTACGAGGATCGACTTGCATGTAAGTCGTTTCTGGCATGTGACAAGTCGTACATTGCGATGCTTCAGATCCAGCCTTATGAAAGGTATGCTTTTCAGGTGTATATTCCGATGCAATATGGCATTGCGAACATACTGCCTCTTCTGGGATCGTCAATTCTGCCGTGTGTGGATCATGACAATTAGTGCACGTGACCCCCTTCTCCGCCATTTCAGATTGAAGAAACGAACCATAAACATAATCTTCGTCGTAAATCTGTCCATCATGATAGTAGAGTTCAGGTGTTATAAGACTTAAGCGATATTTATCAAAAAAGGAACCTTTAACATGATCACCTGTTTCATTTAACTGGGTTCGGCGACTATGGCATTGAGCGCATGTTTGCACTTGATTGGTTGCTTCAATTGATTTCGGCTGTAACGTACTATGGCCTTCCTCAAACACCCAATCCGACACTGCTTTAGACAAATTTCGATCAAAGCCATAATGGCTGTCATGCTCAAAAGACGTGCCAGCATTTTTGTATTTCTTGGCCAGTTCTATGTGCTGACTAGCGGGACCATGGCATGCTTCGCATCCCACATTAATCTCTGACCATGAGCTGTTGTAAGTGTTTTTGTCTACGTCGTAATTCTTCTTTAGGTTCGTTGAATGGCAATCAGCACACATGAAGTTCCAATTTTGCCCGGTATTGGTCCAATAGAATTCATCCGTTGTTGTCGTTTCTGGATAAAGATGAAACCAACGCTGTCCCCCTTCAACTTTAGCTCTTGTGTCCCAAGCAAAAGGAATAAGCTGCACGCGTCCATCTTCAAACTCGACCATGTACTGCTGTAATGGCTCCCAGCCAAATGTATAGCTGATCTTATAGTCATGCCATTGCCCGTCAGCACCTTGAATATTGACCCAAAATTCGTCGCCTTTTTTAAAAAAACGATTAGGCATTCCTTTGTGCGTTACAACATGGTTATCAAAATCACCACGTACAGAGGTTGTACTTGCATGCTTCATGGCCATATCGTGATGTGACCCTTTCCAGGCCGCTACCTCGTTTTGGTGGCAATCTATACAAGCTTGTGTGCCAGCATATTCCGGATTTAAGCCTGAAGGAATATTTGGTTTCTCTATTAATAACTCTTGAGAAAAAGCCATAAAACTGACAACAACGTTGACCAGCAATAAAATGCGAATCCGGCCTGCCCACTGACTCATAGATATCCTTATATTTATAATGTACAACCTAAATCAATATAGACACTAAATCACTGGTTATACAAATAATTACAAGCAATACATAACGACTTTAGTATTGCTTTAGGACCGTAAAACAAGCTAGCATCCTATTGTTTTTCATTTCCATCCCCTCTTCTACTACGCAATAAAAATAAGGCTCTTAAGTGATCTAAATCTACTTTACGAATCTCTACAAACTAACAGGACAACCCTATTTCTTCTTAATTAACAAATGGTTACTACCTAGCAATAACTTATGGTTATATCGAGTATAAGAGGATTTTTTCTATATACATCATTAACTTATGCAGCAACTAAGCATAAGGCTCACTTGTGCTTATCTTTACTCTCAACAATCTGGAGTTTTTATGGCAAATCAATTGAGCAAAATCGCTGTAGGCGCAGGACTGTTAGCGGCGTCCAGTGCTGCTATGGCAGCCGACAAACCGAATATTCTGGCAATTTTTGGTGACGATATCGGCTACTGGAATATCAGCGCATACAACCAAGGTATGATGAGTTACAAAACGCCAAACATCGACCGTATCGCGAATGAAGGTGCGTTGTTCACAGATCACTACGGACAACAGTCTTGTACTGCTGGTCGCGCTGCCTTTATTACGGGTGAAGAGCCATTTCGTACGGGTTTGTTAACAATTGGTATGCCAGGATCTGACCACGGCATACCTGATTGGGCGCCAACCATTGCAGACCTGTTAAAAGAACAAGGTTACATGACGGGTCAATTTGGTAAAAACCATTTAGGTGACCAAGATAAGCACTTACCGACAAAACACGGCTTTGACGAATTCTTCGGTAACTTATACCACCTAAACGCAGAAGAAGAGCCTGAAACTTATTACTACCCTAAAGACCCAGAGTTTCGTAAAAACTATGGCCCTCGTGGTGTCATTAAGTCTTATGCCGACGGTAAGATTGAAGACACTGGCCCGATGACACGAAAACGTATGGAGCACGCAGATGAAGAGTTCCTAGAGAGCTCTTTGGCATTTATGGAAAAAGCAGTTAAGGCGGATAAACCCTTCTTTATTTGGCATAACGCCACTCGTATGCACGTTTGGACTCGCTTGCAGGAAAAATACCAAGGTAAATCAGGTGTAAGCATTTATGCCGATGGTATGCTGGAACATGATGATCATGTAGGTGTTTTACTCGACAAGCTGGATGAGCTAGGTGTTGCAGACAACACTATCGTTATCTACTCAACGGACAACGGCGCAGAAACCATGACTTGGCCAGATGGTGGCGCAACACCATTCCATGGTGAAAAAGGTACAACTTGGGAAGGCGGTATGCGTGTTCCTCAACTGGTTCGTTGGCCAGGCGTCATTAAGCCAGGAACCAAGATCAATGAAATGATGGCACACCAAGACTGGTTGCCTACATTATTGGCAGCTGCTGGCGTACCTGATGTAAAAGAAAAACTGGCAGAAGGCTACAAAGCAAATGGCAAAGAGTGGCGTGTACATTTAGATGGTTATAACTTCATGCCATACTTTGAAGGTAAGGAAGAAAAAGGCCCTCGTGAGTCGCTGCTTTACTTTACGTCTAATGGTGAATTAAACGCTGTCCGCTGGAATGACTGGAAACTTCACTTTGCAACGCTTGAAGGGAACCTAAGTAACGCAGTTCGTTTTGCTCCGAACTGGCCTAAAATCATCCACCTACGCGCTGACCCATTCGAAAAAGGCCCAAGCGAATCACAAATGTACTTGCGTTGGATGGCTGACAACATGTGGCTATTTGTACCTGTTCAAGACGTTGTGGGAGAGTTCTTTAAAACACTTCCAGAATACCCAATGCAACGTGGCACAGCGATGAACCCTGCTTCACTAAACTACGACTCTCTAAAAATGCAAGAGAAGCTGCAGCAACTAGACAAAGTTGAACAAGAAATCAGCAAGTTTAAGTAAACTAAGTTAACGTTAGTTAATCAGTAACATTAAGCCAGCAGACCATTCTGCTGGCTTATGTGTATCGCCACATAGGAACTTACTTAAATCGTCTGTTTAGACTATGCAAAAGTACAAACTGAAAAACAAAAAAGGAGAGCTAACCTGCTCTCCTTTGTATTTTAACCGTGGATAAACTAAGCCACATTAACCGATTTAGCTAAACTGCTACTTTGGAAAAACTCATCATGCAATGCGCAAATCGCGTTCTGGTATTCCTTATCACCGACAACAAATTGAACATTTACATTTCTCAATGATGAGTGCAGTGCAACTGGCGTAACGCCATTATTCATCAATGCAAGCACACCTTTCGCCAACGTCTTGTTGGTATCAATTTGAGAACCGATGGCTGAGATAAGCGCGACCATACGACCTTTAATCGAGGCATTCGGATAACGTTTCTCGGCTTTATACAATACTTTGTTTAAGCTATCTGTACTGCCACCTAGATAGTAAGTAATAGAGTTAGCGTTCATCTCTTTACCAACCAAACTTACACGAGCATCGGAGATGATTTCCATCAATTCGTAACTAACGTTATCGGCTTTTCCTACCATTGCTTGGTCAAACAAATGCAGTGCAAATACTTTCTCTTTACCTGCGATGATCTCGACTTTGTCTTCTTCTGGGCGGTAGCTTGAAGAGATCAAAGTACCTTCGTGTTCAGGTTCGAATGTATTTTTAATCTGTAGCTCAATACCACTTTCACGCAAACCCGCAGCGGCATTTGGGTGAATCGCTTCCATGCCAAGGTTGGCAAGTTGGTCTGCTACGTCATAGTTTGTACTACCAATTGGTAATACTTTTTCAGGGCCAACAACGCGTGGGTCCGCTGAGCTCAAGTGGTACTCTTTGTGAATTACTGCTAAATCCGCTTTTGTTATTGCTGCAATTCGGCTAAATGTCATCTCACTATAACCCCGGTCATAAGTGTGCATTAGGCCCTCTTTACAGTAAGCATAACCTGTCACGATTGGCAGTTCTTTTGATACATCGATATCAGCAAACGCGTCACTGATCGACTCATCAAGGCTTCTTGGCGCTTGATTATCCCAACCAGACAGGTCAACGAACTTAGCGTTAATACCCATATTTTTTAGTTTTAGTGCTGTGTTGTAAGCACTATGTGCCTCACCGATAGACGAGAGAAACTCTCGAATTTGAGGCAAGTACTGGCGCAACGAAAATTGACCGTACTGACAGGTTTCTAAAATATTCGCGATACAGTTTTTCGCTTCAGCAATGCGGGAGCGAATGAATTTATCCGCACGGATACGATTCATTGGGTCCGCAAAAATATTTTCATTGGTCAGCAACATACGGCTTTCAACGTACGCTAACGCTTCTTCCCATTTGTCGTCGCGTTTCGCGATAAGCTGATAAACGCCTGGTTTACTGGTTTTTTTACACTCAAGCAGCGCATCGGTCATACCACCGTATGCAGATACGACAAAAATACGATTGTATGGTGTTTTGGGACGAAGAATAATATTGTCGAGAACAGCATCAAATGCTGTCATTGATGTACCGCCGATTTTTTCTACGGTAAATGTCATGATAAGCCTTTTTTGATTGGTAACTTTAAAAAGAAAAAAGAAGAGATAGTAAAGTGTGGGGTGGCAAAGCACCCCACCATCATCTTTTAGTCAACGAGAGGATAAACACCGTTTTCATCGTGCACTTCAGCGCCAGTAATCGGTGGGTTAAACACACACGCCATTACCATTTCTTTATTCTTATAAGCTCTCAAGTAGTGCTCATCGTGTTTATCAAGGATGTATAATGTACCTGGTTTGATTGGGTACGTTTCTCCACCTACAACTTCAATCTCACCTTCACCACTCATACAAAACACCGATTCAAGGTGGTTTTGATAGTGAATATGAGTTTCTGTATCTTCATAAATCGTTGTGATGTGGAAAGAGAAACCCATGTTGTCGTCTTTCAACAACATGCGGACACTTTCCCAGTTATCTGAAACAACACGTCGTTCGCTGTTGCGGCATTCATCTAGAGTTCTGACGATCATAATTAAAATCCTTATTAAGATGCTTGTTTGAAATGTTTCGCAGCGATAGTCTCTACTGCATTTTCAAAGATGCTTAGTCCTTGATCTAGCTCTGATTCGCTGATGGTTAGTGGACAGAAGAACTTCACAACTTCATCGTCTGGACCCGCTGTCTCTATCACCATTCCATTCTCGAAACAGTTTTTCGCAATTTCAGATGCCATGTCACCATTGATACATTCAATACCAACCATCATGCCGCGGCCTTTTTTCTGCACAAACATTTGTGGAAAGCGACGAACACAACGGTCAATAACAGCACTTACCTTGTCTGAACACTGCTTGATGTGTGTTTCAAAATCATCGTTTGCCCAGTAAATTTCTAGTGCTTTTGCAGCAGTAATAAAGGCGTGATTATTGCCACGGAACGTACCGTTATGCTCGCCTGGCTTCCACTGGTCAAGCTCAGGCTTAAGTAATACGACAGCCATCGGCAAACCGTAACCACCGATCGACTTCGATAGCGTCACGATATCCGGTTGGATACCAGACGGCTCGAAACTAAAGAAAGTACCGGTACGTCCACAACCTGCTTGAATGTCATCGACAATCACAAGAATGTCATTGGCTTTACAGATTTTGCTCAAACGTTGTAACCACTCGTTTGAAGCAGCATTTAAACCACCTTCACCCTGCACAGTTTCAAGAAGTACAGCGGCTGGTTTATCCATACCTGCAGAGTTATCATTTAGCATGGTTTCGAACAGCGCGAGACCATCTACGCCAGCGTAACCTTCAAATGGAATACGAGTGACGTTACTTAGACTAGAACCGTTACCTTGTCTGTGATGCTGGTTACCCGTTGCAGCCAGTGCGCCAGCAGTACAACCATGGAAACCGTTAGTAAACGCAACGACGCTGTCGCGGCCTTTTACTTTTTTAGCCAGCTTCAATGCCGCCTCAACAGCGTTAGTGCCTGTTGGGCCCGTAAACTGAACCTTGTAATCCAAGTTTCTTGGTTTAAGGATGTAAGTATCCAACGCTTCCAGAAACGATGCTTTCGCTTCTGAGTGCATATCCAAACCGTGAGTAATACCGTCCATTTCAATGTACTCAAGCAACGCTTGTTTTAGTACTGGATTGTTATGGCCGTAATTTAGAGATCCCGCTCCAGCAAGGAAGTCTAAGTATCGTTCACCTTGTTCTGTTTCTAGCCAGCAGCCTTTCGCTTTACGAAAAACGACCGGGAAATTGTTTGAATATGAGCGTACGTTGGATTCCTGCTTTTTGAAAATATCCATGATGAGACCGTTTTTAATTCCTATTGTTTGAGGATTATTTGAGAGGAATGCGATACAAATATTCTGTATCGTGTTTGCCTTTAAAGTGGGCTTCTTCATCCAAAAATGTGCTTACTTGGCCAGAATTGCCGTTCATCGCATCTAACTTTTTGAACAGTGCCCAAGAGGCTTTATTATCTTCCGTGATGGTAGTTTCTACCGATTTAACACCGCCTAATTCCTCTCGGGTGAGAAGTTCTTTCAACATGCGGAATGCTAAACCATGACCTCTAAAGCGAGGTGAGACTGCAACTTGCCAGACAAATAAAACGTCTTGCTCGTCTGGTTTCTGATAACCGGAAATGAAACCTGCGATTTCGCCTTTTTGCTCAACCAAAATACTGGTTTTGCTGAAATGCGTAGACTGTAGGAAATTGCAATAAGATGAGTTCATGTCCAATGGAGGACAGTCTGCAATCAAGCTGTAAATGTCGTCACCATCAGAGATTTTAGGCTCACGAAAAATCCATTTTTTACTTGAGTCTTCTCCAATCTCTGGATAAAGGACCCAAGGTGCTGATGTGATCATGTGAAAATACATATCCTTTGAGGTCTAATTAAATTTCCTTTTTATTATGGGCATCCCTCGCGACTAAAAATCAAATAATCCGCCTTTTTATCGGTATTTTTGTGATTCAAATCACAAAAATAAACCTATTAACCAAAAGTTAAAATAGTTCGAGGTCTAATTTATTAAATAGTCACCTAAATGCACAGTACAAAAAACAACCAGAATAAGACCGTTTTCCATGCTGTTCATTTCTCAGAGAAAAATAGAAATCCAAAAAAAAGCGGCATGCTTTCGCATACCGCTTTTATCAATAATTTAACTGCTGATACTAGTTATTTTGATTTCTTAGAAACCGCCTTTGGACGAGGTTCATCCATCAAACCTTTTATCAAAGATACCGTTGCAACAAGTAAAACAATAGTAAACGGTAAACCAGTCGTCACCGCCATTGCTTGAGCAGCAGCTAGACCACCACCCAACATCAATGCAATCGCAACCAAACCTTCAAACGTACACCAGAACACGCGTTGTGGCGTTGGTGCATCGACCTTACCGCCCGCAGCAATAGTATCAATAACCAGTGATCCTGAGTCAGAAGAGGTAATGAAGAACACCACGACTAAGATAATGCCGACAAAAGATGTTATCTCAGCCAATGGCATAACATCTAACATGGCAAAAAGTTTTAAAGGTAGTTCTGCGTTAAACACCGCCTCGTAGCCATCATTAACGTATTGGCTAATTGCGTTACCGCCAAAAGCCGTCATCCATAACACACAAACTGAAGATGGGATAAGAATAACGCAAATAATAAACTCACGAACTGAACGACCGCGAGACACACGTGCGATGAACATACCCACAAATGGTGACCAAGAAATCCACCACGCCCAGTAAAACGCCGTCCAGCCTTGAGAGTAATTCACATCCTCTCGTCCAAATGGCATAGATAAGGCAGGGATATTAGCCACATAGGAAACGATGTTCTCGAAGAAACCAGTTAAAATCGCAATCGTCGGGCCAACAACAATAACAAATAGCAATAGCAGCGCTGCAAGACCCATGTTGATTTCAGATAAGATTTTCACGCCCTTATCGAGTCCAGCCACAACAGAGATTAAAGCGAGCGCAGTAATACCAATAATCAATATAACCTGCGTGGTATTGGTCATTGGGACATCAAACAGGAAGTTCAAACCCGTTGCGGCTTGAGACGCACCGTAGCCTAGCGATGTTGCTAAACCAAAAACCGTCGCTACCACTGCAAGAATATCGATAATATGACCAGTCCAACCCCATACACGCTCACCAAACAAAGGGTAAAAAATTGAGCGCATGGTGAGTGGCAAACCTTTGTTAAATGAAAAGATAGCCAGTCCAAGAGCCAAGAGCGCGTATATTGACCACGGATGAAGTGCCCAGTGGTAAATCGTCGCAGCCATCCCTAATGCCGAAGCTGCAGTTGCATCGCCCTCTGCACCACCTAGCGGTGCCCAGTCAGTACGTACACCATTCTCAACGCTCACGCCACCAATCGCAGAACTAAAATGGGACATCGGTTCTGATACACCGAAGAATACGAGACCAATGCCCATACCTGCAGCAAATAGCATTGCCAACCATCCGGCATAGGAGTAATCCGGTGTTGCTTCAGTACCACCGATTCGCACACGGCCCAATGGTGTGAAGATCAATCCGACACAGACAATGACAAAAATATTACCTGAAGCGAGAAAAAACCAGTCTAAATTGTGTAACAAACCCGCTCGTAGGTCTGCAAAAAACGGCTCTACCTGTTCTCGGAATAATAGTGTTATCACAACAAACATGACGATTGCTAAGCCAGAAATTGCAAAAACACGGTTGTGAATATCAAGGCCAAATGGGCCTACCTTTAGCGCAACGTTATCCTGACCAATTTGATAGTCAGTATCTATTGCGTTTACTTTTCCATCGGGGCGTTGAATGCCACCGTTATTATCGGTGCTCACGGATAATCTCCTTAAAAATACGTGACCAAGTTTAAATTACTTTCGTCGGAGTTCGAGTAATGAAACGTCTTCATCACTACCAAGCACATGTTCATAAAACATTGTTCTTATAAGCGGTTACTCAATCCGCCATCATAATCTTAAAGCCCCCTATCTCTCATTGCATTTTATTGTTTTCACCATAAATAACGCCTATTGCCAAACCGAAGATATTGGCATGTTTCGATTAAAGTGATACTGCAGTTGTGCTTGAAACAGCTCCGCAGTTGCTAACGCATCCGTCAGGGCATGGTGAGGTTGATAAGCAGGGAGGCCATATCTTTCACGAGCGTGCCCTAATCGTACAGAACCGGGTTTCTTGCCTTTCAACTTATTGATAAAACCTCTGCATTCACGGCGTTGTATCGCATACTCAATATCTAACGTATCAACAACAGGAAACTGTATCCCCTCTCCGATGCTATTTAGCAAGGCGTTATTAAAGAACTGCCTTTCAATGTTCTTGTAGTGAACAAGTACCACTTTGCCTGACAACGCATCCAATATTTCACCCAAGATCTGAGACAGCTGCGGCGCGTTTTTAACCTCAGAGTCAGTGATACCGTGAATAATGACAGACTCGTGGTTTAACTCTCTGTTTGGGTTAACGACCCAATGAGCAGAACCATTACATTGAACACGATCAATAGTGAACGGCACAAGTCCGATCGTGAGAATGACATCCTCTTCCGAGTTCAATCCTGTTGTCTCAAAGTCTACCGAGACAAATGGCACTTGTTCAATTGGTGTTTCCCCATTAACCATCGGTGTCGAATAGTAGCGTTTGAGCCTCTCGTCTTTCGCTTCTTTAGCGAGTTGTTTGAACAACATTGACCACTCTGGCGTCTGGGATGTATCCAACAACGGCTGTTCTTTTTCTACTTTTTTTGAGAACCACATTATTTGCTACTTCTCTGGTATCGAAACTTAATGAAGTTCTGAGCGTTACTTAGAATTTGAAATGCTGCTTTTAAGTTTCGACGTTCAAATTCAGACATGTTCTCCGGCTCAATATTGTTGTCTGGCTCTTCTCCATTTTCTATATCAAGGGCTTGGTGACGAATTCGAACCATGTAGATTAGCTCCATCGCATCCCTTAAATCCAAACCTCGACCTTTCGGTAAAATGCCAGCATCATTAATGTCATCTAAACGGTCGAAAGAGTTTTGCGATCGCGAACCGATTGCCAGAGAATGCACCCGTATTAAATCGGCCAACGGAGCCGTCCCCCTTCGCTTCAAGTTAATCGAGTTGCGATGACGACCATCTTTCTCCATCACAAAGTCTTTGAAAAAGCCCAGTGGAGGCGTCCTACGTATTGCGTTATACGCCATACAAGCAAGAAAGCGGTTATTTCTTTTCGCTCGTCTCACAATAAAGCTGCTTAATTGCTCCGCCCATTTCACTCGCCCATGCACACCGAGGAGATCAAAAAAGATATTACTATTTAACAATCTCTCAGGGGTTGGATTGTCTATCCAGTTTCCAAAGCATTCTTCCCATTCTGCACGAGTTTTTCGCCATTCTGGGTTGGTAGCCATAATGTCTCCAGTACAATAAGCATAGCCGCATGCCGCTAAACCATCACAAACAAATTTAGCAAACTTTTCAAAGTACTCTCCGTGAATCTCAACGTCATAACTGTTATCGAGAATAAGGGCGTTATCTTGATCCGTTACAATTAGCTGCTCATCCCTCGCCATTGAACCCATTGCGACTAAACAATAAGGAATGGGCGCTGGGCCGAACTCTTGCTCAGCTAATTCAGCGAGGCGTTGTTTGAAACTACTGCCTATAACCGACATGGCTCGACCAATCATGTGCGCGTTGGCATCTTCATTGACCATTCTTACGAAACAGTCTTTTACTTGTTCAGAAACCTGCTTGAGATCCTCGACACTGGTTTGCTGAAAAATAGAGCTCACTAGCAATAGGCTGTTCTGAGATTCGTAACGAACGATGTCCGTCATGCCAATAATTCCTATCGGCTTTTTATCTTTTAAAATTGGTAAATGATGCACGTTGTAACGCAACATGGTTAACATGGCCTCAAACACATAGGCGTTATAATCCAATGAAACCACGTCATAACTCATGACCTCACTCACTGGAATATTGGTATCAATACCTTGAGCTAGTACGCGAATGCAAAGATCGCGATCAGTCAATATTCCAAGCAGCTGTTCATCATCTTCTTCTGTGAGCTCCTCTGTCGGGCGAATAATGAGCAGAGAGGTGACATTTTCCTCTGCCATTAGTATCGCAGCTTCCTGAATTGAAGCCGTTGCCTCCAGAGTTACTGGATCTCTTGCTAAGATTTTACGTGCCTTAGCGGTGGTAAAGTCATTGCTTTCGGAGCGGCTAGATATTGCGCTTCGCAAACGCGCGCTATCTTCCAGTTCCATGTAGTCCGCAAAGTTTTCAAACTCATCACAAAGTTCATTGAAGATGTTTTCCGGAATACAGTAAACGAGAGTGTCTTCTATCGCTTTGGCTGGCATACGTACGCGGTTGTTCATCAACAACCCCATCTGACCAAACAGTCCACCAGCATCAATCCTGTTGTAAAGTTCACCTTTACGTCGATAAATCTCTACCGCCCCACTTCTCACCATATACAAGTCGCGGATCGTATCTCCGAAGTTAAGGATTTTTGTTCCTTGCCGAAAGTATGCAACCTCGGCATTGAGAGCAATTTTTCTAAGCTGCTCTTCAGGTAGGTCGTCAAAAGGTGGGTACTGGCTAATGAAATTGAGCACTTCTAACTGTTCGGCTTCCATTTTTTATTCCATACGTTGCCTAAACTACAGCGATAAATATCACCCTGAGTGAAATCAAGCAATAAATAAATCTAAGGATAACAGTACCTAACCGATTTCACAGGACCAAGCCTTAACCAAAAATTAGAGCTCTAACCTTTTTATATGTAGAACTCTAAGCTATCACGGCTTATATCTATGCAAGTGAGTTGAGTTGAAATGTACAAAAAAATTCAAAATAAATTCAACCCTACGTCAAGGCAACGTTACGGCGGATAAAAACATATTGCAAACAATTGTTTTAAATATAAAAAACAAGAGTTGAACAGACCTTACTCAACGAATTCTCTATGCACGGCAGAACTAGTTAACCAACCCCCTTTCGTTGAAAGTTGAACTAAAATTAATTAGAGTACAAATCGTTAAACAGTTATAAACACACGAAAAAGGACAGATAACATGGATCCCATACTGGAAGTTAAGGGACTGTATAAAGTGTTTGGAGAAGACCCAGAGAGAGCCTTCTCGCTTATCGACAAAGGCGTCGATAAAGACGGTATTTTTGAACAGACAGGTTTAACAGTCGGCGTAAACGATGTATCTCTCACCATAAATGAAGGGGAAATTTTCGTAATCATGGGCCTTTCTGGCTCCGGGAAATCCACCCTTGTTCGACTTCTTAACCGGCTCATTGAGCCGACTAAAGGTAGTGTTTATCTCAAAGGAAGAGATATCGCCCACATCTCCGAGAATGAACTTCGAGAAGTTCGTCGTAACAATATCTCAATGGTGTTTCAAAGTTTCGCACTCATGCCACACATGACGGTGATTGAAAATGCCGCCTTTGGTTTAGAACTTGCCGGCATCGACGTTAATGAGCGTCAGAAAAGTGCCCTTTCCGCCTTAGAAAGAGTGGGTTTAGACCCTTATGCAGAATCTTTCCCTGACGAATTATCCGGTGGTATGAAACAGCGCGTTGGTTTAGCGAGAGCGTTAGCTTGTGATCCAGACATCCTATTAATGGACGAGGCGTTTTCCGCTTTAGACCCATTGATCCGTTCTGAGATGCAAGATGAGCTTATTCGTCTACAGAACGATGACAAACGCACAATTGTCTTCATTTCTCATGATTTGGATGAAGCAATGCGCATTGGCGACCGTATCGCCATCATGCAAAACGGTGAGGTTGTTCAGGTTGGTACACCTGATGAAATATTACACAGTCCAGCAAATGATTATGTCGAAGCCTTTTTCCGCGGCGTAAACATCGCAAGTGTCTTGACAGCAAAAGATATCGCGCGCAAGAAGCCAGCGGCTGTTTTTAAGAAATCGGAAAATGACGGTCCAGGCTCTGCGATGCAGATTCTGATGGATCACGACCGTGATTACGGCATTGTCGTCGATAAATCTAGCCGATATTCCGGCATCGTATCTCTTGATTCACTACGTTTGGCTCATAAAGAAAACCGTTCGTTAGCCAGTGCTCAATTACCGGATGAAGTTACTCTTCAGCCTGATCAGTCAATTAATGACATTTTGGGTCTGGTTGCTGGTGTTCCTTATGCCGTGCCTGTCGTAGATGAGCAAGGAACTTACTTTGGTGTCGTGACTAAATCACGTCTTCTACAAACACTAGATAAGGATTAACACGATGTCTTCAGAGCAAACTAACAATGATCCCTGGTCAAATACTGCTCCTGCGCAAGATGATCCTTGGTCGCAAGGTACAGAGGCCGCGCCAAGTAATGATTGGCTCAACTCAGAAACTGTAGAGCAAGCACCATTCGATATTATGAACCCATTCCAAGATGCGGTTTTACCCCTCGATAGCTGGGTAGAGTCCGGTTTGAACTGGCTGGTGGAACATGGTCGACCTGTTTTCCAAGCAATACGAGTTCCAATCGACTTTATTCTAACGTCGTTTGAAACTGCTTTGGTGTCTACACCTGCGCCTATAATGGTACTCATTTTATTTTTGCTAGCGTGGCAGTTTTCCAATGTAAAACTTGGTTTTTCTACTCTTGTATCCCTTGTTTTCATCGGCCTAATTGGTGCGTGGTCACAAGCGATGACAACGCTAGCACTGGTGTTAACCGCCGTTTTCTTCTGTTTGCTTATAGGGCTACCAATGGGGATATGGTTGGCAAGGAGCCAAACCGCTGCCAAATTTGTTAGGCCAATATTAGATGCAATGCAAACGACTCCCGCGTTCGTTTACCTTGTGCCAATTGTTATGTTGTTTGGTATTGGTAACGTTCCTGGCGTAGTAGTAACGATCATTTTCGCCCTGCCTCCCGTTGTGCGCCTGACTATTTTGGGTATTCAGCAAGTACCTGAAGAGCTTATCGAAGCTGGCCACTCTTTCGGGGCAAACAAAAAACAGATGCTTTATCGCATCCAGTTACCGTTGGCGTTACCAACTATCATGGCAGGTGTAAACCAAACCTTAATGCTGTCACTTTCTATGGTAGTGATTGCTTCAATGATTGCTGTTGGCGGCTTAGGCCAAATGGTACTTCGTGGTATTGGCCGACTTGATATGGGTCTTGCTGCCGTTGGTGGCTTAGGCATCGTTATTCTTGCGATTTTGTTAGACCGTATCACCCAGGTGTTAGGGGTTAATGCGGGCAACACTAAACTTCGCTGGTATCACACAGGTCCTGTTTCATACCTATTAAAACTGAAAACAAAGACGAACCAAGACGATCTAAAACTTAGGAGAAACATCAATGAATAATTCATGGAAGAAAGCGCTCTCTGTTGGAGCTCTAAGTACTATCGCATTTTCAACTTATGGTGTGGCAAGTGAACTACCGGGTGAAGGTGTCACTGTTCAGCCTGTTCAATCAACCGTTGCAGAAGAAACATTTCAAACGTTGATCGTAAACCGCGCACTTGAAGAGCTTGGTTACGATGTTAAACCGACCAAAGAAGTGGACTACAACGTAGGCTACACCTCTATTGCTAAAGGTGATGCTACTTTCTTAGCGGTTGGTTGGTTCCCTCTTCACGCCGATAAGTACACGATGTCTGGCGGTGATGATAAGTTCTTCCGTAAAGGCCAATACGTAAGTGGTGCTGCGCAAGGTTATTTGATCGATAAGAAAACCGCGGAAAAATATAACATCACTAACATTGGTCAGTTAAAAGATCCAAAATTGGCGAAGCTATTCGATGCAAACGGCGATGGCAAAGCGGACTTAACTGGTTGTAACCCAGGTTGGGGTTGTGAAATGGTTGTTGAGCATCAGTTGGATGCTTTCAAACTCCGTGACACAGTAACACACAACCAAGGTAACTACGCAGCGATTATCGCTGATACGATCTCACGTTACAAAAAAGGCGATCCGATTCTTTACTACACTTGGACACCGTACTGGGTAAGTGGCGTTTTAGTTCCAGGGAAAGATGTTGTGTGGTTAGAAGTGCCATTCTCTTCACTTCCTGGTGAGCGTAAAGACATTGATACGACACTAGAGAACGGTAAGAACTACGGCTTCGAGATGAACTCTATGCGCATCGTTGCCAATAAAGAGTTTACAGAAAACAACCCTGCTGCTGCAAAGCTGTTTGAAATCATCAAACTAAATATCAATGATGTTAGTGCGCAGAATATGATGATGAGCCAAGGTAAGAACAGCTCAGCGGACATCGAGTCTCATGTAAATGGCTGGATCAAAGCGAACCAGAAAAAGTTCGACGCATGGGTCGAAGAAGCGAAGAAAGCCGCAATGTAATCATGCCTTTATCAATCTCTAGAGCCAGTTGGTGTTATCAACTGGCTCTTTTTTTACACAAACGCCCCTCCCCCTTACATAGACATACCAACACTTACACTACTCGACCATAAACCCACATTATAATTCACGTTTATTTCACGCTTGCTTTGCTAAAAACAACACAACATAACAATTAAACTATTCGAATAAATATGAAAAACTTATCAAAGAGCTCTGTGTGGGGGCCTTTGCAGCCAATTGCTGCCTTTTCTTTGTTTTCGCTTCTATTTCTGTCTATCTCAAGAGTTTTGCTAGCTTTTTGGCAGATTGACCGTATTGACTCTCTAAACGACTTAATTTACATCCTAGGTCAAGGTTTGCGCGTAGATATTGCAACGCTGTGCTGGTTATTTATTCTTCCAGCACTGTTATCAACCTTCATGCCATTAACCGGTAAGATGGGAGAGTGTTGGAAGCGAATATTACGCATATGGATGGTTTTAGGGCTTTGGGTGCTTGTATACATGGAGCTAGCAACAGCGCCATTCATTCAGGAATACGACCTACGTCCAAACCGCCTGTTTGTGGAATACTTAATCTACCCAAAAGAAGTCTTGAGTATGCTCTGGAATGGCTACAAATTAGAACTGTTTATTGGTGCGTTAGGTACAGTTTTAACCATCACTTTAGGTTGGAAGTGGAGTAAGAAACTGACCGATAAGGCGCAGCAGGTCAACTGGAAATGGCGACCACTATTGGCACTTTTCGTTGTTCTTTTTGGGGTTGCAGGTGCTCGCTCATCTTTAGGTCACCGCCCGCTAAATCCTGCTATGGTCGCCTTTTCTAACGATCCACTGCTTAACGACTTAGCACTGAACTCATCTTACTCATTGTTGTTTGCGGTTAATAGCATGAAGTCAGAAAAGAGCGCGGAGCAGTTCTACGGAAAAATGGACACTCAAAAGATGTTGGAATTAGTTCGCACTTCATCAACAAAGTCCGACTTCACCCCTTCATTACTCCCAACCATGAACAGTAACCCCGCGACTTACCAAGGTAAACATAAAAACTTAGTGATTTTGCTACAAGAAAGCTTAGGCGCCCAATTTGTCGGTGCTTTGGATGGTTTGCCTCTAACACCAAACCTTGATGAACTCATGAAGGAAGGTTGGCAGTTCACACAAATGTACGCCACTGGTACTCGTTCTGTTCGTGGAATTGAAGCCGTAACCACGGGCTTTCCTCCATCCCCGTCTCGCGCGGTAGTGAAGCTGAGTAAAAGCCAAACGGGTTTCTTTACCATCGCGGACTTACTGAAAGCTCAAGGTTATCACACGCAATTTATTTACGGCGGTGAAGCCAACTTTGACAACATGAAAACTTTCTTCTTTGGTAACGGTTTTGATCAAATAGTAGAAGAAGATGATTATAACAACCCAAGCTTTGTTGGCTCTTGGGGTGTTAGTGATGAAGATCTATATAACAAAGCAAACGAAGAGTTTGAACGCCTTTCAAAAAGCGACAAACCTTTCTTTAGCTTAGTTTTTACGTCAAGTAATCATAGCCCTTATGAGTATCCGAAAGGCAAAATTGAGCCATACGATTCAGAATATATGACGCGTAACAACGCCGTAAAATATTCCGATTACGCTTTGGGCACTTTCTTTGAAAAGGCGAAAAAGTCATCTTATTGGGATGATACCATTTTCATTGTAATTGCAGATCATGATGCACGTGTTTCTGGCGCTAACCTTGTTCCGGTTAAGCACTTTCACATTCCAGCATTGATCCTTGGTAAAGGCATTCAACCACGTAAAGATGATCGCATAGCAAACAACATCGACATGCCGCCTACACTGTTATCTCTAATTGGGGTAGATGCTAAAACACCGATGATTGGTCGTGATTTAACGAAGCCACTAGCTCGCGAAGATGAACGCGCAATGATGCAATACGACAAAAACTTTGGTTATTTAACGCGCGACAATCTAGTTGTGCTTTCCCCTGGTGAAAAGGTATCGACCCTGGCGTACGACTTTAAAGACCAAACCATGAAGCCGCTAGAGGTGGACGAGTCTATTATCGAGCGTGCAAAAGCAAACGCATTATTTGCATCTAAAGCGTATCAAAACAACTGGTATTCTTCCAAACACACTCATTAATACCAATGATTCCGCTGATAAAAAGGAGCTAAACGGCTCCTTTTTCTTATTCTTTCACTTACCTTCGAGAATGTGCTACTGACAACTCCTGTCGTTCCTTTCCGTTAGATTGCCCCTACTATTTCTAATTGATTAAGGAACAAACCATGCTGACTATCAATTCATTCGTTCTCTACGTTGAGGACATCCACATAAGCCAAGTTTTTTATTCGAAACTGTTCGAACGCAAAGTCACGCAGTTGTCTCCAACCTTTGCCGCTATTCCAATGACCGAAGGCTTAACGTTGACACTCAAGCAAAGAGATAATCTTTCACCCTACAGCGGAATTAGAGGTGGTGGCACCGAGCTGTCTTTATCAGTGTCCAACAGGCATACGTTAGAGCGCATTTACAAGCGCTGGAAAGACCTAGGTGTTGAGTTTGTTCAACCACCAGCGACATCAGTGTATGGGTTAAATTTTATGGCTATCGATCCAGATAAGCATCGCATTCGTGTTTTCATAAATGAATAAAAATGCGTTAAAAATGCTTTTTACCCATTCCCAATGTGACTTCAATAAATTAGACTCAAGGAAATATCAAAAGCGGCGTAGTAATAAGAAGGAATGCCCATGAGCTCAAGTATGATCCTTAGCGAATCCCTAATCGAGAGCGGAAGAGATATCCCCCTCAAAGAACTGCTTTATGCAAAGCGCGTGCTGGATAACTACATGGCAGTAGCCAAAGAAAGTAGCCCGCTTGAGCTATTAACTGAGATGAAATCGGCAGCAAAGCAAGTAGAATACTTTACAACGACGAGTAACCCGTGTGAGGCTCGTAATGTCATCAGTCAGATGATTGATAAAATCGACACCGCGGAATCTTTTGCTTCGTTCAAAGCATTAGCAGGTAAGCCATCTCAAGCACTCAATGAACTAATTGAAGATCGAGCTCAGCTGATTAAACACGAACGAGAGCTCCTGCTCGCCTCAGGCTATGACGCCTCACGAATCTAATATACGCGACAGGCTAAAAGTCATAGCTAACAACGAAAAAGGAGCTCTTAAAGAGCTCCTTTTGCTTTTCAAAACCGGATACAAAAGACTTAAAGGCCGATATCTTCCGTTATTGCTTTGATTTGTTTGAGGTCCATTTTATAGACTTCAATCATTTGATCGACCTGACTTAGTCGTGAATTAGCTTCATCATGTTTATCACACGCGTCCGACTTCACGTCCCAAGATTTGCCTTCTAAAAATACGTCACACTCTTTCTTGAGTTTCTCAATCTTAGGTAATAATTTCGACCGTTCTTTCTCGAGAGACTCTAATTCTTGCGAAATTTTCAGCTCTTTCTGGAATACTTCGCGGGACCGCTCAAACATAGTCGCTTGCATATCCGCTTGACGACTCAACTTCTCATTTTCTGACTTCGTCGTGTTGATCTTATCTGCCTGCTGCTTCAATTGAGACTCTAGTGACAAGTTGACCTTCTCGACCTCAGTCAATTGCTTTTGCAACTTCTTAAGTGCTTTCTGGTGCGCTTCGTCTTTCGCGGCAAGTAACTCACTAACTTGGTTTTGTATTTCTTGGTCAAGCGCCTCTTCACGCACTTTTACTTGAGATTCCAACTGGGTTTTATCTTGCGTTAGTGCTTGATACTTTTCTTCTAATACGTGGTAAGTCGATTCCCACTTGTTCGCAGTGACAACCGATCCAACAAGGCCACCAAATGCCAAGCCTAACACCGCAGCGATTGCGATATAGATATGCGTACGTTTGTCACGCTCTTCAATGACAACTACGTCGTCTTGCTCTTCCATTTTGTTCTGAGAACTCACCGTATACTACTCCAAGGACTCTTTTACTTTGCTAGCGGATCAATTCCGCAAACATAATTGATGCTGTATAAATCAGAAATGCGCCAATTAATGTTATAACGGTCGCTTTTTGGACTTTTTCATTGGTTCGATAACGAAACAGCACAAATGCTACTGCAATCAACACCGCAATGGCTAATAATCTGGTCATACCGCCTCCTTGTCCACTCATGAAAAACTGCCTAGGTCCGTAGACTGTTTCACAAAGATTCATTGTAACCCATTTATACGTACCATAAGGTCAACTTAGCGTAGATTTTAAAATAAGTGCTCCGATTTTAATCAATTTTGTGTCCTTAATTGAATAACTTATGTCGTAACGATCGAAACACATTTATCGTTCTGAAGTGTTTTTGGGTTCCATTCCCTAACCCAATAAATTTTATTTATGCCGTGACTCGCACAAAAAGATTGGCAAACATACCTTCATGAAAATAGATAAGGTTATTTCATTGAAAATAAATTGACATAGGGTGTTGAAATGGACCAAAAACATGATAGAGTTCACACGTTAATGATGACCAGCATCATTAACTAACCTTTACTCATTTAATTGAGTAATTGTTCCGATGAAGACTGCAGGAGAGTGGTTATTAATCAAATTTTAACATTTGATTAGCATAACTCGCCGAAGAATTAACTATTTCAGGTGCTACCTAGGTAGCGGGGACTGTAGTTGGAGGAACCTCTGGAGAGAACCGTTAAATCGGTCGCCGAAGGAGCAAGTCTTGCACTCACGCAAGGTGAAACTCTCAGGCAAAAGGACAGAGGAGTGGAAAGTTACAACCTAACTATTTTGCTTGGCCTTCCCGCCTACAGCCAATAGCTTAGTTCTTTTAGAGATCGTTGATCTCGTCCTTTCCCTCTTCTCCTTATTAGTTGTTTTATTAAGGGGAAATCATGAACAACCTACAATCTTTACTACAAACCATCGATAATTTTGTCTGGGGTCCACCGCTGCTTATTTTGCTAGTGGGTACAGGTGTTTACTTCACTTTTAGCCTTGGCTTGATCCAGTTTAAACACCTCCCAACAGCGCTAGCGATGGTATTCAGTAAAGATAAGTCATCTAATACTCAAGGTGACGTTTCTAGCTTTGCAGCTCTTTGTACTGCACTCTCAGCAACAATTGGTACTGGTAACATTGTTGGTGTTGCCACAGCAATCAAACTCGGTGGACCAGGCGCTCTATTCTGGATGTGGCTCGCTGCCCTTTTCGGAATGGCGACTAAATACGCCGAATGTTTGTTGGCGGTTAAGTACCGAAGAGTCGATGATAAAGGCCAAATGATTGGTGGCCCAATGTATTACTTGCAATACGGTGTTGGCTCAAAAGCTCTCGCGATCATGTTTGCAGTGTTTGCTTTAGGTGTTGCTTGTTTTGGTATCGGTACGTTTCCACAAGTAAACGCGATTCTGGATGCAAGTGAGATATCTCTTGGTGTTAACCGTGAGCTATCTGCCTTTGTACTAACTCTTTTGGTTGCTTTCGTAACTTTGGGTGGCATCAAATCCATTGCTAACGTTGCAGGAAAAGTGGTTCCTACCATGGCTGTATTTTATGTGTTGGCGTGTTTAAGCGTGATCATCATGAATGCAGACCAATTGTTCAATGCCGTTGAATTAGTGCTGGTTTCAGCCTTTACATCAACAGCAGCGACTGGTGGTTTTCTAGGTGCAAGCATCATGTTGGCAATCCAATCAGGTATCGCTCGCGGTGTGTTCTCAAATGAATCAGGTTTGGGTAGCGCGCCTATGGCAGCAGCAGCAGCGAAGACAGACTCTTGTGTTAAACAAGGCCTAATTTCAATGACGGGTACCTTTTTCGATACCATCATTATTTGTACCATGACAGGCCTTGCTCTAATCCTGACCGGTGCATGGCAAAGTGACCTAGCAGGCGCCGCGATGACGACTCATGCTTTTGCGGTGGGTTTAAATGCAGATACATTTGGCCCTATGCTCGTCTCAATCGGTTTGATGTTCTTCGCTTTTACCACCATTCTTGGTTGGAACTACTACGGTGAGCGTTGCGTTGTGTTCCTGTTCGGAACTAAAGCTGTGCTTCCATACAAACTGATTTTCGTTGGCTTGGTGGCATCTGGTGCATTCCTTCACCTCGATATGATTTGGCTACTGGCTGATATCGTAAACGGTCTGATGGCAATTCCTAACCTGATTGGTTTGATCGCACTGCGTCACGTCGTACTGGCAGAAACCAAACTGTTCTTTAGCTCAACATCGCAATCAGGTGAAGTTGAAGCAGTGAAAGCTTAGTGAAATGACAGCTGTTCGGTCACAAACTACCAGTAACGGAGAGCAAAGCACATTAGAAATGGTAAAAACATAAAGCCCGCTATTATTTAGCGGGCTTTATTTATCTTCGGTTAAATGGTTAATCTCTCAACCATTGATGCTCAACGTTTTCTCCACGTTCTTCAAAAAACTTCGCATTTTTTTGCTTGAATTGATCCGCTTTCAACTCTGATAGCGGCCAGTCTAAAAATGCTTCTGTTACAAACGAGTCGCCGACACCAACCTCAATCGATTCCAGATGTTTCCCGATGTAGCGATAAAAGTAGCCTTGCCCAAACGCATCGCACACCATAGGTACATGCCTGACACGTTGATGATTGACAGAGACCGAAGCCCAAGTCGTCGTTTTAGGTTCACAGGTTTGCTCTTTTACAACGTCGACCTCAAATTTATTGTCCATAGTTGTCGAAACAAAAACGACAATAGCGTCATGCAAATACACACGCCTGAGCAATAACTGTTTAGTGTCTTGAGTTCGCGTTTGTTGTATTCCATTAGCAAAAGGCTCGAAGTAGCCCCAGTGCCAAGACCAGATCATGCCGCGTTGCGCAAACTGTACTTGTGGCCACGTATGCCAAGCAACAGCGGCACCTATCCCCACAATAAATACAGCGAGTAGTATCAACAATCGATAAATATTACGCATTAAACGGGTTTTTCAATTAATAACTTCACACCAAGTGCGACTAATACTGCGCCCGTCGCGCCTTCCATCCACTTCATAAAGCTTGCATTCTTTAGTAGATTTTTAGCCGAGTTAAGCGCGCCAGCTAAACCACACTGCCAAACCATCGCAATAGCAAAGTGTACAGATGCCATCATCATTGATTGAAGCAAGGGTGAACCTTCTGGATTCACAAACTGTGGCAAGAAAGCCAAATAGAAGACCGCCGTTTTCGGGTTCAAGACGTTAGAAAGAAAGCCCTCTCTAAAAGAGCGCTTACCATTAAACACTTCGTGAATCTGCTCGGTCACGGTCAATCCATCTTTCGACGACATTAGCGCTTTTAAACTGCTCAAACCAAGCCAGATAAGATAAGCTGCGCCAATCATTTTTACGATTTGGAACAACTCTGCTGATTGCGCAAGAATCGCCGAGATACCAACCGCAGAAAAAAAAGCATGTACGAATAAGCCAAAGCAAATCCCTAGACTGGTTGTACATCCATCTTTTAGGCCCGATCGGCTAGTGTTACGGATAACAAGTGCAGTATCTAAACCTGGCGTTAACGTTAAAATCGTAATGGCAATAATAAATGCCTCGAAATTCAAAATATCCATATTATCGTGATAATTAATTGTCAATCCTTCATCAATACCGCCAATCCACAAGATTCGCAAGCTTCTTTTTTAAGAGAGCTATACAACTGGGTGAGTTTATGGACAATGGGTTGGAGTTAATTGTTAATTATTAGTAAATTAACGCAGGTTGCTTAGTGCAACACCATATGAAGGACCCGTTATCGGGTGTTTAGGGAAAGAACAAAAGAATAAGAGTAGTCACATGAACGCATTTACAAAACTCGTTGAACATTCCAAAAAAGTGGCAAATTTTGAGCATCTATCTGCCATCATAGATTGGGATCAAGCAGCGGTCATGCCACCTGGTGGCGCTGAAGCACGCTCGAATGCCACGGCAGAGCTCGATGTACATATCCATTCTTTAATGACTCAACCGCACTTGGGAGAGCTTTTCGCTCAGGCAGAAGAAGAGACGCTGTCTACAAAAGAAAAATCTATCCTAAGAGAAATGAAGCGTGGGTGGCAGCAAGCTAACTTACTACCAGAATCATTAGTTCAAGCTCAATCTCTTGCTGGCTCCAAATGTGAACATGCATGGCGTACACAGCGTGGAGAAAACGACTGGGCTGGTTTTGAAAAGAACTGGGCTGAAGTCGTAAAGCTATCGCAGGAAGAAGCGCAAATTAGAGCCGAAGCAAATGGCACGACTCCTTATGATGCCATGCTCGATGTTTATGAGCCTGGCACAACGTCTGCGTCGTTAGACATTCTTTTTGCTGACGTGAAAACCTGGCTTCCTACTTTGATCGATGAAGCGCTTGAAAAACAACAATCAGACAACATCTTATTGCCAACTGCGCACTACCCTACGGAAAAGCAAAAAGCGCTCGGTTTGGAAGTCATGAAGCTACTTCAATTCGATTTTGAACACGGTCGACTTGATGAGAGTACCCACCCATTTTGTGGCGGTGTACCGACAGATGTGCGTATTACGACACGTTATAATGAAAACGAGTTTGTCCAATCATTGATGGGGATTGTCCACGAAACCGGCCATGCTCGATACGAGCAAGGGCTACCAAAAGATTTATCAGGAACACCCGCGGGAGAAGCTCGCTCTATGGGTATTCATGAATCACAATCACTCTTCTTTGAAATGCAAATAGGACGAAGCAGCGCGTTTATCGATCACCTCGCTCGACTGGCTTCTAACCATTTTTCTGGTAGTGAATTCGAAAAAGACAATTTAGCCAAAATTTACACTCGCGTAGAAAAAGGCTTTATTCGCGTAGATGCTGACGAACTAACATATCCTGCTCACGTTATTCTTCGATATGAAATTGAGCGAGATCTCATGAACGGCGTCATCAAACATACAGATGTACCAGAACTCTGGAACGAAAAGATGAAAGCGTACTTGGGGCTATCAACCGAAGGAAACTTCAAAAATGGCTGTATGCAAGATATCCATTGGACAGACGGAAGTTTTGGCTATTTCCCGTCCTACACGCTCGGTGCGATGTACGCTGCACAATTTATGGCAGCAATGAAACAAACCGTCGATGTAGATGCGGTTATTCGTTCTGGCGACTTAGCTCCGATATTCAATTGGCTCTCGGAAAACATCTGGAGTAAAGGTAGCTTATTCACCACTGATGAATTGGTAAAACAAGCCACGGGTGAAACACTGAATGCTAAACACTTTCAAGCTCACCTAAAAGATCGCTACTTATAAAGCGAAAAGAATAGAAAGTAAAAGCCCAAGGTTCGTATGTTCCTTGGGCTTTTTGTAGGCTCTCTATGTGTTATGCCAAGCTAGGGATGAGCCTAGGCTTGTACAAACAGTCCTCACCCTCTGGTCTAGTTTTAAACCGACGATGAAGCCACATATACTGGCTCGGACTTGCCATGATTGATGTTTCAACTATTTGATTCACGAATGCGGCGGCACGTTGATGATCCTCTTTCGGGAAACCGTCGACGGGCGCACTAATGGTTAGGGTATAGTGTCCGTCTTTTCCTCTTACCATCGTAAAAGGCACAATGGCGCAATCTGTAGAATCAACCAACAAACTTGTACCTGTCGTAGTACAAGCATTTTTAACGGCAAATAACGGTGCAAATGTCGAGCGTCGGTTACCATAATCGTGGTCCGGTGCATACCAAACCCGCTCACCCGTTTTAAGTGATTCAAGCATGGCTTTGACGTTTTTACGATCAATCAGTGTACGATTAGAGCGAGAGCGTCCCTTATACTGAAAATAATCAAAGCACGGATTATTGTTTGGGCGATAAACACCGGTTCCAGACTTTTTAATGCCAAAAGCTCGAGCACCTAACTCTAGATTCATTGAGTGTACGGCCAACATTAATGCACCTTTGCCTGACTTCTCTAAAGCCTCTAGATGCTCCATGCCTTTTATCGTGACGTGTTTGTTTACCCGTTTATCTGACCAAAACCATGCCATTGCGGTCTCAAAAAGTGCGATGCCAGTATTGTCGATGTTGTCTTTTAGAATTGCTTCGCGTTGGCATTCTTCCATATGAGGGAAGCAAAGCTCAAGATTGCGTCTGATAGTAACTTGACGTTTTCTCATGATTCGCATAGCTAAACGACCAATGTTGCGTCCCAAAGCTAGTTGAACTTTAAAAGGAAGGAGGCTAAGTAAGTACATCACGCTAATGATAATTAACGTTCCCCAGTAACGAGGCAAAAGAAATTCGGCCTTGAATGCAGGCTTTTTGTATTTGTTCATGTAAGTATTGTCAGATGTGCCCATCTATAAGTGATAAAAACAATGATAATGGACTGCACTTTTATCATTGATAACGCTAATAACATAAATTAAAGCGCGCGGATTCTATGGTTCTTCGACACACTACACAATAAGAACTTTGCAGAAATATGTAGGGAATGAAAAAGCAGTAAAGATGAGTCGCCACGTTAACATCTATCGGAGTGATTTATCTACTGCCCTTTCCTAAAGTTTGAAGAAACATAACTTTGTATTTTCAATGCGCTAAATAATGCCTATTGTTCAATCACATAATGCGACCGTGATGAATGCAACAATAAGACATCATATCAATACTCGCCATTAGCGATTGAATTTGTACTAAAAAGCCGCAGCAATTTCTCGCTGCGGCTTCTTATTCACTTAACAAGTAGAGTGGCGTTATTCGTACCCTACTGTTTTGGATAATAAATTTACGATCAACACACCAGCGATGATAAACCCAATACCAACTAGGGCTGGTAAGTCTAGCCGCTGTCCGTAAACAAAGTAACCAACCGTCGCAACCAAAACGATCCCAGCACCACTCCATATGGCATAAACAACCCCGACAGGCATTGTTTGCACTGTGACGGAAAGCAAGAAGAAAGCGATGCCGTAACCAATCAAAACGACTGTGCTCGGCATTACTTTCGTAAATTGCTCTGTTTTGGGAATATAAGAAGTGGCAATCACTTCACATACAATCGCTATCGACAGCGCCAACATTGGTGGCATAGAGACAAGCATTTTGAACATAAGGCATTAACGCTCAACAGAAATGTAACCGACAACATGTCCGGATAATTAGGCCGCGCATTATACCCAACTCATCTCACGATGGAATACCACTAACGATGTTTACACACCATCACTTTCGCTTACTTTTTGATGACCAGGTGAAAGGCTGACGTTTTGGTGCTGACGAGAAATTTCAAAGTAGATATGCATATCAATCGGCTCAGGTGTATTGAGTAGCATCTTACCTACTTCACGTTGGAAATGACCATAATTACCTAGCTCATCCGTTAGTTCTAGGAGCTCGTAAGAGGCTTCATCGGCAAACATTCCATACGCATACTGATAATGACTGATATCCTTGCTCTTATCATAACCCAGCTTTTGAAGAGCTTGATCAATCTCTTCCGGCGTATAAATGTCTTTATCACCAAACGAATGCAGTAGCACGCAAGGAACTTCTTGAGCTATGCTCTGAATCTTTGTCTTTCTCTTGAAAATACCGAACATAATGTCCTCCACTGACGATGTTTCCAAATATGCACATTAATGCAAAATGGTGAGCTGATTGTTTTTAGTATGGCTCATTAATTTGAGACTTCCTTACTACGAAGTCACCTTCACATATTAACGTGATCGCATAATTACCAGCAAATAGTACACACTGCGTTTCAAACCTATCTCATCAGAAACTCTGCTTTAGTCACAATTGTGTGACAACCCCGAGTACGGTTTACCATAATGTAAAGAGTAGATTGAAAAGTCGGATTTCGTATCGACATCTAAACTTAATTAAGTTAGCTTTAGAAGTATAGACGTCTAGATTGACTATACTTAGGGAGAGAAAGTCGTGCCAATTAGAATTCCAGATCAATTACCAGCTACCGATGTATTAAGGACAGAAAACATCTTCGTGATGAGTGAAACGCGTGCAGCGAGTCAGGAAATACGTCCTTTAAGAGTGCTGATCCTTAATCTGATGCCAAAAAAAATAGAGACTGAAACTCAGTTTCTGCGTCTACTCTCAAACAGCCCACTACAGGTTAACGTCGAATTACTGCGCATTGATAACCGCCCGAGTAAAAATACGCCAACTGAACATTTAGACACGTTTTATCGCCAATTTGAAATGGTGAGAGATAAAAACTTCGATGGCATGATCATTACTGGAGCTCCATTAGGTTTGGTGCAATTTGAAGATGTCATTTATTGGGATCATCTCAAAACCATCATGGAGTGGGCAAAAGATCATGTGACATCCACTCTTTATGTTTGCTGGGCTGCGCAAGCAGGACTAAAGCTACTCTACGATCTACCTAAAAAAACGCGTAAAGAAAAACTTTCAGGCGTGTATCATCACCAAATCCATCATCAATTTCACCCTATCTTACGTGGATTTGATGACACGTTTTTGGCTCCTCACTCGCGTTACGCAGATTTTTCGCCTCACTTTCTAGAAGAGCATACTGACTTAGACATTTTAGCGACATCGGATGTCGCAGGTGTGTACTTGGCCACCACAAAAGACAAACGCAATGTCTTTGTCACAGGACACCCTGAGTATGATTCTCACACCTTACATAATGAATATATCCGAGATTTAAGCGAAGGTATGGAGCCCGCTATTCCTGTCAACTATTACCCAAACAACAACCCAGATAACCCACCAATTGCAAGCTGGAGAAGCCATGGACACCTCCTCTTTTTAAACTGGCTGAACTACTGTGTTTATCAGCAAACACCGTACGACCTCGATCACTTCAGTGAAGATGCTTTCACTAAAGACGATTAGCTTCAAAATAAGCAAACAAAGCACTCATCATTACCGAAATGTAATATGTGAACCAAGCCGCCATATGGCGGCTTTTTCATAACAGTTTGCAAACCTGATCGCATAGTGTTTTTTCCTCAATAGGCTTTTGCTAAGTAATTCATATCATGCAGAAAGATTCAGGGATGTAGGGATAAAGAATGAAAACAGCAAAGCTCGGTGCACTAATATTATTGTCTCAGTTTGCACTCGTGGGTTGCGTGACGGTGAAAGAAGATGGAAGCCCTGTCGTTAAAGCCGATCCTGTGGCAATGGCAGAATCACGTATCGCACTTGGCTTAGGTTATTTAGACGGCGGTAACATGATTCGCGCGCATGATAACTTACAACAAGCCTTAAACCACGCACCTCAATACTATCGCGCGCAATTATCTATGGCTCACTACTACGAAACGGTTGGTGAAGATATTAAAGCCGAACAGATGTATAAACGCTCTCTACGCCAACACACTAAAAACGGAAATGTGCTCAATAACTACGGTACTTTTCTTTGCAAGCGAGGTGCCTTCGAAAAAGCCGATCAGATGTTTAATCGAGCCATTGAGCAGCCTTATTACTACCTTATTCCAGCGAGCTATGAGAATGCAGCTTTTTGTGCTCTAAAATCACAAGATAAAGACAAAGCGAGATACTACTTTACTAGAGCTATCGATCATGATCCCCATAGACCAAAATCGATTTTGCAACTCGCTAAAATAGAAATTGATAGCGGTGATTATACTGAAGCTAGAATTCGATTAATGAGATTCAATCAAATGTATGGCGTGAAGAAGCCCTCTTTGCAACTCATGATTCAACTTGAACGTGCAGCAGGCAATGAAGCTCTCGAGAAAAAGTATCAAAAACAATTGGAAAAATTTTCTTAGTACAAAATAGCGATACATAAGGCGCATTAGCTCACAGCCAATACAGCGCTTGACCAAGAATCCAGTGAATTCAGACTCACGGTGATACATTCATCCTGTACATAAACGTCAAATTCGGTACTATTTGAACGGAATAAGTGACCAAGTCACATTATAAAAAGTGCGCACACAACGAAATTTGTACATCATACTGTTTTTAAGATTGATTTCGGCACATTGATAAATACTAAATATTACTGACATGCACCAGAAGGAAGTTGAAGCCGGATGAAACCTGCCTGCACTCTGTTATTACTCACTTTGCTGAGTTCACCTTTTGTCGTCAGTGCACAAGATAATATTGAGAAAACATTCACGTTTGGCATTGTGTCGAATAAAGCCCAAAGCAAAATCAAAAAAGCGACGCCCCTTACCCAGTATGTAACTGAAAATATGGCTGAATATGGTTACGCAAAAGGGGCGGTAAAGGTATTTAAAAATTATCGTCAGCTCGCGGTTGCGCTTGAAAATGGCACCGTTCAAATTGCAACGGCGACCCCCTTTAATGCGATGACCTTAGAAAAGGAGTCTAATAGCCAAGTCCTCGCTATACGATGGAAAAAAGGCCTGCAAAAATATCATACGGTGTTCTTTACTAATAAAGAGAGTGGCATTGAGTCATTTTCTGACCTGCGCGGAAAAACGCTTGTTTTCGAAAAGCGCACGTCTACCAGCAGCTATTACCTACCTGCGATTACATTGCTGAATCACGGAGAAAAACTGCAATACCTTCCCTCTCCTGATGACAAACCGGCCAAAGACAGCATTGGTTATTTATTCCTTGATGAGCAACTCGCTCAGTCAAATGAAATCAACCTATCTGTATGGGTATATAAACAGAGAGTTGCAGCAGGAGCATTCAGTAACTTCAACTGGAACAATCCCAAAGATTTGCCAGAGAACATGAAAGACAAACTAGCGATTTTTTCTCGTTCTGTTGAAATACCCAGGGATTTAATTCTCGCTTCTCCAAGCATGAGCCTAGAGCAACAGCGTAAAATCACGTCCATACTGCTTGATATGGATACAACTCACGAAGGCTCTCTCGCACTTAAAAAGTTTCAGAACACCAAAAAATTCAGCGCGCTTACTCCAGAAATGCGAGCCTCCTTAAGTACAGTGCGCAAGTCAGTTCACTTGTTACCGAAGGTGGATTGATGTTTCAAAAGCTCTCACTCGAAACCAAATACATTTGCTCGACAATGTTCGTTGTCTTGTTTGTTGTGGTGATAAATCTTGCGTTATACATGCACGGTTACGATGCGTATTCAAATAGCTTAACTCAACAGATCACGAACAACTCTCAAGAAAAAACAGAATCTTACGTTAAGCAAAAAGGGTTGGTTTATGCAGAGCTATTATCAAAACAGCTTTTTGATCCACTCTATACAGACAATATCAGTCAAGCGTATGAGCAAATTAAGGCAACATTGAGCCAGCCAGATGTCTCGAAAATACATGTTGTTGACAATGAAGGGCTAATCTTTCACGACGGCACTACTCAGCTAAGGATGTTTGCCCAACCTCATTACCGCTCTCCTTTTATTTTGAAAGCAATAGAAGAATCTAGAACTCTCGTTTCCTTTTCCAAGCATCAGTTGGAGATCGCAGCGCCGATTCAGCAATCAAACATTACTCTTGGGGCGGTGTATCTTGAGCTTAACTTGATACATCTACTGGAAGAGAAAGAACAGAACATTGAACAAGTCCAAGCGATTACCTCAAACGATAAACAGAAGATGTTTAACTTGCTGCTAACGATCAGTGGGATATCCGTTCTATTCGGTAGCATCATCGCTTATGCTTTGGGGCGGTCGTTAACTAAACCACTCAAGCAACTAAAAGATCAATTTTCAGAGTCAAATACCCAAGCGCTGCCAGTCACCGACATACAAAGCAAAGATGAAGTGGGAGAACTTATTTCGGCGTACAACAAAATGTCAAACAAAGTGAACCGATACACCAGCCGAGTTGAGTTCATGGCGTACCACGATATTCTGACTTCCCTGCCAAACCGAGAAAAGTTACTCATTGATATTCAAACGCAAATAACTGACCACAAATCCCCCTCACTCGCGGTTGTGTTTATTGACTTGGATGACTTTAAGCACATTAACGATAACTATGGACATAACATTGGGGATAAATTGCTAGGCCATCTTGCCTCAGAGCTTCAAAGCCGTTTGCCGAGTTATTTTAAGCCGCTTTACCGCCTTTCTACCATCGTAAGTCGAGTAGGTGCGGACGAATTTGTACTGGCCTTTCCGTGCTCGGACAATCATGAAGCTAGAGAAAAAGCGCACGCTATTCATCGCCAACTACTCTCTCCCTTTAGTTTGGAAGAGAACGATATTCAAATTACGGCAAGCCTCGGAATTGCTGTGTATCCAGAATTTGGTTCAAACGCTGAGTCTCTTTTACAGCTTTCCTCTCTTGCGGCGCAGGAATCTAAAAGACGCGGTAAAGACATTATGACGATATACGATTCCACGTTTGATGAAACGATTAAACAACGTTTATACATAGAACGAGAACTGCGTCGTTCAGTACGTGACTTGTCTCAATTCGAGCTGTGGTATCAACCACAATTTGATCTAAAAACCTATCGCCTAATTGGGGTCGAAGCATTGGTTAGGTGGAATCATCCCGAGAAAGGCTATATCAGTCCAGAATCGTTTATCCCGATCGCAGAGCAAAGTGATTTAATATTGGAGCTTGGAGAACATATCATTGAGACGGCAGTTGCTCAGCGGGCAATTTGGGCAGAACATTTCGGTACTGATTTTCACATCGCATTAAACTTGTCCCCAAGACAAATCTATCGCCAAGATTTAAGTCAATTATTTTCTAAGTATTTACGACGACATGATGTCGCCCCTCAAACCATTCATGTTGAAGTGACAGAGTCACTTTTTATTGATGATACAGAGAAAGCTCAATATGTGCTTAAAAAACTACAAAGTATCGGAGTGGAAGTTTGGCTAGATGACTTTGGTACGGGGTATTCAGCCCTTGCCTACCTACAACATATGGCTTTTGACGGGCTCAAGATTGATCGTTCATTTATCGCTCAAATCCGAAAAAGCGATCAAGACGATTCATTAGTTCGCGCGATTGTATCCATGGCTCACAACCTAAGAATGAAAGTAGTAGCCGAAGGCGTAGAAACTCAAACTCAACTCACACGAATGGAGTCTCTCCACTGTGACGTCGTACAAGGCTTTTTCTTAGGTAGGCCTGTACCTGCTGAGGAATTGATTGCATTTGAATACCAACGAGGGAGTGGCGCTCAAAGCGTCAATCACTTTGCTTAGAACGCCGTTTTGTTAACTATTGCCGCTTAGCGCGTTAGTACTCGTAATGCAATATCGGTCACACTTCCCCCACCTCATTAATATGAATTTTCTCTTAAAATCTAACATCTGAGATAAATAAACTACACTTTTCATATCAACTTCTTGGATATGGAAATGCGCGTGGTAGGAATCTTTTCTTGGAACAACCTGTCGGTAAAACAAAAGCTATTTGGGTTGGTTTTGCTGCCAATTTTATTGTTGCTTGTCCTCGCGGGTAAACATGTACAAAGCCTTTCTATCCAGGCTCAGGAACTACAAAAAGCACAGTTATTCTCTGTCTACATCGACCGCGTATCTTCGCTTTATCACCTACCGAATAACCCTGATGTAATAGATAAGCAACTAAAAACTCAGCAGATATCTCAATTGTTACGCGACACCGCTGCACCAGTATTCGGTGAAAACGCTGAGATACTAAACCAGTTGACAAGCTTTGAGGAAGCAACCCTCTCGATGCTCTCTTCGCAAAATCAAGAAGAAAAGTTAGATGCGGCAGAGTGGCGCGCTGATACGTTCAAAGAAATCCTCATGAGCTTAGACAAAGTCTATTTTAGAAATGTGAGTTATGAAACAAACACTCACCTTTCTTCTTTGATGCAACTTGAATGGTTGATGTTTTGGTCCACTGAAGAGCATAGATTAAGCGAATATTTGATTCGATCTTCAGAGGAAAATAACGAGTATGACCTCACAACACAGGCTTCTATCCGATCTTTAATCCAGAACCAACAACTATTTCTAGAGCGTTTTGTGACGCTAAATGCCAATCAACAACAAGTAGATCTGCTCATTGAGACGTTTACGGGTGAAGTCTTTATCAAAAGCCAAGAGTTTCGTGCTTATTTATTGCAACCAGCTCAACTCAAATCATTAACCCCGGATGAGATTGATGCGGGGTTATCTGCACTCAACAAACGCTTATCGTTATTACAAAGTGTTGACGACAAAATGGAACAACAGCTGAGTGATGATATATCAAAGACAATCAACACGACGACACAGCACCGCTTTACCTTTATCGCAATGATGAGCCTTTTAACGCTGTTGGTCGTAAGTTTAACGCTAAGATTGGTGCGAAAAGTTACTGGAAACTTGAATCTAGTCCTCAAATTTCTCAGTAACGAAAGCAATGAACAAAGTAACACTGAAAATTCACCTCTTGCTCAACTAATAAAGGGTAAAGACGAGCTGAGTAAGTTTGCTCGAGAGGTAAAAAAGCTTAGTGATGAGCGGATGTTGTCCAGACTAAAGCTCACACAAGCTAAAGAAGATGCAGAACAAGCAAAAGATGATGCAATTAAGGCGAGTAAAGCCAAAAGTAGCTTTTTGGCCAACATGTCCCACGAGATCCGCACGCCGCTAAATGGCGTTATTGGCATCTCTGAAGTGTTATCCGATACTTCCCTGACTGCCACACAACGCGATTACGTCGACACGATTGAAACCTCCTCCCAACTGCTTTTGAGTTTAATTAATGACGTTCTAGACTTCTCAAAAATTGAATCTGGGATGTTGCTCATTAGCCCACATTCAACTTGTGTTCGAGAGTCTATCTATGACATTGCTTCTATCATTTCACCGAAAGCAAAGGAAAAAGGCATCGATGTGCAAGTCAACATTAGCCGTAACACGCCTTACCACGTAATGTTGGATGACCATCGTATACGCCAAGTTGTCATGAACTTCATGTCTAACGCGGTAAAATTTACCGAACAAGGCAGTGTAGAGCTATCGGTCATCACCCGCGAAATTAAAAATGGTGAAGCGGTCATCGAGTTTTCCGTTAAAGATTCTGGGATTGGTATTGATGCCCAGCAGCAAAAGAAAATATTTGCTCCATTTGCCCAAGAGGATAACTCTACTACCCGACAATTTGGGGGAACTGGACTTGGGCTTGCCATTAGCACGCAATTAGTTGAGCTAATGGGTGGAGAAATTCAACTTGAATCCGAGAAAGGTAAAGGCAGTCGCTTCTTCTTTGAACTAACTGCTCCTGTTGTGACGCAAGAGTTTAACGCTTATCACGCTCTGAATCACAACGATATATGGATTGTATGCAGCAGTACTCAACTAGAACAAAAACTGCGTAACGAGTTAAGTTTTTTCAACATCAATATAACGCAGTCAGTAGATACCTTAAGTGCGTTGCCAACGTGGATTGATAACGAGCGCGTTATCGTTATTCATGTAGAAGGATCACCAAATGCAGCGGCGATGCATATCGATGAGATAGAAAGCCTTTGTAAACGAAACATTCGTGTCTGCCTCATCAAGCACCTTCATAGCCCACAATTCGACTTTAGAAGCAGTATCAGCGCCTTGGTCACTCAGCCACTACTAGGGCAGCGCTTAATTAAAGCACTTGAAAGTTGTGCGGCAAATTTCTCGCACGCACAACAAGAGAGCATTTCAGCGCAACATGTTAAATCTTTGCCGAAAATTTTGGTCGTTGATGACAATACGGTCAATCAAAAAATCGCGGGGCTACACGTCACAAAAGCTGGCTTCGACTTTGATGTCGCAGTAAACGGACAAGAAGCGGTTGAGAAATTTCAACAGAATCAATACAGCCTAATTTTAATGGACTGCATGATGCCCGTAATGGATGGATTTGAAGCCACCCAAATAATTCGTCAAATAGAAGTAAAAGAAAAACGCGCTTTCAGAATTCCGATTATTGCTCTAACGGCAAGTGTGGTCGATGACGATATACAAAAATGCTTTGACGTTGGAATGGATGACTATGTGCCCAAACCGTTTAAAGCAGGGTTGCTTAAAGAGAAGTTAGATAAGGCAATTGGGTTACGTGTTTCCAACACGACGCCTGCTGAACCACACCAAGAGAACACTACTCTCGATACAACTCATAAACTACCTGCGAGTTCAGAGCAACCAGAAGCAACGGTAACGCCTATTCGCTCCGAACGTATCTTGCTTGTCGAAGACAATAGAGTGAACCAGAAAGTGGCTTCTCT
Organism: Vibrio sp. OY15; assembly: GCF_000742455.1. Taxonomy (NCBI): domain Bacteria; kingdom Pseudomonadati; phylum Pseudomonadota; class Gammaproteobacteria; order Vibrionales; family Vibrionaceae; genus Vibrio; species Vibrio sp. OY15. The sequence continues at coordinate 451,372 of NZ_JPIL01000001.1, read as the reverse complement.
ATTGCTATCTAAAGCAGGCTATCAATTCGAAGTCGCAGAAAACGGACAAATTGCAGTCGAAATGTTCCAAAAAGATGGAAAGTTTGATGTTATTTTGATGGATTGCATGATGCCCATAATGGATGGGTTTGAAGCTTCTAGGCAAATTAGAGCTTATGAAGCGAGTAAAGGATTAGCTAAGACGCCCATTATCGCATTAACAGCAAGCGTCGTTGATGATGATATTCAACGCTGCTTTGATTCAGGAATGGATGCCTACGTACCAAAGCCTGTGCGCAAAGAAAAACTGTTGTATCAAATTGAACAAGCAATGTAGGTGGATTCTATGAGTAGAAATCATTCTCGCGTTGCTTTTCCTTTGCGTTACATAAAACGCTATCTGTTTATTCTGATTGCCCTTCTTTCATTAAATTGCCAAGCTCTCGCTGCAGAGAGCTACGCCGTTTTCTCATTTAATGACGAATTCTCTCCGCTCACTGTCAATAAAGCGCGAAAGTTGTACAGAGGGAAGACGCAACTTTTACAAGGCCAGCGAATTGAACTCTCTGACTGGCCTGCGACATCAACAGAAAGAGCTGAGTTCTATCGTTATCTTCTCAACAAAAATTTAGCGCAAATGAACGCGCATTGGGCAAGCTTGTCTTTTTCAGGTAAAGCTAGACCGCCAAAAGTGATTGCACGCTCCAGCATTGATGACCTCATAGCATGGATGCAAGAGAAGCCGAATAGAATTGGTTATGCCCCAACATCGAGCGTCCCTAGTAATGCTCACGTTTTATGTGTGGTTAGCTCGGAGAATTGATATGAAAAAATATTTAACCATGTTATCGCTGAGTATCGCGACCTTTCCGAGCTCAGCCACGATTGAACTAACAGAACAACTTTCTTTAAGTGGTTTTGGCTCTACTTCGTGGGCAAAATCCGATAACCCAACTACGTTACTAGTTAACCGCTTTATTGGCGATGAATCTTGTTTCGATTGCGATACCACTTTCGGCATGCAGCTCGATTATTTTCACAAGGCATTTCGGGCATCCGCACAAGTCGTAAAGCGCCCGCAAGACCATTGGAGCTCGCCTCAGCTCGAGTGGGCGTATTTGGCTTATACCTATCAAAACATAGAAATACGAGGAGGACGCTTAAGACTGCCACTGTTTTTGATGTCTGAGTACAACTATGTCGGCCACGCTTTTACCCAAGCCCGCCCACCGAATGAGGTATATGACAGCATTCTAGGTATCACGGCTTATAACGGCCTATCTGCACGCTGGATTCATGACCTCAATGAGCAAGTCGTACTTACTGCCATGCCGTTTGTCGGGTTTAAAGACAATAGTGACGTAACCATCAATGAACGTACTGAATTGGAAATTGAGTCAAACAACACTGCAGGGATGAACTTAACGCTAAGCGGAGAGAGTTATCGTTGGAATTTTTCCTACCTCCACGGCGATTATGATCAAACAACGACGCTCTCTAACATTGAGCAATCCACTCCCGGTGGCGGAACCACAATCATTGACCGTCTAGTTGAAACAGAAAAAAACAACACGATCGATCTGTTTTCTCTAGGGTTAAGATACGAGCTCGATAACATTGTGATTATGGCAGAAGGACAGACCAGCAATCTTTCCTCATCTTGGTACGCGACAACAAGTTATAATGTAAACAAGCTAACTCCTTATATTGTTTACGGTCAGCAGTTTAATAATCGGGATAAAAAAAGTGGAGACAGTTTCTTACTCGGGTTGAGATACGACCTAGATTACAACGTTTCCCTGAACGCAGAATGGCAAAGGTTCAACGCCTACAATAATAGCTCTGGCGCGTTTTCATCAGCCCCAAAGGATGACAGTGCGAGCCTTTATACGCTAATGCTCAACTTCGTTTTTTAATGTTTCTTACAGTACCAATTTCCACAACACTGGGGGCTGTTGTATTAAGAAGGCTTTTTGCAACACGTAACTAAACGCTAAACGACTGGAAGGGATAGAATCGATCAGATAGGTAAGTGGCAATCCAAACAGAGACAAAGGTTACTCTATTTCGGTTTGTTTTGATTGCCTTTTAACCGCTTTTCTTTGCGTCGCAGTGCCCGGAAAAACTTTGACTCTTCGTGGTACCAACCAAGGACACTAATTGGGAAGCCCACGAGCATCATAATAAAAACATCCGCAGGGAGTTGTTCCCAAATGTCGCTTAAAGAATGCAGCTCTCCAAAAATGAACAAACCGATGACTTTACCAAGCAGTAATGCACAACAAATCATAAAGAAGGACTTTAATATATAGTGCCATTTGCCTTTTTTACGCTCTTCTCTCCAATAGGCATATTTATATTGTCGGTCGTACATTCATCCCCCTAAAGTAAACTTGCCGTAAGTTTAAGTATCTCGATAGCGTAAAGTGCGTTGGCACCTCTTTAATCATAGTGCGTATCTAAAGTGAATGCTTGTCGTGGCAATAAGAAGGAGAGGTATTCTGTAGTAAGAGCTACAAAATCTCTGAACGTTATATGTCTTGTGTAATTCGGATGATGCCTGATTTTGCTTATCGCTAGTGTTTTCTGAACACCCAAACCGGGCCGATGAGTAGAAACTGTAAATCCTCAAAAAACGACGGTTTTTTACCTTCAATCTTGTGACCGATAAATTGCAATATCCACAATACGCCAAACAAGAGCATAGAAATATGCAGAACGGGCAACATCAATACCTCTAGCGACCAAATAAGGCCAATGCACGCTAATGTGTAGCCGATCATCATCATGAATACACTCAGAGACAAACGAAAATAGAAAACCCAAGTGGGGATCACCGCTACCCAAACCCAATTAAGTTCGAAGCCTAATAATGAAATCTGGGGAATCGACCAAATAAGTCCAACCACAGAAAGGTAAATACCTGGAACTGCGATTGTGTGAATCTTTTGGTTGATAGGGTTTTGGTGACTCTCCCCGTATTCTTTTAGCCATTCAGATAATGCTCGCATATCATTCCCCTTTTCCACCTTCTTATTCTTATATAGCCCGAGGATGAAAAAGGTGCGAATTTTTCCGTAAAGGCTACGAGCAACGAGCGACAAAACAACAGAGGCCAGTGCGTTGCCGATTACTCACCAAGCAACGCTCGTTGTGCTTTCGGCAGCTTGGCAACGACAAGAGCATAAGAGCGTTCACACAAGTCTTGAATCAACCCATCCTCGACATCACCGTTAAAATAAACCGTTATCCAATGACGCTTATTTAAGTGATAACCTGGGATAATGTCCGTAAACTGCGACGTTAAGACTTCCCCATCTTCTGGTTTTACTTTTACGCTGACATACTCCCGACCGTTTCTCTCTGCAATGATGGCAAACATCTTGCCTTTGATTTTGTAAACAAGCGCTTCAGGCCCAAATGGGAAATCGCTTTCTGCACACATGAAGGTACTTAAGTATTGTTCTAGTTCTTTGCTTTTCATATCCCCTACCTCCTTCAGCGTTCTCACTCAAATTGTGGCAATAGCAATTTTAACGCCTGGTTAACCTGCTCTTTTTCATTGCCTTCTAAACCATGCAATAACGATTGCTGAACGTCTACATGCTCCAAAATTAGCTTGTCAATTAAGGTTAAGCCTTGCTCTGTTAGTTCAACGGTGACGCTACGTCGGTCTTCTTTACTATGGGTTCTGGTAATAAACCCTTTCTTCTCAAGTTTATCTAAGCGATTAGTCATCGCACCCGAAGTGAGCATCATCGACTCTATTAACGCTGAGGGAGTAAGACAATATGGTGAACCAGCTCGACGCAGTGTCGCTAACACATCAAATTCACCCATTTTCAGGTCGTACTTCTTATGTAGCTCGGCGACCCTAGATTCCATGTGTTTTGCAATTCGCATTAGTCGACCCATTATTGCCATCGGTTCAGTGTCGAGGTCTGGCTTCTCCCTAGCCCACTGCTCTACCACTCTATCAATTGCATCCATTATTTCTCTCCAAACATCATATATTTTTTATTTTAACATAAAGATACTTTACAAAAAGCCACCTTGCCGATATCGTTACATTTAATTATCTCTACATAAAGATATTTAACATGAACATTTTACTTGCGATGATTCCTGCCTTTTTTTGGGGGACGACTTACGCTGTTACTCAGTTTACTCTACCGGACTGGCCTCCCGTTTTACTTGGCGCTCTAAGGGCACTGCCTGCGGGTCTTTTGTTGCTGGCAATAAAGCCCTCGTTTCCAAAAAGAAGTGAGTGGAAGGTGCTGCTTGTTTTAGGAACCATCAACATCGCTTGCTTCTTTGGTCTTATTTTTGTCATGGCGTTAACGCTTCCTTCTGCCATCTCTGGTGTTGGTATGGTTTCGGTCCCCGTTTTTGCGATGCTGTTTGGTTGGGCGGTCTACAAACGTCAACCTAGTGGCATTCAAGCGATAAGCGGCGCAACTTTGATTGCTTTAGCTTGGTTCTTATTTGATCCTAGCTCTATTTCTCTCGACCCCGTGGGCTTACTTGCGATGATCTCCGCCATTATGTGCATCGTGATAGGAAGTAGCGTAACAAAGTCACTAGGTACAAAAATGCACTGGTGGACAGTGTTAACATGGCAGCTCATTTTGGGTGGCGTGATTATGTCTATCGCAACAAGTGTGCAGGCGATAAACAATCCAGAGCCATATGCTACGGTCGTTCAGGACGTATCCATGACGAATATTCTAGGGTTACTGTGGGTAATTATTCTGAACACCGCATTAGGGTATGGCATGTATGTATGGTTATTACAGCGGATGTCGGTCGTAGATTTTACCTTTGGTGGTATTGCAAACCCAGTCGCAGGCATTGTTTCGGGCCTACTGCTATTGGGGGAAACGTTCACTCCTCTGCAATACAGCTTAATGCTGGGAATGATCGTAATGTCATTACTACCTCAGCTCATTACGTCAATCAAAACGAAAAGAGCCGCACTCTCCTCCTAAGTAACGTTAATTCCTAACACTCTAGGAGTAATGAGAGTGTTAGGAATCCTCAAGCGTGAGCCCACCAGCAGAAATCAGCGCTAACCTAGGAAACTGGCACCTTTAAAGCGGGATGTTATGACGTTATGGCTATTAAGCACTTGCAAGGTTAGTCAGGGGCTCTGGTTTAGCGTAAACATAACCTTGAATAAGGTAAATCGCATGCTGAGCCAGGTATTCGACTTGAGCCTGGCTCTCTACACCTTCTGCAATCATCTCACATTCCGCTTTGTTCGCTGCAGACACAATTGAGTCTAGCACTTTCAACTTTTGGTCGTCAGATCCTATTGGATCAATGAACATCTTATCCACTTTTACACACCGGATGCCCAAATCTTGTAGGTAAGAAAAGCCACCATATCCGGTACCAAAATCGTCAATTTTGAACTTGTAGCCTTTATTCGTTAAATACAAAATCTCTTTTTTCGCGGCCTCAGTGTCTTTTACTGGTATTCTCTCGGTCAATTCAAAATGAATTCTATTAGAGATTGGCCAATTTAACTCCGACAGCAACTTCGTTAATACACCTGACTCTAAATGGGAGGAAACAATATTGATGCTGACCCACGTATGCTCGGGTAAGTCACTTAAGTCTTGTATGATTTTACGAATAAGCTGATTCGTCATCGGGATAATCAGGCCACTTTCTTCTGCAGCACCAATAAACATATTTGGTGGCACCATTCCATCACGCCGCGACCATCGAATCAGAGCTTCATATCCTACTGTCTTACCATCGCGACTATCGACAATCGCCTGGTAGTAAGGAATAAATTCTGCATTACTAATCCCATTTTCAATTAGACCTGTAATGGATTTTCTCAAGCTTTTACCAGATATGTATGCAAAGGCAGTCACAAGACCAGCAAGCACACTTACAAGACCGCCCCACAAAAGTACTCTTTCCTGAGCATAATTTTTAAGTTTTTCACCGCTGTATATCTTGATGAGCATGTTGGCTTGAGACTCTCCTGAAAAGAAAAACTCTTTTGAGAGTGCGCTTTCTTCTCCTGCAATATTCGCTTTGCCACGGCTTATCGTTAAATCACCAAATATTGGTTCATCATACTTAAACTCTACAAATAGGCAGTCTTTGCAAGGCGTTTTTATTACCTCGTTAACCCAACTGTTATCAAGCACCCAGAAAACTTCAACGTGTTCATTATCATAAATGACCATCCACTCTATTTGGTCATTCTGTTGCGGCAAAATAAGTGATGCGAAAAAGTTCTCATCCATCTGAAATCGTTCACTACTAGATGGGCGAGACACTTCACTACCAACCGTGGAACACGTTTTTCCGCCTTCTGTGGTCATCGCAATAAAACGAATGTAACGGTTATAAAAACGTGAGTCGCGTAAAGTTCTTACATCACTATCACTACAAGTAAAATCTAACTGAGCAATCTGCTTCACTATTGCTCCGTCCAAATAGGCAGACCTTTGATTTAAATAATCTACGTAAGCATCTATTTTCGACGCTTTTACCGAGTTGACGTAAAAGTTGGTTATCGAATGAAAGGCCACTACAAATATGGCGATGGGAACTAAGCCGAGTAAAGTGGCATACCTTGTATTCTTTGTTATCAAAGTTCGTCCTGCTAATCTGTCAAGCAACCTAAGTGGGATATGAATACTATCTCATTTTTATAGTCCAAAAAGTGAGGAATGACGCTCAATAAAATGATAGGCTCAAGTGGCTTTCAGATGTCGGGATTTAGAATGTGAGCACCAAACCACATTCGAGGAGAACAAAGTAGCGAATAAGTGGAAAGTAAGAACGAGCCCAATTGTTAAGTCATCCGTAATAAAAGTGACGACTTGGAGCTTGAGCAATACTTTTTAGATAGGCAGCAGATACGCTAAAAAACAAAAAGGAAACGATTGATGCCAACCGCTTCCTTGATTTGTTATTGCTATTTAAAAGTGCGTGAATTACGCCACTTCAAGAATCACTTTTTCCAACTTATCTAGGCCTTCATTTAGCACGTCAGATTCGATGGTCAGTGGAGGTAACAGACGAATCACGTTCGCTTTTACTCCACAAGAAAGCAGGATAAGGCCGTTTTCTTGCGCTTTAGAAATCACCGCTTTGGTCATCTCTTGCAGTGGTTTGCCTGATTCTGGGTCAGTAAACTCAATCGCCATCATTGCACCCGTGGTACGGATTTCACCAATAGCAGGCACAGATTGTTGCAGTTTGGTCATACGTGCATTGACCACTTCACCGATCCCAATCGCTTTAGCACACAAATCTTCTTCTTCGATGATTTTCAGCACTTCAAGACCAGCAACACAACCAAGTGGAGAGCCCGCGTAAGTGCCACCTAAACCACCCGGCAGCGCAGAGTCCATCACATCCGCTTTCCCAACCACCGCTGAGATTGGGAAACCACCAGCAATGCCTTTCGCCATTGTCATTAGGTCTGGTTCAATGCCTAGGTACTCTGTTGCAAACATTTTACCGGTACGAGCAAAACCCGTTTGGATTTCATCGGCAATCAGCATGATACCGTGCTTATCACACAGCTGACGTAAGCCTTGTGCAAACGCTTCAGGTGCTTTGTAGAAGCCGCCCTCACCTTGTACTGGCTCGAAGATTATCGCCGCAACGCGTGAAGGTTCGATATCGCAAGCAAATAGATCGTCGATTGCTTGTAAGCTTTGCTCAACGCTGATGCCGTGGAACGCATTTGGGTACGGCGCGTGATAGATTTCATTCGGGAAAGGACCAAAGCCTGCTTTATATGGCGCAACTTTACCAGTTAACCCCATAGTCATGTTTGTGCGACCGTGAAAGCCGCCTTTAAACGCTATCACGCCGCTACGGCCTGTATGAGCGCGTGCCACTTTTACGGCATTTTCGACCGCCTCGGCGCCAGTGGTTAGAAAGATCGCTTTCTTCTTAGTCTCACCTGGTACAAGTTCTGTCAGCTTTTCAGCCAGCTCTACGAATGACGCGTATGGCGTAACCATCGCACACGTGTGTGAGAAATTGTCCAGCTGAGCTTTTACCGCTTCGCTAATGCGCTTGTGAGAATGCCCGGTGTTAGTTACCGCGATACCCGCTGCAAAGTCTATGTATTTGTTGCCTTCGATATCCCATACGTAAGCGTTTTCTGCTTTCTCTACGTAAAGTGGGTACAGTGCGCCCATGCCTTGAGCGATAACTTGGCTTCTTCTTTCGTGCAGTTGTTGATTTGTCATTGTTTTGTCCTTAATTAGTTGCCGCCAAAGCAGAGATATTTCACGTCCATATATTCATCGATACCTTGTTTTGCTCCTTCGCGTCCGATGCCGGACTGCTTAACACCGCCGAAAGGAGCGACTTCAGTAGAAATCATGCCTTCGTTAATGCCAACCATGCCGTATTCGAGCGCTTCTGCGATTTTCCAAACACGGTGGATGTTTTGGCTGTAGAAGTACGACGCAAGGCCGTAGATGGTGTCGTTCGCCATTTCGACTAGCTGTTCGTCGCTGTCAAAACGAATCACTGGTGCGACAGGACCAAAGATTTCCTCAGAGACAATCTTCATGTCGTGAGTAACGTCTTTGAGCACCACTGGCTGCATAAATAGACCATCGAGCGTTTTGAGTTCTGAAACCGGCTTCGCGCCTTGCTCGATAGCACCATCGATCAACGCTTGAATGCCTTGCTTCGCTGACTCGCTGATCACTGGACCAATGTTGACCCCCTCTTCCAATCCGTTACCAACTTTGAGCTGCTGAACCGCAGCGTCAAACTTAGCAACGAATTCGTCATACACTTTGCTGTGTACATAGAAACGGTTCGCACAAACACACGTTTGGCCTGCGTTACGGAACTTCGACACCATCGCACCCGCCACGGCTGCATCAATGTCGGCATCATCGAATACGATAAACGGCGCGTTGCCACCGAGCTCCATTGAGGTACGTTTAATGTCCGCCGCGCTTTGCTGCATCAGCACACTACCAACTTGGGTAGAGCCAGTGAAAGACAACTTACGAATCAACGGATGCGAAGTGAAAATAGCGCCTACCTGACGTGAATTTTCACCCAGAACCACTTGCAGCACATCGCGAGGGATACCCGCTTGATAGGCAAGCTCTGCGACCACAAACGCAGACAGCGGCGTAGATTCAGATGGTTTTACGACAAAGCTACAACCGGCCGCTAAAGCTGGCCCTGCTTTGCGCGTGATCATCGCAATTGGGAAGTTCCACGGTGTAATCGCACAGGCGACACCAATTGGCTGTTTGATGGTCACCAAACGCTTGTCTGCACTTGGGGCAGGAATCGTCTCACCGTAGGTACGTTTCGCTTCTTCAGCAAACCATTCGATAAAGCTCGCACCGTAAAGCACTTCACCTTGAGCTTCCGCTAGCGGCTTACCTTGCTCTAACGTCATCAAACGGCCAAGGTCGGCTTTGTTTTCTAACAGAAGTTGGAACCAACGATTGAGCATGCCAGCACGCATTTTTGCTGGCAGTGCCGCCCACTTTTTCTGCGCCACACTGGCACGTTCAATGCCATTTAAAATGTCGTTTTCGGTTGAGACTGGTGCGTACCCGAGGAGTTCTCCGGTCGCCGGATTAGTCACTGCAATGCCCTGTTGTGGATTCGCTACCATAAACGAAACAAGGCTTTGGTTTTGTATCTGTTGCATGGTCATTCCTTTTGACAACTCATCATCGCCGCTAAGCCAGCGGCGAGTTTATGTTTAAGCAGGGATCTGCTGCGTAATGCAGTGAATGTTCCCTCCGCCGAGTAGAACCTCTCTCGACGGTATCGCGATGATTTGGTATTCCGGCATCGCGTTTTGCAAAATATCGATCGCAATAGCGTCGGTATCTTCATCCAACATCGGTAAGAACACATGTCCGTTGACGATAAGAAAGTTCGCATAAGAGGCACTTAGACGTTCGCCAGCTTGTCGACTCATTCCTGAACTGGCGTCAATGCCATTGGCTTCGCGCTCGCTGTAATGCAACGGACCCGGTAATGGCAAACGGACAATTTCAATCTCGCGCCCTTTCGCATCGTGCTGAGATTTCAGTACTTGTTCCGCTTGACGAGACAACGCGTATTGCGGATCGCTTGGGTCATCGCTCCAACTTAGTACCACCTTACCCGGTGCGATAACGTGCATCAGGTTGTCAACATGGCCGTCTGTTTCGTCATTGAATAAACCATTTGGCAACCAAATGATTTTTTCGATGCCGAGATACGCCTTTAACTGCTCTTCGATTTGCGCTTTGCTCAATTGCGGATTTCGCCCCGGACTAAGCAAGCACTCTTCTGTGGTGTAAAGGGTGCCTTCACCATCGGTGTGAATCGCCCCACCTTCAAGTACAAACGGTGCGCGGTAATAATCTATACCGATGATGTCGCACACCGAGCCAGCGACAAGATCGTCCTGCTGCCAGTTATCGTAAAGCCCGTTGTATTCGCCGCCCCACGCGTTAAATTGCCAACTAATCCCACGGCGCTCGCCCGCCTGATTCACGAGCACGGTCGGTCCAATATCGCGCATCCACGCATCGTTAAATGGGATTTCCACCAAACGTACGTCTGAGTGGAGCATTTGACGCGCTCGGTCAAAGTTGTGCGAGCATACCGCCACGCACACCTTGGTCACTTCCGCGATTAAGTTCGCGATTCTGGCAAAGGTTTCTTGCGCGGGTAATGCGTCATCACGCCAATTGTCTTTCCTTTCTGGCCACGCTAGCCAAACTTCACTAACCGGCTGAAACTCAGCCGGAAAATAGAAGCCATCTTGCGCTGGTGTTGTCGATAACTTCATACTAACGCCTCTTTAAACAGCTAGCTTGCCAACGCTGGTGTAAAGGTCTGGACGACGGTCGCGGAACAAGCCCCATGCGTGACGCGCTTTCGCTATCGCAGCGAGATCGATTTCTGCGTAAATGATGGTTTCACCTTCACGTGGTGCTTCGGCAATTTTTGCACCAGTGTGGTCAGTGATAAAAGAAGAGCCGTAGAACGTGGTCTCGATACCATCATCGACCTCAGTACCAACTCGGTTTGACGCGATGACTGGAACGAGGTTTGCTGCCGAGTGACCTTGCATTGTACGTTGCCAGTGGTCACGTGAATCCAACGTTGGATCTTGTGGCTCAGAACCGATTGCAGTTGGGTAAAAAATCGCTTCCGCGCCGTGCAGAGCCAAGCTGCGCGCAAGCTCTGGGAACCATTGGTCCCAACAAATGCCAGCACCGAACTTACCGAACTTGGTTTGCCACACTTTGAAACCGGTATCGCCAGGGCTAAAATAGTACTTTTCGCTGTAGCCCGGGCCATCAGGAATGTGTGACTTGCGGTAGTTATCTAGTACCGTACCATCGGCATCAATCATCACTAGCGAGTTAAAAAACGTGTTGCCCGCTTTTTCAAAGTAACTGACTGGAATAACGACGCCGAGCTCTTTAGCCAACGCACTCATCTCTTTAATAAGACGACAATTCTCCGTTTCTTCTGCAAGCTCGAAATACTTTGCTTCCTGTTTTTTGCAGAAGTAAGGCGCAGCGAACAGCTCTTGCGGAAGAATCACGTTCGCACCGTTTTGTGCTGCTTCACGAATCGCCTTTTTTGCTTTGGCTAGGTTATCTTCCAGATCCCAGCTTTTCGTCAGTTGAAGGGCTGCAAATTTCACCACTTTGCTCATTGGATATTCCTTATCTCTTAAATCGCCAGTTTGTCACGTAGGTTGTAGTAAGCCGCGCCCATTGCCGTAAACGGAATTTGGAAGTGGCGGCCACCCGGGAAGGAGTAATGTTTCAGTGCAGCAAACGCGTCGAAACGTTCAGCGTGTCCGGTCAGAGCTTCGGCCAGCAACTTACCTGCTAGGTGAGTACACGTTACACCGTGACCGCTGTAGCCTTGTAGGTAGTAAATGTTGTCTGCAAACGAGCCAAATTGCGGCATGCGTGAGTAAGTCAGCAAGAAGTTACCTGTCCAAGTGTAATCAATCTTGATGCCTTTCAATTGTGGGAAGACTTTCTCCATCTTCGGACGAATCAATGCTTCAATGTTTTCTGGGTCACGTGCGCCGTAAACCACGCCACCTCCGAACAACAAACGCTTGTCGGCGGTTAAGCGGAAGTAGTCAAGCAAGTAGTTACAGTCCTCAACGCAGTAGTCACTGGTCAGCACTTGTTTTAGCTGCTCATAACTCAAAGGCTGCGTCGCCACCACTTGTGTGCCACACGGAATCGCTTTGTTGCTGATGTTTGGTGCCAAACCACCAAGGTAGGCGTTACCTGCCAGTACCACGTACTTGCTCTTCACGCTGCCTTTCGCCGTTTTCACTACTGGGTTAATACCTTTATCAATCGACACGACCGCCGACTGCTCAAAGATTTGACCGCCTAGAGACGTAAACGCAGCAGCTTCACCCAATGCCAGTTTAAGCGGGTGAATGTGACCACCGCGCATATCCAGCAAACCGCCAGTGTACACTTTCGTACCTACCGCTTGTTCTACCTCTCCTGCGTCAAGCAGAGTCAGTTGGTCGTTGCCGTAACGCTCCCAGTTCTTCTTATGTTCTTCTAGCCCTTTGAGTTGTTTACTGTTCAGTGCCGTGAACAAGCCGCCTTGCTTGTAATCACAGTTGATGTCGTATTTGTCGATCAGACCACGGATGATATCGCCGCCTTCAAAAATCATATCGCACAGAGCTTTGGCTTGGTTTTGGTCGTAACGGCTTTCAATCACGTCAACATCTCGGCTGTAGCTGTTAACGATTTGGCCACCGTTACGACCAGTTGCTCCAAAGCCCACTTTTGCGCTTTCTAGCACAACAACTTTAAAACCTTTTTCTGCAAGGTGTAGTGCAGAAGAAAGACCAGAAAATCCCGCACCGACTACACACACATCGCACTCGATGTCGTTTTGCAACTGTGGGTATTCCGGCATGTTTGGCACAGAGTGCGCGTAGAACGAATCCGTATGCTTGTTCATAGAACTATTCCTTTATTTATCGTAATCGTCAGCAGGCTTAAGGATGGAGGCGAATCCAAGTGGTTTTGGTTTCGGTGAATTTTTCAATCGCGTGGAGAGACTTGTCTCGACCGTTTCCGCTCATTTTGAATCCACCAAATGGAACCGTCATGTCACCTTCGTTATAGTTGTTGACCCAAACCGAGCCGGCTTGCAGTCGTTTTGCTACGCGATGAACGCGGTTGATATTGCTACTCCAGAGTGCCGCGCCTAAGCCGTACTTCGAATCGTTAGCGATCTCAATTGCTTGCGCTTCGTCTTTGAATGGAATGACACACAGCACCGGACCAAAAATTTCCTCTTGAGCGACACGCATCTTGTTGTCGACGTTGTCTAAAATGGTTGGGGAAACAAATGCACCTTGCCCATCGACATCGCCGCCACAACGTACGTTTGCACCTTCTGATTCACCTAACGAGATGTATTCCAACACTTTTGATTTATGATCTTGGTCGATGAGCGCTCCCATGGATGAACTTGGGTCCATTGGGTCTTTTGGCGTGAACGCTTTCGACGCTTGAATAACTTTTTCTAAGAACTGATCTTTGATGCTTTCGTGAACAAGCAGGCGGGTTGCCGCGACGCACACCTCACCTTGGTTGTAGAAACACCCTGCGGCGGTTTCTGCTGCTGCGCGGTCTAGGTTGTCACAATCTTCGAACACGATGTTCGCGTTCTTACCGCCCGCTTCTGCAAACACGCGTTTTAGGTTGCTCTCACCCGATCTGACCATCAGTTGACCTGCAATGCGCGTCGAGCCTGTGAAGGCGATGCAGTCTACGTCTTGGTGTTTCGCCAGCGCGTCGCCAGCTTCATGACCAAAACCCGTAACGACTTGAAAAACGCCTGTTGGTAAGCCCGCTCGAGAAGCAAGTTGACCTAGGAATATCGCGGTGAGAGAAGATTTTTCTGACGGTTTTAGAATCACGCTGTTACCAGCGGCTAAAGCAGGGCCAAGCTTCCAGCACGCAAGCCAAAGGGGGAAGTTCCACGGTACAACCGCAGCAACCACACCAATTGGTTGATGAGAAATAAAAGCGTGTACATCTTTTTCAGTTGGGGCAACTTCGCCGTATACTTTGTCGATTGCTTCTGCGTACCAGCGTAATGCACTCGCCGCACCAGGAATATCGGTAGAGAAGCTGTGAGAGATAGGCTTACCGGTATCAAGCGTTTCTAGCAGAGCCAAGTCTTCTTGGTGTTGATCAATCAAGTCAGCAAACTGTTTAAGCACTGCTTTGCGATGAGCTGGGCTGCTCTCGCTCCACTGACCGGATTGAAATGCTTGGCGAGCGTATGAAACCGCGAGATCAACATCTTCATTTTGGCAACGGGCGATTTCGGTGAATATCTCATCTGTTGCTGGGTTAACTACCGGGATGGTTTGCCCTGTTAAAGCGGCACTGTATTCACCGTTAATGTACGCCCTGTTTTCGATGTTTAGATTGTTTTTTAGTTCAATCCATTGCTCTTGGGTTTTCATACGCTCTCCTTGTGATCACACAAGGCAAGCCCCCACTAAAATGTGGTTGGCGTATGCGCACTTATCATTCGACAAGCCTTGTCTGTGTGATTAGTAAATCGATGGGGCTTCGTCGTATCAATAATGTACGACTCGCCCGCTGTTATGACATGAGATTGCCCTTTATATTCCAGAGTGATTTCACCCTCTAATACGGTGCCAATCTCTTCGCCTTCGTGTTTGATTTCTGCCGCACCAGTGGTTCCATAAGGTGCGTATTCCTCGATCAAGAATCCGATGACTTGATCTTTGTCGCCATTCGTTACCAGTTTCATGGACACCGTCTCGCTCCCGATTTCCACAAGATCTGACGGCCTGATGACTACTTTCACTTCATCGTTCGAAGGTTGTTCAAAAGTGAAAAACTCTGATAACGATAAAGAAAATACATTAACGATTTTTTGTAGTGAGCTGACCGACGGGCTCACTTTGCCATTTTCAATGGATGAGATTGCACTGTGGGTAATACCTGCGCGCTCGGCTAGTTCCCTTTGTGACAATCCATGTTTTTTTCGTAACTGAACAATATTTTTACCAATCTCTTGATTGTCCATTCATACAGCTCCAAACGTTTAACGAGAGGTAGCCATCATAAATTCATTGAACAAAATTTGAGAGAAATGATTGGTTTTTGCTTCCCATTCTGGGTGCCACTGCACGCCAACGAAAAATTTTTGATTAGGAAGACTAAATGCTTCTACCAAGCCATCCGGGGCTTTAGCTTCTACTTGTAAGAGAGGAGCAAGCTGATCGACGCCTTGGTTGTGTAGTGTGTTCACTTCAAAGAAGGTGGTATTTTCCCAATGATTTTGCACCAGCCATTGTTCAAATAAGCTCTGCTTTTGAACTAGCACAGCGTGTGCTGGCGCGTATTTTTGTTCGAAATCTTCAACAGGCGCTTCACGATGGTCATTGAAGCCGGAGTCATGAACGGCTGGGTTTAACGAGCCACCAAGTGCGACATTCATCTCTTGAAAACCGCGGCAAATACCAAGGCACGGAATGTTTTGGTCAACCGCATGACGAATTAACGTGAATGAGAGCTCATCACGAGCTTCATCTTTGTAGCTCTCTTCGTGCGTTGCATTGTATCGATGTGGCGCAACGTTAGAGTGGCTGCCAGGAAAAAGAAAACCATCACATATGTCTAGGATGGTGGTTACGTCATCGCCCGACATGTCGGGAGCCAACATAATCGGTAGTCCTCCAAAATCCTTTATGGCGCGAAGGTAAAAGTCGTTGACCGCTTGTATCTGATAGCCACCCAACTCTTTAGCGCAGCTAACCACACCAATGATGGGTTTGTGTGTATCTGCCATGATATGTCCTTGTTCAATTTATTTAACACAAACCCTACAAACCATGTACAAAATTATCAACACAGATGACCATTATTATCGTCACAACGTGATCTGAAGCACTTTTTAGGCTTCAAAACTGAATATTTATGCTCATTATATTGAACAAAACAAAACCAACTGTTACAAAATAGTTAACAGAAAGACATAAAAACCAGCCGTTAAACATCAAAAACACAGTGTAAATAACTGTTTAAATTAAAAATAACCTAAAAAACAAACAGCTCGCTCAGAGTGCTGTAATTTATTTGTTAATTTGGTTATTTCTAATTTCTACTCGTCAGGCTATTTGGAGAAGAAAATGGAATCGTATCTACAGGAAGTACAAAATTTTAAACAAAAATGGCCCGATATTGAATTTATCGATCTCATCTTTACCGATATAAATGCCACCCCAAGAGGAAAACGCATCCCGATAGATGCTCTAGAAAAACTGAATAAAGGTGTTGCCCTCCCCCTTTCGACCATCACCCTAGATACCAAAGGTAACGTCGTTGAAACGGCCGGGTTGGGAGAAGATCTCGGAGAGCCAGATAATCTCTGCTATCCAATCAGCGGCACCTTAATGCCGACGGCAAAAGAACAAGTTGGTCAGCTACTGCTTAGTATGATGGATGAAACCGGGCAGCACCCTAACCCACTGTTCATCCGAAACATTCTCGCTTCTATATTGCAAACACTGCATGCTAAAGACCAATATCCTTGTGTCGCGCTCGAGCTGGAGTTCTATTTAATAGACAAAACCCGCGGCGAAAATGGCGAACCATTAACGGCAATTAACCCCACGAAAAAAACTCGAGAAAAAGATACCGAGGTTTACGACCTTGATGGACTAGATGACTACGCTGATTTCTTGGCCGACCTTAATCGAATTGCATTAGAACAAGGTTTAAACACTTCCGGAGCCCTATCTGAATCGGCACCAGGGCAGTTCGAAATCAACTTCAACCATTCTAAAGATGTACTTCGAGCATGTGATGAAATCATCATCGCAAAACGCTTGATTCGCCAGGTCGCTCATCAGCACGGATTTGACGCCACATTTATGGCGAAACCTTTTAGTGAGCAAGCGGGTAATGGCATGCACATTCATCTCAGCTTGGTTGATACAGATGGTAACAACCACTTTAGCCAATCAGACGGTCAAGCGAGCGCCTTCTTCTATCAAACCATGGCAGCGATGCTGTCACAAACATCCGATGCCATGGCCCTAATCTGTCCTAACGTTAACTCTTACCGTCGCTTTGTTCCTGGCGCTTACGTCCCAACCAAAGCCGATTGGGGAGAAAACCACCGCGGTGTTGCGTTGCGTGTGCCTATCAGCGATAGCAAAAATCGCCGTATAGAGCATCGTATAGCAGGCGCTGACGTTAACCCATACATTCTCGCTGCAGTAGTACTTTCCGCAGTATTAGCGAGTGAAAGCTACACCAAAGATCAATGTCCACCGACTCTCAGTGATGATGCAATTGAGTTACCTCTGCGTATGTCAGAAGCTCTAGAGCGACTGGAGCACAGTGAGCTAGCTCAATACATCTCAAGAGACTTTATCGATTTGTATCTAGCTTGCAAACAGAGTGAACTCGCAGAATTTGAGCGAGCGATTACTCCATTGGAAATCGACTGGATGTTGCACTCGGCATAAACAAAGGAAATGAACTTTATGACTACGCAGACCAAGGCGCTGGATGCGCCTCTTAAAATCAACTCTCAACACATTATTGTTTCTTTAATCTCGGTTGCGACGTTTGTCTTTTTTACCACAATCGGTTTGAACCATGAGGAAGGCGAAGCCTACGGATGGATGAGTCTTTTACCAACGGCGTTGGTATTGGTCTTTGCGCTGACAACACACCGAACTGTGGAAGCCCTCTTTAGCGGCGCTATTGCCGGTGTTCTTCTGCTTAACCCAACTGAAGCGGTGGAACAGATTGTTGATATTTCCATGAGTGTAATGATGGATGAAACTATCGCCTGGATCATCCTCGTTTGTGGTTTGATGGGCGGCCTAATTGCTATTTTGGAGAAAGGCGGCAGTATCTTAAGCTTCTCCGACATGCTGGTCACGAAAGTAAAAAGCCGTAAGCAATCGATGCTGATGACCTTTGCGTTAGGTATTCTGATCTTTATCGACGATTATTTGAATGCGATTGCAATTTCTTCCTCAATGAAAAAAGTTACGGACGGCTACCAAATCTCGCGTGAAAAGCTCTCATATCTTGTGGATTCAACCGCCGCGCCTATCTGTATCCTCGTACCGATTTCCACTTGGGCAATTTTCTTCAGTTCGTTGCTAGAAGCAAACGGAGTAGCAGAAGCGGGAGATGGTATCAAAGCATACATTGAAGCTATTCCATACATGGCTTACGGCTGGGTAACGCTGGTGATTGTTTTGCTGGTTGCAATGGAAAAGATCCCAGATCTAGGTGCGATGAAAAAGGCAGAAAAGCGTGCGAAGAATGGTCAAGTTCGTCCAGACGGTGCAACAGATGTCGACTTTGGTCCCGATGTATCTGCACATACCAACCCAACCATGGGCCTTGTCAACTTCTTGTTGCCGATGATCGTACTCGTTGCCGCAAGTTGGTACTTTGGTATCGATCTACTTGCTGGTGTTTTCGTCGCGCTAATCTTTACTATTAGCTTTTACGGCGCACAAAAACTGATCTCGATGAACGACATGTTCGAAGCTGTTTATGATGGCATTAAGGTTATGCTACTGCCGCTTGCGACCGTTATTGGTGGTTTCATGTTGAAATCGGTCAACGACTCATTGGGCGTCACGCAGTATGTCATTGAGACCGTCAGCCCTTACCTGTCAGCGTCTTACTTCCCGGCGATTATCTTTATGATTACGGGCGCGTTGGTATTTGCAACGGCATCGTCTTGGGGAACGTTTGCAGTAGCGATGCCAATTGTTCTACCTTTGGGCGAACAGCTTGGTGTGCCTCTACACTTAACCGTTGCAGCGCTGCTTTCAGCATCAGCGGCAGGGAGCCACTCTTGTTTCTTTAGTGACTCAACCGTGTTATCTGCACAAGGTTCGGGCTGTACAGCAATGCAACACGCAACCACACAGTTTCCTTATGCGTTGATTGGTATTGTTGCAACCGCGATTTTCTTCTTCATCATCGGTTAGCCCCTTTATCTAATTGCAAAACCCTGCTCAAAAATAGCGGGGTTTTGTTCTATCAAGTCAAATGATCCTCTTAAAACTACTTTACGCCCGTTCAGTATAAAAATACTCAAAGATATACAGCTGCACTCAATAAGGGTTTGGTAAACCTAATATTTTTGGTTTACGCTTAGCGAAGCGTTTATTGTGCAACAAGGCAGCTTTTGAGTAACTTAAATGCCGCCTTAATACAGTGTTAACGGTTGGAGAGACATGAAAAAGTTAGCCCATGAGATATGGATATTTGACGGAGATCCCGTCCAATTCTTAGGACTCCCATACACCACTCGTATGACTATTGTTAGGCTTTCTGATGGTGGCCTTTGGATTCATAGTCCAATTAAGTTATCAAATTCGATTAGAGAGCAAATCAACAATCTAGGCCAAGTGAAATACTTAATCGCTCCTAATCATTTACACCACTTGTTCTTATCTGAATGGGTATCTGCCTATCCTAGCGCAGAAGTTTATGGCACAGATGAAGTCATTAAGAAGTGCCGTGATATACACTTTCACGCTTCACTTAACCAAGGCGGTAATGCTTGGAACTCTGAGATTGAACAAGAACTATTTTCTGGCTCTCCATTAATGGAAGAGTGTGTGTTTTATCATCGACGTTCAAAGACCTTAATTGTTACTGACCTCGTCGAGAATTTTTCTGGCCAGAACTTTAACTACTGGCAGCGGTTTGTGGCTAAAGGGGCCGGTATTCTTGCTCCGAATGGAAAAATGCCTTTGGATTGGCGCCTAAGTTTTATGTTTAGCAAACAAGAGGCTCGAAAACACTTAAATAAATTGCTGTCTTGGAAACCTAATATATTGGTTATGGCTCACGGCGAAATCGTCCTTGATAATGCAGACGAGTTCTTACAGCGCTCTTTTAAGTGGCTAGTATGAGACAACATTGAAAACTCACACAACAGAATAGACAAGAAGCTATTTTAAAACATTAGGCCCTTTTAGCTTAGTCTTAGGGGGCAATTTACAGAACTACACGTTATGTTTAACGATAAGCTCCCCTATTCCTCTTAATTGAGCATTATGCAGCAATTTAAAATTCCGTTAGAATTGCACTTCAAAAACTTCAATGCGAAGAATTCTGAACATTGATACGGACATAAGTTCAAGAGTTAACATAACGCTATAGCAATCTCTTACTAATTATTTTGCTTCGAGACATTGGCATACTCCCGAAACAAACCCTTCGACTCTAAAGGTTTTGTTAATAACTGTTGCCATGCTTGTTAGTTATTCTCGTTGAACTCAGTATCTTGAAGTTGTTTGAATATATAAATTTAAAAAAGAGACATAAGATGCACAAAAAACTCATCATTCTAAGCTTGCCTATTCTATTAGCCGCATGTGCGGCACCAAAGTATACGGTAGAAACAATCTCGAAAGAAAATCAGAGCAAGGAAATCACCATCGTAAAAGACAACGCCACGCGAGATGTTTTCTTAGATTCGATGCAAGACTGGTGTTTGGATACCGCCCATAAATGCACAGTCGTAAGCGACGGCACGCCTCCTGTTAGCTCTGAGCTAACACTTACTTACGTATCACGCTGGAGCTGGGATTTTAGAACATTTATCGCTGATGCTCAGATCAAAGCCTACAAAAATAACGAAAAAGTAGGACAAGTTGAATTTAAAGCACCAAACAGCGCGAATCCAGATAAATGGGGTAAAGACAACAAACGAATCATTTCGATGATGGATTTGTTATTCGGTAAACAAACCGTGAGTGAGGCTCAATCCAAGATTAAGCTGGGCGAAATGTAATGAGTCGAACAATTGCCCATTTAACAAGCATCATATATTTGTAGAGAAAGATAGGAATGTTTAAGTGACTGAAGTCAAAACCATTGGGCTTTTCTTTATAACCGCCATTGCAGAAATATTAGGCTGCTACTTACCTTATCTCTGGTTAAAGGAAGATAAGTCAGTTTGGCTTTTGGTACCAGCAGCGCTATGCCTTGCTATGTTTGCTTGGCTTCTATCTTTACATCCTACCGCAACTGGCAGAGTTTATGCCGCTTACGGTGGTGTCTATATTTTTGTCGCAATTCTATGGTTGTGGTGTATCGACGGCGTTCGACCAACGCTCTGGGACATAGTGGGGGTTTCTGTCGCTATGCTTGGCATGTCAATCATCATGTTTTCACCCAGAGCATCCTAAACGTAACCGAGGGAAACCCTTACGCTTAGTATTTTGGCTATGTGCTAGATTTATTGATTAATAACATTATGACGTAATTGCTACATAGCCAAAGTATGCTTGGGCTTCACCCCAAAACAGCGCTATTTATAGGAGATACCAATGAACCATGCAGTGAAGGCAAGATTTGATGAGCATCCAAAACATGTGCGTATTCGGATAGAAGAGCTACGAAATATCGTCTTAACTATCGCTTCTGAATTAAAACTGGGGGAAGTTGAAGAATCTCTAAAATGGGGAGAGCCAAGCTACAGTGTGAAAACAGGTAGCCCGGTAAGGATGGATTGGAAACAGAAAACGCCTAGTCGTTATTATCTGTTCTTTAATTGCCAAACTAAGCTCGTCGACACATTCCGCGAACTGTATAGTGACTCACTTGAGTTTCAGGGTAATCGAGCAATAATTCTATCTTTATCAGCACCTTTGCCAGAAGCTTCAATCAAGACCTGTTTAGAATTAGCATTAACCTATCAAAAGCGAAAGAACTTACCTCTTTTAGGTATGTAAAATCGCTTAATAAAACTATTTACGGCCGATTAACCATATTCAACTACTCTACCTTTGTATCCTTTTTAATGCTTCCGCAGTAAAGTTTTAGATTAAGTGGTCACGTTAATAGCGCCGTAACCAAACTAGTAATATCGAAATAAAGAAGAGTTTATGAAATCAAAAATCTTGTTCTTACTTATGCTTGGAGCTCATTTCAATGCTTTTTCAGCGACGAACTATCAAGTCAATGTGGTAGTAACAGAGCCTCAATCAACATTCATTTTTCCGACTTTTGAAATATCCTCTAAAGGAAAAAGCAAAACCAGTTTTGTCGACGGCTGCACGTACTTAGGAACCCTTTCAGAACCGAGCAAAAATAGCATACAGCTTGAAGCTACCATGTCATGCAACCGAGATGGCGCTACGTCAAGGATGGAAATGCCGGTATTTGTACTCAACTCCGAGGGTCAAAGCGCGAGTTATGATCTTGTAGAAAACGGGATCGTGATGTGGAAATATTCTGTAGAAGTTAAGCCGTCACTTAAAAAGTGATATATCAGAAATACTAAAGTAACAATCAGCACTATTAACCGCCGTTTAAGTGTAATAGGTATATTCTTTACGACTTAATGACGTTACTTGTTGCCGCAAGTCTCCAACTCATGTACAAAACAGCCCTAATTTTAATAGGAGCTAAGTGGCATGAATTTAATTGTACGTCAGGTAACTTTAGGTGATGCTGAATGCATTACAAACGTCCTCAATCCCATCATTATTGAAGGTTTATACACTGTATTAGATACGCCTTTCACACCTGAAGAAAAAAAAGAGTTCATTACTCATTTCCCAGAACGGGGCGTGTTTACAGTCGCTTTATCCGAAAATAGCTCACAAGTTGCATATTTCGGAACATTCCGATCAGTCATTTCGGGATTATCCGATCACTTTTAACCTAACTCCGAAATTGGTGATCGGAATAGCGAAAACCGCGATCGGAAAGCCCGAACTCCTACCTTTCCTCTTTTAGAACAATAGCTCGCTATTCTTTACTTCTTAAACAAGTAAGTAAGGAAGCGACAATGGCAAAAAGAGGAATCCAATGAACAAAATAAGAGAGGTATTACGCCTTAAGTACGACTGCAGTCTTTCAAATCGCAGCATCGCTTCTTGCCTTAAACTCGGCCCTTCCACCATATCGGAACTCCTTACTCGCTTTAAACAAAGCCAACTTGGTTGGCCTCTACCTGAAAGTTGTAGCGATGCTGATCTCACTCAAGCTCTGTATCACGGCAACAAAGCCAGTCGCGATAAAGTCATGCCAGACTCCATTCAATACGCAGTCGAACTCAGACGTAAAGGTATGACGAAGATGTTGTTGTGGCAGGAACATCATGAGCAATATCAAGAGCAAGCTTACGCTTACACTCAGTTCTGCGAGCACTTCACTCGTTGGTTCAAAACCTAAAAGCGCAGCATGCGTCAGCTCCATGTGGCAGGTGACAAGCTGTTTATCGATTACTGTGGGCTTCGGCTTCAGGTAGTCAATCCTGACACAGGCGAAGTACGAGAAGCAGAAGTGTTCGTGGCGACCTTGGGCGCGTCCAATTACACCTATGTTGAAGCCTTCTCAAGCCAAGGTAAGTCATACAGGTTAGAGGCGCGCCAATGCGTTAGAGCACCTCGGCGGCGTACCACAACACTTGGTTCCCGATAATCTGCGTAGCGCGGTCACCAAAGCTAACCAATATGAGCCAAGGCTTAACGAGAGTTATCAGAAACTGGCGAATCACTATCAAACTGCCGTAATGCCAGCTCGTCCCTGCAAACCAAAAGGCAAAGCGAAGGCCGAGAATGCCGAACTCTTAGTAGAGCGCTGGATCATGGTGCGGCTACGACACAAACCTTCCATACCTTCAAGGAACTGAATCTCGCCATCCGTCAGCTTATGAACGACTTAAACCAACGTGAGATGAAACAGTATGGTGCAAGTCGTAAAGCGTTGTTCGACAAACTCGATAAGCCTCCGTTCCCCCTCCCCAAAAAAATACAGCGTTACCTGTATACCTAAACCAAACGAGCCAAAGTCGGGCCTGATTATCACATCGAATATCGCCGCCACCACTACTCGTGCCACATCAACTTGTAGGTCACCATGTCGAACTGGAAGCCTACAACCGTCTCGTGCAGATCTACCATCAAGGTAACTTGGTCGCCCAGCATCCACTCAGCCAAAGAGAGCGCGGAAACAGCACCCAACCAGAGCACATGCCGAGTAATCATCAACATCAGAAGTGGTCGCTTGGACGCCTGCTCAACTAAGGGAGCCAATATCGGCCCAGCTATGCGAGAAGCCGTTAATAAGATGCTCAACTCCAAGCCTCATCCAGAGCAGTCGTATCGCTCCTGCCTTGAGCTGCTCAATCTGAACAAAGCGCATGGCGAATCGCGCTTAAAGCAAGCCTGTAACGATGCGCTGATGCTGACAAAACCGAACTACACCTTCATCAGCAATCTACTGAAAAATAATCGAGAAGGGCAACTAAGCAAAGACAAGGCGAGCACGCCGAACCTAGTTCATAGCAATGTCCGTGGCCCGAACTGTTATCACTAGGAGAAAAGACATGAACTCACTGAACGACCAAACCAAAACTCTCCGCCTGAGCCATGCTGTAAAATCGTTAGAGCAGCAACAGGAACAACTAAGCACCTACGCAGAGTTGGACTTCGAGGAAAGAATAAGCCTGCTTCTGGAAAGTGAAATCTTGAATCGTACTCAGACCAAAATCCAACGTCTAAAGCGACAAGCCAAGCTGAGAGTAGATGCGAAGCCAAGCCAACTCATCTACAAAGAAGGACGAAATCTCAATCGTCAACAGATAAGCGAACTTATGACGGGTAGTTATCTTTACAAGCATCAGAACATCTTGATCACAGGCCCAACAGGCGCAGGCAAAACCTATCTTGGCTGCGCACTGGCAACCAGTGCCTTCGACCAACAACAAACCGTCAGGTACTACCGATTAATTCGCTTGCTTGATGCTCTGACCGCAGAACGTCTAGATGGCAGCTATCAAAAACAACTCCAATCGAAGGCTAAGAAAGCCTTACTGATCCTTGACGACTGGGGGATGGAAAAACTGACTCAAGAGCATGCAGGCCATCTTCTGGAAGTATTCGAAGATCATTACCAAAACAGCAGCACAATCGTCATTATTCAGTTACCTGTAAAAGAGTGGTACAACATGATCGGCAACGCAACCGTCGCAGACGCTCTCATGGATCGGCTGGTACATAATAGTCATCGAACAGAACTAGGAGGTGAGTCGATGAGAAAACTGGCGCAATCCGATCACTTAGAGTAAAAATAGGAAGAGAGAAAAACGGCAGGATCAGGTGATCGGAATAAAACGAAACAAGCGATCGCAATCACCGAAATACGCAAAACACTCGCAAATTTAGAATTTTGGCATGAAGGCTTGGAGTCCATTACCTAATGATTTAGCAAAACTAAGAGGAACTAATGCATATAAAACAAAGCGATAAGCTACAGAGAAGGAGCCTTTGACGCAAGGAATTAGAAGCAAAATTCACCCTGCGTATAACGCCGCATTAAGTGGTGAGCAACTCACCGCCTAACCCGAAATATAGTGCCATAAACACCGCACTAAAACTTTGAACTGAAACTGCCGAGCGTTGGGAATCCCTCTTAAATGCTTTGTTAGCTTTCGTACTCTACGACGTCAGCATTTTTTAGTTAATATTTTTGTAACAAAACCAGTGCCCTTTCAGAAACTAAGGGTAGCCCAGTATCTGTCACGCTAAAATCGTCTTTATCTATGGTTCCAGAGACTTGGAACCACGAAAAACGAGGTAACGTACACTCTGGATACAGTTCTTCAAATATGTCAGAAATAGATATTTCAGCCACTTCCAGATTGTATCCTGACAACTGCGATGAGCGTAAGGCCATGGCTAAACGCTCAGAGACTAAAAAGCATGGAAATGAAGTCAATAAATCATCACCTAACCAACCATCAAACTGAAAATGTAGCTTTTCTATTGTCGGTGGATGCAAATCGAAATTTGCCAGCGTATTTTCACCCAAGCTTCCAGGAACTTCTGGTTCGATCAAATATTGGTTCATTTCATTCTCCCAAAGAAAGCTAACGCCCTGTGAAGGTGTGAGCAACGCAATACGAAAGCCGCCGCACACCACTCTAATCCCTAAAACCAACGCATAATGAAAATGCCACGCGTTGCGAATCCCTCTTGAATAGTTTGTTATTGCACTGAGCTAACGGCTACGCTGTCAGCGCCCATTTGATAGCCAAAATTCATACCGTTCTTTTGCCCTTTCAGATACACGCAACACTGTGCCCTCAATCCACTTAGGAGCATGTCTTCGATTCAAAATGGAAATATTTAGCTTATCCCCAGATTCTGATGTGCAATCATCGCAACCTAATCCATATTGATTGCGTAACCATCTTTTACCTTGAAAATAATAAGAGCGACCGTTTCGAGTCAGTTTGACGATATCAATCAAAACAGTACCACTTTCCAACTCAATATATGCTAACAGCTCTCTTTGTTTATGCTTCATTTTTCCTCTGGGCAATAATGCCTTGCTAAGGGGTGAGCAACGCAATACCGAAGCCGCCGCATACCACCTTAAACACTAAAACCAACGCATAGTGAAAATGCAGCGCGTTGCGAATCCGTCTTAAAGCGTTTGTTAGCATTCAGCACCAAGTTATACTATAAATTTTCTACGTTATATAGGTAGCTAACCTTCTACTGTCTTTTTACCGCACTTTTCACAAACTAGGTGGCGTTCAAACTCATCCATAGAGGCAACAAATGCTCCAAGAGCCCAGCCTTTAATCGCGCCTGCTATAAATTCCTTAAATTTCTGATTTTTGGCACCTTTAAAAGCACTCGGCTTTCTGACCAAGACAACTACGTGATGAGTATCCGTACCGCAATCTGAACAGTAACGAACTTCTGTTTTGTGAGACATTCTTTTTCTCCATGAATGCTAACGCCTTGCTAAAGTGTGAGTAACGCAATAATAAGCTACCGCACAGCGCCTTAATCACCATAAGCCACCGTAAAGTAAAAATGCCACACGTTACGAATCACTCTTAAGCAATTTGTTCGTACATGCGCCACTTCTATTTATACGCTCAAAAATATTGAAAAGTGGCATAATATGAAAGAATTTGAACACTGAAGTGAGACGGGCAGCTACAAAACTTCAACTCGATTAATGGACGAGAGTTGACTAGAAGAAAAATGCACTGAACTGCCCTACTTTCACTGGCTTCAAATTAGAAAAGGATTCATTCATCGCACTTTTATGGCAACACCCGAAAAACGACAAGATTAACTTAGGAAGTACAGCGAAAACGAAGAAGCTCCAAAGAAGTAGGCTAATAGTTAGAAACCGTAAACGATGAAATCGAAGCGAACAATCCATATATAGTGCCACCGGAAAGAACATGAAAGACACAAACTGAAAGGTGTAAAAACGAGCGCCAACACAGATAAATACCAAAACTTATGACCTTCGACGCCAAACCCGCACTAATGCCGCATTAAGGTGTGAGCAACGTCACCACCACACTAACTTATACGCCTTAAATACAAAACCCAACGATGACATAAAAATGCCACGCGTTGGAAATCACTCTTAAATACCTTGTTAGTTTTTTGTTTCTAGAGTGTGCTTATTTTCCAAGTCGTCTAACCTGTTTTTAAGTTTCTCTAACTTTCGAGAATAAATAAAGAAACCGATTTGAGAACATACTACGGCCACATAGAACAGGTTATCTCTATGTTGAGCTGGAGCATCATTCCACAACCATATAGCGAAGACAGTGACAAGCACATAAGAAATAATATTTGAAATCATTGATGAAGCCCCGAAACTAATCGCACACTTCGATTTTCTAACTCTGTATTTACTTTTTTTAATTCAGACTTATTAAACGCAACAGCTCCCAAAATGACAAACATAGCTAAACCACCTCTGCCAAGTTTACCTCTAGCTTTAGATTCCTTGGATAGTTACCAGCTTTTAGGTTGAACATGTATTTGCCAGCCGCTGTTTCTTTCCTTTCATATTTTGAATCGTCAGGCGCCTTCTTTTTCACTGAGTCAATGCCATTCTCACAACTTGGTTTTGTTGTGTAGCTCTCACTAGCTAAGATATTTTGTCCATTTCCTGCTTTTAAACGAAAGCGATATTCTCCCGCTGTATCTTTATAAAGTTCAAATTTTCCAGACATAGACGCCCCACAATATTATTGACAAATCAAACATTAAAGATATATGCATGTCAGATCATACAAAATATAATCAATTTTTCAAAATTTTCAATTATGTTGAATAAGTAATACACACTAGCTTCTGTAGGTGTGTTCTCAAAGAACTTAATGCACTCACAAGTAGCTGCCATCTATAGAGTTATAAACAACCAAGGACATTTTTGAGAGCTAATTACAATATCAACTAATTAGCGTTGAAGCTATCTGTAGTTGTGCATATGATAGACGCACAATCGGAAATGGAGATTATGTTGTGCAACCTAGAGGCAAATCACTTTCTGTACCACTACGTCCCAAAATCCAATGGCACTTGAACTAGCTGTACACCGATATGAGGTTTCAACTATTAAACTTTATAATCAAACTTGGATGAGACAACCCTAAATCTTTCAAAGATTCTCAAGAAGATTTGAAACACCTCAAAACCTTGAGACGTAGCTTAAATGCACGGTATCATTACAAAATAACTTACAGAATATCAAGAGCGAAGCGCAGTGACTTCGCCAGACGATTTAATGGATGAACCTCATCACCTTACCCGTGTTTTGGCAAGATACCTACCCAGTATCGGTGACACCAAGCAAACTAAACGACATGAAGCCACCATATTATTATGGGAACTGGGCATTTCCGAAAAATGGAAATGATCTTTGTAACACGCAACCTTCATACGCTTGGTCTTGGAATCAATGACCCATCCAATGGTGTTTGGTTACCTAGAAATGTGAAAAACAAAGGATATTGGAGTTCTCCAGATGCTGAAGCATATAAGAAAGTTCATCGCTATGACTATGAAGCATGGGTAGTTACAAATTTAAGCAATAACTCTCTTAAAAAAGATGTGTTCATTAACCGTCTTCGTAATATCAAAATTAAATTAAAAACTTCTACTTACCCCGAAGGTATGATTTCTAGCAAAAACCCGAACTGGAATGATGAATAATGAACGTCTACCAATTGAAAGAGGCGCCGCATGATTACAAGGCTTTGCAATTAGGTCCAACGGAACTCTTCGGTGCCATAGGCAAACAACATCTAATTACCATACACCGCCAGCGCTCTCAGAACACGTCATTACTAGATATTTGGAAAAATGTATCCGGCTCATTCGATGACGTTTTAGGAACTAACGCTGACATCCCTGATGTGTCGCTGTGGTCTATGACATACCTAGTACTGTCCCATCGTGCTTACGAAATATTAAAACCCACCTTAGAAAATGAAGGTGAGTTTCTATTGGTAACTGTCGGAGAGGAACAAGTTTATGTCTTTAACTGCCTCTCCTTTGGCCAAGAAGACGAATCTGTTTGCGTGAAGAAATATCTTGATGGCATCGAAGATGGTTACGAAATACTTTATTTCGAAGAATCGGATATCGAGAAGCGATATCTATTTAAATCACGACTTGAAGGTTGTCAAAGACTGTATGCCACTGAATCTTTTAAACACTTATGTGACCACTATGACTTGCGTGGGCTTCGGTTTGAAGAAGAGCTGCTAAGAGTGTTTTAGCCAACTTAAATTTCAAGTAGCAGCTATGAAATGTATTAAATTATTCAAGAGTAACAATGAGGAAACCGTGATTGGATAAAATAGAATGAACAAACGAGTACATTGCACTAGTTAGCGAACAATTTAAACTGTGGGCTAACTTCCTCAATACAGGTTCGGGGTGTTAACTTTTACTCTGGCAATAACGTATATGGGAACATCTTCACCGTCGGTAAATCGGGTTCTTTCTTTACTCGTTATTTTCTTTGTAAGGATTAGTGGCTCCCAGTATTTACCTCATAAAACTTGGCAGTTAAGAGTTAAAGCAAAATCAGACGAGAAGACAAAGTTAATACTACTAGGCCTAGAGCAAAAATACTTTAATTTTATAACAAACTTCACCATGTATCCTATGTTTATGTTTGGTTTGCTATTTCTCATAGCTGTTTCTTTGAGTACATCAATAGCAAAGTATTTTCCTTGGTGGTAAACATACGTCGGCTTTTATAAAATCCCTTAAGAATGACTCAAACGCTTGGCATTTTCAATTAAATAGCGACCTTCGTGGTTAAAGTTAATTATTAAAATTATCACAAAGTAATATTCCATTATAGTCTTAAAAGGGAATTATATGAAGTTAGTTGACAGCGCGGGAGCTACTGCTTTAATTACTGAATGTTTATACTGTGCTAGCACAGAATTTAAACATGGATATTTTAGAACCTTAGGTCTTGATGGCGATTTATTAGAGCGAAGCTTCCAAGAAATTATTTATGAGGTTTTATATAAATCTTAAATAATATTGTAGATTTTTAGCTTCTTTCGTTTGGATGCGTGTTTGTATATTCATTTTTTAGAATATCAATCAGTACAAATATACGTAAAATTTTTAGCCAGAAAAGTAGCCAGGTCAAAAGCACTTTAGGTTAAATACTAAAAATCCAACGAAAATAGAAGATAAATATCTATCATATTTAAAGGTATCTTGAGGATTGCTTTTAGCAAAATTCATTTTTATTGTCATATATCCAATCATGAAAAACAAGGCGTCACTAGAGAAAATGATGTGATAGCAGTTATAAAAAGCAATGGAAATGACAAAGTCACATTCCGGACTAAAGAGTATGAGACTAGTATGATATTTTTATACTGTGGTTCTCGAAATTGTGCAGGGTATGATCCAGAAGGGAGTCAAATTATCTATGTACCCCAAACACAAATGACGACGAAAAACCCAAGAATATACCAAAGATGTTGATTATTCTATCTACAACTAGCTTTCTGATTACTACTCAATCCGATGAAGAACTAGTAGTGGTTACGGACTGGCTTCAGCGTAATTCACGTCGCCGAAAAATGACGAGCACCCTCTAAAATATCAACAATTGGAAGATATACTAATTAATTATGTGTTTGAGCCAGGAGATTGCAAGGGCAAAAAAGATGACGATAAACAGTATATTAAGAAACTCCGCAAGAAACTGAAGTTAACACATGAGAATGGGGTTGATTCATTTAATTACTTATAGTGTCGACCGAGACAAAATAAATCATTTTATGTCAATGCGTACTAAAGTGATGCGTGAGTTAGCTAAGAATTTAATTTATCGGTCAGCCATAGGGGAGGATTTTCAACCTCAAATACAAGATATTACGAAGTGACTAGAGTTAACTTTCAAAGCTTGGCCCTATCATGTTTTAAAGGATGTCTCTAATTTAAACCTCTACAACCAAGACGCTATCCGTACACAAACCAGCCCCTTCAGATTTTAGAGTCTTTATCCTAAACTGTGTGATTCATAGACATTCTTTCAACTATGCTGGGTGTCTATGGACAGAGAAATCCAACAAAGACTACGGTGGGTAAAAATGTATGAGGAATGTGGTTATGCAGGCCTGGTATGTCGACGCTGTAGTATTTCCAGACCAACATTACATAAGTGGGCTAGGCGATAGAAGCAGTATGGAATCGCTGGTCTGGAAAGCCAGAGCAGACGCCCTCATTCATCTCCAGTTGCCAAGCTCTATGATGAGCTAAGAGCATTGATCGTTACGATGCGTGAGAAAGGCAATTTAGGGGCGCGGCGTATACAAACGAAAGTAATCCGACTTCACCAAATACATCTAAGCACAGCGACACTCCATAAAGTTTTATACGAAGCACCAGTCAAACTCATCGTAACTTACCGACGAAAAAAAGATTTCCAAAGATATGAGCGCCCAATTCCTGGTGATAGAGTCCACATGAACACCTGTAAAATAGCGCCTGGAATTTACCATTATACAGCTATTGATGACTGCTCTCGCTATCGGGTTCTAAGGTGCTGCTCTCGGCGCACAGCAGCAAATACAGTTGACTTTATCGATTGTGTCGTGGAAGAGATACCATTTCCTATCCAGCGTATTCAGACGGACAGAGAGCGTGAATTCTTTGCTGAGAAAGTCCAGAAACAACTCATGATTTATGGGATCAAGTTTCGCCCAAATAACCCTGGTTCACCTCACTTGAATGGTAAAATGGAACTCTCGCAGAAAACAGATAAAAGTGAGTTCTATCCGACCATAGATGTCTATGTGGGGTTGGAAGAACTGGACCTGCTGCTAGCTGAATGGCAACACTACTACACCTAGGAACGGCCCCACAGCTCGTTAAATGGGCTAACCTCGGATAGACAGGATTACTAAGATTCTGATCAAACCCTTTTGTCTGAAGAGGTATCTCAGAACTACGAGATCAAGAAAGAGAGGTATCAAGAGCAGAATTACAAGCTCGATCTTCAGCTAAGAAAAGTGAAACCATCTCTATGAATCACACATTTAAGCTTAGAAACATGATTTTGATTGCTAGCTTTTTCTGGCGACTAACGCCCTGTGAAGGTGTGAGCAACGCAATACGAAAGCCGCCGCACACCACTCTAATCCCTAAAACCAACGCATAATGAAAATGCCACGCGTTGGGAATCACTCTTAAATGCTTTGTTATGTATAGCGGCTAGAGAGACCAATTGTAGCTTTTGAAAAACACATCATCTATAGGAAGAACCGGGCACAACAATGCCCCTTCAAGCGGCTTACTGACCGCGATTACTTTTGAAACCTCATCAATCATTACACCAACAGATTCAAGAGAACAGTTCTGTTCGACACTCACCCCCCATTTTTCAGCTTGATTAGAAGATATAGGTTGGCCTAGAAGAATGGCTACTTTGTTACCTTTTACACTGAGTGTCTGTAAATCACCTTGAGCATTAACTGCCCAATTACATTGAGAAGTTAGTTTTGTTTCAAAAATGGTAGACTCTTCAAACAAAGTACAAGATGATCCATTGTTAACTGACAGATTAAATGCTAAGGAAGAAAAACTAACAAACGATAAAAGTAGCGTAGTTGTTTGTTTCACTGTTTTATCTCCCAAAACCAAACTTCATCACCAAGATTAATCCAATCAGGGGCGCCTCCCTTCATATGCTCGCCATCCCAAACGTCAATGTGATCGGTACTACCCCACCCATTCCTGATAAAGATAATCCCTCTCCGACCCATTAATGATTTTCTCTTTGCTCTTTAATAAGCTCTTTATTTCCAAATATATTAGGGTTAACAGAGATCCAATTTGCTAACTCTTGGGCTGCTAAAATGTGTCTAGGACTATGTTTAAAGCCAGGGTAGCAGCGCCTATTAGGATATTTTTGGTCAAAACTTGAAGTGTCGATACCTGTTTCCTCCAGAGCAACCCGTACGAATAGCACACTGATTAGGAAAATGAGCCCTATCACAAGGAGATTTTGGGTATGGATGGTTTTTCCACAACTTGACAAATTGAATTACTGACACTGTACGTACCTCACTGAAACAAAAAGCACTCTAACACACTCAAAAATAGCAGTTACTCTAAGTGTCGCA
Source organism: Vibrio sp. OY15 (assembly GCF_000742455.1). Taxonomy (NCBI): domain Bacteria; kingdom Pseudomonadati; phylum Pseudomonadota; class Gammaproteobacteria; order Vibrionales; family Vibrionaceae; genus Vibrio; species Vibrio sp. OY15. Next base: position 417,883 of record NZ_JPIL01000001.1, on the reverse strand, counting down.
CTTCAAACTTGATACTAAGAACTCGAAGCAAACATCAAAGGGTAGATAGTAGTTCATAGGCCCTTTAAGAGTGCACGAATTATTCGATCGCGAAATATACGTAAGATAAACCATGTTATCGCTATCGTCGCTGATACCACAGCCAAACTGTCTACAGCCATCACGATGTAGAATAAGCAGCCGACAATAACACCAATCAACATCGCTACGTTGAATGGAAAAGCGTTGAATTTAACTATACCGGATGAGCCCTCTCTTAGCTCTGTCTTTAGTCCTTGCAAGTAAAAGAAGAGTAAAGTGCACCCACCGAAAAGACCCAATATTGCTATAATCATTATAACTCCGAAGGATTGATTAGACCTCTGAGGATCAGCTCTTTTCTGGCATCTTTCATGCCTTTGGTTTGCATTGCATTAAAACCAATAATCATTATCACAAAAGCGCCAAGCATTCGCCCTGACTCACCTACAAGTTGCTTTCTTAATCCCAATTTTTTCGCTGTCTCTAACACCTTATTCGAACTAACGATACTCGTTAGACCTTTGGTCACTGTTGTTTTCATTCCTTCATTAAAAACAGAATATACGCCAGCGGGTAACACTCCGACTGAAATCGTTGGAACATCAAGCCAGGGCTACTGAGTAAGTCAGAGATTTTCTTGTTTGAATTATAATAACTTTTTAACTCAGAATCACTTAGTGACCAGCAGAACCAGTATGGATTTGCGCCGATTTGGCCTATCATTCCATAGAGTTTAGACTTCAAGCGATTGTTTTTTAAATTCAACACACTACTCGTTACTATTCTTTGGTCGGGCTTCGATAAATGTCTGTACAACACAATACCAGATAAAAGGCTTAACGATTGATTTTCACGATGTAAATCATTTTTATATGGTTCTAGACCCATGAGAACAATGAAAAACTTTAACGGATCTTGATTGTGTTGCCGATGGGTGTATCTGGAAGATGTGACGCTTAAAGAGTCCATGCCTAAAAGTCCTTAGGTAATTTCAATACACAAATCATTACATAATATTAAGTAGGCGTTTCGTTTGTAAAATGTCATTTACTTCTAATGTATTGATATATAGAACTATATTAAAAGTGAGATCTGGTAGGGGTATCCACTTTTAGGTTACAAAAGCTGATGCAAACTTGTAAAGTTGCATCGTTGATTGTAACTTGGTGAAACTTATTTTGAGGCAAAGGTGAGTCTGCCGTGGTCGACATCTGACACGCCTTTGCACAGTTCAGAGTTGCGTTTTTCTAATTTAGTAGAGCATGAATTAACTGATGTATGGCAACTCGCTTATTTGAGCTCCCAGTATCATTGGAACAGAGCACACCGAATACAAACCCATATTGCTCAGTGCTTAATCATTAATAAATTCAATAACTTTACAAGATGATGAAGCATAAAAGGCTAGAGGGTAGCTCCTTCATCAAGAAACCGAATATACGGACGCAACAACTAAAGAGTTGCTTTGAGTTGGAAAGCAACAGGTAAGGGTTTCTTACTTATTGCCAGCAGGAAATGAGGCAAATTAACGAATTTGAACTCCACTTTAAAAAACTTGGGCGCTATCTTAAATCCTGAGATTAATTCCACAAACTTGAATTACTCCTCTTGAGCACATTTTGATCTTAGAGGCTATTCGGTGAAGATCCGAAACAAAAACAAGCACAAACAGTGATTTAAATCACAATTAGGAGTTATTTTCGCAGTTCCTCTCAATGTTTCCCTAGAGGGTAACACCAAGATAATATTACATATAAAACAATGCCTTGTAATGAAATCGAGAATCCATCTTGAACAGTTTGTTAGCTGAAAGTTTCACCGAGTGCATCTATCCATTGCTCTGGCTTCGCTACAATAAACTCGTAACACGTGTTGTTGGCTAGCTTTATGCGAAATGCATTCGTGTTGGTTGGAGTTACACCACCACCTTTGCCCAAGTACTTAGCTACGGCAGCAATGCCTTGGCGCTTTAATTGATATGGACCAAAACCCAACTTTTCGTTGTACGGAATAAAAATTAAATCCGGCTTCGTTAGTTCTAATTTCCCATCTGCTTTAGTCGCACCGAATTGAGTTGTAGCTGTTGAAGACTTAATTACTTTATCAGACATAACGTACCCTCTTCCTTGATTTACTTTTGTCTGCTAACGCCCAATTAAGGGGGTGAGTAACGCAAAACCGATGCACCGCAAAGCACCTTAATCACTCAAATTAACGCATAGTAAAAATGCCAAGCGTTGGAAATCACTCTTAAACAGTTTGTTAGCTATCTATCAAATTGATACAGTTTTGAATGATGATTGCACTATCAGCTTTACTTTGAGTTTGCATCGCGCATTGTGCCATAGAGCTATAGCCACTACTCTTACGTACTTCATGATTCAAATTATCTAGCGCAAGACGAAGAGTTGAAAGATTAAACACTCCGTTATTAACCAAATATTTTACTGTCTCAGGATAAAAACTGGCCATTTCTAAAAATTCAGCTTGCTCATTCACATCATTAAATATATTTTCCCGTTTTAGACACTTTTTGGATAATTTCATGGACAAGATACTGCGCTCTTGTTCGTTGAAAACTTTTCTTTGCATCAAAATAAGAGTCATCGCCAATGCTGCGTCAACATCGTAATGATCGTTTTGGCCGCCAACCATTTTTAAGCACTCTTCAAAGCTTTGAATCAAGTCAGGTAAGATTCCATTCATGTTATTCCTCCAATTTACATTAGGCAATATCTGGCATTACAGCTAACACCCTGTTAAGGTGTGAGCAACGCAATGCCGAAGCTGACGCATACCACCTTAATAACTTAAATCGACGCATAGTAAAAATGCCACGTGTGCAAAATCCCTCTTAAACGCTTTGTTAGCGCGCTATTAAGTTAAACAAGAAATTCTTTGGGGTCCGTTGACTTCCAGTCCTTTTTTCCTCATTACTGTAATAACTATATTCACGTTGATGCTCATCACCATCAACGTGAATCTTATTAACAGCGCAAGGCATATTTATATGCGAAACCGTACACCTAATATTAAAAGTATCATTGTAACTCAACTTCTTAAGCACCTCTACATGTAATACTGTTAACCTGTTAAATATAGAGTTAAGCTCAGTAATAATTATCAATAGATTATTACGTATGCCATTCATTCTATCTTTAACAAAGTGCTTAGATGACTTAAATGACATTTATGGCAACGTAAAATCTTATTCACTGAACGTTCGAGAGCAGCTATTTGAGATCGTGAAATCATGTTTACCCCTCCATAAAGCTACGATAAAGCTCTTCAAGCTTCGAGTTCAATTCAGAGTCACTTTTCGCAGAAATTGAGCCAATTAACTCTGATTCACTTATATTTCCTAGTCTCACATCAAAGCTTTTATTATCAAAACTATCAACGAAAATACACATTTCACTCCCCTCATAAAAGAATGAAGCAGAGTTATCATTAACAGACATATCAAATTTCATCTTTTCCTCTTAATAATGTTTATAAATATCATGTCGACTTAGTGCGTTGCGAATCACTCTGAAGTAACTTGTTATACCGCTTGGATTCAAGTACGAAGTGCGACACCCCTGAAATTTAAAACTGTGAGATGTGCTATTCATAAGTTTTACTCCCGCCAAGAAGTGAAAAACCATGAATTACACACACCTCACTGAGAATGAAAGGTATATGATGTCCGCACTTAGAAAGCAAGGCATTAGTGTCGTCAACATCGCTAAAGAGCTAGGGCGTCACAAGAGCACTATCTACCGAGACTTTAAACGTAACTCTCGATATAATGCCTATCGCCCCAACCCTTCCTATCAGCCAGCTAGAGCGCAACAAAGAGCTAGAAACAGGTTAAGCCGATCACGGCGTAACAAGCGGTATACCAAGCACGATTTCAAAATTATTGACGCACTTATAATGCTCGACTTAATGAGTTTGTAGGAGACAAGCTTTCCAAGTCAATTAACTTAGGAAACCATGAACGACTTTCTAAATACATATTATGGCGATAAATCCAAAGAGGTTTATAACAAGAAACTTTCTCGATTAAAGAAGAGCTTTAGCTATCTAGCAGATGAATCCGCAATTAGTGAAAACTTTATGTTTAACAAAAAACCAAAATGGCTAAATGTTTCTGATAATAAGAAAGAACGCTTGGGTTTAGATATAGAAGCATTCAAAGCAATTGAAAAAGAGGCCCCTCTATTTTTAAAAGTAGCGATGGGGTTATCGATTCAATCGACTCACGCAGTAGCTGAACTACATAGAATAAAATACCGTATACCAAAACCGGATACATGTGGAATTGTCTGGTTTGATACTCCAAAACCAGAGAACGGAGAAATTGTATTTGGTACCTTGTACATACATCGAGCAAAGGTTAAGAATGCTAAAACGTCTTATGTTGCTATTCCGGTGACAAGCGCTATCAAAGAAGTTGTAGAGCTATCTAAAACAGATAAGCTACATTGCCCTTACGTAGTGCATCGTAGACCTGCAAGAAACAATAATATCGCTAAGCAGTGTGACCACCGTTACCAAGTGACCAGTCGCATGATCAGCGAAACATTTTCCAAAGTACGCGACGAACTCGGTTTGTACTCTAACGTAGAAAAAGCTAAGCGCCCTACTTTCCATGAAATCCGAAGGCTATCGGCAAAACTCATCGATGAAATGGGTGTAAACCCTCGCCAACGCATGGCACATGCCAGTGATAGAACCACTCAGATTTACACTGATAGTCACGACGTAGAATGGCATGAAGTACCAGCCATAAGCGTCGCAATATAGCCCATTTCAAGCGCTGTACAAACTACTGTATTTTACCACCTTTTTACCACCCCCTCGAACTTTACTCAGTACTAACGCAGAGTAATAACAAGGGGATAAAAAGGAAAAAAGAAGGAATTCCACTTGAATATCAATAAGTTATAGACACAAAAAAGCCCACCAAGAGGTGGGCTTTTTCTAAAATTTGGTGGGTCCGGGCGAACTCGAATCGCCGACCCCTACCATGTCAAGGTAGTACTCTAACCAACTGAGCTACGGACCCAAATTTTTATGTTCCTAACCATTCAATTCAGAATGGTGCGTCCGAGTGGACTCGAACCACCGACCCCCGCCATGTCAAGGCGATACTCTAACCAGCTGAGCTACGGACGCATTTCTCTGGAACGACGAGGATATTAGCTATAAGCGAACGACGGTGCAAGCACAAATTTACCAACTTTGAACCGTTTGGCGAAAATGTAAACTCAACACGCGTTTTCAGATGATTTTATCGACAAGGACTGAGCCTGCAGGGTTTAAAAGTGTGATCTATATAACTTTTATTATCTCACTTAATTGTCGTAAGGCACTTCACTGAGCATCCAAATCTGTAAGGTTTGCGATACCTTAGGGCAAGTGCCGAACAAAATCTGATATTTAGGTTTAAATGGTTCGCCGATATAGGTTGTACGAATCAACTCTCCTGTTTTGACGTCCACTTGAGTGCTCACCCTGCCTTTGAAGTTTTGAAATATGACAAACTGCTCACTGTGGTAAACCATTTGCTCTCGGTAAAACAAGAAATGATCTTGGGGTGTCTCTGTCAATTCACACTCCAGTGGTTTCAAATTAGGTATCGCACTAACATTAGATGCGATGAACAATGCTGACAAAATCCATCCGTATCGCATATGGCTGCCCTATTCTGCACTCTTTTTCAAAGTATAGGTCTTGCCTTGAGGACAGATACAAAAAAGGCTTTGATCATCTCTAATCAAAGCCCCTTGTTTCTGCTGGTTAATTGTCGTGTTTAGTCGTCCGCCTCAAACACAACGTTATAATTTTCGGTGTATGTACAATTCGGCTGACGGCTACAAGTAAAGAAACGTCTCCCTTTGAACTCACCTTGGCTTGCGGTTTTAATGATCATCGGACTGCCGCATTTTTTACAAAAACGCACTTCTTTATCGGGCTCAATCAAATCAATGTGTGCCGCAAGCAAACGACGTAATCGCCCAACTTGATAACTGTGCTTTATCGAGGCGCCAATTAAAGGCAGGTTGGCCGTCTTACAAACATGAATCAATAACTTTTGTCTTTCTATCTTACCCTTGTTTAGCTCCTGCCCATTATCCAATTCAACGATAACGCGCGGCTCTAGTGTCCTTGGGTCACAAATAACGTAATCAAAATAGCTTCGAGATATACGATTGTTCGCGACAAAAAACTGCTTCTTATTTTTGATTTCTTTTGGCGTAACCAAACTGGACATGTTTACTTTCGCGAATACTACGGCATGCTCCCCTACCGCCGCTCTTAACGCATTATAGAACGCACCCTCTTGACCTCTGAGCAGAGGGCCTTTCGAGCGATAAGGATAATCACGCGTGTCATCGTGCTTAATCACGTACTTTTGAATAACAAAGAAGAATAAAACCAGAAGAACAACAATGATAAAAATGTTGGTCATAAATAAAGTGCATCCAAAACAACTCGTTGCTCAAAGCGTAAATGGAAATGTTATGCAGAGCAACAAAACCTCGCAATTTTGAGGCGCCACGACGATAGCGAGAAACAGAAAATTTTGCTCACCAATAAAAACGAGCCAATCACACACTTGGATTGGCTCGTTTAAATTTTGTTAATACATTATGTATGCTAAGAATCAACTATTAGCGTCTGGCTGATTCTCTGGCATCGCATCAATAAAAGCTGGCAGTTGATTGCATGACTGCACAACAGCGTTAATGGTTGGATAAAGAGAGGTATCTACACCAAAGCGTTGTGCGTTATAAAATTGTGGTACCAGACAAATATCGACAATAGATGGCGAGCTTGTCAGGCTAAACTTGCAATCACCATTTAGTTTACGATGCTTCTGAAGTTTCTCTTCTAATGCTGTAAAACCTTTGTGGATCCAGTGATGAATCCAAGCGACTTTGCGCTCTGGCTCGCAAGCTAACTCCCCCTCTAAATACTGTAGAACTCTTAAGTTATTCAGGGGATGAATCTCCATTGCAATATCCTGAGCCAAAGCTAGCGCTTGGTATCGAAGCGGCGTTTGCTCGGGGATCACAGTGACATCCGGGTAGTGTTCTTCTAAGTATTGAATGATCGCCAGTGACTGGGTTAACTGAACCTCCCCATCCACCAGCAAAGGAACCAGTTCAGAAGCGTTTAACTCATGGTACTCGTCACTGTGTTGTTCGCCACCATTGCGCACCAAGTGTACCGATTTTGAATCATACGATAACTCTTTAAGATTCAAGCAAATACGCACACGATACGCCGCCGATGATCGCCAGTATCCGTATAAAATCATGCTATCGCTCATATCGTCTCCCAACCAGCATTGTTAGTGCTTGAGATATTGGCTAACTTGTTGGTCAATCGAGCCGAATATGTTGTTGCCATCCGCATCGAACATTTCCAATCTGATTGAATCTCCAAACGACATGAAGTTAGTCGACGGCTTACCATCACGAATGGTTTCAATCATGCGAACTTCCGCGATACATGAATAGCCAACGCCACCTTCTTCAATAGAAGTGCCATGTTCCGTTCCCTGCTTGTTGGATACCGTACCTGAGCCTATAATCGCCCCAGCAGATAGCGGGCGCGTTTTAGTCGCATGAACAATTAAGTCTGCAAAATCAAACGTCATATCGATACCCGCATTTGGGCGACCAAACGGCTTGTGGTTGTATGTAGAGACCAGTGGTAAATGCACTTTGTTTTCGTACCACGCATCGCCTAGTTCGTCAGGTGTTACTGCCACAGGAGAAAACGCAGAAGAAGGTTTAGATTGGAAAAAACCAAACCCTTTAGCTAACTCTGCCGGAATTAGACCACGCAGTGAGATATCATTCACCAGCATGATCAAACGAATCGACTCCTGAGCCTCTGCAACACTCGCGCCCATTGGTACGTCACCAGTTACCACAGCAACTTCACCTTCGAAATCAATACCCCATTCATCACTCGCAAACTCGATGTTGTCACAAGGTCCAATAAAGGCATCAGAGCCTCCTTGGTACATCAACGGGTCCGTCCAAAAACTCTCTGGCATTTCAGCGCCGCGAGCTTTTCGAACCAACTCAACGTGGTTTACGTAAGCACTGCCATCAGCCCACTGATAAGCGCGAGGAAGCGGCGACTCACAGTAGTGCGCTTCAAACTCTTCATACCCTGCAACCATGCCATTGTTCAGTGCAACGTATAGCTCTTCCAGTTGTGGTGCTAGCGTATCCCAGTTATCAAGCGCCACCTGCATCGTCGGAGCTAAGTTCATGGGGTGGAAAATTTCTGTCGCAGGTACGCAGCGCGTTAAGTCTTTGCTCACGACCATCAACAAACCGTCACGAGTGCCATTTTTCTTGGTTGCTAATTTCATCCTTGCCTCTTACTTCTCTTGCCAGCTATAGACGTATTCTTTGTTTTCTACTTTTTCCAGCTCATCCGAAAACTGAAGTGCGTGACGAGTATCAATCATGACCGCAACTTCGTCGGTGAAAGTCTTCTTGTGCTCTCGCCCTGCTTTGAATGCTTTCGGGTGAGGACCATGCGTAAATCCTGCTGGATGGAATGTCACCATGCCTGCTTCAATGTTGTCACGGCTGAAGAAATCACCTGCATGGTAGAACAAGACTTCGTCATAATCGTCATTGTTGTGGTAGAACGGTACTTTGAGCGCTCCAGGATCACTTTCAATTGGACGAGGAACGAAGGTACACACCACAAATCCTGCTCCTACAAATGTAGTATGTGCAGAAGGCGGTAAATGGTAACGATGTGACATAAGTGGACGAATATCACGCCAGTTCACTTTTACTACCGCCAAATCACCATGCCACCCAATCGCATCCAACGGGTTGAATGGGTAAGTGATAACACTGACTTTATCGTGGCGTTTCACCTGAACCTGTGTTTGATTATCAGAGTATTGAGCACGGAACTGATCGTTGATCGACGGCGTTTCTAGAACCGCCGGATCAAACACCGCGTGGTTTCCAACCATGCCTTTTTCGGGCAATGTATAAGCCGCATCGGTGTTTTCGATCATCAGAATGAACATCGGCTCGCTTGGCTCTAAACGCCAGCTCGTTGAGCGCGGGATCATGACATAATCCCCTTCGCTCACTTTCAAATGACCATAATCACAGTAGAGATCTGCCGTACCTTGGTGGATGAATAGCAGTTCGTCGCCATCTGCATTTCTCACCAAGAAGTCCATTTTTTCATCCATACGCCAAACACGAACTTTACAATTCGCGTTGTGTAATAGATGCGGGACTGCCCACGGGGTAATATGGCTGGCTTTCTCAACTAGATTAAAATCGAACGCTCGTGGACGTAGCTCGCCCTCCCACTCAGACCACCCCGTTGGGGCATGTTGATGATGAAAATGTGTTGCGGGGCCGAAGAAGCCACTTCGACCTGCCTCACGTTCATAAATTGCCTCTTCCGGGAAGTCAGCATGCGCTTGTTTAGAGCACACTCCCTCCCGGTGAGGGAATGTGATCCATTTATGCATCGCTCAATACTCCTCGGCGAATTTGGTCTTCTTCTATCGATTCAAACAACGCTTTGAAGTTACCCTCGCCAAAGCCTTCATTGCCTTTACGTTGGATGATTTCGAAGAACACAGGGCCGATAACGGTTTGAGTAAAGATTTGTAGCAAGATGCCATCTTTCGTTGGCGCACCATCAATAAGAATCTGCAAATCACGAAGCTTGCTTACATCTTCACCGTGGCCTTCAACACGCTCATCGACTTTCTCGTAATAAGTATCTGGCGTTGGCATAAAGTCCATGCCGCGCTCACGCAAGGTTTTGACCGTTTCGTAGATGTCGTCTGTGGTCAATGCGATGTGTTGAATACCTTCGCCATTGTATTCACGGATAAACTCTTCAATCTGTGATTTATCATCTGACGACTCATTGATAGGAATTCGGATTTTGCCGCAAGGTGCGGTCATCGCACGGCTGACAAGACCAGTCAGCTTACCTTCGATATCGAAATAACGAATTTCGCGGAAGTTACCAATGCGCTCATAGAAACCTGACCAGACATCCATGTTGCCCTGCTTAACGTTGTGCGTTAAGTGGTCGATTTCGTAAAGACCAACATTCGCTTTTGATAAACGCTCATCAGCATCATCATAAAAACGAAAATCGACATCATAAATACTCTGCTTTCCATAACGGTCGACAAAATAAAGCAAGCTTTCACCGATGCCATAAATAGCAGGAATGCTAAGCTCCATCGGCCCAATTTCCGTTTTATATTCTTTACCGCCATTCTCTAACGCATGCGCCAGAGCAACGGTGGCGTCTTTCACACGAAATGCCATGCCACAAACCGACGGACCGTGAACTTTGGCGAATCCCTCAGCTTGGCTATGCGGCTGCGCATTCACAATAAAGCTAATGTCACCTTGTCGATATAACCACGCTTCTTTTGAGCGATGCTTTGCAATCTCCGCAAAACCTAACGATATAAACAGATCTTTAAGCTGTTGAATGCCTTTGTTGTCTGCAGCGGTATATTCAACAAACTCAAATCCGTCTGTTCCTAGTGGGTTATATGCATCAACCATGACTTTCTCCTTGTCTCAGTAGCTTTTGTTTGGACTTATTTTTCTAACTTGGCGCAGGTCTTGAGAAATTGGAATACGTGGGGAGAAATCTTTACCTTGGCGATTTTTACGCATAATTGTAAAAAATATGTTACACACAGGAGGCGCATCGAATCCACTTTCGTAAACATTAAATAAACTGCTTATTTTCAATACATTAGATTGATATTTTCGGCTTTACGCAAACATGTAAAATGTAAATAAGTTGTTACTTTGGCATTTTATCTTGGCAACGTAGCTTAAAAAGTAAAAGAGGGATAGAAAGCCTATTGCCCCCTATTTCTATCTGCTTCATTCATTTGGTCCTACAAAACATCGAAAGTAATGTTTCGTGACGCTTCATACAGTTCGAAGGACTCATCGGTCAGAATCGTGTCATGGATACCCCTTTATTGATTCACCTCAGTTTTATTCAAAAGTAACTATGCCATAAGTGGTGCTCTGTTCCCTATCGAGCCGAGCCACAAGGCTTCACGCTCGATCAGAAAAAGAGACATCTAATGACACACATTAATCAAGAACGCTTAGTTGAACATTTTTGCCAACTGGTACGTATCGATAGCGAATCAACAAACGAAAAACAAATTGCAGAAACACTGGCAGAGCAGCTAGGCGACCTAGGCTTCACCGTGCACAAGCTTCCAGTGCCTAAGCACATTTCTAACGGCTTTAACCTATACGCCCGTTTAGACGGCAAAAAAGACAGCTCTATCCTAATGAGCTGTCATATGGATACGGTCACTCCAGGCATTGGCATTGAGCCAATCATCGAAGACGGTGTTATCCGTTCAAAAGGCAATACGATTCTTGGTGGCGATGATAAATCTGGTATTGCTGCTATCATGGAAGCCGTTCGTTGTATTCAAGCGGAAAACCGTGAGCACAAAACGTTAGAACTTGCTTTCACCGTGTATGAAGAAGGCGGCTTATTCGGTTCACAATACTTCGATATGTCACACGTCACTTCAACGGAAGCAATCGTGTTAGACACAGGTGGCCCTATTGGCACCATTGTGACCGCAGCCCCAGGCCAGCAAAAAATCATGGCAAAAATCAAAGGTCGACCAGCACACGCAGGGCTTGCGCCAGAAGAAGGCATCAGTGCGATCATGGTGGCGGCAGATGCCATCAACCAAATGAAGCTGCTTCGCATCGACGAAGAAACGACAGCCAACATCGGTATGGTTAACGGCGGTCAGGCCACAAACATTGTTATGCCTGAATTAAAAATCGTGGCAGAAGCACGCTCCCTGAATGGCGATAAACTAGATGCTCAGGTCAATCATATGATCTCAACATTAGAGTCTGTCTGTAAAAAACACGGTGCAGAAGTCGAAATTGAATCTAGCCGAGCCTACGACGCTTTTGTTATTGAAGAAAACCACCCACACGTAAACGCTATAAAAGCAGCGTTTTCAGAGTTGGGAATTGACGCCTTCACAAAAGGCACTGGCGGCGGTAGCGATGCCAACAACTTTAACAAGAAAGGTCTCACAACGGTCAACCTTTCAACTGGCATGGCAAAAGTACACACGACAGAAGAGTTTATCGCGGTAAGTGATATGGTCAAAATCACTGAGTTCGTGAAACATTTCCTAGTCAGTTAACGTCATGCCTTTTGAAGAGCAGACTGACTATCTTCCCCTTCTAGCCTGTGCTTGAAGGGGATTTTAATTTGTATCGAAGCAAAATTACTTCCCGTCATGCCAACTTGATATCAGATCTTCAAAGAAATTCCCCTAGCTCACTTTTTGAGACTAGACAGCTCAACACCTGACACCCTGTTACAGTAATGTTAAAACTCGATTGTGTAGACAATTTATACAATATACATTTTTGGCATCTTTCAGGATGAAAAGAGTGAGACAAGGATGAAATTACCTAAGTTGCTTTTATTAGCGTCGATGATGAGTCCAATACTGGCAACATCAAGCTATGCCGCGCCGTATCCCGTAGGTGTGACCCTCGATGAGACACAAGAAATTACGCTAAACAATGGGGCTGAAGTTACTTCTATTGACCCAGCCAAGCAAGCCGCAGAGCCCGCTTTCAATCTCGGTCGAGACCTGTTTGAAGGTCTGGTCATTCAAGATAAGCAAGGTAAAACCATTCCTGGTGTTGCTGAATCTTGGTCAGTCAATGACAACAATACGGTTTATACCTTCCACTTACGTGATGCAAAATGGTCAAATGGCGAAACGGTCACTGCACAAGATTTTGTCTACAGTTGGCAACGCTTACTGAATCCAAGCACTGCTTCACCGTACGCTTGGTTTGCAGCCATTCCAAATATCGAAAACTCGCAAGCCATTATGAAGGGCGAAGCCGAGCCTGAGTCTTTGGGCGTGAAGGCGCTGGATGAAAAAACATTCCAGGTTACACTCGAAGAGCCTATTCCCTTCTTTACGAAACTATTAAGTCATCCAGTGCTTGCCCCCGTTCATAAAGCGACCATTGAAAAACATGGCAACCGTTGGACCCAGCCTGAGCATATCGTTACAAATGGTGCGTTTACTGTCTCTGAATGGAAAGTTAACGAAAAACTGGTGATGGTTAAAAATCCACATTATTGGGACGCAAGCAATGTAGTGCTGGAAAAAGTCACCTGGCTACCAATTGGTGATGCAAACGTAGTGCTAAACCGCTACCTAGCTGGTGAGATAGACCAAGCGGTTTCCATTCCTGCCGCCCAGAAGAAAAAGTTAATTCAACAACGCCCACAAGAAGTGGCAAGCACCAGTGCGTCTCTTGGCTCCACATTCTATTACCTCAACACTCAACAAGGGCCAACAAAAGACGTGCGGGTTCGTAAAGCCCTCTCATATGCCATTGACCGTCAACTATTAACGAGTGCTATTTTGAGAAACGGTGGGGTTCCAATGTATACCCTTGTGCCACCTCAAACAGATGGTTTTAAATCTCACACTCCAGAGTTCGCAACTTGGAACCGCCATAAACGTATCGAAAAAGCGCAGCAATTACTGTCAGAAGCTGGATACGATAAAAGCAATCCGCTTAAGTTAACGTTTACCGTACCAACTTTCTCGATGGACGTAAAAATGGCAACCACCATGGCAGGCATGTGGAAAAGCCGGTTGGGTGCGCAAGTCACGATAAAACAGCTAGAACCGAAAGTGTTCTACGCACTTAAAGAGCCGACCGACATTACTCGCGGCGGCTGGACGGCCGACTACAATGAAGCCTCTACATGGTTGGATATCTTCGTTTCTAGTGGTGAGTACAACGATTCTCGTTATAACAACCCGCAATACGACGAGTTAATGGCTCGCTCAAAGACCATGAGCAACCCATCAGAACTGTATTTACAAGCAGAAAGCATGCTGATTGAAGACATGGCCATTATTCCTATTTATCGTCCGGGTAACGATCAATACCTCATCAAGCCTTACGTGGGCGGCTACGAACTGACAAACCCTGAGTCGTCGTACTACCGCAAGAATGTCTATGTAAAAGCCCACTAAAAGCATGTTTTCGGTCTGAGTCGGCAAGTTCAATGTTTACTTGCCGTTCCTCATATCTCTCGGTGGAGAAGGCAACCTGAGCTCAGACCATTTTTTATTCATAACCGTTCGAAGTGATTTCGGATGACCAAAGGATGATGGATCATGATTTGGTACATTGTTAAGCGATTAGCTATCGCTATCCCCACGCTTCTATTCATCGCACTCGTATCATTTTGGCTGATGCACATTGCACCAGGGGGACCATTTGATATGGAACGGCCTATGCCAGAAGTGGTACGTGCGAATATCGAAGCAAAATTCCATTTGGACCAGCCCTTCCTTACTCAGTTTTGGATTTACATTGGTAATTTCATACAAGGAGATCTCGGTCCGAGCTTCGTTTATCAAGACTTCAGTGTTACACAGCTCGTCGCACAATCATGGCCAGTTTCAGCAGTATTAGGCGTACTCTCCTTTTGCATTTCCGTTCCACTTGGCATGTTGCTTGGCACCATTGCGGCATTGAACCGAAATAGCCGCCTAGATTACGGCCTGATGACACTTTCGATGACTGGAGTTGTAGTTCCGGCTTTCGTGCTTGCTCCAGTTTTAGTCATGATCTTCGCTATTCAGCTCGGCTGGTTCCCTGCTGGTGGTTGGGAAGGAGGAAAGCTGGCTTTTCTTGTTCTTCCCGTGCTCAGCCTAGCGATTGGCTCCATTGCGAGTATTGCACGCGTCATGCGTGGCGCAATGATTGAAACACTCAACCAACCATACATTCGAACGGCAAAGGCCAAAGGTTTGTCCACAACCTACATTTTATTCCATCACGCTTTGCGACCATCCCTGATTCCCGTCGTTGCGATGCTCGGCCCTGCGTTTGTGTCTGTCGTGACAGGCTCGGTAATTATCGACATTTTCTTTGGTACAGGTGGCATGGGACAACACTTTGTGTCTGGGGCTCTCAACCGCGACTACGGCCTAGTAATGGGCATTACTCTGATTGTCGCTTCACTCACTATCTTCTTTAACCTTGTGGTCGACTTGCTATATACGATTATCGACCCTCGTATACGCGTTTAGGAGTCCGGTATGTTAACGATCAAAAAACTGGATACACAAGCTCTTCAAGATCAAGTCGTCGACAATATTGAAGCCGTCGAAGGTCGCAGTCTTTGGCAGGATGCATGGACTCGATTTCGTAAAAACAGAGCCGCGATGACATCAGTGTATGTTTTGGCTTTCATTACCTTATGCATCACTTTCGGCCCCTCTCTTGCCGCTTTTGGCCATGATGAAATTGACTGGGAAGTGCTCATCGATCCATACGAGCTAGGGAAACCTTCACTGAGCAGTGGCCATTACTTTGGTACCGATGATCTCGGGCAAGATGTCTTCGCTCGCACGATGCAAGGTGGCAGGCTCTCTATTTTGGTAGGTTTTGTTGGCGCCTTAGTCGCCGTTGTTATTGGTACGATTTGGGGAAGTATTTCCGGCTATCTTGGCGGCGTTGTCGATAGCGTAATGATGCGCATTATTGAGGTGCTCGATTCGGTGCCATTTATGTTTATGGTTATCCTGTTTGTTACCCTTTTTGGCAACAACATCTACCTGATTTTTATCGTGATCGGAATGGTATCTTGGCTGGGCATTGCCCGTGTTGTACGTGGTGTCACCTTCGGTCTAAAAAAGCGAGAGTTCATCGAAGCCGCACACTCTATTGGGGTTTCTAAATTGACAATTGTCCGACGCCATGTTCTGCCTAATGTGCTTGGGATCGTGATGGTTTATTCCTCCTTAATGGTACCAGGATTCATTATGTTCGAATCGTTTTTGAGCTTCTTAGGGCTTGGTGTTCAACCACCAGACACGAGCTGGGGAATCCTAATTTCCGAAGGCGCAAAAACGATTGACGTTGCATTGTGGATGCTGCTTTTTCCCTCTCTGTTTTTAGTTGCCACCCTCTTTTGTTTTAACTTCATCGGCGATGGCTTGCGTGATGCTCTTGACCCGAAAGACCGATAAGGACAAACCCATGCTATCTATTGAAAACATGAACGTGCGCTTCGATACGCCAGATGGGCAAGTGCAAGCGGTCAGTAATCTCTCCTACTCGATTAAAGCGGGCGAAACTCTTGGGATTGTTGGGGAATCAGGTTCGGGAAAAAGCCAATCTGTTTTCGCATTAATGGGGTTAACCGCGGACAACGGCGCTGTGTCTGGAAGCGCAATGTTCCACGGTGATGATTTACTCGCGATGTCTAAAAAGCAGCTCAACCGCATCCGTGCAGAGAAAATCGGAATGATCTTTCAAGATCCGATGACGTCACTTAATCCATTCATGAAAATTGGCAAGCAGCTTTGTGAAGTTCTCATGATTCATAAAGGAATGAGCCGAAAACAAGCAAAAATGGAGTCCATTCACATGTTGGATGCGGTGCGTATTCCCTCTCCCGAAACTCGGATGAATCAATACCCTCACGAGCTATCTGGCGGAATGCGTCAGCGAATCATGATAGCGATGGCGTTGTTGTGTAAGCCCGAGTTGTTAATTGCAGACGAACCAACCACCGCATTAGATGTAACCGTTCAAGCTCAAATTTTGACGCTATTACGAGACTTACAACAAGAGTTCAACACCGCAATTTTACTGATCACTCACGATATGGGCGTCGTCGCCGAGATGTGTGATCGCGTATTGGTCATGTATGGTGGTCAAAAAATGGAGCAATCAGATACCGAGACATTGTTCGCTCAACCTGCGCACCCCTATACTCAAGGCCTGCTAAAGGCTATTCCTTCTATCACTGAAGATATGCCACGTTTACCAACCATCCCAGGTAACCCACCAAGTGCGTTGATTAACCATAAAGGGTGTCCGTTTAGAGAGCGGTGCGAGCATCGAGAGACGCGTTGCCAATACGAAACCCCACGGTTTTCTCCATTAAACACGAGCCAGTCCATTGCCTGTCACGTTAACGCACCCAGTGTTATCACTCCTATTCAAATAAAAGCTTAAGGAGGCGTTATGAACAAAAAAGAAGTCCTCATGTCTGCTCGTGATTTAAACGTCCACTTTCCTGTTTCGCGTCACCTTATTCCAAGTCGACGTAAAATCGTGAAAGCGGTCAATGGTATCGACTTAGATGTTTATCGAGGCGAAACACTTGGCATTGTGGGGGAATCAGGCTGCTGAAAATCAACGCTTGCACGCGCCTTACTTCGCTTAATTGAACCTACACATGGCGAGTTGACTTGGAAAGGTCAAGACATGCTCGGGTTTAGTAAAAAAGAGCTTTCCTCTCGACGTAGAGAATTTCAGATGGTGTTTCAAGACCCATCCGCTTGTTTGAATCCGAGATTAACCATCTCAGAATGCATCGCCGAACCACTGCTCACCCACGAGCCACAACTTAAACGGGCAGAGGTAGAAAAGCGTGTCATCGCTATGATGGATAAAGTGGGTCTCTTGGCGAGCCAGCGAAACCGCTATCCACATGAATTTTCCGGAGGTCAATGCCAGCGTGTGGGCATTGCTAGAGCGTTAATTCTCAATCCAGATTTGGTCGTGTGTGATGAACCCGTTAGCGCACTAGATGTCTCCATACAAGCTCAGGTCATCAATCTTCTAGACGATCTTAAACAAGAAATGGGGTTAACACTGGTAATGATTGCGCACGACTTAAGCGTGGTGCGCCATATCAGCGACCGCGTTATGGTGATGTATCTTGGTAAACCTATGGAAGTAGGACGTTACGATCAAGTATTTGATGATGCACAACACCCCTACACCAAAGCACTGTTATCTGCTGTCCCGATAGCTAATCCGCAATTAGCACGTGACCGTGAAATACAACTATTGCCCGGCGACCTTCCTTCTCCACTTAATCCACCGAGCGGTTGCGTTTTTCGTACTCGATGCCCAGAAGCCACAGAAGTATGCGAGCAACAGAACCCAATAAAAACAGGCTCGGAGCAGCATCATATCTATTGCTCAAATATGACTTTAGGAACCATTTAATGAACAATACTAACTCAGTAAACCAACGCCTTACGTTATTGCGTGAGGCAATGTCCTTTCACAACGTGTCTGCATATATCGTGACCAACAATGACCCACATAACAGTGAATACTCAGCGGATCATTGGTTAGCGCGAAGCTGGATTTCAGGTTTTACCGGTTCTGCAGGCGATGTCGTCATTACCCAACAAGGTGGTGGCCTGTGGACTGATGGTCGTTACTATATTCAAGCTGAAGAACAGTTACACGGCACAGGACTTGAACTGTTTAAAGCCAAACAACCAGAAACACCGACAATTGCCAAATGGCTGGCTACCACGCTCCCAGAAAACAGTATTGTCGCGGTTGACGGTCGCGCCATCAGTTACGCTTTTTATCAAGGCCTCAAACAAGCCTTTGAAACGAAAAACATTAAGATCATTGTCGACCTGGATTTACTCACACCGATTTGGCTTGAAAGACCACCTCGCCCAAGTGCACCCGTATTCGAGCACCCCACCGCTTTTGCTGGCGTTGACACTGAAAATAAGTTAGCGAGAATCCGTTCTTGGTTAACCGAGAACCAAGTAGATAGCTTATTAGTGTCAACGCTAGATGATGTCATGTGGACAATGAATATTCGAGGTGGTGATACGAATTACTGCCCAGTTTCTGAAGCCTATCTAGTCGTAGAGCAATCACTTGCGACACTGTTTATTGATAAAGCCAAACTGCCTCAAGACGTTGAAAGAGCGCTGACCGAGCAGAGTGTACACATTCGCCATTACAACTACGTAAGTCAGTATTTGAATCAGCAATGTGAGGGATTATCGCTCGCTTTTAACCCGACCCACACAGACAGCTTATTGGTGAGTTCGATTGAAGGGAATGTGAATCTAAAGCCAATGGCTTGCCCTGTAACGGCAATGAAGGCCATAAAAAATGCGACCGAGCTAACTAGCCTAGAACAGGCATTAACAGATGATGGTGTGGCAATCGTAAGGTTTATGAACTGGCTCGAAGAGCAAGTTCCAAGCGGACTCGTTACAGAATTGTCTGCTGAGGCACAACTGAATCACTATCGCCGTCAAACCCGACATTATGTGAGTGACAGTTTCCGCACTATCGCAGGCTTCGCGGCTCACGGGGCAAAAATGCATTATGCCGCCGATGAAGAAAGCAATGCGGCAGTCAATGAAAGCAACTTCTTTCTCGTCGATTCTGGTGGCCAATACCTTGGCGGGACAACAGACATCACCCGTACTTTCCACTTCGGGTCACCGACCATTAAGCAGCGCAAAGATTATACCTTGGTGCTCAAAGCGGTCATCCGACTGACTCAGACTCGATTCATGAAAGGCTCTACGGGTGCCAATCTTGATATCATGGCGCGTGGCGTCTTATGGCAACATGGTATTGATTACAAGTGCGGCACTGGACACGGCGTGGGCATTTGCTTGAATGTTCACGAAGGCCCACAAAATTTCTCGCAAAGCCACCACGAGGTTGAACTAAAACCGGGTATGGTCATTACTAATGAACCAGGCGTTTATCGCGAAGGTGAGTACGGGGTAAGAATAGAGAACATTCTTAAAGTTGTAGAAGTAGAACAAAATGAGTTCGGCACGTTTTACGGTTTTGAGACCATCACTCTTGCTCCAATTGCGACCAACGCCCTTGATTTATCAATGCTAGATCAAGCAGAGCTAGACTGGCTCAATCATTACCATTCACGAGTCTATCAAGCACTTAGCCCTTTTCTTGATACGCAAGATAAAAACTGGCTTCAACGCACAACCCAACTTATTGAGAAATAGGATATCAGCAAGCTTTATAACGTTTTCATTTTCATCTCAAACTCCTTGTTTGCCAGCCTTCGGGCTGGCTTTTTTTATAGAGATAACGGTGTGAAAAACAAAAACGCCCCGCAATATTTGCGAGGCGATCAATTAAATTAAATTAAAATGATGCAGTTAAAATGCCCTACTGACGACACTTCTGAGCATCAAAATCAACGACGATGGCGGCATTCTCAAAGTCACCAGATACTTTAACGTAGCCCCAGTAGTTACTCTGATTTGACAACGTAATACACTCTCCATTACCAATATTATCTGACCATCCGTGAAGATTAGTATCATCCGGCCAACCGGAGTTACTGTATTCAAGCTTTAAGTTACCCGTACCGTTCCCCGTCGTTATCGCCAGATTTAAGCTCTCATTCACCGCTGGCACGCTCAGCCAAATGGTTTGTTGATTTGCCAAGCAAACTGGTTCTCCTGCTGTTAAGCGCCCACCGCTTACTTTACTTTGCACCGCGCAGTCTTGTGGCAATGTGTCATTACCGCCCGACGCTGAGATAACAACAGTATGAGTGGCGGTTGCCGTCAAGCCTTCACTGTCTGTCACACTTAGGCTGACCGAATACTCCCCTTCACTCCCATATTGGTGCGTCGGCTTGGTTTGTGTACTTGTCGAGCCATCACCGAAGTCCCATAAGACGCTGACGATCTTCCCGTTTGGGTCTGTACTGTTTTCACTGCTAAATGTAATGCTTTCACCGACTTTCCCCTTACTGTTTGCGGTTATGACTGCATTAGGTGCACCATTTGAGACAAGGGCTTGCTGCCACTGCTCAAACTCACTTTGATACAAATTCGCCCATTGGGTGGTCGTGGCCTTGTAATTGCTCCAATTCCCTTGGCGTGTTTCCACCAGCATTTGGTTTACGTCATCTTTATGATTTTCAAACATAAAACGTACAGCTAAGTACCCCCAACGATAAATTCGATCGACATCAAACCCATCATAAGTAGTCTCGAAAATCTCACTTAAGGTATACGTCGAGCCGTCTAAAATCGTATCAAGTGCTGCTTGGTTGTCATTTTCTTGAGCGACATACTCTGCAATGCCTTCACTCCACCACACTATTTTTTCAGTTGGATGACTAAACCCTCCATAGAGATCAAATCGACCATCTAAGTAATGCACGTATTCGTGCTCTAAGTTCCAGACAAAGTGATCCGCGTTCGCATAAGAGGCTTCATAAGCAATAAAGTTGGGAATATTCCCCGGCTGGGAAGGATCGCCCTCCAAGTACATACCGCCATTGTCAGTACTAATATCGAAAATTGGCCCTGCGTACTTACCATAATCGGTGCTTGAATCGAAGATATTGACTTGGAGCTGAGTGTTGTGGTCATCTTTTACTGGCTGTTCACCAGTTTCTAATGACTGATGAAAGTAACCCTCTTCGTAACCCATTTTAGAACATGCGGCCGCGTGTTGCTCTTGCGTCATATTCTGGGACAATATTCGAATTGTTGGACTACAAGTATAAGTTTGCGATAGCACTAAGCCTTTTAGCTCAGTTTCGAAATTACAAATTCCGAACTCACTACAATCTGCGTAATATGAGGCGGTGTCCGCCGCCGCAAGCCAAACCGCGTCACCCCGACCATACATTTCATACTGTTCAAAGATTCGACTTAGCTGACTCTTCACCACAGAACTCGCGTTACCCGCATACTTGGTCAAACGCCCGAGCTCTCGCCCCGCATTCGCGGCCATAAACTCATCTTCAGCACCGATTGATGACGCCCTTAGAGCGAAATCGCCTAAAGCTTTGGCAAGGTCCATTTGATTGCCAATTATTTGCACAAATTGCTCGTTCCACTGCCCACCAAACAAAATAGTAAAAACACCGTTAACCGCATTGCGCATATACCAGTGCTGGGCGTATTGATCATTCCAACGAGTAAGCCACTGGGTCACTTGTGGTAAGTACGCGTGCTGCAAGCCCGCACTATCCATAGTGATGATGACTTCACTAAGCACTTTGCCGTGACGATCGCTGTTCTCGTAGAAGTTTGCGTTGTTAACAAACGCATCCACGGATTCTTTCACCGCTGGTGTGACCCATTCAATAAATGAGATGTTGTCATTGTAAAACTCGGCGTAATAACCCGCGCGCAAGTATAAGAACAACGTTTCTAGTTCATCGCTCCCGCCACCTGTATACCCCTTCGCCAATGTCGTAGTACGCTTCGCAATGTTGTACATATGATCGGAGCTAAATACCGACTCTTGAATCCGACTTTCAGCAGAGAATAGCTGGTTCACACACGTCGCGCCCTGACTTAAAATTTCGCCGATCAATTGGTTACTGCTTTCGGTAACCAATGCTTCCAAATCACAAGCAGTGCTCGACTCATCAAGGCTTTCAAGTGACTGTACTCGAGTTGCCTTGGAGGGCTGAATAGGGAGAGTTGCGGTTGGTTGGTATTCAACTCGATTGGATTCAACACCGTGTGTATGAGCCGAATGTGCATGTTGCTCTGTAACTTGAGAAACTGGCTCGCTTAACGCAAATACGCCAGTGCTGGTTAATGTTGTCGCAATCGCGACACTCAAAGTCTTCAGTTCCATCTAATTTCTTCTATATTGAGTTTTCCTTAGATGCATTACGTCTTTTGCATCGCCACTGCCCTTATTACTGCAAGAGCATCACCATATAATCTACTCGCAAGACAAGAAGAAACATTTTGTTAACAACTAGATGTGGCGGTGTCAGTTTTTGGTACTCGAGTTGCCGTTGCACGAGCTTGCCAGAAATCGATTTGCTTTAATAATATTGATCAACTAGTTGTTTATCTTTCCATTCAAATATCTTTTATTGCTCCTCACAAAAGCTATAAAATGGTTTCTTTTCTTTTTGCTAAACAACTCCTATGACCGACGCTGATATTGAGCTACAACACCTTTGGTTAGAAGTCCAAGCCGAACGCTGGCAAAACCTGCCACGCTTTTTATTCAGTTACTACTGCTACAAGCACAACCTTGTCAGTAAAGCCAACAAAGTTTGCTGGGAGACGGCACGTGCAAACCTGCCCGCTTCAACATCAATAAAAGAGCGAAAAAACGCGGTGGTTGAACCGTTAGTCTCTGAGGAAACCGTCGTTGGGTTATTGAAAGCCATCAGCAAAGACGGGGAAATGACGTTTGACGTGGTGGGAACCACACTTGATGCGTTTTTACACTATGTTGTGATTAGCAAGGAAGAAAAAGCGCGACTTAAATCAAACATGCCAGCTAGTTGGTATCAGCAATCAAACAAGTCGCCTTTGGCACGTTTCGAGCAAGCTGGCATTAAGCTACAAGAGTGATATGTCAGTCATCGCTGACGACAAACACAAAAGAAAAGCGCCTACAATGAGGCGCATTTGATCAAAAATTGAGGTGCCCCTAAACAAAAGTGCAAAGTGACCAACAAAGAAAAAGTCTGGTTATTCTTGAATGCCTCGAATGCGTACATTACGTCTACGTAAAACTTCTAATGTCACGAGCAAACACACCGACATAAAAATCAGCAACGTAGCGACCGCCAATATGGTCGGACTAATTTGCTCTCGAATTCCTGACCACATCTGCCTCGGAACGGTTTTTTGTTCTGCCCCAGTCAGGAATAACGCCACCACAACCTCGTCGAACGATGTGCCAAAGGCAAACAAGCCGCCAGAAATCATCCCCGGACGAATCAGAGGAAAGGTAATGTGTCTGAAAGTATAAAAAGGGTTTGCGCCTAAGCTAGCCGCCGCTTTTACCAAGCTATGGTCAAAGCCGCTTAACGTCGCAGTAACGGTAATGACGACAAAAGGCGTACCTAAAGCAGCGTGTGCCAAAATGACGCCTAGATAAGTTTGTGACAAGCCAAGGCGCGTGTAGAAAAAGTACATCGCAGCAGCAGAGATAATGACTGGTACGATCATGGGTGAGATCAACAGCGCCATAATCGTATTGCGAAAAGGCAAATTACTACTGGCTAAACCCAACGCCGCCAGAGTTCCCAGCCCTGTTGCAACGAGTGTCGCCATAAAAGCAATGAACGTGCTATTTTTCAGCGCCAACAGCCACTGATCACTAGTAAACATTTCTTGATACCAGCGAGTAGAATACGCTTCCGAATCAAGGTTTAACATCCCCTCGGTAAAAGTAAAGTAAGGCGTTGCATTAAACGATAACGGGATGATGGTCAGAATTGGAGCGATTAAAAAGAACAGCACCAACCCACAAAAAGCTAAGTAACCTGCGTAAGCAACTCGCTCTACTTTTGATGCATAGTTTGGTAATGCCATGGTTATCCTCCTACCTTAAGGTTATTAATACCAACCACACGGTTGAACATATAAAACAGAACCAGTACAACGAACAAAAGCAGTCCACCCAATGCGCCAGCCATCCCCCAGTTCAGTGATGTCTGCATATGATAGGCAATCATATTGGAGATCATCTGTCCGCTTCTTCCACCAACCAAAGCGGGCGTAATGTAGAAGCCAATAGAAAGAATGAAAGTAAGCAAGGCCCCCGCACCTATCCCCGGTAACGTAAGCGGCATATAAACTTTGATGAACGCAATGAAAGGCGTCGCGCCTAGAGAACGAGCGGCACGGAAATAAGTTGGGCTAATTCCTTTCATTACGCTATACAGAGGCAGGATCATAAAAGGCAACAGAATGTGCACCATAGACACCACCGTTCCGAAGGTATTGTGAATCATCTGAATTCGCTCAGAAGTAAAACCCGACCAAATAAGGAGATCATTAATGACCCCTTGGTTTTGCAGCAGAACAATCCAAGACGTGGTTCTGACTAATAATGATGTCCAAAATGGCAGCAGCACAATGATTAAAAGTAAGTTCGCGCGCTTATCAGGTAAATTGGCAAGCAGGTAAGCAACGGGGTACGCCATCACCAAACAAATTAAGGTGATTGAAATAGACATCCAAAAAGTTTTAAAGAAAAGGTCGACGTATATTTGGCGTTTTTCTGGTTGGGGTTCAATGTCTCCAAACTCATTCACTTGCAAGTCTAGCGCTGCAAGATAATGACTGAATGTTAATGCGCCACTAAGATTCTTAAACGCCGCCCAATATTTAGGATTAGCCCAACGCTTATCCAGCTTAGCTAGCTGTGTCACCGAGCTCGGCAGCGACGTCAAACGAGACAACTTTCTGCCGGTTTTCATGAGTAAACTGCGCATACCAGACTCTTCAATATTCATCCGGTTGGCTATTTTCGGCAGCTCTTTTCTTTGATAAAGCGCAAGTACTTCAACAGAGAATGCCTCAATGACTTCTTGATGAGGCTGACCTTGATAATCCCAACTTTCTAAGGCTTGAATAGTTTGTGGTAGTGACAGGGATATTTCTCGGTTATCCACGCTTCGATAAAGCATGTCGAGGATAGGAAAAGCAAACGTAAGCAGAATAAAACACACCAATGGCGTTGTGAGCATAATGGAGCGAAGCTTTTTTCGGCGCTCGGCCTTTTGCAACTGCGCTTTCAAATTGGTTTCTTGCTCATGAACTTGGCGTTCGATTTCCAATACAGAATCTAATGCGGTTAGCTCTCTACTCATGCTGCTACCTCGCTACTTTGAGTTTGTGTCCCATCAAGAGCATGGCAATCGTCACTTTGCCAACCAATACGACAAATTGAGCCAGGCGTTAACTGCAAGTGTTTACGATTATCGTTAGGTGCTTTAACGATGAAGTGACCAACGCTCTCTACTTCGACGACCAGACGATAATGATCACCGTGATAAATCAATTCTCGTAGGACGCCCGAGACTTGGTTCTCACAAGACGCTTTCTCTGGTTGAATAACAATCTTTTCTGGTCGAATGGAAAGTGTTGTTCTCTGCCCTTGCTCAGAGACTCTGACAGGTTTCGCAGTAAATAACTCTTTCCCAACGAGCACTTGGCAATACTTTCCGTTCCACTCTTTGACTAAACCTGAGAGTTGGTTGTTTTCTCCGATAAACTGCGCAACAAACGTATTACTCGGAGATTCATAAAGCTCGGTTGGTGTCGCGAGTTGTTGCACTTCGCCGTGATTAAAAACCGCAATACGGTCGGACATAGTGAGAGCTTCGTCTTGATCGTGCGTCACATACAAAATGGTAGTGCCAAGCTTTTCATGCAAATGTTTAATTTCCATCTGCATTTGCTCACGCAGCTGCTTATCTAACGCGCCTAGTGGTTCATCCATCAACACGAGTTTAGGCTCAAACACTAATGCTCGCGCTAACGCAACACGCTGTTGTTGACCACCTGATAACTGCTTCGGGTATCGAGTCGCAACATGCTCAAGCTCGACCATTTCTAATACACTCCGAACTTTGCTTTGAATCGTGTCACTGTCGAGTTTTCGCACCTTTAAAGGAAACGCAAGATTCTCAGCAATGGTCATATGTGGAAACAACGCATAGTTTTGAAACACCATACCAATATCGCGCTTGTGCGGCGCGAGATGATTGACAGGAACGCCATCGATATAAATGTCTCCACCTGTCGCAGTTTCAAAGCCTGCTAGCATCATCAAGCAAGTGGTCTTGCCCGATCCTGACGGCCCCAACATAGTAACGAACTCTCCAGGAGCAATATCTAAGTTGAAGTCTTTCACCACCAAATTCGTGCCATCGTAGGTTTTCTTAACGTGTTGAAAGCTGACATAGTCCTTGTTTTCCGTGCTCATGACTTCCCTCTTCTCATTTTTTGAATATTACGAATGAGTAGAGCGTCAGTTAACGCTCTACTAAACAGCACAATTACAGATTGTATTTGGATAGGTCTAAGCGGGTTTCTAACGCATGTTCAACCATTTGAATGACTTGTTGACGCTCTTCACCTTGTAAGAGTTGGCGTGGCGCACGAACTTGTTCAGAGCCACGTCCGCAGACTTGCTCGGCCAATTTTATGCACTGAACCAGCGTAGGAATGGTGTCTAAACGCAGTAGGGGTAAGAACCAACGGTAGATCTCTAACGCTTCAGCATAACGACCTTGGCTTGCCAGTTTATAAATCGCAACGGACTCTTCTGGGAATGCGTTGGTTAAACCAGAAATCCAGCCGGTCGCACCTAGCATCAATGATTCAAGAGCGATGTCATCAACACCACTGAACACGGTAAAGCGGTCATCGAATTTATTGTAAAGCTCAGTGATACGACGAGTATCAGTGGTCGACTCTTTGATAGCTACAATACTTTCAAACTCAGCCAGTTTCGCCATAATATCGAGGTTTACATCTACACCATAAGCAACCGGGTTGTTGTAAATCATGATTGGCATTTCTGGCGTTGCTTCTGCTAGCGTGCGGTAATATTCGAACGTTTCGCTCTCAGACGTGCGGTAAACCATGGCAGGCATCACCATACAACCATCAATACCAATTTTGTGCGCATCCTGCATGTAATCAACAGCTGCTGTGGTAATAGACTCTGCTGTACCAGCAATCAAAGGCACACGGCCATTTACGACTTCTTTTGCCGCTTGCAAGACCTGGCGTTTCTCCTCCGGGTACAACGCACAGTTCTCACCGACAGTACCCAAGCAGATAATGCCATTCACACCATCTTTAATTTGGTTATCTATAACAGTTTGCGTTGCGTCTAAGTCGATTGACTGATCTTGACGGAATTGCGTACTGACCGCCGGATAAACACCTTTCCAATCAATTTTCATAAACTACTTTCCTTATATGTATATTGTATGCAATTTAAATGAACGAGCGAAAATGCTCAGACATGGCTATCTATGCCATTTTCTAACAACACCGCCTTTACAGCGGCCAAATCAGCCAAAGCACTGCCAACTGATTTGTATAAAGTAATGACCTCATCGTTTTGACGTCCTGAGATTTGTTGGGCGCAAAGCTGCGGTAATTCCCCTTTGATATCGTCTGAAGTGAACACGCCCTCTTGAATTGGAATGAGAAGATCGCCCGCTTCGGCTAATACATTAATACGGCTATCAACATACACCTGTGCTCGTTGCACTGCTTTAGAGTCGCATTCACGCTTGTCCAAGTCATGATTACCGACCAAATCAATATGGGTGCCCGGCTGCACGTCTGCGCCATTAAACAAAGGCTCTGCTGATGCGGTAATACAGCTGATGATATCAACGTGTTTGATAATGTGGTCCACATTTTCTACGACTGAAACGCGAAACCGACGCTCATCAGGAAGCGACTGATACTCTGAAGATGACACAATGGCATCTACCGTCGCCTCGGCTTTGTCTGAGTTGCGCCCCCAAATGTAAACCTGCTTAAGCGGGCGAACCGCAGCGTATGCCCAAGCAAAATAAGGCGCAAGATTGCCCGTTCCGCAGATCAACAAACGATCAGCATCGGGACGCGCTAAATAGTCCGCTGCCAACGCAGAAGCTGCGGCGGTGCGCCAAAACGTTAAAACTTTACCGTCCACGAGTGCGAGCGGCTCACCATCGTTTCGTCTGAAAACAAGCAGCTTAGATGCAAGCGTATCTTTGCCTTGCTCAGGGTTATGCGGGAAATACGTAAAGGCTTTCACCGCAATCAACTCCTGGTTCCAAGCTGGAAGTAGCGCAAACGCCTCGTATTCTCCCTCTTCTAAGGGCATGACTCGGCGTTGAGGTATTGTTGCTGGCCGCGAGTACATTTCACGCATCGTTTCAATAAGAGACTCCATTGTTAAACATTGCGCGACTTGCTGTGCTTCGATGACTTTCATTATTTCTCCGAAAACATAAATACAGTTGAGGAAAGTACGGAACCTCGCTTATGGATGAAAACTCGACCCCATACACAAATTAACGCCTAGTTAAGCAGCCAGGTATTGAACTCTTCATTGAGTTCATCCGCGTAGTCTGACCACCATTCATCGTTAATCAGGAAGGCGGTTTGGAAGTTTTGAGGTGCGGTAGGAAGGTTCGCTAAAATGTCTGGGTTCACCTCCGCCGAAGACGACTTACGCGTAGGCCCATAGGCAACGTACTTAGCTTGATCAGCTAATGGTTTTGTTCCTGAAGAAAAAGCAATGAAGTCCAATGCAAGCTTTGTGTTCTCACTCCCTTTAGGTATCGCCCATCCATTCATGTAACCCATTTGACGGTCCCATATAATCCGAAATGGTTGACCTTCATCCTTACGGGCATTGTGGATTCGGCCGTTAAACGCCGAGGCGATCACCACTTCTTTGTCTGCAAGCATTTGAGGTGGCTGGGCACCTGTTGTCCACCACAGTACTTCTGATTTGATCGTATCCAACTTAGCAAAAGCACGCTCACGCCCCGCTTCGGTTTCGAGCAGGCTGTAGACCTCTTCTGGCTTTACACCATCAGCCAATAGTGCCCACTCAAGATTGCCCTGAGGTTGTTTTTGCAATGCACGTCGACCTGGAAAAGTTTTTAGGTCAAAAAGATCGGTCAACTTGCTTGGCAAAGCCTTACCTTTAAACGCGTCTTCGTTCACCGCTAATACAGTGGACACTACGATGGTATTGATTGCGCACTCGTGAATCGCACCATCAATAAAATCCTCTTGTGCTGGTGTTCCATCTGCGCCCGGAGGCAAAATGCTTGGGTTCACTGGTTCTAGTAACCCTTCGGCGCAACCACGAACAATGTCTGGCTTGTCGAGAGAAACCAAATCCCAGCGCACGTTGTTCGCTTCCACCTGTGCTTTAATTTCAGCTAATCCGCCGCTGAAATCCTCGGATACGATCTCAACACCTGTTCTTTTAATGAAAGGCTTATGATATGCCTCCACTTGGCTCTTGGTGAATGCACCACCCCAAGATACGACCGTCAATTTGTCTTCAGCATAAGCAGAGGCCCCCAACAGCATTCCTGAAATCAACAGCGCCAATGGTGCTTTGGTCATTCGTGACATGTTTTACTCCTTTTGGTTGTTTTTCTGGAGGCATCCGAGTACGGCTGTTGGACACCATTTTTGTTAAAATTAAGTTAACATTAGCATTTAATATATTTTATACAATATTTAATATTAAATTTTTCAGGCGAATCGTTGTAATGAAAAAGGTGATAGATCAATCGATGTCGGCTTTCCTTCGATAAGCTCTAAAAGGAGATCTGCCGTAATCGCCGCTTGAGTTAATCCAAGGTGTTGGTGGCCAAATGCCAGTAATACATTTCCATCCCAAATGCTATCAATAACCGGTAACGAGTCGACTGTTGAAGGCCGATTACCCATCCACTTTTCTCCTTGCTTGAGTGGATTTAACTCCGATTCAAACATCTCATCACCTAACTGAAAAAGCATTTCTGAACGTTTCATATTGGGTGGTGATTCTACATCGGCATACTCAACAGTGCCTGCCAAGCGTAGCCCGCCAGACATCGGAGTCATGATGAATTTTCTATCGGCAGAGCTAATAGGAAATGGCAGTACATCACGCTTGTCATCCACCATTAGGTGATAACCACGCTCGGCTTGAATAGGCACTTTGACTCCGGTTAGCTGCCATATCAAAGGCTTAGAATGTACACCAGCGGCAACGATGATTCGGTCAAATGAATGTGTTTGAGACTCAACCAACACATCACCATTTTTCTCCAACGCAGATACACCTTTTTGTAAAATCTTACCGCCAAGAGCTTCAAAAGCTTCACTTAGCTCAACACAGATCTGATAAGGGTCTAGCGTATGTCCTGTATCGGGAAAAAAGACGCCGACACGAACCTTATGGCTGAGATCAGGTATCCGCTTTCGAATCGCCTCTTGCGTCCAAACTTGATACGCCACACCGTTTTTGGCCAGTGAGTTAAGCGTACTTTGGTAGTCTTTAAACAGTTTCTCGTTTTCAAAAGTGAGCAATGAACCATTCATTTTTATTAGATGCGCTTTTCCGATTGAATCAAGCACGCCACGCCAACTTGCCACTGACCGCTCGTTAAGAGTTTTAATCGCGTTTTTTGCCTGCTCCGCGGCTGATGGCTTTGTTTGTAATAGAAAACGAATCATCCACCCGATAGTGCTTGGAATATCTTGCCAACGGATCGAAACCGGACTTTTGGGATCTAGCAGCATTTTAGGTAATTGTGGAAGCAGCGCTGGCGTTGCAAGAGGGAAGATTTGCTCAGTCGCGATATGACCTGCATTTCCCTTAGAGCATCCATTCCCCACGCCATTGGGATCAAAAATTGTGACTTGATAACCTTGCTGCTGCAACTTCAATCCAATTGATAAGCCAATAATCCCCGCACCTATCACGGCGATCCTTTCCTTTTTTGTTTCATCCTTGACCAACATAAATATGCTCCGAGTCACACTTGAAAACGTAGATTGTATACAATATATTTTACATTACGTTAACATCACTATTGTTTAATTCAACCATTTTTTCAGCAAGGAGCGAAAAATGAGACAAGGAACTTTTTTCTGTATTGATGCCCACACCTGCGGCAACCCAGTTAGGCTGGTCGCAGGCGGTGTGCCTCCACTCGAAGGCAATACCATGAGCGAAAAGCGCCAATACTTTCTTGAGCATTATGATTGGATTCGTCAGGCACTCATGTTTGAGCCTCGCGGACACTCAATGATGTCGGGGTCAGTTGTCTTGCCTCCTTGCAGCGATAACGCAGACGCTTCAATTCTGTTTATTGAAACCAGTGGCTGCTTACCAATGTGTGGCCACGGCACCATTGGAACCGTCACTACCGCTATCGAGAATCGCCTTATCACTCCCAAAAAAGAAGGCCGTTTGATACTTGATGTCCCAGCAGGACAAATCGAAGTGCACTACCAAACAAAAGGTGACAAGGTCACGTCAGTGAGGATATTTAACGTACCAGCTTACCTTGCCCACCAAGACGTAACCGTGGACATAGAGGGCTTAGGTGAGCTCACTGTCGATGTTGCTTATGGCGGAAACTATTACGTAATCGTCGATCCTCAAGAAAACTATGCCGGACTTGAACACTACTCTCCAGATGAAATTTTGATGCTTTCACCAAAAGTTCGCGAAGCGGTATCTCGAGCGGTTGAGTGCGTACATCCAGAAGATCCAACAGTATGCGGTGTTTCTCACGTGCTATGGACCGGAGAGCCCACTCAAGAAAACGCCACCGCTCGAAATGCTGTGTTTTACGGCGACAAAGCGTTGGATCGCTCGCCATGTGGTACGGGTACTAGTGCACGCATGGCGCAATGGCATGCAAGAGGCAAACTCAATCAAGGAGAAGACTTTATTCACGAAAGTATCATCGGCAGCCTATTTCAAGGACGTATAGAAGGCATTACCGAAGTGAATGGCAAAGCCGCTATTTTGCCAAGTATTGAAGGATGGGCACAAGTATACGGTCACAACACAATATGGGTAGACGATGAAGACCCATATGCGTACGGATTTGAAGTGAAGTAATAAGGATAGTAAGGAAGAATGATGAACCCACAAGAACCAACCACTTTTTACGCAGTCAACGCCTTTACTGGTGAGCCTCTACCTATTGCGTTTCCGGTACATGGAGAGCAAGAAGTTAATCAAGCCGCCTCAGCCGCCCAAAACGTTGCGCGTGAGTTTCGCCAACTAAGCAATGCAAAGCGAGCGAGCTTACTTTGCTCTATCGCCTCTGAATTGGAAGTGAAGAGTGAAGAAATCGTTGCTCGTGCTCATTTAGAAACTGCCCTTCCCGAAGCACGTTTAAGCGGTGAAATAGGACGTACAGCGAGCCAATTAAGACTATTTGCCGAGGTTGTGAGCTCGGGTAATCACCATCAAGCAATTTTCGATACGCCAAACCCAGACCGTCAACCACTGCCGAAACCAGATATTCGT
This sequence comes from Vibrio sp. OY15, assembly GCF_000742455.1. Lineage (NCBI taxonomy): Bacteria > Pseudomonadati > Pseudomonadota > Gammaproteobacteria > Vibrionales > Vibrionaceae > Vibrio > Vibrio sp. OY15. Next base: position 385,151 of record NZ_JPIL01000001.1, on the reverse strand, counting down.
CGTCAGCAAATCGCAATTGGCCCTGTCGCCGTGTTTGGTGCGTCTAATTTTCCGCTCGCATTTTCTACGGCAGGTGGTGATACGGCTTCGGCACTGGCAGCTGGCTGTCCTGTGATTGTAAAAGGCCATACCGCCCACCCTGGCACCAGTCAACTTGTTGCAGAGTGTATTGAGGCTGCACTTGAGAAAGAGTGCTTACCGCAAGCCATCTTCACGCTATTGCAAGGCAACAAACGCGCACTTGGCCAAGCACTCGTTACCCATCCAAAAATTAAAGGGGTTGGGTTTACAGGTTCCGTCGGTGGTGGCCGTGCGCTGTTCAATCTAGCTCAGCAAAGACCAGAGCCAATCCCCTTCTATGGTGAACTAGGGGCGATTAATCCAACATTTATTCTCCCTTCAGCCATACGAGCAAACGCCTCATTGGCTGAAGAGTTTGTGGCTTCTATGACTTTGGGCTGTGGACAATTTTGTACAAAACCAGGCGTTGTATTTGTCTTGAATTGCCCAGAAACGCAAGCCTTTATCGAAACCGCTCAAGGGTTAATTCGACAACAATCAACGGCCACTTTGCTAACGCAAGGAATCCGGGAAACGTATGAATCCGAAGTGGATAAGCGAACTTCCGAAACAGGCATTAACGTCACTCGTTCTGAACAAGCAGAAGCGACCAATGTCTCACCAGCACTGTTCGTGACGGACAGTAAAAACTGGCGTAAAAACCCACAATGGGAGGAAGAAATATTTGGTCCTCAATCGTTAATCGTAATCTGTGAAGATTTCGATGACATGTTGAAACTGAGTGATTCACTGACTGGCTCGCTCACCGCAACCCTTCACACTACCGCTGAAGACGAAGAACAAGCGAAGCAACTGCTTCCAAGTTTGGAAGAAATCGCCGGACGCCTTGTATTCAACGGTTGGCCAACTGGCGTCGAGGTTGGTTACGCTATGGTTCATGGTGGACCATATCCGGCTTCAACCAATTCTGCCTCAACATCTGTCGGTGCGGAGGCTATTCATCGTTGGTTGCGTCCGGTCGCTTATCAAGCTTTGCCAGAATCTTTATTGCCGGATTCATTAAAAGCGTCGAACCCACTGGGTATTCAACGCGCCATAGATGGCAGTGTGTCCCAATAAGCCCACCAAATGGCTCAAAAAGGCATCAACTGATGCCTTTTATTTCACTCTACTTCTCAAAACCTTCTTTCCTAGTTGGTTTGTGCCAGAAAAACAATAAACTACTAAAGTAAAATGGATTGGATACAATATTAATTTCACGGGAGACTTCAATGTCACAGAAACCTGTTTTTAAAACGCGCACTCAGCTCGTTGAGGAAGCAATTCGAACTCAGATCTTGAAGGGCGAGTTAAAAACTGGTCAACCTTTACGTCAAGATGCGTTAGCAAAAGAGTTTAATGTTAGCCGAATTCCTGTGCGTGAAGCGTTAGTTCAATTGGAAGCACAAGGACTCGTTAGCTTTGAACCTCACAAAGGTGCGACGGTCACTGAGCTATCTCCAGAGAAAATCAATGAGCTATTTGAACTGCGCGCTGTCGTGGAATGCCACATTTTAGAGCGCGCGATTCAAAATATGACAGACGCTGACCTTGAACGCGCGCGCGAAGTTCGCGAACGTTTCGAGTCAGTAGTGAACAGTGGCGACGAAGTAGAAGAATGGAGCAACTACAACTACGAGTTCCACAAAGCCCTATATGCGCCAGCCAACATGCCTGAAACTATGGACGTCATTTACAACCTGAACACAAAGTGTGACCGATACATACGCATGCAGCTATTGTTTACTACAGGCATTAAAAAGGCAGAAGAAGAGCACTTAAGCTTGTTTGAAATGTGCCAAAATCGCGATATCGAAGGCGCCAAGTACCTACTGAAAAAGCACATTCTAGAAGCAGGCACAGCGATTCGAAACCTGCTGCTTGAAAGGCAAAATATCAGCCAGTAAACGGAATAACGAATAAGGTGATATTCAAGGATGAATGTTGGACCAAAGTTTTTACTTGCAGCGCTACGACAAAAGATTAAAGAAGAAGGGCTTTGCTACAATTCCTTGTCAGAGAAAAGTGGCATCCCTTTATCTAGTATTAAACGCCACCTACATAATCCAGCTTTAGGTTTGGATAAAGTACTTATTTATCTGAACTACCTGAATACCGATCTCATCGAACTCGCAACCTTAGCCAACGAGCTTCAGCACCAAAACGAGCAAATGCTAACAGATGAAGAGAGCGCCCTTTTCGTTGAGCATCCTTATTTACTTGATTTTATTTATATGCTGACTTCTCGTGATATTAAACCGCAAGAGATAGCCCAAACTTACGGACTTTCTGATACAAGCTTAAGATTCTATTTGCGTATCGCGGAAATTCTAGGATATGTCGAAAACTTCGGAGACGGCTTGTTTTACCGTTCTGGTCGTCGATTTATTATGGAAGAAGGTACGGCATTAGACACCTTATTCAAAGAGCGATTTCAACAAGATTCGCTTTCTCATGATATCAACCCAGGCGTATGTATAGGTCGCATTAGGCTCACCGAAGAGCAGAAAGTGCAAATAGAGGACGAGCTTTGTAATAAATTAGCGAAACTTAACGCAGTTAACACTTCCAACAATGAAGGTGAACTAACAAATATATTAATGCGCTGCACTCCTGGTTCTCAGATATTTTTCGCTGATGATTTACCTAACATTGACGGAAGCCTATTAAAGCACGTCGCTCAACTCACTAAATTAAGTTAAAGCATCAGACAAATAAATCAAACAAACCCCTGATAACATCATATATCCCTACCAAACTATTGATTCAAAGCGTTTCCTGAATCTAATTCTGATTTAGCAAGCATCGCTTAGTCAACTAAGAACTTGTCTTAATTTCACACTTATTAATTATCTTGTTAGATCTTTTGAAATAGACAGAAAACTTAAGTAATGACTAATTTAGCTTAAGGATAAAAGACAACTTTTTTACGTTATTTACCTCACACTATTTAACTATAAATTTGCAGACGAACAAATTAAATTAATACATTCACCTAGCTAATAAAAACAAAAGCAAAACACATAATTATAATTCTATTATTTATAAGGACATAGAAAAGTGAAATTTAAGTATTCTTTAGCAACGGCAGTCACTCTCGCATTATTACAAGGCTGTGGCGGTGGCGGCGGTGATAGCTCATCACCTACTCCGTCCACTAGCAGTGCAAACGGTCCAACATGGAAAGTTCATGATTTTAGCCAACCGTCGAAAACGTTTATTAACCAATGTGAAACGCCCCGCGTCGGACTGGACCCATATGACAACTATGCCGCCTATCCAGATAAATTGGGCTCTACATTGCACGAAAAACTCTTTTTAAGAGCTTTTACTAACGAAACGTATCTATGGTATGACGAGGTTCCTGATAATAATCCAGCAAACTACAAAACTGTTACTGATTACTTCAATACGCTGGTCACCTCTGCTACTACCGCGACGGGTAAACCAAAAGATCGCTTCCATTTTACCGTCCCCTATGAAGATGATATGAAATCATCGCAATCCGGTTTAGTTGCTGGATTTGGTTTTAACTGGGCATTCCTACGTGGCGTACAACCTCGAGACGTTCGTATTTCCTACAATGAAGAAGCCTCGCCAGCTGATAGAAGCGGCATTGCTCGTGGTGATAAGCTTCTGAAAATCAATAATATTGATGTGGTTAACACCGGTAGTCAGTCCGACATTGATTTTATTAACAAAACGCTCTTTAACCCTGACATCAATCAAGATTACACCTTCACATTTGAGAGTGTTGACGGTCTAGAGAAAACCGTGACGCTTACCGCCTCTGATGTCATGACCTCTCCAGTTAAAAATGCCAAAGTGATTACACACAATGGTATGCGGATCGGCTATCTGCAATACAACTCCTTTGAACCAAGCGCTCAAGCCCCGCTTATTGAGGCATTCAGTACGCTCTCAGCAGAGAATGTTGACGAGATCGTCGTTGATTTACGTTACAACGGCGGTGGTTTAGTCCTTCAGTCCTCGCAAGTAGGCTACATGCTAAGCGGTGCTGGTCAGAACCGAGTCTTCAGTGAGTTGATTCATAATGACAAAGTGATGCGTACCATTAAAGATGGGGATAACATCTATCGCTTTACAAATCTAGCAATAGACTGGGCAGCACAGAAATATTCGGACCAAGTGCTTCCGACACTGAACAAAAAGCGCGTATATGTGCTGACTTCAGGAGGCACAGCTTCCTCTAGTGAACTGCTAATCAACGCTTTACGCGGCATTGATGTGGAGGTTATCCAAATAGGCTCAACAACCACAGGTAAACCGTATGGGTTCTCACCAGAACAAAACTGCGGCACTATGTACTACACTATTCAGTTCAAGTCGGCGAACGAGAAAAAATTTGGCGACTTCGCTGATGGTTTTATTCCTACTCCAAAGAGCCAAATCAATACCGAGCTAGGCTTAAACAATAGAGTGGAAGGTTGCTGGGTCAATGACGACCTAACAAAACCGTTAGGCGATCCGTCTGAAGGTATGCTTTCTGCGGCGCTAAACTACATGGAAACAGGAACCTGTCCGCCAGTATCCCCTTCAAGTTTCAACGCCATGCCGCGTAACATTTCATCTCCGGAGTTAAGCGATGTTCGCTCTCCGCTACGAACAGAGGCAATTCATGTTGAGATCAACTAACTTTTTACGAATGCTGATTCGGGTTGCGCTTTTCTTAGGCACTTCGATTTCTTTGATAGGATGCCAAGCTATGTCACAAGAACCCGTTGAAGCATTAAGTAAAAAGAACTCTCCGGAAACAGTCATAGAGATTCAAAACGCGATCGCAGAAATCCAAGGGACACCAGCACCTAGAATCGCAAATAACGTATTTGAATCCTCACCGCATTTGTTGATTGAAAAAGGACGAGTAAAAGGGAACAACAATCAACTGTTGGATGGCAGCTATACGGATCTTCCAGACCAATATACGTTGCAGATAAGAGGTGAAACCTGTGGCTTGTACTATGCCAAAACAGATACTTTTGTCTCTCTCAGTTCACTAGATTGTGAGCCCATCATTAAGTTTTAGATCTCCCAAAATAGAAGCCCGCTGATATCAGCGGGCTTCCTACTTTATTGTTCAGTGTGAAACGGTCAACGTTACTTTAGTTCAATCCATGCTTTGCGCTGTTGCTTATCCATGTATGACCAAGCTACAAAGCGGCTCACTTTCTGCCCTTGACTCATTTCAACCACACGAATGGCCTTCACACCCAATTTTTCAAGCTGCTTGCGCATCGGGCGAACGTTGTCTTTTTTGGATATAAGTGTCGTAAACCACAAGACCTGTGCGGTAAAAGCTTGGCTTTCATTCGCCATTTTTCGGATAAACGCCGCTTCTCCGCCTTCACACCACAATTCAGCGTTTTGACCGCCAAAATTCAACGCAGGTTTACTTGTCTTTACTTGTGTGGTTTGAGGTTTTAGCCCTTTCTTAAGCTGGTTTGCTTTTAGATTATCGATTTTACGCTGGCTGCCCATAGCGGCATCTTCCGCCGAACGGTGGAATGGCGGATTACATGTCGTCACATCATAACGATCATTCGGTTGAATGATACCTCGATAAATATTGGCATCATTGTATTGCTGTACCAGTGCAATTTTTCCCGTCAAAACACGATTGTGCTCTACGATCGTTTGAGCCGATTGGATGGATTTTGGATCGACATCGCTGCCCGTATAGTGCCAACCGTATTTTGTTACACCAACAATCGGATAAATACAGTTTGCTCCCACGCCAATGTCCAACGCTTTCACTTTTTGGTGCGCGTACTGACCTTTTACTTCACCATCAAGTAGTTCTGCCACTCGGTGAATGTAATCAGCGCGGCCCGGAATCGGTGGGCAAAGGTAGGTGTCGGGAATGTCCCAGAACTCGATACCATAATACGCAGCAAGCAATGCTTTATTGAGAATTTTAACAGCGTTAGGATCAGAGAAGTTTATGGAGTCTTCCCCTTTCGGATTTTTGATAACGAATGGCTTTAACTGTGGTTCACTTTCCACGAGTTTTTTAAAATCGTAACGACCTCGATGAACATTACGCTCATGCAAACCATTCTTCGCTATTTTTATGAACTCGACTTCGCTCTTTCCTGCAGGCTGCGAGGATTTGCGCGCAACTTTGTCTTTAACACGCTTCGGCTTGGCTTTATTCGCGTCTTTCTTCTGACCCGTCATTGAAGCCTTTGGCTTTGCTTGCTTCGCGTTGTGATTATTGTTCTTCATTCAAATTCGCTTTTAAATCGAGGTAAATCATAAACAAACGAGCATCAAATTCGAGTTGGTGATACTCAGGCTCCATGTAGCAACATAGCTGATAGAACGCCTTGTCGTGGTTTTTCTCACGAGTATGTGCCAACTCATGTACCACCAGCATTCTTAATAGTGGCTCGGGCGCATCTTTAAATACATTGGCAATGCGTATCTCGTTTTTCGACTTCAGCTTACCGCCATGGTTTCTACTGATTACACTGTGCAAACCAAGCGCGTTGTTTACCGCGTGAATTTTCTTATCGTAGACGACTTTACTGATTGGCGCGGCTTTCTTCATGTAGCGGTTTTTGATTGCCATGGCGTACTCATAGAGCGCCCTTTCGCTTTTGATTTGGTGCCTGTCGGGATAACGCTTTTCGAACCAAGGAACAAACTTGCCACTCGCTATCAATGAGCTCACCTGCTCTACGATGTTTTGTGGGTAGCCTTGAATGTATCGAAGTGACGGATGCATAGAGTTAACGTCTTTTATGACAAAATAAAGGCGCTCAATATACCTGAGATAAAGGACAGTTTCACCTTAGCTTTCGCCTTTCATTTATTGTGAAAGGCCTTTAAACTTCGCCTCCCAATGATAATGGAGAGAAATTCAATGAAACGTGTCGTTCTTTATGTCAAAGACAAATGCCCTCACTGCAAAGATGCTCAACGTTATCTGGATTCGAAAAATATTAACTATCGTTTGTGCAATGCTAAGATGCAACGCGGTCGCAAAGAACTTGATGCGCTTGGTGCTCGTTCAGTGCCAGTTTTAAAAATTGGTGATCGGGTAATGATTGGCTGGAACCCAAAGAACTTCGAGAAGATGTACAAAGGCGACTAGTGCTCGGACGATGAATCTGCGCTGCGTTTAAACGTAGCGCTTGATAAAGTCGATAAACGTTCGATCTGCTATTGATAAGTACCCCTGCTTGCGCCAAGCAAGTGCCAGATCCAGCGTCACTGGTGGTTCAAACGGTAAGCCAACAACGCCCGACTCATGTTGAGTCACCAATTCCAGTAACGCGGTAATCGCAAACTCTTGTTTTACAATACTCAAAATCAAAGGCAGTAAGTTGGTCTCGAATGATGACTTCATGGTAAACCCATGCTCCTCACTCACCTGATCCAAAAATTCGCGGTGAAAATAGCCATGCTGAAACATAACCAAATCGTGTTCAAAGAACTCATCAAAAGTAAGAGCGTGTCGCTGGGCTAACTCATGCTCAGGTGAAACAACTGCGACCATTTGGCTAGTAAACAAATGGTCAGTTTCTAGGTCATCAGGCACGTTATCACAACTGATCACACCGATATCGAGTTGACCATTGAGCAGCATACGACGAATCGATTGAGTCCCAGCTTCGACCAAGGTCAATTTTAACTCCGGGAACTGGCTTTTAAACGCCATCACAATTCGTGGAAAGAAATAACTGCCCATCATTGATGGCGTCCCGAGCCTTACTTCGCCTTTCGCTAAGCCTTTCAACTCATCAATCGCGAGCTGCGCGTCGTGCAACTGTTGAATCACCCGCTTGGCATGTATAAGTAGCGTTTCGCCCTCTTTCGTTAAGCTGATTTTTTTATCATCACGGCGAAATAGGGTAACGCCCAAAGACTGCTCAAACTTTTTGATAGAAATGCTTAATGCGGGCTGGGCAATATGCAGGGCTTTCGCCGCATGGGTAATATTTCCATGTTCAGCGACCGCCAGAAAATGTTTAAGTTGTTTCGATTCCATTAGATCATAAATATATGGTGTCCATATTTTTAATATATTTTTTTAATTTATAACGAACTGATAGATTGATCACAGTCTCTCCATTTGCTCACATTAGGCAGGATTCATGGTCAGTTTTGGCACACCGGAATACAAACGCATTACGCTCTCGCTAGCGCTTGGTTCCTTCTTGGTTTTTTCAAATTTATACCTACTACAGCCAATGCTGCCCACTTTTGCCCAAATTTTCACGATCTCAGAAACGCAAGTGAACTGGTTATTTGCGGCCTCAACACTCGCTCTCTCTTTTAGCCTCGTTCCAATGGCTGTGTTGTCAGAATCAGTGGGACGAAAGCCAGTCATGATGGCTGGTCTTTTTTCGATTCCTACCCTTTCCGCTTTGATGCTGTTTGGTGACTCATTTCTGTTTTTGGTGGTATGTCGAGCACTGATCGGTGTCGCGCTCGCAGCTTTTGCTGCGGTCGCCGTGGCTTACATGGCAGAAGAGCTCGACAAGCACGCTTTCTCGATGGCAATTGGAACGTACATTGCGGCTAACTCACTAGGCGGTATTGCAGGGCGTATTAGCGGCGGCTTATTGGCGGACAATTTCAGTGTTGATGTCGCCATAGAAGTTATGATGGTGTTCACTCTTCTTGGTGTCATTGGCGTTCACTATTTATTGCCAACACAGCGCAACTTCACCCCGTCATCAAGCAGCTTGCGCCATCAAAATCGTGCGCTTATTGGTCATTTTAAAAACCAACGCGTGTGGTTCGCGATGCTGATAGGAGGACTCAACTTTGCTTTGTTCGTCAACCTTTACTCCGTCATGGGTTTCCGTCTGGTGAGTGAACCTCACAATGTGCCCGTCGGGTTGGCCTCACTGATCTTTATTTGTTACTTGGGAGGGACTTTCTCCTCTCGTTGCGCAGGCCACTGGAGTAAACGTTATTCATCAATCCTCGGTATGTTCTTAGGCGCGATAGTGAGCATGACGGGGATGTGGATTGCGGCGGTTGAAAGCTTGACTGCAATGCTATTTGGATTGTTGTTGATAAGTTTTGGTGCCTTCTTTACTCATACCCTCGCCTACGGATGGGTCGGTCAGAATGCCACTCGTGCCAAAGCCACCGCGACAGCGCTCTACTTAGTACACTACTACGTAGGCGGTAGCTTAGGAGGATTCTTACTTCTTTATTGTTGGCAGCATGGAGGTTGGTCGAGTGTTCTTATGGGGGGAAGCGCCGTCTACCTAGCAATGTTTGCTGCAATTGCGTATTTGAAACACATTGCCGAAAGAAAGCATACTGACCAAACACCTGACACTGCGAGTTTAAAGAGTAGCTAAGGTACGCTCATTTACGTAATACCTCTCTGGTTACTTGGATAACCAACTCTGCTATGCTTGCGCTACTTTAATAAAACCAGAAAGTCGTATGTCAACGCGTTCAACACAAAACACAGATATCGAAGCGATCACTCAACAGGTCAACCAATGGCTCAACGATGTGGTAATCGGGCTCAACCTTTGTCCGTTTGCTGCCAAACCGCAACGTAATAAACAAATCAAAATCTTTGTTAGTGAAGCGACTCAAGAAGAAGCGCTTCTTGAAGATATTTTATTGCAGCTGATTGAGCTGAGTAACACAGAACCCGAACAACTTGAGACCACGTTGGTTGTGGTTCCCAACATGCTACAAGATTTCTGGGACTACAACTTTTGTATCGATTGGGTTGAAGGATTAATTAAGCAACAAAACTGGGAAGGTGTTTTCCAAGTAGCGACTTTCCATCCTGATTACTGTTTTGGCGGCGCAAGGCCTGAAGACGACGAAAACCTAACCAATCGTTCTCCTTACCCGATCTTCCATTTGATTCGCGAAGAGAGTATGGAAAAGGTACTAAAACACTATCCTGATCCTGAATCCATTCCCGATACAAACATCGCTCGTGTTTCCTCCCTTTCAGAGGAAGAACGTAAAAAGCTGTTCCCTTACCTATTTCGTTAAGCACCACCATTCCCAAAGGCAGATTTATCACCAGTTAGATGCAATGCCCTTGGGGTTCAAAGTGCGGTTTGGTATCATTGCCGCTTCAATCGATTCAATGGAAATTAGAATGCAACTGTCAAAGCTAACCCAAGAGATTTTTGATCACTTATACCGTGATATCACCGAGTTCCGTAGTACGTTCGACTTACCAGTCGCAGACGCTGCAAGCCTTGATACGCAAGCAGACACACTACACACCTCTTTGGCGATCGAAGAGCTAACAGAGCTAGCAGAAGCAGATTGTAAAACTGAGCAAGCAGATGCCATCGTAGACAGCGTGTATGTATTAATGGGACGTCTCGTTCATCTTGGCCACAGCAAAGTAGAAGACAACCTGGCGATCAGCTACTTAATTGATCTTCTATTAAACGTTGCGGTAAACCGTGGTATCGAATTTATTCCTTGCTGGGATGAAGTACATTCAAGCAACATGAGCAAAGTATGCCGTAACGAGCAAGAGTACTCAGAAACAGAAGCATTCTACGCGGAACAAGGCATCAAGTTGATGGCGGTGCAGAAAGGTGAATACATCATCGCGAAATGCGCCGAAGATTTCGTATCGGAAGGTAAAACCATTCGTAAAGGCAAAGTACTCAAATCTGTTTACTACCGCCCTGCAGATCTAAAACCGTTAACTCAATAAGCGTTGAGTTTGGCTATCTCGATTAAAAAAAAACGACCTCAAGTAGGTCGTTTTTTATTGTCCCTAAATATTAATCAAAGATTAAATAAGGTTGCTCATCTACAATGACCTTTTTGACTTGAGTATTGAACACTTCCCCGAGAGCTTCTTCCGTTAGCACAGTATCGGCACTTCCTGATGAGTGCAGCACACCGTTGTTAAGCAGCAATACTTTATCTGCGTGCTTTAATGTGCGATTGAGATCGTGATTAGCAACCAATACTCCAATTCCCTGCGCCGCCATAGCGTTAATCAATTGATAAAGCAGACCCTCTTGCGCAATATCTAACGGTGCTGCTGGCTCATCCAAAATTAAAAACTGCGAAAAAGGATTAATGGTACGCCACACCTGCAAACATACACCTGCTAATCGGACACGCTGCCACTCACCACCGGATAATGTTTGAATACTGCGATGAAGCTTATCTTGCAGTTGTACCAGCTCCACCACCATATTGACGGCATCACGCACTTTGATATCCGCAATCTCAGCGCCACTCGGCAGAGATAGGGCTAGATACTGAAACACATCAACATTAAACGCTGGGCGCGATTGCTGACACAAATAACCTCGAACATGAGCTTGCTCTGACAACGGTAAAGTAAGCAAGTTTTTGTTGCCCACGTACACTTCACCACTCATACCGTCTCGGTGACTTAACGTACCAGAAATCGCAGCCAATAAAGTACTCTTACCGGAACCATTAGGCCCAACGATATGTACGATTTCGCCAGCTTTGCATTCAAAAGAAAGAGGCAATAATCGACTACCAACCGACATATGTTTAACGTGCATCATGACTCTTCACCAGCATCCAGATGAAAATAGGTGCGCCAATCGATGTTGTCATGACACCTAAAGGTAACTCTGCGGAGTCCAATAACAGTCTTGCGCCGATGTCAGCAAATACAAGCAACGCAGCACCAGATATTGCAGAAAGTGGCAATAAATAACGGTTTTCCGTACCAAAAGCCAAACGCAACAAGTGCGGGACCACCAAACCAACAAAACTGATGATGCCACCCAAAGCGACTGAACTACCCACCAAAATAGAAATGGCGAGGATCAATTTCCAACGCATTTGATGCACGTCGACACCCAATTGGGTCGCATGAATCTCACCCAGCATCAATTTATCAAGCGACTTGCCTTTACAGCACAACCAGGTAAGCACTGGTAACATCACCAAAGTAACGGTATGTTGATACCAACTCGCACCGCCAATGCTGCCCATTAACCAATACATCAGTTGGCGTAAGCTGAGATCATCACTGAAGTAAAATGCCCACGTCACAATCGCGCTCGATAAAATACCCAATGCGACACCAACCAAAAGCAATCGAGCCGTCGTCAGGTGCATTGCCCTTGCTATCGCCACCAAAACAAACGTGAATACCATCGAGCCTGCAATTGCTGCCAACATAAAAACAATCGGGGTAGGAAGAACAGGTGACGCGAACATGATTAAGACCATTGCTAAGCTTGCACCACCAGAGATACCAAGCACGCCAGGTTCAGCCAACACGTTCCCAAGCAACACTTGTAACGTCGCGCCAGATACCGCTAACGCAGCACCAATAATTGCCGCAGACACTAACCTCGGTAAACGCAAGTCCACCAATAACTTCTGTTCAAATGCAGATAAGGATTGAAAAGGAGAAAGGAAAATTTCTCCGACCATCAAGTGAATGGCAGAGAGTACAGCGAGCACGATCGACATAACCATCAGGTTACGTTGCCAGCGTCGCTCCTTGTTCAGGATAAGTTGTTGAAAATCCATAGCAGCCGATAAAAACAGACGAGGCTTAACCTTACAGTTAAGCCTCGGTAAATTGCAATTAACTTCTCAAAGCAATGTTGGATTAATCGTAAACCAACTCACCCTCTTCAAAACGGGTTTTCACTTCACAAACCATCAGAGCTGCGCGTTGACCTATTGCGACGTGGCGGTTTGGGAAGACAATCGCTTCGTTTTCGTTCTTTGCCATTAATGGTTTGTCGCCATCATGACCAAACACTTCGCCGTGAACAAATGAGGTGAAGTTTTCAACATTGTCGTCGAACATAAAGTCAAAGTCTTCGTTCAAACGAACGATTGTGCGACTTACGCGATACTTAATGCATGGTTTTGGTAGGTGTTCTGGCTTCGTTTCCGCAATCAAATTACGTAAAGACAAATCAAACGCGGTCAGTTTATCGAGGTCATTTTCACCAATACGAGCCACACGTCCAAGCTCCATCGTGAGAGCCTGCGCACCAAAGTTCTCAGCACTGTACCAGCTAAACGTACTCGATGGTGAGTTTGACAGGAGCACAGCTTCAATGTGTGCACTGTCCAAGAAATCGATCAATGCCTTGCTGCGCACTGGATGACGAGTCTTAGGACTTACTGCAAACGTATAGTGCTTCGAGCCTCTAATCGCGCAGTGTAAATCAAGGTGCCAGCGTGTTGTCGGGTCGGTATCCTGATAAAAATCTCGAACAAGCAGCTTAAGTGTATCGGCGATAACAAGCTCTTTTGTCTGTTTGTGTTCTTTTTCGTCAAACAGACGGTTGAGGTTTTCTTCGAGGAATCGCGTGTGCGCCAGAGTGGATTCTGGGTGAGCGATAATGAACAGACAACGGGTATCGACCGTCTGGAACCCAGATTCTATGTCTTGAATAATGGAATCCACCAGCTCCATCGGTGCGGTTTCATCTCCGTGAACTCCACAAGAGATGATGATGTTCTTCGTATCCTGAGTATAATTCGCAGGGATTACTTCTAATACACCACGCTGATAGAGTTTAAGTTTTACACCGCTAGAAAGCACCTGCTCCGCTGGTGCAACATCAATATGAACATCTAACGTGTCAGTTAAAAACGATTGGCGAAAGAGAGACTTCGTCATGCGTTACTCCTTAATAGCACGGCGGATATGTTAATAAATTGTACAAAGGATTTTTGTTGCTGCGATCTCACTTATGAGTAGAAATCACTATTTCCCTCGAAAATCCGATGCCTTTTCGCGCCAGGCACTCAAATCAAGCATTGAAGCGTTTAATTTTCAAACAATTACAAAGTGTTAGGGCTGTGAACTTTACCACAGCCCTGATTAAGATCATTATGATTTGATCAAATTTTTGTAGCTATAAAGCAGATTATGCATCAACACTGCGAAAAACTTAGCCGCGCTGTACGAGCAAACGCTCAAACTCATCGACTTTTTCACGCACTAGCTCAACACTCTGCTGCCAAAACGTTGGCTGGGTTAAATCCATAGACAGATGCTTTTCGACGACATCTTCCGCCATCATGCAGCCTGTATCGCGCAGCAAATTGATGTAATCGGTGTAAAACGCTTCGCCTTTGGTTTCTCGCTGTGCATAGATACCCTTGCTAAACAAGAAGCCAAATAGGTATGGGTAGTTATAAAAGCTCACGCTATCAATAGAAAAGTGCAGCTTGCTTGCCCAGAAGTACGGATCCGGTTCGCTCATTACGTCGCCATACCATTCTTTCCAAGTTTCTGACATCAACTCACAGAAATCATCTGCGGTTAACTCTCCATCCTGGCGGCGTTCATAAAACGATTTTTCAAACTCGTAGCGAACCGGAATGTTGATCATTAAAGCTAGCGCAGATGACAACTCTTCCCACAACATCTCGAGCTTTTCATCAACGCTCTCAGCTTTCGAAATCAAATGATCACGAACGATGTTTTCTGCAAAGATAGAGGCGGTTTCTGCTAACGTCATTGGGTAGTAAGTTTGGCAAAGTGGCAAATCACGAATAACCCAGTTATGGAACGCATGGCCAAGTTCATGTGCCAGAGTCATAAGGTCTGAACGGCTGCCACTCCAAGTCATAAACACAAGTGGTGTTCGCGTTGCTGGCAGTTTGGTGCAGTATGCGCCAAGACGCTTGTTAGCATTTGGCGCGGCATCAATCCAACCATTTTGTACCATCAAACGGACAAACTCCGACATCTCAGGGTTTACTGTTTCAAATGCTTCACAAATAACATCAATCGCTTCATCAAAGTCGTAAACCTTCGCTTCACCGCTCAAAGCAGGCATAGCCGCCAGATGATTCCAAGGTTTCATCTCATCCAGACCATGTACTTGCGCCATCAATAAACCTGCTTTCTGACCAATAGCTCGACTGTCTTTGGCTACTGTCATCATCGCATTTAAAGTTTCAGCTTGGATTCGGCTACCATGCAAACTCGGCTCTAGGAAGTGAACTTCACGCTTCGTAGAACGCTTTTTGTTTTCAGTTAAGCGCCATCCTGCTAACGCATTCAAAATCGCAGCGAATGATTCTTGGTGCGTTTGCATTGCATCTTGTACGCCACGCCACGCGGCTTCTTGACGCTCGAATTCAGAACCATAAAGAATGCTTGCCGCTTGAGAAAATCCAAGCTCTTCACTATTACCATCTGTGTACTCAAGCTTCACTTTCAATGAGCCAGTCAGGTTATCGTATAGGTTACCCCAAGCCGATTTGCCATCCACACTCATCGCAGCCAGTAACTGTTCTTCTGCGTTGCTAAGACGAGTATCCGCCAACTTTCTAGAATTCAAGATAGAAAAAGCTTGCCCACTGATATCAGGATTCTCATGGTCTAACACGCGCAAGATAAACTCTTTGTCGGCATGAGTTAATGTCAAATCAAAGGGACTGAACGCTTGGGAAAGCTCCGAAAAGATGCGGGTCATTTTACCAAGTAACGATTTCGCTTCGGCGTTTGTTGCATCAACAGAAGCATAACAACTCGCAAAATTTGCAACTGTACCCGCTAAACGACTCGCGGCTTCATTGGTTAAAATCGCATTTTGCATGATCTCTACGTTGCCACAATCTGCTGATTGTTTATTCAAAAGATCAATACATTGTTCCACAAGAGCAATATCGTCTTGAATTCGTGGGTCAGAAAGGTCGTTATAAACGATGGACAAATCCCAACTCGGCGTTGTCATTTCTATATTTCCTTTTTAAGTAACTGAGTCAATTTTCGCTTCCTGCACCTAGCAGATGGGCCTCCACTGACATCTTCCGTGACTATGCCCGTAAGCAATATCGTTCTGGGCATTTTAATATTTATAAATTAACGAGTTAAAAGAGGTACGCCAATCGAACGCACCGAGGCGTAAATTTGCTCATCTATGGTAATTGTTACATGCGTGACAGAAGCGTTTCCTATCGACAACGTCGAATACCACTTTGGGTTACGCCAATCTAACTCCAATACATGAGCAAGAATCATACGAATGACGCCACCATGCGTGACGATAAGTAGATTGTCATTGATATCGTTGATGATTTGAGACCAAACGCGACATATGCGCTCAGAAAATGTGCTTAAGCTCTCAGCATTCGGCAACGTATGTTGTGCTGGCGATTGCCAAAAAGCATCTAGCTTTTTCCACTGCTCAGTGAGCATATCAAAAGGCATACCATCAAAATCACCAAATGCCATCTCTTGTAAAGACTCATCCGTCATTACTGGTAATAATTGCTGTTCAGCAATGATGTTTGCCAGTTCTTGACAGCGTGAAAGCGGAGAAGAAATTATTCCACCCACACCTCGTCCACTCTCGGCCCAAGCCCGAGCAATACTCTCTTGATCAGCAGGCGTAACTTTTACATCTGTTTGGCCATGGAGTCCTGGTGGAGCGTCTACTTTTCCATGACGCACAAGATAGATATTGAGTGTTTTCATTTTGTTCCATCCTACTCTTTAAGAACCAACGGCAAACCAACAGCAACAAAGGTAACGCGATGGCAAACACTGGCTAGTTTTTGATTCATCCGTCCTGCATTATCCACAAAATAACGACTAACCGCCCCCAAAGGTACAATGCCCATTCCAACCTCGTTAGAGACGAATATTAACGTCGCATCTGAGCCACGCACCACCTGTATAAGCTTTTCAATTTCTGCTTCTAGCTTCTCATTGGAACATTCATCACCTAACTCAAATATCCAATTGTTGAGCCACAAGGTTAAACAATCGACCAATACAACATCGGTGGTAGCGAAATTTGTCAGTAACTCAGATAAATTAAGGGGGCATTCATGCTCTTGCCACTCGCCCCCGCGTTGCTTTTGATGATGCGCTATTCGCTCTCGCATTTCTTGGTCAAATGGCAGCGCGGTTGCAACATAGTGTAATGATCGATGAGAAGCGACCGATAATTGCTTAGCTGTTTTTTCTGCCAAATGCGACTTCCCAGAGCGCGCGCCACCGAGTATCAATTGCTTCATGAGGAGTGATACAACCCAATCATAGTGAGATAAATAAGCAGTTCCGACAACTGTTGCGCTGCGCCAAGGCAATCCCCCGTAAAGCCGCCAATTCTCTTGGTTAACCAACGTTTGAACATCAAACGAAATACCACGAGAACAAGCGATATCAAGATCGCATCCGCGATACCAAGCACAAGCAATGTTATGCCACCAGTAAACAACAAAATGGAGACTTCTAGAGAAGACTGGCGACTTGCTAGCGGTTTACTTTTCGACGTATCACTGTCACTGACATAAGGCATGTCATAAATAAGCGTCGCTGCTAGTGCTCGGCTTGCGGTGTAAGCGACGACAATGACCAACCAAAAGTGCGGCAAGTTAGCCAGTTCACTCCAAAAAACATACTTAGCCAATAACGCCATAATGAGAGTGGCGGCACCATAAGTGCCAATACGACTGTCTTTCATAATAGAGAGGCGTCGCTCTACGGTCATGCCACCGCCAATGCCATCCGCCATATCGGTCAAGCCGTCTTCGTGAAAAGCCCCAGTTAACAATAAGCTAAACACCATCGTTAATACTATGGCAACCGACTCTGGGAAAAAAATTGAGGTGAGCGAGAATACCAAAGCGCAAAGTGCTCCAAGCACGAGACCAACTAACGCAAAGTAACGGCCTGCCTGATTCATGCGTTCTTCACTGTAATGCAACGCTTGGGGCACGGGTAAGCGGCTAAAAAAACTGGTAGCTAATAGAAATAACTCCCACTGGTATCTTAACGATGACGGCATGACTTTCTCAGAATTATCAGGGACTGACACTAAACTGTAACTCCTGCACTCTCGAAGCTCGCCATTTTGTTGTAAAACTGGGCAGCAGCTTTTAACAGAGGCAAGGCAAGAGCGGCTCCTGTTCCCTCCCCTAGCCGTAAACCAAGGTCGAGCAGAGGTTCTGCTTTTAGATGTTCCAATACAAATTTATGTCCATTTTCTTCAGAGCGATGGGCAAACAACATGTATTCACGCGTTTCTTCGTCTAACAACGTCGCAATATAAGCCGCTACCGATACGATAAACCCATCCACTAAAACTGGAGTTTTAAGCCGCTTGGCTTCTAAAAAAGCGCCCACTATCTGTACGATTTCAAAGCCCCCAACCTGTGCGAGAATCGCTTTGGTATCAAGACCTCGACATCGGTTTACCCCCTGTGCTACCAGTTTATATTTGCGGCTCAACTGCTGTTGATTGATTCCGGTGCCAACGCCAACACAATAATCAATATCTAATGAGCTCAGTGCCGATAACAGTGCTGAGGCCGAACTGGTATTACCGATGCCCATCTCACCGAACATCAAGAGGTTTGAACCATGCAAAATGGTTTGCTCAGCAATCTTCGCACCATATTCTAAACCTAACGCCACTTGTTCTGGGGACATCGCTGATTGTTTAGAAAAATTAGCCGTACCGTTACCCAACCGTTGTTCAACCAAGTTGGGATGGGATTTAAATTCTGGAACCAGCACATCAATAGGAGCCAACATGCCGCAATCTATTACTTTGAGTTGAATGCCATTAATGTCGCAAAAACAGTTGATGGCTGCGCCGTCAGCGAGAAAGTTAGCCACCATTTGTTGAGTGACTTCGCTTGGCGCAATGCTCACACCCTCCTCTGCAACGCCGTGATCTCCAGCAAATACCAGCATGCTCGGTTTGCAGATAGCGATGGAATCAACTGGCTGAGGTTTATCCTGACTTTGAATAAGAGCTAACTGCAGTGCCACCTTTTCCAATAAGCCTAAAGAACCGACGGGTTTGGTTTTGTTATCTATGCGTGCTTGTATCTCCGCAGCAAAAGAGTCATCCATTTTTTACGTTCCTTTGATGTTGTCTGGGTGAGAGGTGTTCTGTTGTTCAAGAGGTCTTGTTCAGCGACAGTTTTTGCGCGCCCACTATTGTATACACTTGCATCCAATTGGGGCAGCGCTAATCAAGTTTATCTCAGGATAGTCTGCCGAGTTCGCAGAGCGTCTCACCTTTCTTGCACGAGATTATAAGTAACTCGTTGAAATCCGCTACAATAGCTTAGACTATGTTCCCATATAGGAGAAAAGATATGGATAACAACACCTGCGCAATCATCGCCGGTGCAACTGGCTTAGTAGGCTCAAAAGTCATTGCAAACCTCATAAATCAATCAGGTGTTGGAACATTATATTATCTTTCTCGCCGCCCACTCGATGGCGTCCTAGATGTGGACAACAAGCTTATTCCTCTCATTGATGCAGACCTTTCTATCCACCAATGGGATGAGAACCAACCAACACCAACCATCGGCTTTATCTGTTTAGGCACGACCCTTAAGCAAGCAGGCAGTAAGGATAATTTGCGTAGAGTAGATGTTGATCTGGTGTGTAAAGTCGCCCAACAAATGAAAACAATCGGAGTCAAACGCCTTGCGGTTGTTTCTAGCCTCGGTGCAAATAGTAAATCGCCATCCCATTACTTAGCTTGTAAAGGACAAATGGAACAACGAATCGAAGCTATGGATTTTGAGGAAATCGTATTTGTTCGCCCAGGCCCGCTTGTTGGTCAACGTCAAAGCCCAAGAATGGACGAGAAGTTAGTACAAACTCTGTTTAAGGTAATTCGCCCATTCATGCTTGGCAAACTGTCCAACTTTTTACCGATTCGAGCAGAAGATGTCGCCAAAGCGATGGTTTATCAACTTTTCAGTTATCAAGAAGACTCGGTGGTTTACTTACAAAGGAAAGAAATGCGTGACTTACTGCATCACTACGAATAACCATTTTGTACAATTAACGTGCTAATTCACGCTCTCACGCGACTTAGATCTCGTTTTTATATTCATTTTAGATCTAGCTAATACCCGTTTGTCATTTTTAAAGTTATATCACGAGCGTTATCTTACGCCCCATAAACAAATCCGTATAAAACCCCGTATAAAAAACAACCGCCATTTCGGCAGGTTGATAAGGTCAGATTATGAATTTTGCAGTGATAGCCTCTCTAGCCGTCTTTGTTGGCATATTGTTCTTTCTATTTAACCAACAACAAAAGAAACACACACTCTCTCGTCTCGTTTTAATCGGTCTTGTTACCGGTTCTCTTTTTGGTCTTGCTTTGCAACTCATTCACGGTGAAGGCAACAGCGCAATTGCTCAAACACTTGAATGGGTAGGCATTGTAGGCAGTGGCTACGTTGGTCTACTGAAAATGGTCATCATGCCACTGGTGTTGGTATCGATGATCTCTGCAGTTGTTAAATTGGAGAAAGGTGGATCATTAGGTAAAATTTCTGGCCTGACCATCTCTGTTCTTCTAGTAACGACTGCAATTGCTGCACTCATCGGTATCTTGGTGACAACAACATTTGGCCTTTCAGCAGAAGGTTTAACTGAAGGCGCGCGTGAAACCGCTCGTATCGCCGTTTTAGAAAGCCGTGCCGGTACAGTAAGTGACTTAACTATTCCTCAAATGCTAGTTAGCTTCATTCCAACCAACCCATTTGCTGATCTAACAGGTGCTCGCTCGACATCAATTATCGCTGTTGTGATTTTCGGCGTGTTAACTGGTATCGCCGCTCGTAAAGTGATGATGGAAAAAGCAGAGTTGGAATCACCGATTCGTACTTTCGTAGAAGCTGCTCAATCTATCGTTATGCGATTAGTGAAGATGATCATGGCCCTAACGCCATACGGCATCGCAGCACTGATGGCAAAAGTGGTAGCGACATCAAGCGCAGGCGACATCCTAAACCTACTTGGCTTTATTGTGGCGTCTTATGTTGCTATCGCACTGATGTTTGTTGTTCATGGCGTATTGGTCTCTTTTGTTGGCGTTAGCCCTGCGGAATACTTTAAGAAAATCTGGCCTGTACTGACCTTCGCGTTTACATCTCGTAGCTCAGCAGCAACAATTCCACTAAACGTAGAAGCGCAAATCACCAAGCTTAACGTACCACCAGCGATTGCAAACCTATCAGCATCGTTTGGTGCCACTATCGGCCAAAACGGCTGTGCGGGTATCTATCCTGCAATGCTTGCAGTGATGGTAGCTCCAACAATGGGTATCAACCCACTTGATCTACACTTTATCCTGTCATTGATTGCGATTATCACCATCAGCTCATTTGGTATTGCAGGTGTCGGCGGCGGTGCGACGTTTGCAGCCTTGATTGTTCTTCCTGCAATGGGCTTACCTGTGACCATCGCGGCACTGCTTATCTCTATTGAACCACTGATTGACATGGCACGTACCGCACTAAACGTTTCAGGCTCAATGACTGCGGGTACAATTGCTAGCCGAGTGCTGAAGTCACCAGAAAGTGAAGCAACATTGGAAGAAACACGAGCATAGAACTCAAATTCCTTCCAAAGCGATAAAACGTAAAATATCAAGCCGATGGTTCGCCATCGGCTTTTTTCATTTTCAAAAATTCAACTTGCATCTTTCGTTGCTAGTCAAGGCGTTGAATGGTCTAATACTGTCATCGGTTTTGTAAACGGTAAGCAGAATGCACCAAGATAATCAGCCCACTTTTTTCTTCTTTGATTATGAGACATGGGGAACCAACCCCGCGAAAGATCGCCCAAGCCAGTTTGCTGGTGTTCGTACAGATGAAAACTTTAATATCATCGGCGAGCCTTTAGTCATGTACTGTCAACCACCGGCTGATTATCTTCCGTCTCCTGAAGCTGCGCTTATTACTGGTATTACTCCGCAAAAAACGGTTCAAGAAGGCCTTTCTGAGCCAGAGTTTATCGCTAAGATTCACACTGAACTCGCGAGACCAAATACCACCAGTTTAGGCTACAACAGCATTCGCTTTGATGACGAAGTGACCCGTTATACTTGTTATCGCAACTTTATCGATCCATACGCATGGAGTTGGCAAAACGGTAACTCACGTTGGGATTTACTCGATGTACTACGCGCGTGCCATGCCCTTCGCCCAGAAGGCGTAGAATGGCCAGAAAACGAAGATGGCTTCACTAGCTTTAAATTAGAACACTTGTCTGTGGCTAACGGCATAGAACATAGTAACGCGCACGATGCCATGGCAGATGTGGTTGCGACTATCGAAATGGCAAAGAAAGTAAAAGCAGCGCAACCAAAATTGTTTGATTACTTTTTTTCTATGCGCCAAAAGCGCAAGCTCAATGATTTAGTCGACATCGTCAACATGACACCGTTGATGCACGTTTCAGGCATGCTAGGGCGCGAATGTCAGTACACTAGCTGGATTGTGCCTGTTGCTTGGCATCCAACCAATAATAACGCCGTTATCACCATCGATTTAGCGAAAGACCCTCAACCTATTCTTGAGCTATCCGCAGAAGAGCTGCACGAAAGACTCTACACGAAGCGCGAAGATCTTGGTGAATTGCTACCAGTGCCAGTTAAACTAGTTCATTTGAACAAATGCCCTATTCTCGCCCCTGCAAAAACGTTAACGGCTGAAAATGCAGAGTCTATTGGCATTGATCGCCAACAATGTCTCGCCAATCTCGCTTTGTTGCGCCAACATCCTGAAATTAGAGAAAAGCTGATTAGCCTCTTTTCCGTCGAGCGTAAATTCGATAAAAGTGATGACGTCGATACACAGCTTTACGACGGGTTCTTTTCTCCGGCTGATCGCGCAGCTATGGATATCATTCGAGAAACCGACCCGAATAATCTTGCTGCATTAGACATTGAATTTGATGACAAGCGTATTAAACCTCTATTGTTCCGCTATCGTGCGCGTAACTTCCCAGGCACATTAGACGAGCAAGAACAAAGACGCTGGGCACTACACTGTCGAGAAGTGTTTGAAAGCCAAATTGAAGAGTACATGCTGAATTTAGAAAACTTAGTTCACGAACATGAAAGTGACGAAAAGAAGATTGCGATATTAAAATCCGTGTACCGTTATGTAGAGAGCTTAGCTTCCTAACTCCTCCTAATACAAGCGCACCTTATGGTGTGCTTGTTGTTTATATACTGTCAAAATGATTAAAGAACGATTCTTACAACTGATCCAACTGCTCATTTCAATCTTCCTCATCATGGGAGCACTTGGCATCGGAATTACCATTCAAAAGTTCACTGGCGTTTCCGTTCCAGGAAGTGTCATCGGTATGCTCGTACTGTTTTTCTCCATGACTCTTGGGCTTGTAAAAGTCGACTGGGTCAAACCGGGCGCCACGCTATTTATCCGCTATATGATCTTATTGTTCGTTCCTATCAGCGTCGGATTAATGCAGCATTTCGACCTACTACTCGCCAATGCGCTCCCTATCATCGCTAGCGCGGTTGGCGGTTCACTCATTGTACTGGTCAGCCTCGCTTGGCTGCTAGATTACTTGCTACAGGAGAAACACTGATATGTGGTTAGTTGTTACCATTGCGGTTTTTCTTATCGCTCGTCAAATCGCAATCAAAGTGAACAATCCTCTAGCAAACCCTTTGCTGATCAGTATCGCAGTGCTCATTCCTTTGCTTACTTACTTAAATGTGCCATTTGAAACGTATTATGCGGATAACGAAGGAATTAGCTTTTTGCTTCAACCTGCTGTAGTTGCTCTGGCTTATCCACTATATGAACAACTACCACAAATTAAAGCAAACTGGCGAATCATCACTTTCGCTTGCACAGTAGGCAGTGTGATGTCGATGATGACAACCACCTTGTTCGCAGTCGCTTTCAAAGCGGATATCAGTTTAATCGCAAGTCTAGTGGGTAAATCCGTCACTACGCCAATAGCAATGGAAATTTCGAGTCACCTCGGTGGTGAAGCTGCCGTTGCGGCGATCTTGGTTCTGATTGTTGGTTTATTGGGCGCGATTTTGGCATACCCAATTTACAACTTAATTGGAATTAAACACCCGATTGCACGTGGCCTAACAATGGGTACCGTGTCTCATGCCTTAGGCACCGCGACATGTGCAGAGAAACAGCCCATAGATGCCGCGTTCTCATCACTCGCATTGGTTTTATGTGGGATCATAACTTCTATTTTGGCTCCAAGTTTTTTTGCTTTGGCGGTCTGGCTATATCAATAGTTAAGCGCTCTCGGTCTGCCCTCCTTCCGGCAGGCCATAGCCTTTACGTTTCTTACTTATCCCTTTTCAAAACCCTATCTTATCTATCAAACTCACCCAGTAATATCGTGAAGGGACTTGACTGAGATATACATTCATAGCATTAGCATTCTAGCTGCTACCACTCGCTCTAGATTACGTAAGTATAAAGTAGCATAGCGGTAAAAGTCGCGTTGGTAACATACTCCTGCTCCTTGGTCATATGAATATATACTGATATGGTTAATTGTGAGACGGAGATAACGCTTCACACCTGTGCAATCGAATACATGTGTGAGCTCACTCTAATTATGTAACAGAATTATCAATTGCATTATTTATCGTGATCTAACGCACGGAACATTTCTATCTTTCACATAGAATAACTGTCCATGCAATAACAAGGATTCAACATGAAAAGTCGCATTGAACAGGCGCTAGCAGGCGCTCCAGAAGCACTTTCCAAACAACTTGCTCCTATCATCCAAGCTGATGATTTTGATGCTACGCTTTCAGTTCAACAATTTGAGCAGTTGCTTTCAGCTACCGGTCTATCAGACAAAGAGCTTCGTGTTGCGCTACTTCCTTTTGCCGCAGCGTACTCCTATGCTCCCCTTTCTGACTTTTATGTCGGCGCTATCGTTCGTGGTCTTTCAGGTCGCCTTTACTTCGGTGCCAACATGGAATTCTTTGGTGTACAGTTGGGTCAAACGGTTCACGCAGAGCAGTCTGCGATTAGCCATGCTTGGATGAAAGGCGAACGTGGTGTTAAGGATATCACTATCAACTTCAGCCCATGTGGTCACTGCCGCCAGTTCATGAATGAGTTATCTACCGCAAACGAGCTTAAAATCCAGCTCCCAGAACGTGAAGAAAAGTCACTTCATGAATACCTGCCTGAAGCCTTTGGACCAAACGATCTCGGTATCGAGTCCGGCTTAATGGCAGAAGTTAAACACCAATTCTCATGTGATGATGAAGACGCACTCATCCAAAGTGCAGTTGAAGCGATGAACATGAGCCACTCTCCATACACCAACAACTTGAGTGGTTTAGCATTAGAGATGACTAGCGGCCGTGTATTCCAAGGCGCTTATGCAGAAAATGCAGCGTTTAATCCTAGCTTGCCACCGCTACAAGTTGCGCTAATCCAAGTTTTACTTGCGGGTGAAACCTTTGACAGCATCAAAGCCGCTGCATTGGTAGAAAACTCTGAAGGTAAGATCAGTCACTTAGCCGATACGCAATCAACGTTGGAAGCGTTGAATCCAGATATTCCGCTTAGTTTTGTCAACGTATAAACGACAAATTCAACAAAAAGCTCTACAACATGTAGAGCTTTTTTATTACCTAAAAACCAAAAGCAAACGTTTGCTTTGTCATAAAACTTCAGTATGATCTCCTGCAATTTCTGTCTCATCACTCTATTTTGTAAGGGAACACTATGTTTGGCACTGCAACTAGCGCAAATGCTACCCGTGTATTACTTTTAGGCTCTGGCGAACTCGGTAAAGAAGTCGCCATTGAATGCCAGAGACTTGGTTTAGAAGTGATTGCTTGTGATCGCTATGCCAATGCTCCAGCGATGCAAGTCGCTCACCGTAGTTATGTTATCGACATGTTAGATGGGAACGCCTTAGAAGAAGTTAT
Source organism: Vibrio sp. OY15 (assembly GCF_000742455.1). Lineage (NCBI taxonomy): Bacteria > Pseudomonadati > Pseudomonadota > Gammaproteobacteria > Vibrionales > Vibrionaceae > Vibrio > Vibrio sp. OY15. Next base: position 359,397 of record NZ_JPIL01000001.1, on the reverse strand, counting down.
TACGAAGGAACAACCTACTTACGTCGTACCAGAAATTGAAGCCATCGCAACCGGCAAACTGGTAGAGCTTGAAGAAAAAGGACTGAATGTTGTTCCAACCGCTAAGGCAACCAGGCTAACAATGAATCGTGAAGGTATCCGACGTTTGGCAGCAGAAGAACTGGAATTGACGACTTCACCTTATCGTTTTGCAGATAACTTTGAAGACTTCAAAGCCGCGGTTGAGCATGTGGGTATTCCGTGCGTGGTGAAGCCTGTGATGAGCTCTTCAGGTAAAGGGCAAAGTGTTATCAAGACCGAAGACGACGTTACACAAGCATGGGATTACGCTCAGGAAGGCGGGCGTACGGGTGCAGGTCGCGTTATCGTGGAAGGTTTTATCGACTTCGATTACGAAATCACTTTATTGACCATCAGAGCCGTTGACGGTGTGCATTTCTGTGCTCCAATTGGTCATCGTCAGGAAGATGGCGACTACCGCGAATCATGGCAACCGCAAACTATGTCAGAAAACGCAGTAAAAGCAGCTGAATACACGGCTGAGAAAGTGGTAAACGCGCTCGGTGGCTACGGCATCTTTGGTGTAGAGCTGTTTGTCAAAGGCGATAAAGTCATTTTCAATGAGGTCTCTCCTCGCCCTCACGATACGGGTATGGTTACAATGATTTCGCAGGAAATGTCTGAGTTTGCTCTCCACGTGCGCGCGTTTACCGGAATGCCAATTAATAATATTGTACAATATGGCCCATCTGCGTCTGCTGTTATTCTTGGACAAGGGACTTCCACAAACATTCGCTTTGAAAACCTAAGCAAAGCTTTAGCTCAACCTCAAACACAAGTTCGTCTATTCGGTAAGCCAGAAATCGATGGTCGCCGCCGTTTAGGTGTTGTCCTTACGCGACGAAAAACCACCGAAGAAGCCGTTCAAGATGCTGTTGAAAGTGCTTCAAAAGTGAATATCATTTATTAAATACGAACCACTCATACAAAAATAGCGCAGCTCAAATTGCTGCGCTATTTCGTGTTCCAAACCGAAGAGAGCCTATTCACTCTCGATTAAGTACACTTCTTCAGAGAAGCGACTTAAGCCTTTTTTCGCAATTTTAGGATGATTCTCGTCAGCTTCATCTACGTTCAAACAAGTAACTTTGTAACCTGAAAATAACTGCTCAATCTCTTCGACCGGCACGCTAAATGGAGGCCCCGCCATCTCTTCTTGAGGATAGTTGAGTGTAACAAGCAAAATACGACCGCCTGGGTTCAAAAGTTGCTTGAGACGCTCTACATACTCCTCTCGCATATCTTGCGGTAAAGCAACCAACGCGGCGCGATCATAAATGATATCGGCTTGAGATACTGGTGCAGTGAAAAAGTCCCCAGTATAAATAGAGAGCTCATCAAATTGATAAAGCTCGTGCATGCCATTAAGAGGCGTTACCGTTGGCGTGTAAAAATGTTCAGCAAAAAAGGCACGCACAGCAATATGGCTTAGCTCAACACCTTCAACCGAATCATGCTTCATCGCTAGCCAAATCAAGTCTTCTGACTTTCCACATAAAGGAACTAACACTTTATCTTCACGCTTTGGATTAGTGTGTTTCCAATATACTGGTAATAGCGGGTTTACATCTTCCAAGTGAAATCCGATCTGATTGCTGGCCCATTTGTTATGCCAAAATTCTTGGTCTCTCATTTTACTTTCTACTTGTCGGCTGTTTTCATTTTGAGAGGTAAGACTAACGTTTTTTTTCAATTTGTCTATGCCGTTCATCTTTGGTTAATACTGCGGTGATAGGATGTAATCGGTCTCATAGGAGACGCGCCTTTATCTGATAATCAGAATAAAGAAAAGATAAATGGTGATCTAACGCACGATTCTACTTCAAGATAAAACTGAAACCTTGGAATCTTTCGTAATGGCCCCATTTATAAGTTAGTACCTGATTTGCCGAACTTAGCGACCTTTATGTTCCCTATTTTCTAAGTACAAGCAAGTTAAGGAGAGTGAATGAGCTTATTTCTTCGTACTACAGCATTGATGCTTTTGGTACTTAGCCGTGCACCGGCATTTGCCGCACTTCCAATTACCCCTGCGCCTAATGGCGAACAAAATCGTTCAACCAGCCAAAACGAAGTTTGTTCGAAACTTTTTAAACACAGCCTTAGCGGTTTATATGGCATTCAGTCAATCGACACCACACCAACTCAGCCATATTCTGACTTCGACATCCTTTACAGCAAAGCTCACCAAGCACAATTTGAACTTGAAACTATCTGTAAGAGTACCGCACTTCTTAATGACGCTCAGCCATACTTCGCAGGCGTGAAATCCAAACAACGAGCAGAAGAAAAGATAGCTTTAGAGTTAGATGGGAAAGTTGAACGTATTACTGACCTAGCACGTGCAACGATTGTAGCTGAAGACGTCGCGAGCTTAGTCTCCATTTATGAAACGTTAGAGCGTGAAACAACGATTGTGAAAGTAAAAAATCGATTCAAAAAACCTGGCCCTTCAGGATATAGAGACTTGAACTTGCTCGTTCGTTTACCAAAAACAAACCTAGTAGCCGAAGTTCAACTGCACTTGAAAGCAATCGCAGATGTAAAAAGCGGTCCCGAACACGACCTATACGAAAAAATCCAGAAACTAGAACGTCAAGCGATGTTGGAAAAACGTGAGCTAAGCGAAATAGAGCTTGCCTCTATTCGCAACATGCGTACACAGTCTAAGAACTTGTACCAACAAGCATGGCAACCATACTTAACAACGCATCTAGAAGCGGCGTAACCGATATCATTAAGCGTCTCTCATAAACAGAAAAACCACCGCATTGCGGTGGTTTTCATTTGTATGCACACGAATTTTACGCAAAAAAAGACCACGCCTTAGCGTGATCCATTTATTCGGCTTACTGTACTTTCTTCAGGTTTTCTACACGAGCTTTTAACTTCTGACCCGGGCGAAAAGTCACTACACGTCGAGCAGTAATTGGAATATCTTCACCAGTTTTCGGGTTACGACCAGGTCGTTCATTCTTGTCACGAAGATCAAAGTTACCAAAACCTGACAGTTTTACCTGTTCGCCACTTTCCAGTGCCTTACGAATCTCTTCAAAGAACACTTCCACCGTTTCCTTGGCGTCCCGCTTACTAAATCCTAATTTATCAAACAGGTTTTCTGCCAGTTCGGCTTTTGTGAGCGCCATAAAACTTTCCTCAAAGCTATGTTAAACAATGCTACGTTAGTGTAGCGCCAGAGCAGTTTTACCCTACCAATTCAACAACATATCGGGGTTACATCAGGAAGTGTATGACAAGCTTATGATTTTCGCCAACTTTTTTCTTGGCAAACAAAAGGAATAGCACTACGTAAATTATTGTTAAACGCCAGAAATTTGATATTTTTGTTTTTGTTTCATCTTTATCAGGAAAAACATCCAGATTATAAAACTAAAAGTAGTTTAAATATCAACATTAAACACTATTTAATAAAAATATCAGATATTGGTTATTTAACAGACACTTGACATAGAACTTGTCGTAAATTCAGTGATTTGTATGTAACTCGATACGTAACAATTAGATTAAAAGGTATGACCACCTGTACTTTGCAACTGTGCTTTGAAAGCTTGATTAAACCCACGCTTCTCGCTGTTTAACGATGACGCCATATATAAAGATTGATAATGTGGAAGTTCGTGTATTTCCTCATTAGCTTCTTACACTGCTTCTAGGCGACCATGATTAATCAAATCATAAATATTCTTTTCCCTGTTTTTGCTCTTGTCGGAGTTGGCTATTTGGTCGGTCGTTACATCAAGCCTGACTTTCGCCCAATAAACCGCATTAATATTGAGGTGTTTACGCCAGCACTGGTATTTTCGTCACTCGTTAGCATGCCGCTCGATTCAAATCAGGGGCCGCTTCTTTTGGCGGCAATTGTTGCGGTTTTAATTCCCGCACTACTCATGATCCCGGTATGTCGATGGACGTCACTCTCGTTTAAAACCTGGGCGCCACCACATATGTTTCGGAATAGCGGAAATCTAGCTATTCCTTTGTTTACCTATACGTTTGGAGAAATTGCGCTGTCGTCAGCAGTGCTTTTATTTGTCGTGTCAGCATGCTTGCATATCAGCTTAGGCGTAATGCTGCTTAGTCATGGCAACCCTTTTAAGCAAATAGTCAAGATGCCAATCTTTTTAGCAGCGTCGTTGGCTCTGTTTCTCAACGTGTCAAATGTGGGTGCATGGGCGCCTTTATGCGAAGCCACGGCTCTACTTGGGCAAGCGGCCGTACCCGTGATGCTTTTATCTCTGGGGGCACAAATGTGTCATTTAAGGTTGGACGGTTTAAAGATTGGTGTGTTGTGTACCGTGCAGTCACTGGCAACTGGTGCTGTCGCTTTTGCACTTATTTATTGGTTAATTCCCCTTCCAACGATGCAATTGCAAATGATGGTGCTCTTCACAATGCTGCCGCCAGCCGTCATGAATTACCTATTTGCGGAAAGGCTGAATATAGAACCCATGAAAGTGGCGTCAATGGTACTATTTGGCAACTTTTTCAGCATTCTTACGCTGCCTCTTCTGCTTAGCTATACCCTCTCACTCGCTGCCTAACCGCCAACAAGCTATCGTTAGCGTGTATTAGCTGAAAAACAATACGTGCCTAATCTCGGGTAAGGGCCATCCCTAGTTTGGTCTAGTATTTTAAAGTAATGAGGGATGGTGCGAGCAGTAAGGAACTTGAACAACGATAAGGTAATCCTAAAAATAAAAAAACCCTGCCAAACTGGCAGGGTTTTCATTTCTTAAGAAGATACGTTACGCGAGATTAGTCACGTAGAGACGCACCAAACTTCTCAGAAACGTGAGCAACGATAGCGTCAACCGCACCAGCGATATCTGCATCTTCAAGCGTACGCTCAAGTGACTGTAGAGTCAGAGCGATTGCTAGGCTCTTCTTACCTTCTTCAACGCCTTTACCTACGTAAACGTCGAACAGTTTTGCATCTTTAAGGAACTCGCCACCTTGCTCTAGACAAGCGTTAACAATGTCACCAGATGCAACAGCTTCATCCACTACTACCGCGATATCACGACGGTTTGAAGGGAATTTAGAAAGTGCTACCGCTTCTGGGATCACTTTGCTGTTAATTGCAGACCATTCGATTTCGAATACGATAGTACGACCATTTAGACCGAACTTACGCTCAAGCTCAGGGTGAACGGTACCGATCACGCCCACTTCTTTGCCATCTACGATGATTGCCGCAGATTGACCTGGGTGAAGTGCTGGGTTAGCTTTTTTGCTTTCAGGTGACAGTGCAGCGAAAGAGTACGCTTTTTCGTTCGCAGATAGCTCTAGAATCGCTTCTAGATCGCCTTTAAGGTCGAAGAAATCAACCGTGTTAGTTTCGATATCCCAATGTTCTTCACCGCGAGTACCAGCGATAACACCCGCTAGCATAGGCTCTTGGCGCATGCCGTTTTCTGCAGATTCACATGGGATGAAACGTAGGCCGTATTCGAATAGACGAACGCGTGGCTGTTGACGCTTCTGGTTGTGAACAACCGTGTTCAGCAGACCTTGGATAAGACCAAGACGCATTGCTGACATGTCTGCAGAAATTGGGTTTGGAAGTACTAGAGGCTCAACACCAGGTACAACTAGCTTTTGCTGCTCAGGCTCAACGAAGCTGTATGTGATTGCTTCGTGGTAACCACGGTCAACAAGAAGATCACGAACGCGTTTCAGTGGAAGATCCGCTTCAACGTGGTTGTGCATCTTAAGTGCTGCTGCTGGGTTTTGGTTAGGAATGTTGTCGTAACCGTAGATACGGCCAACTTCTTCAATCAGATCTTGCTCGATAGCGATATCGAAACGCCATGTTGGCGCTACTGCCACCCAACCTTCTTCTGAAGCTTCAACAGTCAAACCTAGGCGCTCTAGGATTTCTACTACATCAGCATCAACGATGTGGTGACCTAGTAGGTTGTCTAGTTTCGTGCGACGTAGTGCAACTTTGTTTGGCTTAGGTAGGTCTGCTTCAGATTCTACAGCTACAACAGGTGCTACTTCACCACCACAAATTTCAACAAGAAGCTGTGTTGCACGCTCCATTGCGCTCACTTGTAGTGCGTAATCCACACCACGCTCGAAACGCATTGAAGAATCAGTGTGAAGACCGTAGCTACGTGCGCGGCCACGGATGTGGTCAGGTGCAAAGAATGCACACTCTAGTAGAACGTCTTTAGTCTCAGTTGTTACACCAGACTCTTCACCACCAAAGATACCTGCGATTGCAAGTGCTTTGTTGTGGTCAGCAACTACTAGTGTATCTGCGTTTAGTTCTGCTTCGTTGCCGTCAAGAAGCGTTAGCTTCTCACCTTGCTCAGCCATACGAACTACGATGCCACCCTCGATCTTCGCTAGATCGAATGCGTGCATTGGTTGGCCTTGCTCTAGAAGAACGTAGTTAGTGATGTCTACTACAGGGTCGATCGAGCGAATACCACAACGACGCAGTTTCTCTTGCATCCATAGTGGCGTTTCAGCTTGAACGTTTACGTTCTTAACTACACGACCTAGGTAACGTGGACACGCAGCTGGCGCTTTCACTTCGATAGACACTTTATCGTCGATTGAAGGGGCAACTGCTTCTACTAATGGCTCTGTCACGTCAGCACGGTTTAGTACGCCAACTTCACGAGCTAGACCACGAATGCTGAAACAGTCTGCGCGGTTTGCTGTTAGGTCTACGTCTACCGTTACGTCGTTTAGACCTAGGAATTCACGGAAATCAGTACCGATTACTGCGTCTTCTGCTAGTTCCATGATACCGTCTGACTCAACGTCGATACCTAGTTCAGTGAATGAACAAAGCATGCCGTGAGATGGCTGGCCACGTAGTTTCGCTTTTTTGATTTTGAAATCACCTGGAAGAACAGCACCAACTGTTGCTACTGCTACTTTCAGACCTTGGCGACAGTTAGGTGCGCCACAAACAATGTCTAGAAGCTCTTCTTCACCCACGTCAACTTTAGTTACGCGCAGTTTGTCTGCATCTGGGTGTTGGCCACATTCAACAACGTGACCGACTTTAACGCCAGTAAAAGAACCAGCAACAGGAAGAACGTCGTCTACCTCTAGGCCGGCCATTGTAATTTGGTGAGTTAGCTCGTCAGTAGTAACCGCAGGATTTACCCACTCACGAAGCCATGATTCGCTGAATTTCATGTTGATGAACCCTCTGGATTACTTGAACTGTTTTAGGAAACGAAGATCGTTCTCGAAGAACGCACGTAGGTCGTTCACGCCGTAACGAAGCATTGTTAGACGCTCAACACCCATACCGAATGCGAAACCAGAGTATTTTTCAGGATCGATACCTACGCTACGTAGCACGTTCGGGTGAACCATACCGCAGCCTAGTACTTCTAACCATTTACCGTTTTTGCCTTTCACGTCTACTTCAGCTGAAGGCTCAGTGAATGGGAAGTAAGATGGACGGAAACGTACTTCTACTTCTTCTTCGAAGAAGTTACATAGGAAATCGTGCAGGATGCCTTTCAGCTGAGCAAAGTTTACGTTCTCATCAACCAGCATGCCTTCCACTTGGTGGAACATTGGCGTGTGCGTTTGGTCGTAGTCGTTACGGTATACACGGCCTGGTGCGATGAAACGGAATGGTGGTTTACCATTTTCCATCGTACGGATCTGTACGCCTGACGTATGAGTACGAAGCATCAAGTCTGGGTTGAAGAAGAAAGTATCGTGGTCAGTACGCGCTGGGTGATCAGCTGCGATGTTTAGCGCATCGAAGTTGTGGAATGCATCTTCGATCTCTGGTCCAGCCTCGGTGTTAAAACCAAGTTCGCCAAAGAACTTCTCAATACGCTCTACAGTACGAGTTACTGGGTGTAAACCACCGTTTTCAATACGACGACCTGGTAGTGTTACGTCGATTGTTTCTGCTGCTAGTTTTGCTTCAAGCTCTGCACGTTGTAGTGCATCTTTACGAGCTGCGATAGCTTGCTGAACTACGCCTTTCGCTTTATTGATCTCTTGACCAGCTTCACGGCGTTCTTCTGGTGGTAGTTTGCCTAGGCTTTGAAGTTGAGCAGTTAGCTCACCTTTTTTACCCAGATACTGAACACGCACTTCATCAAGTGCGACTAGCGATTCGGCAGCTTCAATTGCAGTGCTCGCGCTAGCAATGATCTCTTCTAGATGTTGCATCGTTTCCTCATCTACCTGTAGGTAGTGTCCATAAGGGAGTGATTGGTTTTTTGATAGCTGTACATAGTAGCCAAACCGGGCACCAATGCCAAATTGAATTACGAAAAGAAGAGGTTATTGAATAAAAAGAGCACAAAAACGTCAAAAATGTCATCTTTAGTTAATCTGCCGTTTAGTTGTGCCCTTTTGTTTTAGAAATAGTATTGAATAGATAGCTCGATAAAATCGTCATCTCTAGCGAAGTAGAGCAAATCATTTGGTGTTTCATTTTTAAACAACCAAGCATCAATTTGCCACTTAACGTGATTCGATATTCGGCTCGATGCTTCTAACTTAGCATTGTAAACATCATCGTTATCTAAATCCTTCGTAATTCCCGTCAATACTTCCGTTCCGTCCTCATCATTGAGCGCCCAACGAATACCTGCAAACACATCATTTTGACCGATAGTTTGTGCGTTGTTCCCACGACTGTCATAGAGGTACTCACCAATAACTCCCACATCCCAAACCGTGTCAAATGCACCGACGAAGGTATACTCAAAACCCGTCACAAGACCGACATGATTATCAGCGCTATCTCGATAAACACTTTCTAGTTTCCATAACCAATCGCCAACGATTCCTTGCACATCCAGACCGACATGACTCATCAGAGCGTAGTAAGGCTTTAATTCTCCGTACTCAAAACGAAAGTAAGGATCCCGGTTTGTTCCATATAAATAGCTCAGGCCTACGTCCCAATCGCCAAGCATTTTCGAATATCGAAAAGCCACATCTACGTGCTTCTCTTCTCTGCTTGATTCATAGATAGCATCATCATAGACAACGGGGTCGGTTCGCAAGCGGCCATCTGTACCCGCAAACGTTCGTTCCCTAAAGTAAGGTAACAACATTGCGTGGACGGTGCCCCAGTCTTTGAAAGAGGTAAAATGTAACATCGGCTGACCGAGTTTATCTTCACCATCGACGGCTTCAATGGTATCTGTTTGGTTTACTACATCAACTAAATGGGCTGATTCAGTCACTCCCCAAAAGACCTTACTAATCCCAACTCGAAGCTCATAATCATCCCAATAAGTCAGATAAAGTGCCTCTCGTATGTCACCATGACTTCGCTCATCGTCTAGACCATCCAGACGATAGAAAGGTGTGAAAGTAAAGTTTGCATCACCATTTTGCATCTCCCAGTAAAATTCTGGCTGCAAAACCAATGACGTTTGCGCTTTGCTCTGACCCTGAGAGCCCGTTTTAAAAAACTGACGATGCTCAATATTGACTTGTCCTGCAAGCTCGACGGCAGTCAGAGGCATCGAGTAAAAAAAGGCTGCTGCACTAAGCAACAACCCAGCATTTAATCGCTTCATTTTTCCTCCACTATCTCACTCGCTTCAACACATTCTTATGAAAGTCATTGTCTTGTAATCCAGTGTTAAAACGCATTTCGCTAGTCGTTAGCTCAGTACTTTTTCCTGTTTGATGGTTTGTCATCGCCATAGTGTGCGCTCGCCAATATTGGTTGAGATATTGCTTGTAATCGGAAAAAGAAAGCGTTTTTAACAAAGAGCCTTTGCGGTCGTAAAACTCAACTTTAAGTGGACGATAATGCGCTTTATCTAACCATACCGTTTGCTTGGTATAACCTGAGTTCTTATCGGTCGGAATTTGCTCTACGACGAAAACATCTTGCCCGTTTATGCTGTCATCTTTTAGGTAGTTGAAACGGTATTTTTCAATCTCAAAGGAACTGAGATCCTCATACGCGAATTCACTGCCCATAAAAGGACCTGATTTGTTACGCGAGGAAATACGTTTCACACGTTTCAGTGCAGGAAGGTAAAGCCATTGGTCATCGGCACCCACCGTATGAGAATGGTTAAGAAACGCCGTGCCTTTTACATCTCTCGGTTCATCAAATATCGTGAGCCCTTTGTCACCATCGCCATCAACTTCGAGTGATTGTAAGCGCATTAAACGTGTGCTGCTTTCTCCTTGCGCGTTTCGCAGAATCATTTGCATCGTAGCAACAGAATCCCCCCACCCTTCATCACGGGCTTTGCGCTCTTGGGCAATTTCTAGTCCTTTGGCTTCATCCGCCAACACCGCATGACTCATAATAAGCGAGACAGAAAGTACTGATACTTTTAAGGCATTTTTTACTAAATTCATGTTCGATCCTTTAATTCGTTATGACTGAGTAACAGTCTTGGTTTGAGAGTCAGTTGATTTAAGCTTATTTCGGCGCTCCACCTCGTCGTAAACGCCTTTGTCAAACAACATCAGTAGAGTCGGTAGGAAGATGAAATCCACAACAAGGGCAATAAAGATGACAATGGCACTCAGCTGTCCCATATCGGCATTTAAACGGAAGCTCGACATCGCCAGAACAGAGAAACCAGCAACAAGCACGACCGTCGTAATCCAGAGTGCGCGCCCCACGGTACGAAAGGCGTAGCGAACCGCTTGCTCCGCACTGTGGCCATCTTTACGAGCGTGTTGATATTTAGAAAGAAAGTGAACGGCGTCATCGACAACAACACCAAGCGTTAATGTCACAACGACAGACAATCCCAAGTTAATCTCGCCAGAAACCAGCGCCCAAATACCAAAACCAATAAGCGCAGGAGCAATATTCGGGACAAGACTAATTAAGCCAAGCTTGAACGAACGCAAGGCAAAGATCAGTAATGCAGAGATTAAGACAAGAGTAATGGGCAAGGTTGACAGCATGCTGGCCATATTCGTTTCACCAATATGCGCAAACATCAGTGAAGGACTAGACGCAACAACATCATATTGAGGCGCGTTTTCGTTAAACCATTGGTAAATGCGATTTTCCAAATCAACAAGCTCGACGCTGCCCAAGTTCTCCACGGTGAGAACCATCTTGATCGACGACTTATCTACATTGATTTGGTTGTTCAAATCTAAACCATACGGTAGTGACATTTCATAAAGCAGCAGATATTGAGCCGCTAATTCTCTGTCTTGAGGGAGCGAGTAATAAGCCTGATCATCTCCATGCATGTTCTTGTTTAGGCGCTTATAAACATCGCTCAAGGTCGCAACATGGTCCGTTTCTGGCTGCAACCTTAGCCAGTCAGTAAATTTACCCACGGAACTGAGAAAATTAGGATCGGCAATGCCCTGCGATTCGTTGGTTTTTATCGCGATACTGATGTTCGCCATGCCACTGATTCGCTCTTCCATAAAATCAGCCGCTCGGCGAAATTCATTGCTATGGCCAAAGTACTCGACGGATTCATCATTGACTTTGTTCAGCGGAATCAAGCTCGCACTCGCGACAATAACAAGCACCGACAACGGCAATAACGCATGTCGCTTTGACACCACGAAATCTCCTAAATGATCCATAAAGTGCTTTCTTTCATCAGAAGTATCCGACTTCACCGTAACCGGAAGGATATTAAGCAAGGCGGGAAGTAACGTGATGGAAAGGAAACAAGCAACCATGACGCCAAGGGCTGATAGGTTGCCGAAATCTCGCAGGATTGGAGAATCCGACATATTCATCATTAAAAAGCCGATCGCGGTGGTAATGGAGGTAATCAAGATAGGCATGAAATTGAGCGCAATACTTCGCTCAATAGAGTGGGCTTTACTAAAGCCGTTTTGCATAGACTGACGCATTGTCGCGATGATGTGTACACAGTCTGCGACGGCAAGCGTCATCACCAAGGTAGGCACATTAACGGTCGCCGTGCTTAAGAACATACCAGCCCATCCTGACAAGCCCATTGTAACCATAACCGAGCCGATAATAACGATGAGCGTCGCGATGACGCTAAGCAATGAGCGCAACATGATGGTCAGAAACACCAATATCACTAGTAACATAGCTGGCACTAATGTTGCGCTATCGTCTTGGGCTGCGGTCATAAACGCGTAGTTCATTGCAATAATACCAGCCTTGTGGAATTCCGTGTCTGGGTACACTTGCTGATAACGCTCAATCATTCCGTTTATGTAAGCAACCACCTCTTGTACTTCAGCAGTTTTATCTATTTCAGGGAGTTGGACCGTAATGTTTACGACCGTGACATCTCCTTTTTCAGAAATCAGTGAACTTTTCAAAACCGGCTCACTCAACGCAATACTTTTGACTTTCTCTATTCGTTGAGGTGTCAATTCATATTCGCTATACAGTAAATCTTCGACAAGAAGATCATCTTCAAACGCTTCGGTATGCTGGTAGTTAGCGAGGGAATCAACGCGGGTGGAGTATGGAACTTGCCACGCCTCGTCAGTGATCTGCTGAATAAGAGATAATGTGCTAGGAGTAAAAACAGTGCCGCTCTTTGGCGCTATAACCAAAGCAAGACTGTCAGATTTTGCAAAGGTGGTTTGAATTTCATCAAACGCAAGTAACTGCTCATTTGTTCCATCAAAGAAGATGTCGTAATCTCCTCTAAAGTAAAGATTTTTTCCTCCAATGGTTGCTATGAAAATCAATAAAACGGTAGCAAGCATCACCAATACACTGTAATTCGTTGGTAGCTTACCCCACCCTGAACGGGCGTATTGTTGAACGTTGTGATGTGGCATCACACTCTCCTTTTGTGACGTTTCGTCAAATTTAAAAACTAAAAAAAACAGCAAATGCTGTAAATAACCAGACAAACTCGACATGCAAACTTTAGATCGAATGAATTTGGCTACATAAGTTAGTTTTTAGTAACTTCCTATGCTTCTCGTGATCATTGGCTGAACGCCAACCTTCGAGATTCAATGACGATTCGTCACAATAGTGCGATAAAAAAGCCAACCATAACGTCAGATTGGCCTTTCCAGTTTATTAGCGATTCACTGACTCTAAATAAGCAAGCTCTTCACTAAATAACTCCTGCTCCACTCGACGCCAGGTTTTACGGTAGTCCCATTCTGTAGATAAAGGCGACCAACCTAAACCATCAAGTAACATATTCGCGTTGTGCAGTACTGAGAATGGGTCTTGAATTCGCTGAATACATCGACTGTTCGATGCATTTTGCGCCAAAGCGTTTGAACCGAATGCAATAGACCAGTTGGCGAATACAATAGCATCAGAACCAATTGCGGGAGAAAACTTAAGATCACCACATTCTACCGCATTGTTCACCAGCGCATCAGCACCATCTATTACTTGTTCTTCCAAGTTATTCAGTTCATTCACACGTTTAGGCGAAGCCTTCTCTAGAACCCAAGGCGTCTTTGCAACAATCGCACAGGTTGATAGTACTGGCTCCATACGAGCGTAAATACGATAACCTACATGCATCGCAATGATTTTTTCTCTGGTATTACCATTAAATTTGGCGGTACGTTCGAAAAATATTGCTTCGCTTTTCAGCGAATGAATACAAAGCGCAAGAATCACATCTTCTTTGCTGCAAAAATGATTGTAGATCGTCCCTTTAGAATAAGGGCTTGACGCTGTAAGCTTGTCCATCGTTAAGTTGGCAAAGCCTTGCTCTTGAACTAAAGACTTAGCCAATTGAATAAGCTCTATCTCACGATCAGCAATCGCCTGTTGCTTTTTTGTTAGCCCTGAAGACACACGACATCCGTCTTGCTTGCTATATTTTTTACAGCGAAAGTTAAACATAATCCTTTGATCCGTATACCAACACACTCCCAATAATTGTAACACGATTCTTTAATACAGGAACGCAACCAAAGTTGACGAACCGTCATAAATGACACTTCGTCATAATAGATCAAAAAACAAACATTTCAAGTATGAATTTATAATTAGAAGATAAATAGCTACCAATTATGCATACCCAAGTAGCTACTGGATGCTTGGTTCAACGAGAATGGTTTCTTTGTAGAGGAAGCGAGAGAGGCTTTGGGAGGAACAACGAAGGAAATCAGCATGTTAAAAATAACGAAAGTAGATGCTGAACAGGTATTATTCGAAATAAGCCCAACACACTTTAAGTCTGAATTAAGAGCAAACACCGCTGAATGCCCTACTTACAAAGTATTTGCTGTCTTAGGCTTTTTCTTTTGCAACGCCCTTTCAGAAACTCTCTTCAAAAAAGGCTCAAAATCTATATAGATAGGCTTGGCTTATCACCTGCAGCTGCGATGGCATAACGAATATCATCAATAAATCGCCCCTCTGTCTCAATAATGCCGTCAGAGAATGTGACTGGCTGATGTGGCCCAGCAAGTAGAACAATATTAGTAAAATCAGAGACATTAAAGTTCTCTGCTACAACATTTTTGGAATGAAAATCAATGACGGTCTTTGCAACTTGATCTTCCAGTAACAAAAGCTGTTCTTCAGTAATTTTCATACGCGCCAAAGCAACGCGAACACACTTATCGTGGGTAGTCGTCTGCTCTTTTATGATTTCGGTATATTTGTCGTTGAGCTTGGAGTTCTCTGCATAGCTATAATATAAAGGCCCGTGCAGCGTTATATTTTTATCTTCATCAACGTAAACGAGATCCAACAACTCTAATGCTTTTAAGTAATCAGACATGCTCTGCTCAGACAAGTCATACTTTTTCTTTAAAATAGAATAACCGTCTTTACCTCGAAGCATTCTCAATTCACGATAAAAGTCGTAAAGGTGAGGGAATTGAAAGAATACCTCATCCTGCGTACGACTAAAGTAATCCTCGTCTTCACCTTGCAATTGATTTGCGAGCTTTTGTAGTTCATCTAACGTGCAATCAACCGCTCTACAATATTCCAGCAACTTATCTAAAGCGAGATTCGTGCTTGTAAGATGTCTCTTAAAGGTAGATAGTGGCATACCCATTTTCTCAGATAGCTCTCGATATGTTAGCCCTTTTGTTTTAATCGCTTGGCGTAATGCGGCTAGCAAGTATTCGGGAGTCAGATCTCTCATCTACAATTCCTTTTGGCAATGTTACAGCTGTATAGTATTTGTAACAATTTAGAACCGCTTGGCAAGGTATAAGTTCATATTTTTATAAGAAAAACATGAATTAATATACTGAAAAGAGAATTCACACAACAAATGAAAAATTCAATATGAATTCAATTTCATTATAGATATAAAATAATATGCAAAATAAAAGTGAAGCAATTACTCTAAATCATCGTGATTAATTTTAATAGTAACGTAAAGTTGAGAATATAAATCTATTCGCTCTGCAAAAATCTAGAATAATTAACCTAAAAGGAACAGAACGGTAAATGCATAATAATTCACCGCTCTCTATTAGCATTTTTGCAATGCTATTCAAGTAGACTAGTCCGCTAGTTTCACTGCAGTACCAAATGCCAAAATTTCCGAAGAACCATCTACGATTGAGCTTGTGGTAAATCGAATCCCTACAATTGCATCGGCACCTTTAGATTCAGCGTCCGCCACCATGCGCTGTATAGCAATATCACGCGCGTCGGTCATCATTTCCGTGTAACCACGAATTTCGCCGCCAACAATGCTCTTGATACCCGCCATGAGGTCACGGCCAATATGCTTTGATTGAACAACATTACCAGTTACAACCCCTCTGATTTCAGAGATCTGCTGGCCAGGAATGCTTTCGGTCGTTGTGTAGATCATTTTTAATCCCTTATAAACGTAAAAATTTATACCCAAGCTACCTTATAACTAACATAAGATGCTAACCAATAAATTGAGAAGACTGATAAACAATACTCTAAATAGCCAAGCTAAAAGTCATTTGGGTATAAATTTTAGCAATAAAAAAGGAGAGCTAATGCTCTCCTTCTCTTAATCCTAAACTGCTAATTAAAGAGCAGCTTTCGCTTTTTCAACTAGAACTGCAAATGCAGCTTTGTCGAATACTGCGATGTCCGCAAGGATCTTACGGTCGATCTCGATAGATGCTTTCTTAAGACCGTTGATGAAACGGCTGTAAGATAGACCATTTTGACGAGATGCCGCATTGATACGTGCAATCCATAGTTGACGGAATTGACGTTTCTTAGCGCGACGGTCACGGTAAGCGTATTGACCAGCTTTAGTAACTGCTTGGAAAGCTACGCGGTAAACGCGTGAACGCGCACCGTAGTAACCTTTAGCTTGTTTTAGAACTTTCTTATGACGTGCACGAGCTTGTACACCACGTTTTACGCGAGGCATTATGCTTCTCCTAAACTAAACGATTGATAACTAAAAAGAATTAAGCGTATGGCAACATACGGATTACTGCAGCCACTTCACATTTTGGAAGGATTGCATTCGGACGTAGTTGACGCTTGTTCTTAGTAGTACGCTTAGTCAGGATGTGACGTTTTGTAGCGTGCTTGTACTTAATACCACCAGCAGTTTTCTTAAAACGCTTAGCAGCACCTTTGTTGGTTTTCATCTTAGGCATGATGAATAACTCCGCATTGAGTAGGTTTAATAAACAACGTAATTAGGGCGAACAAAACCTAGCCGTTATGCCTTTATCGAAAGGAAAGCGGCTAGGTTTTAATTACTTGATGAGCCGTTAATTACTTCTTTTTAGGGGCTAGCACCATGATCATCTGGCGACCTTCAATCTTCTTAGGGAAAGATTCAACTACAGCAATTTCTGCAGTATCTTCCTTAAGACGATTTAGAACGTCAACACCGATGTCTTGGTGTGCCATCTCTCGGCCACGGAAGCGAATTGTTACTTTCACTTTGTTGCCTTCTTCAAGGAAACGCGTCAGGTTGCGTAGTTTTACCTGATAGTCTCCAATATCAGTTCCAGGACGGAATTTTACTTCCTTGATCTGGACCTGCTTTTGCTTCTTCTTCTGCTCTTTAGCAGTTTTGCTCTTCTCGAAGAGGAACTTACCATAGTCCATCACACGACAAACAGGTGGCTCGGCGTTAGGACTGATCTCAACGAGATCCATACCAGCTTCTTCAGCAGCTGCAATGGCTTCTTGAATCGATACAACACCAACTGATTCACCGTCAGCGCCTGTTAGTCGAACTTCACGAATACCACGAATTTCACCGTTGATACGGTGCGGGTTTTGTTTTACCGGCTGTTGGCCACGTCTTCCGCCTTTAATAGCTTATTCCTCCAGATTGAGCTTACGGCTAGAGATCTCGTCTTGGATGTATGCAATAAAATCATCCACTTTAAATTTACCAAGATCTTTACCTTTACGAGTACGCACTGCTATTTCGCCAGCTTCCATTTCTTGGTCACCAACAACAAGCATATACGGTACACGCTTCAAAGTATGTTCGCGGATTTTAAAGCCAATCTTCTCATTTCTCAAGTCCGCTTTAGCTCTAATTCCACTTTTTTGTAGTTTTTGTACTATTTCTTGAACATAACCTGACTGTTTATCAGTAATGTTCATAAGAACTGCTTGTTCTGGCGCCAACCAAGTTGGGAAGAAACCAGCATATTCTTCGATAAGGATACCGATGAAACGCTCTAGTGAACCTAGAATCGCACGGTGAATCATTACCGGTACAAGACGTTCATTGTTTTCACCTACATAAGTTGCACCTAAGCGACCTGGTAGGTTGAAGTCTAGCTGGACAGTACCACACTGCCACGCACGGTCTAGACAATCGTATAGTGTGAATTCAATCTTAGGGCCGTAGAACGCACCCTCGCCTTCTTGAATTTCGTATGGGATATCCATCGATTCAAGAGACTGCTTCAATGCTTCTTCAGATTGATCCCAGATTTCATCTGAACCTACACGTTTCTCTGGACGAGTAGACAGTTTCACTACGATGTTGTCGAAACCAAATGTTTGGTACGTATCGTACACCATCTTGATACAGTTTGTTACTTCTTCTTGAATTTGGCTCTCAGTACAGAAAATGTGAGCGTCATCCTGAGTAAAGCCACGTACACGCATAATACCGTGTAGTGCACCAGATGGTTCGTTACGGTGACATGAGCCAAACTCAGCCATACGTAGCGGTAGGTCGCGGTACGATTTTAGACCTTGGTTGAAGATCTGTACGTGACCTGGACAGTTCATTGGCTTAATCGCGTATTCACGGTTCTCAGAAGAAGTTGTGAACATTGCATCAGCGTATTTGTCCCAGTGCCCAGAGCGTTCCCAAAGAACACGGTCCATCATAAGTGGACCTTTCACTTCTTGGTAACCGTACTCATCTAGCTTAGCGCGGATGAATACTTCTAGATCACGGAAGATAGACCAACCATTGTGATGCCAGAACACCATACCCGGTGCTTCTTGCTGCATGTGGAATAGGTCTAGTTGCTTACCAATCTTACGGTGATCACGCTTCGCCGCTTCTTCTAGGCGAGTTAGGTGCGCTTTCAGTGCTTTCTTGTCGTGGAAAGCCGTACCGTAGATACGTTGAAGCATTTTGTTGTCGCTGTTACCACGCCAGTAAGCACCTGCAACATTCAGCAAAGTGAAGTGTTGACAGAAGCTCATGTTAGGAACGTGAGGACCACGACACATGTCGATGTATTCTTCATGGTGGTAAAGGCCTGGACGATCATCACGAGATACGTTTTCGTCTAGGATTTCCACTTTGTATGGTTCGCCACGTGATTCAAACGTATCACGCGCTTCCTGCCAGCTTACTTTTTTCTTAACCACTTCGTACTTGGTTTTCGCTAGCTCTTTCATACGCTTTTCAATCTTTTCAAGATCTTCTTGCGTTAGAGATTCGTCTAAGTCGATATCGTAGTAGAAGCCATTGTCGATGGTTGGACCGATCGCCATTTTAGCTTGAGGGTAAAGCTGCTTAAGAGCGTGACCAAGAAGGTGAGCACAAGAGTGACGAACGATTTCTAGACCGTCTACTTCATCTTTAACTGTGATGATTTCAAGGCTTGCGTCTTCTTCAATTAGATCACACGCATCAACGCGGTTACCGTTTACACGACCAGCGATAGTTGCTTTGGCAAGACCAGGACCGATCGATTGCGCAACTTCCATAGTAGAAACTGGGTTGTCAAATTGACGCTGACTGCCGTCAGGAAGAGTAATAATAGGCATGCTATGTCCTTTACAGTGGTGTTGCACACCAAGCAACACATGTTATTCAAATTAGAAGCTATTTGTTGAAAATAGTTGAGAGTCAATAAAGGCCTCTCGGTAACACGAATACCGGACCGTTATCGAAAATGGGATTGTACCTAGCTCACATTTAGAATGCAAAGCGCGATTTTGTTTTGTCATAAGAACTTAACCGCAGACCCGTCACGACAATCTGATCATGCTTTTTTTAAGAGACCGCATAGCTGATGAATGGAATTGCCCCTCAATGAACTTACACAACAAATTACAATATCCCCTATTACGTGTGAACCGATACAAAGCCTAACACGCTGGGCGAGAGCTCAACGTGCGATTTAGGTATATAGTTGTTTTATAGAGTAGTTTGTATGTAGGTATTCATCATGGTCTATTTCAAATCGCGCTTTATGGTGCTTCTAAGCACCTCGATATGTTCTTTGCAAGCCTTCGCATCAAATGACTTATATGGCCCGCTGCGTTCTTACGCACAATCCCCAATGCAAGTGGTTAGTCACACCAACATACTGCGTTCAGGACATAGTCTGCCCTATGGTTTTGTCGAAGCTTATGGTTCGGGAACCGTGGCAAGTGTTTGGGCTCATACTGATGAATACGCACTGGATTATTACCACAATCAAATCGAATTAGGCAGCAAATGGCAAGTTAGCAACCGTTGGCAGTGGGAGCTCAACTATCGATGGGTCTTTGCCGCTGACAACCATTTAGATGGACTGACGAAAAGCTTCCATAAACTTTTCGGTATCGGACAAAATGGGCGGGATAAAGTAGACAGAGATCGTTTTTACATTTCAATGCCGCAATATGATGTGCTTGAAGATGATTTCGAAGGACAAACACTGGCCAATAACCTATCTACTTACTTACAGTATCAAGTGTTCCAAAATGAACATCACGGCCTATCGATTGGCGGCAGTTTGTATTTTAACGATGTGGCTCACGGCACTTTTCAAGGTAGCAGTTTCGAGCAAGGCTTCCAATTAAACTACAGCTACTTAAGTGATGCTCATGCATTTTATTCGATGATTGGCATGACTTTTCGCTCGGATGACCGTGCCTTGCTCGATCTGCCCTATCGACATAATACGATTGCCATTGCGGGTGGGTACCGTTATGCCTTAGAAGATAACCATCACCTGATGTTGGAATATCATTGGTATCAAGGGTCAACAGAAGGACCCACAGAGTTTGCTGATGCCTCTAATGAACTGGTATTGGGCTATCGATATCTAATGGAAAATTCAGCGCTTGAGTTTTTAGCCGTAGAGAACGCAAGAAACATGGATAACAGTACCGATATCGCTTTCACAATAGGATATCGGTACATATTTTCATCAAGGTGATGAGAGCTATAGATTTAGCGTTGGTGCAACTGCGGCTGCGACTTGAGCATCGGTTGCATTGATCGGCAACGTAAACGAGCGATATTGGTCACCAGCCAAGCTGAGCGAACGGTCAATCTCTGCCAAACAATGCATGACCTGCCCTTCCAGAATAAAAGAGAGCTCAATTTCTTTTGATGAAATAAAGCCGCTGTTAAGGAACTCTAGCTCTTGATAAATACCAGAGCGAGAGGCAAACGAGCCACCGCGCAAAAAGCCTTTTTCAACATCGGCTTTAACCATAGTGAAGCCAGCTTGCTCAATCGCTTGAATAACCCGAGATGCTACTGGTAGTGGTTTCACTTCAATATAGTCACGGTCACGCGGGTCAATCGCAAAATCAATATCTAACGTCGTCTCGACCCAAACATGACATTGATTCTTAAGTGCGCTAACCGCAGTAATTGGTGTTTCGTCATGCAGTTTTAGCTCAAACGGAACCTGCTTTTCTTCATTAGGTTGAATCACAAAAGGGTCAACTGCTTTCAATTGATCGATAGTGAAGGTTTGATAACTTACGCTATCATCCACTTCGACTTTCATTTCCGTGTTCAATTTAATCGTAATAGCATCAATTTGTTGTTCGACGTCTCCGCCTTTGACATGAACATGCCCTTTCAGCGTCGCTCCTTGAAACACGCTCATTTCGTCCAAAATGGTATCTACTTTTGCAGAGCCGATCCCCAGTGATGCTTTCAATTTTTTAAACATACTTTTCCTTTTTTAACGACTTTTCTTCTAATAATCGTTTGTTTACACAATTGTTTTCTGCTGTGCAAGCAATAGACCACAAGAAAATGCTTGAATTCAATCATCAATCCAAATAATGCTCAACAGCAAGAGTCATTCAGCTCTGCAATAGGATTGTTCGGTCACTAAGCGGTACATTCGTCGAGAAATGTTTGCAATTTGTACCTAAATTAAGCAGTATTTGTATAGTCAAATAAAGGGAAATCATTATGTCTGCACCACTCTACATTCAAATTAAACAATTTATCCTGGATAAAATTGATGCTGGAGAGTGGGTAGTTGGTCATCGCATCGCCACCGAGATTGAGCTTACCGAGCAATTTGGTGTCAGTAGAATGACAGTGAACAAAGCAATTCGGGATTTAGTAAATGAGGGCCGATTACAACGTCGCCCACGCTTAGGCACGTTCGTGTGTGATCCTGGTGAAAAGTCAGAATCTCCCCTGCTAGACATTCGAAACATTGCCGAAGAAGTCAGCGATAGAGGGCGAAAGTATGGCAGTAAAGTGCTCAAACAGATTGCCATAAAAGCAGATGACAACATTGCGATAAAACTCGGCGTTATGCTAGGCACGACAGTGTTTTACAGTGAAATTATTCACTATGAAGACCAAACGCCGATTCAATTGGAGCTCCGCTGGGTGAATAGCCAATATGCCCCGAGTTATTTAAATCAAGACTTCACACAAATCACTCCAAATCAATACCTGTCAGATAATTGCCCACTCAGCGCGATAGAACATACTGTAGAGGCAATTGTGCCTGAAAGCCGTATTAAGCAAGACTTAACAATGCAAGCCAATGAGCCTTGCCTTCTCTTGAATCGCAGAACGTGGAGCCAAGATAAGTTAGTCAGTACCGCCCTACTTTATCACCCTGGTAACAAATATAAGCTGAGCTCAAAAGTGCTCATTTAAGGGCAAGATTGGTCCTCTAGATCTACGTTTTGATCACATTTTAGCAACATCAATCTTGTCAGTGTTCTTATTTTGCTCTATTTATTTGTATATACATTTAATGATACAAATAAACACAGGGACACAAACATGGATTTGCTGATTGAAAACGCACGTCTGGTCACCATGCAGTCGGGAGAGCGCGGTTATCTGCCAACGTCTCCTGCTCGTATTGGCATTCAATCTGGAAAAATCGTTGCGATCAGCACCTGTGCAATTGGTGAAGACGAACCGCAAACCGAGTCTCTGCTGTCTGCCCAACATTACGCTCAGAGTATCGACCTTCAAGGCAAGTTAGTTCTGCCAGGTTTGATCGACTGCCACACTCATCTTATTTACGCGGGCAATCGTGCCAACGAATTTGAAATGCGCTTAAGCGGCGTGCCATATCAAGAAATTTCCAAACAAGGCGGTGGGATACTTTCAACGGTGCATGCGACGCGTTCAGCAACCGAAGCGCAGTTAGTTGAGTTAGCGTTGCCACGTTTAGACGGGCTACTCGCGAGCGGCGTCACTTCTGTCGAAGTGAAATCAGGCTACGGATTGACACTGAATGATGAAGTAAAAATGCTCCGTGCAGCCAAAATGCTTGAACAAGAGCGCAAAGTTAAAATCACGACTACACTTCTCGCCGCTCACGCCATTCCGCCAGAGTTCCAAGGTCGTGCAGATGATTATATTGAGCACATTTGTCAGGACATAATCCCTGTTGTCGCAAAGGAAGAATTAGCTACGAGTGTCGATGTTTTTTGTGAATCGATTGGTTTCAATCTTGAACAAACAGAAAAAGTGTTTGTAGCTGCAAAACGCCACGGCTTAAAGGTTAAAGGGCATACTGAGCAACTTTCTAATCTCGGTGGTACAGCCCTCACTGCGCAATACAACGGTCTGTCAGCGGATCACATCGAGTTTTTAGATGGGCAAGGTGTTAAAGCACTTGCTCGATCAAACACCGTCGCCACTCTATTGCCTGGCGCTTTTTATTTTCTAAGAGAAACTCAGTTACCACCGATTGAGTTGTTGAGAGAGCATAACGTGCCGATGGCAATTGCTACGGACGTCAACCCAGGTACATCACCATTTTCTGATCTCACACTCATGCTGAATATGGCGTGCACGCTATTTCGCCTTACACCGCAAGAAGCACTGCGTGGTGTAACGCAACATGCAGCCAAAGCTCTGGGTTATCAAAACTCACGTGGCGAAATCAAAGTAGGGTTTGATGCGGACTTCTCTATATGGGATATCGAAAGCCCTGCGGATTTAAGCTATCAAGTCGGAGCAAAACGTCTGGTAGGTCGTATAGTAAATGGTGAATACATTTCACACGGAGGCCAATAATATGTCTCAATTCGACCTACACTCTCCCCTATTTCATTGGCAAGGCCGTCATGATGCCGAGGACGGCAAGCTTGGTCAGCGAATTCATCACGTTGTTCAACGCCAAAAAGCAGATGAGTTGAGTGCCGTTGCGCATGGCGTCTCATTACTCGGTTTTGCTACCGACGCTGGCGTTGCGAGAAACAAAGGACGCATTGGCGCGAAAAAAGCGCCAGACTTAATCCGACGAGCACTCGCTAATTTAGCATGGCACCAAGACGCCCCACTATATGACTTAGGTACTGTGGTGTGTGAAGACGACTTACTGGAAGAGAGCCAAGCTCTATGTGCAGCAACCATTTCAAGCGCACTGCCCCATACGCCAGTCATCGTGCTGGGTGGTGGGCATGAGATTGCGTGGGCCTCGTTTTCCGGCTTAGCGGAATATTTTAAAGCGCACCATCCAGAGAAGAAGCCTAAAATCGGCATTATCAATTTCGATGCGCATTTCGATTTGCGCGCATTCGAGAGTAACCTCGCCGACATAAGACCGAGCTCTGGTACACCCTTCAACCAAATTCACCATTTTTGTCAACGTAACGATTGGGACTTTCATTACGCTTGTATTGGTGTAAGCCGCAGTAGCAACACTAAAGCGCTATTTGAAAAAGCAGATGCGTTAAATGTTTGGTATGTAGAGGACAATCAGCTCTGCTACTTAAACCACAGTTATCACTTAACTCAGCTTCAGCATTTTATTGACGACTGTGACTACCTCTATTTGACTATTGATCTGGATGTATTCCCTGCTGCAACCGCACCTGGAGTCAGCGCACCAGCAGCTCGGGGAGTGAGTTACGACACAATTGCCCCCTTTTTAGATCGAATTCTTCATTACAAAAATAAGTTAATGCTGGCTGATATCGCCGAATACAACCCAAATTATGACGTCGATAGTCAAACAGCACGATTAGCTGCCCGTTTGTGTTGGGATATCGCCAACGCAATGGCGGAAAAACAGCACAAACCATAATGCATCCCAGATGCCACTGATTATTACGACCAAGCAAGTACTTGGTCATCACGAGAAACTAAAGGAGTCTGAAATGACACAGCGCCAGGGACAAGATCCACGACTTGATACAAGCAGAACAATTCGTGCACCTCACGGAGATAAACTGCGCGCAAAATCTTGGCTAACCGAAGCCCCTCTTCGTATGCTGATGAACAACCTTGATCCTGATGTTGCAGAACATCCACATTCACTGGTTGTATATGGCGGCATTGGCCGAGCAGCGCGAAACTGGGAATGTTACGACAAGATTGTTGAAGTACTTGAAAGACTCGAAGATGACCAAACGCTTTTAGTTCAATCAGGCAAGCCTGTTGGTGTTTTCCCTACTCATAAAAATGCCCCACGCGTGCTTATCGCAAACTCAAACCTTGTTCCGCATTGGGCAAACTGGGAACACTTCAACGAGCTCGATAAACAAGGCTTGATGATGTACGGCCAAATGACCGCTGGCAGCTGGATATACATTGGCTCGCAAGGTATCGTACAAGGCACATACGAAACGTTCGTATCTGTTGCAAAAAAACACTTTGACGGTGACGCAAATGGCCGTTGGATTCTAACAGGTGGTCTTGGTGGCATGGGTGGTGCTCAACCTCTCGCTGGTACAATGGCGGGCTTCTCCATGATTGCAGTAGAGTGTGATGAATCACGTATCGATTACCGCCTACGTACAGGCTATGTCGATAAGAAAGCGACTTCTTTAGATGAAGCGCTAGCTATCATTAAAGAGTCAGACACACCAGTATCGGTTGGTCTACTAGGTAATGCAGCAGACGTTTTCTCTGAGCTGGTAGAACGTAATATCACGCCTGATGTCGTAACAGACCAAACGTCTGCACACGACCCGCTCAATGGCTATTTACCACAAGGCTGGAGCATGTCTCACGCAGCAGAAATGCGTTTGCAAGATGAAGCAATGGTCGTAAAAGCAGCGAAAAAATCCATGGCTGTGCAAGTTCAAGCGATGTTAGAGCTGCAAAATCGCGGCGCCGCAACACTCGACTACGGTAACAACATCCGCCAGATGGCCTTGGAAGAAGGCGTAGAAAACGCATTCGATTTTCCTGGCTTCGTTCCAGCCTACATTCGTCCTCTATTCTGTGAAGGTATCGGTCCTTTCCGTTGGGCTGCTCTCTCTGGCGATCCTGAGGACATTTATAAAACCGACCAAAAAGTAAAAGAGCTAATTCCAGATAATCCGCACTTACATAACTGGCTAGATATGGCTCGCGAACGCATCCAGTTCCAAGGTTTACCTGCGCGTATTTGCTGGGTTGGTCTTAAAGATCGTGAGCGTCTTGGTCAAGCATTCAACGAAATGGTGAAAAATGGCGAACTTAAAGCGCCCGTTGTCATTGGTCGAGATCACTTAGACTCTGGCTCTGTAGCAAGCCCGAACCGTGAAACCGAAGGTATGATGGACGGTTCTGACGCCGTATCAGACTGGCCATTATTAAACGCGCTACTCAACACGGCGGGCGGCGCAACTTGGGTTTCACTACACCACGGTGGTGGCGTAGGTATGGGCTTCTCGCAACACTCAGGTATGGTTATCTGCTGTGACGGCAGTGAAGATGCCTCAGAACGTATTGCCCGCGTGCTGCATAACGACCCAGCAACAGGCGTGATGCGTCATGCTGATGCGGGATACGATATCGCTAAACAATGTGCAGCAGAGCAAGGGCTAGATTTGCCAATGCTCAACGAAGAACTGAAGAAGCTCAAGTAAGGATGAAAGAGATGTTAAATTTAACGCTAAAGCCAGGTCATATTAGCTTAAACGAACTACGCCAAGTGAGCCGTTCACCAGTCAACCTTACTTTGGATCCTGAAGCCATTCCGGCCATTGAAGAAAGCACACAGGTCGTAGACCGAGTCATCGCGGAAGATAGAACGGTTTACGGAATTAACACTGGTTTTGGGCTATTGGCTAACACACGAATAGCACCAGAAGATTTAGAAACACTGCAACGCAGTATCGTTCTTTCTCATGCGGCAGGTATCGGTGAGTTTATGTCAGATGAAACGGTTCGTCTGATGATGGTATTAAAAATCAATAGTCTGTCTCGTGGCTTTTCTGGGATTCGCCTAAAAGTCATTAATATGCTGACCGACCTAGTCAACGCACAAGTTTACCCTTGCGTACCTAAAAAGGGCTCTGTTGGCGCATCAGGTGACTTAGCTCCTCTAGCCCATATGAGCACTGTATTACTGGGAGAAGGACAAGCTCGCCACAACGGTAAAATCATTTCCGGGCAAGAAGCATTAAAAATCGCAGGTCTAGAGCCTATCACTCTGGCGCCAAAAGAAGGCTTAGCGCTACTAAATGGGACTCAGGCATCCACAGCGTTCGCATTGGAAGGCCTGTTTATCGCGGAAGACCTTTTCGCGTCAGCAACCGTTTGTGGTGCAATGTCTGTTGAAGCCGCTCTCGGCAGCCGACGTCCATTCGATCCGCGCATTCACCGTGTACGTGGTCATCGCAGCCAAATGGACGCAGCACTCGTATACCGTCATTTGTTAGACACATCGAGTGAAATAGGTGATTCGCACACTAACTGTGAAAAAGTACAAGACCCGTATTCTTTGCGCTGTCAGCCTCAAGTGATGGGCGCGTGTTTACAGCAAATCCGCAATGCGGCGGAAGTATTACAAGTAGAAGCGAACTCCGTATCAGATAATCCGTTGGTGTTTGCTGAAGATGGTGACATCATCTCTGGCGGTAACTTCCATGCGGAGCCTGTTGCAATGGCAGCCGACAACCTAGCACTTGCGATTGCCGAGATCGGCAGCTTGTCTGAACGTCGTATGGCATTACTTATCGATAGCGCGCTATCAAAACTGCCACCGTTCTTAGTCGACAATGGTGGTGTGAACTCTGGTTTCATGATTGCTCAGGTTACCTCCGCTGCGTTAGCAAGTGAAAACAAAACACTCGCTCACCCAGCGTCAGTAGACAGCTTGCCAACATCTGCAAACCAAGAAGATCACGTGTCAATGGCAACATTCGCGGCTCGCAGATTGAAAGAAATGGGCGAAAACACTCGCGGTATTCTGGCTGTCGAATACCTCTCAGCAGCACAAGGCCTAGACTTTAGAGCGCCAAACAAGTCCTCTGAGCGTATTGAGATTGCGAAACAAATGTTGCGTGAAAAAGTATCGTTCTACGATAAAGATCGCTACTTTGCGCCGGACATTGAACAGGCAAACACTCTGCTTAAGCTGGCTATCCACAACACGCTCATGCCAGAGAGCTTGTTACCAAGTATTCAATAATTAAGCATAACTGGCATTTCATCGAATAAACAGATGATGACTTGAAGGCTCTACGTTCTGCGTGGAGCCTTTTTACATACGATTAAACATGTTGATGGCACTGTTTATGAACGCCTGTCTACTTTGATGGCTATACTTTAAAAGATAGGCGAGCGAAAAGGTCGTTGTTTATTGCTTTCACAAATAAAAGCGTTGCTAAAGTATGCGTTTTTAACGGTTTATCCGCCGAAATAGTGTCTTATTGTTAGGATACGGTGAAGTTTTCACTGGATGGACCATTGCTACGCAGATATTCGCATATAATCCCACACAGTTTTGGTTACTACGTAAAAATTATGTTTCTAACACCTTATTTTTCAAACACTAATCACCAGTTTCAGTTCACTCGCGAACAAGCAAGCCACTTTGCAAAACGTGTCGCAGGTGACTACAACCCAATTCATGATGAAGACAACAAACGCTTTTGTGTCCCTGGGGATTTACTTTTCGCAGTGCTCCTTAGTAAAGAAGGCGTTAGCCAAAAGATGCGTTTTAACTTCTCTGGCATGGTAAACGATGGTGTAGCACTTCATATTGAAAATAAGTGTGACAAAGAAAGCGCTGTTGTTGACGAGGCAGGTAAAGAATACTTACACATGTCCCGTGAAGGTGAAACTAACCACGATCCGGCATTTATTGAGCATGTAGTGACAAATTACGTGCAATTTTCTGGTATGAACTTCCCTCACATCATGGTTCCTCTTATGGAAGAGAAGCAAATGATGATTAACTGCCAGCGTCCATTAGTTATTTATGAAAGCATGGAAGTCGAATTTTCACGCTTAGACCTTACGCATCCAGAGGTGGATTTCACTGGCGCAACATTCGATGTAGAAGGAAAACGAGGTGTAGTCACCTTAAACTTTGCGTTCAAAGAAGACGGTGAAGTCGTTGGTAAAGGTATTAAGCGCATGGTTGCAAGTGGCTTGAAGCCATATGACCAAGAAGCGGTTGACGACCTTGTACGCCGCTTTAATGAACGTAAGGATGCATTCCTAGCAAAGTTCGTTAAGGCAGCCTAGTCGACTGCCCTATCAGAAGCGCACAAAAAACGTGTTTACTAAAAGAAAGCCCAACGTCGACCGTTGGGCTTTCTTTTTATGTCTCATCCAAACAAAACTAAACGCAATGCTTAGAGCCAACGACGAACATGGTTTTTATAATCCACATACTCTTCACCAAACAATCGCTCTAAAACGCGTTCCTCAGGCTTGATTTGAAACCGATTCATATAACTGACAAATATCACGCCACAAAGCACCACACTCAAGTGCTGCCACCACAAACCAGTTGCTATGATTAGAAGCAATAATGCCGTGTACATAGGGTTGCGTGAAAAGGCAAACACACCAGTTCTTACAACAGAAGATGCCGCTTCAGGTTTTACTGGGTTCACTGTGGTTTTTACTTTGCGAAATTCATACACGCCAGCAATGCCCATGTAGCCAGACAACAAAGTTAATACACCTACTACAAATTCAACAAAGGGGACTCGAATGTTCATGCTCGGCGTCAAAACTTTAAGTCCGTACATCAAAAGTATGACTAGCAAAAACACCGCAACAGGTGGGACTTTGAGTTCAAGTTTTCTCAAGATTCATATCCTTTGAAAGGGTCTAAATACGGTTTCTAAAAAGCCCAGTAAAACTGGGCTTGATTTAGTCCGATTACAACAAAGTTAACAATGCCTGAACGGGATGCTTGGGCTTCGTTCCTTCAAAGCGTTTCACTTGGCTGCGGCAAGAATAGCCTGTAATCAAACATCTCTCGCTATCCAACTTATCTAAGCTTGGCTTCCAGCTTAAATTGTAAATGTCTTTCGACATCGACAACTTATCAACCTCATGACCAAACGTACCCGCCATACCACAACAACCAACAGGTACCGTATTCAAAACTGCACCAAAGTGAGCAAAAATAGCGCCCCACTCTTTTTCCGCATTTGGCATTTTGGTTTTTTCAGTACAGTGCGCAAACAGATACCAAGGTTCCTGCGCCTTATGCTCTCCGCTTTCAAACGCTTCTAGTCTTGGGTAAAGCCATTCGTGGGCTGTTAGTACATCGAAATTACCTCGCTTACTGCCAAGCACTTCAGCGTATTCATCTCGATAACACAGCACCAAAGCAGGATCGACGCCAACTAATGGAATATCCAGATCCGCTACCATCGCCAAGAACTTCGCTGTGTCGGCTGCTGTGTCCTTAAACTGACGTAAAAACCCTTTAATGTGTTGTGCTTTACCATTCGGCTTAAACGGCAGAAGCACCGGATTCATACCCAGCTTTTTCAATAACTTAACGAAGTCTTCAACGACATCAGCGTCGTAGTAACTAGTGAATGGGTCTTGAACAATTAAAACATGCTTGCTCTTTTCAGACGAAGACAAACCACTGAGCGCTTGCAGATCATAAGGCGTTGTCAGCGACTCTACTCGTTGTTTCAAGGTGGGGACTGATAACAACGGCGCATCGACATACCCGACCGTAGATGCCGTTAAACTTTTCACCCACGACTGCTTCAAAACACCATTTACGACACCTGGCGCTTTCGCCATCATCGGCAGCATAGTCTCAATGTTCGCAACCAGATAGTCTTTTGCAGGACGTTGGTAACGAGAGTGATAGATGTTTAAAAAGCGCGAGCGAAAGCTCGGAACATCGACTTTAATCGGACACTGACTCGCACACGCTTTACACGCCAAACAACCATTCATCGCTTCATACACTTCGTGAGAGAAGTCATACTCGTGACGACGATTGATAGAATGACGTACGCGGTCAATCATGGTTTTGATTGATGTTTTGTTTTCTAGTGTTTGCTTTTCTAAGTCAAGAATATCAATGCCTTGCTCAGTAAGCTGACGCAACCACTCGCGAACCAAACCCGCACGACCTTTCGGTGAATGACGACGATCGGCTGTTACTTTCATCGATGGACACATTGGCGAGCTGGTATCGTAGTTAAAACACAAACCGTTACCGTTACATTCCATCGCTTGTTTAAAGCTGTCACGTACTTGAACGTCAATCTGACGGTCATAGTAACCACGTTTGGTATCGGTAACTTTGACAAGCTCTGCATCACTATCCAGCGGTGTACAGATTTTGCCCGGGTTCATTTTGTTGTGTGGATCGAATGCCGCTTTCACACGTCTCAGTTCAGTAAACAACTCGTCGCCGAAAAACTCAGGGCCATATTCTGAACGGAAACCTTTGCCGTGTTCACCCCACATCAAACCGCCGTATTTCGCCACCAGCTTGACCACTTCATCAGAAACTTCGTGCATCAATGCTTCTTGGTGCGGGTCACACAAATCCAACGCAGGACGTACGTGAAGCACCCCAGCATCGACGTGACCAAACATGCCGTAATTCAGAGACTTGCTGTCTAACAGTTCTCGAAACTCTGCAATGAAGTCCGCCAGGTTTTCTGGTGGCACACAGGTATCTTCAGCGAATGCGACCGGTTTAGCACGAC
Source organism: Vibrio sp. OY15 (assembly GCF_000742455.1). Lineage (NCBI taxonomy): Bacteria > Pseudomonadati > Pseudomonadota > Gammaproteobacteria > Vibrionales > Vibrionaceae > Vibrio > Vibrio sp. OY15. The sequence continues at coordinate 327,908 of NZ_JPIL01000001.1, read as the reverse complement.
CTTTTGCTGCGCCTAACAAACCCACCGCTTTTTTACGCATGTTGTAAATACGCCCAATGCTCGCTACATCGTTACAAACTTGGTAGCCGATAATGCCCGCTTCTTCTGTTTCCAACATGGTATCGAGCTTGGCGGTCAACGCTGCAACCTGAGCAGCAACTTCCTCTTCGTCCTGACCTGCGTATTCCACCATATTGATGCCAAGCATCTCTTTATTTGGAACATCGGTAAGTAAATCGCTCACGGTGTGCCAAACGATATCTTGCTTCGCGAGATTAAGCACTTTTGAGTCAACGGTTTCTACAGACAGCGCTTTCGCCTCTACCATAAACGGTGCATTACGCAGTGCAGAATCAAAGCTGTTGTATTTAACGTTAACCAACGTACGCGCTTTCGGAATTGGCGTCAGGTTCAGCTTTGCTTCGGTAATAAATGCCAATGAACCTTCCGCGCCGCAAAGTACTCGTGTGATATCGAAACGGTCACCGTCTTCATTCAAGGCATTTTTTAAATCGTAGCCCGTTAAAAATCGGTTAAGAGGAGGAAACTTATCTACGATCTGCTGGCGTTTTTCACGACATACGGATTCCGTTACACGTAGCGCCTTGGCAGCAAACTCGCCTTCTTTTGGGTAACCATGGGACAAGTCCGACTCTAAAATTGAACCATCAGCAAACACCGCTTGTAGCGACAAAACATGATCGGATGTTTTTCCGTATTTCAGAGAACCTTGACCAGAAGCATCGGTGTTGACCATGCCGCCAATCGTTGCACGGTTACTGGTAGATAAGTCTGGAGAGAAGAAGTAGCCATAAGGGCGAACAGCGTCATTTAACTGGTCTTTCACTACACCAGTTTGTACACGAACCCAGCCTTCTTTCTCATTAATCTCAAGCACTTTGTTCATGTGGCGAGACATATCCACCACAATACCTTTGGTTAGCGACTGACCATTGGTCCCTGTGCCGCCACCACGAGGTGAAAAGGTAATTCGTTCGTACTTTTCTTTATTGCTCAGTTTCCCGAGGAGAGAAACATCTTCTGTCGTTTTGGGATGAACGACAGACTGAGGAAGTTGCTGGTAAACACTGTTGTCAGTGGCAACCGCTAGTCGGCTTGAATATTGGCTTTCGATATCACCAGTGAATCCGGCGTGCTCAAGCTCTTTCAGAAAACTAAGAACAAGAGGATCGACATCAGTTTGCGAGTGTAATCTTGGTAACATTTGCTTCCTGCCCCTACGACGCTGATCCGATCAGCTGCGGGTTGTGTAATTATTTGCTCACTTCTCATACAAATTGGCGCTAAGCGAAAAAACACCACAAAAGAGTTAGTGAAGTAATATTCTTTGAATTTCGTCACTTTACAACATTTAAAAAGACGAGCAAATCAGAATCTCGATACAATAATTAAACTTATGCTTTATTTTTTCACGCTTGATGCCTACATTGGGGAACGAATCGCGTTTCTAGATGAGTTTTCAGAATGAAAAAAAATAAAATTGTGACCACTGAAGATATCCTTCTCAAACTTTGCCAGTCTGTTTCTGGCGTACTTACTTCGGCGACATCTTCTCAAGTAAATTATTCAGCAATGGTGCAAAAAATCCACAAGACTAGCCTCAAACCAGATTTTGGCTGTTTTGTTCTGTTTGATGGCGGATTTACCGGGCTAGTTGTGATTAATTTTACGGCAAAAGCCGCACTGGAGATCTACACCAACTACATGCGTAATATGGGCATGCCAGAAGAAGAACTGGCAATATCTCATACTTCTGACGAGGTAGGCGATGTTCTGGGTGAACTCATGAATCAACTGGTCGGAGACTTCACTAATAAAATTCGTAAAGACCTGCAAACGAACATCACACAAAACCAACCAAAAATGCTGGCGCTGAATAAGCAAGTTATCTTACAAGTTGATACCAACCTTGACCGCCCTCAAGCGCGCAGAGTGACGTTCTCCACCGAAAACAACAATATTTTCTATCTCGAACTAGCAATGGATAAAACTGAGTTCATCCAACTGGAAGAGTTTGAAGTTGCTGAAGACGAAAACCCAGACGACATTTTAGAGGCAACACGTAAACAGTTGGCTGAGAAAGAATCTAAATCGTCGGGATCAAACGATGATGCCGATGACTTGCTCAACCAGCTCGGGTTGTAATTCTAACGAATCTTAATGAAGAATGGCTTCTTAGACACAAGTACGACTTCATACTGATTACGACGAACTAAAACGCCAGCCTCGCTTAATGCGAGGCTTCTTTTTATGTGCAGAAATTATCTTCAGTCCCACCTTGTATTTCGTTTTTATGTCAAAAAAGGTAATATGTCTGACTTCATAAATTTTCTGCTTTCGTTACTGGTTGTCGATGGATAAACAAAAAGCTCTGAAAAAAATCGCCAAGTGCTTAGAACTGGGCAATTCCGCTAATGTTAATGAGGCTGCCAATGCTATCAAAATGGCACATCGCCTCATGCTTAAATATGGTCTTGATAAAGACGATATTGAGTTCATCAGAATGGGAAAAACACAATCTTCTCATCTGCTACCAGCGAACATCAGTTCTACCATATTGCGAGTGATTCGCGGCATTAACACAAAATTCGGTGTCGAAGCAGTATTGTTGAATCACAAAGGGCTCAAACGTGTCGAATTTATCGGTGAAGCAGATCGCGCTATTTTTGCTGCATTTGCTTTCGATATTGTTTATCGCGAGATGAACGAAAGTACCGGACAATTCCGAAACAGCTTTGCTGGCACCGGCACCTCTTCTCAGGAAGTGACTCGCCGTGTGAACTCATTTGTATCTGGCTGGGTGGAAGGCGCGATTGAAAAATTGCCAATTATTTCTCCAGATGAAGAGTCGGCCAATAAAATTAATGACTATATTGATAAAGAATTCCAAAACATTGACCGCGAAACGTTCAAGAAGCAATTGAAAGAAGCGATGAAAAACCTAACTGAAGACTACGAAGTGGGCTTAAAGAAAGGTAGAAAGGTTTCAGTTAACCGTGGAGTGGGCGGCGAACAAGCACGCAAAATGTTGGGCGATTCATCGAAATAGCCAGAATAGTAAAGGATTCACATAAGCAGCAATGACTTCGATGTCGATGGGGCTTACTTTGAGAGCTTTGGCAGTATTGATAGGAATTTTCTTACAGAAACTCTTATCAATCTTACTTTCTCATAACAAATATCAATGCTTGTTTATTCATAATTCGCATCCCATTATGAGGCATAGTTTCGCCTCAGTTTTATACGGAGATTTTCCCTTGAAAAAGATGCCTATTGCACTAGCTCTAGTGCTAGCTCTTACTGGCTGTCAAGCCACTCAACGCCAAAATGCAACAACGGGTGAATACGAAACTAACTCCACCACGCAAGGCGCGCTTATTGGTGCGATCGCTGGCGCAGCAATCGGCCTAGCAACGGGTGATGATGCTAAAGAACGTCGTCAGCATGCACTCATTGGTGCAGCCGCAGGCGGAGCGACTGGCGCTGGCGTTGGTTACTACTTTGACCAACAAGAAGCGGAATTACGTCGCGCTTTGCTAAACTCTGGCGTACAAGTTCAGCGTGTTGGTGAAAATCAGCTTTTACTGCGTATGGAAAACGGTATCGGCTTCTCTTCAAGCTCTTACCAGCTTGATGCTAGTATCCATAATACTCTACGCGGTGTTGCTCGCATCCTAGTTGAGTACCCAGATACCAGTCTCGTTATTGACGGTTACACGGATAGCACAGGTAGTGAGTCATACAACCAAACGTTGTCAGAGCGCCGTGCAGAGTCCGTACGTCAATTCCTAGTATCTCAAAACGTTGCACCTGGTCGTGCAATTGCACGCGGCTACGGCGAACGTAACCCAATTTGCTCAAACCAAACTTCTGAAGGTCGTGCGTGCAACCGTCGTGTTGAAATCCAGATCTTGCCACTGAAGTAATTTGGTTGCACCATAACGGTAATAATAAAAAATTACCGGAGCAGGCCTAACCATTATCGTTAGGCCTGACATATTAATGTCTGTCAAAACGTCTGCCCTACTCTGCTTATTTAGCCTCAGCTTTTCTGGCTACTCACTTGCCTCTCAAGCTCCAAATGACCCCATCGAACAATACGAGTACGCACAACAATTATTGGCATCAAACGAAGCTGAAGCCTCACCAGAAACGCGCTACTGGCTAGAGCAATCCGCCAACCAAGGTTACCTCCCTGCACAAAAACAGCTCGCGAACGACTTTGCTAAAGGGATAAATGGCGAAAAAAATGAAACACAAGCGTTATATTGGCTAACCTCTATCGCACTCAATGACCCAACCGATCGTGGCTTTCTTCTCGCCGATTTTATTCAGCGCAATCCAGATAAGGTCACAACTTCTCAATTGACTGAAGCCTTGTATCAAATGGCTTCTCAGCATAATCCAGCAGCAGAACAAGCTTATAACCAACTGTTAGAGCAGCGCTTCAACCAACTGCGAGCTAAACAAGTCTCGCAAATAAAGTCGCTCGATAAAAAGGCTGAGCAAGCACAGGAAGAGAAAAGCACAGTTGCAAACCCCAAAGTAGAACACTCGCAGTTTTTATGGCTGATCTGGCTAGCGGCGATACTCATCATCAGCGGCTTAAGTTTTCTCGTAATCAAGAAACTTAAGCAGAATAGAAAAGCGCTTGAAGCCAAAGAGGAAAGCCAAAATCAACGAATGGCGAAAAAAATAAAAGAGCTAGAGTTTACGAACAAGCAACTGAAACGCCAGCTAGAGAAAGTATTCAAAGAATTTAAGAAATCCAAAACCCAGGCAGAGAACCATAAGCTAAGCGTCGCGTGTGCTATGTTTGGCTACACACCACAACACATCCCTGATTTACAAGCAATCAAGCTACGCTATAGACAGCTATCAAAGCTTTATCATCCTGACACAAGAGGCAGTGAAGAAGAAATGAAGCGACTCAATCATGCCTTTAAGCTCGTCTCACAAAATGTTACAAAACAGTAAAAATAGGTCAGGATACTTTGGCTAGCATGCTTTTAGACCTATATAATCAAGCGCCGCAATCGATCTCCCTCTCAAACAAATTAACAGACATTTAACTTAAGTCGCGCTTTTATGCCATAATGCCCGGCGCAAAATAACACCTAACGACTCAAATTAATCTAGGTGGGGAGAAAATCAATGTTCACTGAAGAAGGCACCTGTGATTGGTGTAAAAAACCTAGCCTTGTAACTCGTCACGATTATTTAGATGGCAAGCACCACTACTCATGTAAAGCTTGCTACGATATGGCGAAAATCGACGTGCGCCTATTTAACCAAGGCGAATTACAAATGCGCGAACGCTTGCAACGAGCGAGCTAAGCAAGACGGAATCAACGGAACTGATTTTCAAAGGCGCCTTTTAAGGCGCTTTTTTGATCGGCCAAGCCCTATTTCCAATCTCTATCTCGTATTCCCTCCTATCTTACATAGCACGTCGCATCGGTTATCAGCCCTCTCCCACTGTATACAAACCATTGTCCGTGAAAAACACCTGTATATACAGTAGTAAACCCCTGTATGTCTCTCGTCCAGTTTTCTACTCACCTCACATTTTTAAATTGATGTTAGACATATCAAAAATGAAAAAAACCACATAAATTCAATTACTTAGAATCAAATCCTTTTATTTCCTTCTCAAAAAACCGCAAATAACTTTTGAGAAACTGGTTGATCAGGTCACCAAAACAAACTACTGTATACACATACAGCATGTATAAAGGAACAGTAAGATGCAGTTACAAAGTCAATCTCATACATACTCTCGTTACAACGTATTGGCACAAGCAACTAAGCCCATGGCCGTTTCGGATCAGCTTCTATCTAAGCTGGCTGTTTTATCGCAGCAGAAACAATGGATTTTGTTTACAGCAGACTGCCCTCGTCCAGACTTTGAACAACTCACTGCCTCTAATATTTGCTGTAAAAACGTTATTCAAATGAAGCCCTCTCAACAGCTTTCAGAAGTCGAGATCGTGATAAAAGCCATCCGCTCAGGCAATGCCAGTGCTGTTGTCGCATCCAATAAAATTGCACTTATGAATCAATCTATGTTGCGCGACATGGCGCAGCGCTATCAGTGTGAAGTCTTTTTCGTCGAAGGCAGAGTTAATAAGTACCACTAATAAGTTCGACGTTATCCATCCTGCATCTCGCCTCCTTTTTAAGGGGGCTTTTTTTGTATTATAGAAAAAAGGCAAACGTTTGCTTTTTCTCTGGCGAGTTAAAATAGTTCTGGTATGATGCCCACATTCGATTTATTCAGCGCCCACATTTTGCTGAATATCTTCTCTTTCTGACGTTTGATTAAGATGATAGGAATGTCGCAATGAGCCTTGCTAATCAAGTACTTGCCGTCAATGACGACCTGCCAATTCGCACCCATAAACCCGTTCATAGTGGAAAAGTTCGTTCAGTTTACTGGTTAACTGAAGAAGACAGCGCCCGACTGATCAAAGAAAAAGGATACAATGTCGCTCCAGATGCGCCTTTGGCTATCATGGTGATTAGCGACCGAATCTCTGCATTCGATTGTATTTGGCATGCTGAAGGTGGTCTTAATGGTGTCCCGGGTAAAGGGGCTGCGCTTAATGCGATTTCTAATCACTGGTTCAAACTGTTCAAAGAAAATGGCTTAGCAGATAGCCATATTCTAGACATTCCTCACCCTTTTGTTTGGATTGTACAAAAAGCCAAACCGGTAAAAATCGAAGCCATCTGCCGCAAATACATCACGGGTTCGATGTGGCGCGCTTACGCAAATGGCGAGCGCGAGTTTTGTGGAATCCAACTTCCTGAAGGGTTAGAAAAAGACAAAGCACTGCCAGAGTTGCTAATGACCCCATCCACAAAAGGCATTCTAAAAGGCATTCCCGGTGTGCCAGAAGCGGATGACGTGAATATTACTCGTCAAAACATCGTAGACAACTACGAAGCATTTAACTTCTCAAGCGCTGACGATATCGCACTCTACGAAAAATTGCTGAAAGAAGGCTTTAACGTTATCAGCCAAGCGTTAGAAGAAATCGACCAAATCTTTGTCGATACCAAATTCGAATTTGGTTATGTTCATGATGCTGCTGGCAATGAAAAGCTGATTTACATGGATGAAGTGGGTACACCAGACTCGTCTCGTATATGGGATGCTAAAGAGTACCAAGCAGGTCACATCGTAGAGAACTCAAAAGAAGGTTTCCGCCAGTTCCTACTTAACCACTTCCCTGACCCAGATATCTTGCTAAACAAAGAACGTATGCCTGAGCGCGAAGCTCTCGCTCGTGATAATGCTTTGCCCGTCGAATCTTTGATGGCGATTTCGAGCACCTACATTGGTATTGCCGAGAAGATTACAGGCAAGCCGATTCATTTGAGTGAGAATCCGAAAGCGGAAATCATCGAAGTTCTGAGCAAAGAATACGGATTGATTGACTAGCACTGTCGCTAGATTGCTAAATGCTTTCCAATAAAAAGTCCGCACTAGCTTGCGGACTTTTTTCGTATTAGGCTCAGTTTAGCCGATATTTAACGTAGTGCCATCTGTTGTAGAGGCTGACTTGGTCGTCACCTGATATGTTTTGTCTTTAATCGTTGATACGAAATACCAGGTCGACTCTGCCTTGTCGGGCGTAAAAGTAACGCGCATAAAGCCACGCTGTTTGATGTCTGCCCACTGTAATTCTGACACTAAGTGCGGCAGCGTGTATTCCATTTGAGCGATCGCAACAGGGTCTAACGCGAGGTAGGCCTCTAACCCAGGGGAACTCACAGAGCTAGTCGCAAACTCTACCCCGATAGGATGCTTAGATACGTCTTTAAGCTCACTTGCCCATGCGTTGTGCGTATCTCCTGCCAAACAGACAAAGTTACCACTGCTGGCTTTGGCCAGTTGATAAACGTTCTCTCGCTCAACGTAGTAACCATCCCATGCATCTAGGTTATATGGCAAAGCAATGGTATCTAAACTTGGGTCAGAGAGATAACCCGTAATCGCAGAGTTTACTGCTAATAACGCCTCTGTTTTTTGTTCTTCAGTGGCAGTAAACAATTGAAACATCGCGGTCATAACCGAACTTGGCAACTCCATACGAGACATTAACACTTGTTGCCCTAGCACATTCCAAGTTGCGTCGTGCGTACTGAACGCATCCATCAGCCAAGCGAGTTGGTCAGCGCCTAACAGCTCTCGGTCTTGACTGCGCGACTGAGCAACTAAACCGCCAATAGCTTCCATCGTTGGTGAGCTGAGCGAGAAATAATCCAACGGTTTATCACGCCCCACAAGTCGCGTGTCGAGCATCATCAAATTGACTAAACTTCCAAACGAAAACTGACGGTAAATCAGCATGTTTGAGAAAGTGTTTTCACGAACGGGCAACCATTCTGTCCAAGCGGCAGCCGCAGCTGCACGACGATCATTAAAGCTGCCTTCCTCTTCTTGATGGTTTTCCGCACCATTTTTCCAACTATCATTTGCAAGCTCATGGTCATCCCAGACTGCAATCATTGGTAGGCTCGCATGTAACGCTTGCAGATCAGCATCTTGGCGATATTGCGCATACCGTTTTCGGTAATCATCTAAGGTAATGCATTCAGTGCCTTTGCTTGGCTCTCGCCCTAGTGCCTCAGCATCTTCACTAGCGTAGCCACCAGCCCCATACTCATAAATGTAATCACCGAGATGAAGTACCACATCAAACGGTTCTTGCTCATGTTGATTTAAGATCTCTCGATACACATGGAAATAACCAGCAGGATAGTTTGCGCAAGAAACAACGGCCATGGATGCCTTTTCTACACCACCCTCTGGTAATGTTTGAGTTTGCCCGACTTCGCTAGTGACATCTCCAACCATGAATCGATAGTAGTAGCGAGAATTTGCGTTGAGATTTTGAACATCGACTTTTACCGTGAAATCTCGGCTCGTGTCTGTGGCAAAAGTGCCACTTTGCACGATATCAGTAAAATTTTCGTTAGATGAAACTTGCCAGCTTACATCTGCGTAGCTCGCTGAGGTTGTAACACGAGTCCAAATGATTACTTGTGTTTGAGTAGGATCTCCACTCGCCACTCCGTGCTCAAAGGTAACCGCAACAGATTCACTAGCATCGCTACCACAGCCCACCAGCCCGGTAACAATCGCCGTTGAAGAGGCAGCTTTCATAAAGTCTCGACGAGACAAAGACATATTGACTTCCTTTCTTATTGTGTTTGTTTTTATGCCCAAATGACGTGGTGACTCAATCATCCTTGTATGCCAATAAGGGACGTTAATTCGAACTTACAGTACCAACCACTTAGTCGGTAATTTGTCCTAAAAACACAAAGTTAGAAGCTAGTTATGACAATTGCATTTCCAAACGTTACATTTTTGTTAATTTAAGTGCAAATACTCTATATTCATCACACTTCCTAAGACCTGTGACAAAAACCTCAAAATAAAAAAGCGACCTACTTTGAGGTCGCTTTTCATTGCACTATTGTTAAGTAGTACATCGATGAAGTGGAAATACTCAGCCTAAAACTTGATGTTAAGAACATCTTGTTCTGACGTGTCCACCTTCAACTGACTGCGAGATTCTATGTACTCGATTTGCTGAACATCGAGCGAATATGGCATAACGACTCGCAATTCATTGATCCCTTCATGTTTGGCTAGCTGGGTTAAGCGGACCAAATTGGATTCATCACTTTTACGAGAAGACATCGATTTTAATGCGGCATCCCACAACCGATCTTCAGGCTTGCGCAATTCCGCAATGTTCTGTTTCCACATCAAACCGAAAATAGGCGCGATGGTGGCAAATGCCTCTAAAAAGGTCCATTTTTTACTACCTGTCGCTCCTAAAAAGCTAGTGTAGTCGAATTCAATGCACGTCTTTCCTTGTTGATCCATTCTATGCCCCCGACACTCGAAAATGAGATATACCAAATATCGTTCAACTGTTTTGATATAGCAATGGGATATAAAACATTCGTCTTTTATGCCCTAATTTACATACAAAAGGAAATATTAAAACCAGCTTTGTAACAACTGATGTACAGCTTCGCCATATATAAGCATTCAATTGATTAATATTTCAATTAAGAAACTAAAAACAACACGCAAGTAACGCTATCAATATGAAATCATTATAGATTCACCAAGAAAATATCAATTCTTGTCACAACGTCATCCGCCGACCTACTTTACATCAATCACTCGACTGGCCTTTTTATACTGTATCTTCCAACCAGCCCAACGTGGCAGCTCCCAACGCTTCGGGTCTCCCTTACGGTTTCCCTCTCGATAAACGACCTGTACTAGCTTGCGAGACGCGTAATACTCAACATCCAGTTGGAGTTCTGGCAGCGAAAGTTCTAAAGGGTACTGCTCCGTGAAATCGTCGTATTCCCATTCTGGAACACCGTTAAATGTTAAGTCTTCCGGTTCAAACAACGCCATATCATCGACATTTTCAACGCCTAATGTTTCCAACTGATCCTTTAACCAGCTAGAAAATGTCAAGGAGGCCAAGTCGTTAACCTCTTCTCCTTCGACATTAAGGCCCAATGCGTTGTAGAGTTTCCAGTGTTGGATTTGTTGTTTTCTTTGAGAAGCAAATCCTGGTAACAGTGTCTCGTCTTCTATCATTTCGACAATAGACTGAACAGCAACATCACCTTTTAACGCTTGATGTTCAGTACAGATTGTTCGTCCGGCGTAGACCAAATGCATCGTTGCTCTTGGGGTCTCCTCTTCATAATTCGTCTCACCTTGTTGCCACTCCCCTAGCTCAAGTTCGCGTAATAATGTCAGCGGGATAGGCATCATAACCGATGCGAGGTTCAGTGTTTGCTTAACGCCTCGTCCTGGCACGCTATGGCTATCTAGCACGATGGCCGCTTCTTCTTTATCAGGAAAGCGGCTGTTACGCCCAACCAGCATCTCGACTACGCCATTTCCTAGAGCATCCCTTCGACGAGCTCGTCGGACAAACACAAGCTCAGGGTGCAATGAGGCGATGGAGAAAAAGAGCGCTTCACGTTTATATCGAGAGGCAACGTCAAGTTCCGGTAATTCAAATACTTCTCGCATTTGTTTCGCTAAACCTTGTGCCTCTTCGAGTGCGCTGGCATCAATGACAATGCCCGGAAGTCGCTCCCCCCGAACCAAACGGATCAACAAAGAGACATCACACCCGTATGGCTCCTCTTGAGATAGAAGCTCAGCAACTTCACCACTTTGTCGCTGATAGAGCTGCGCAGGCACAGATAAGGCGGCAGCCAAATCAATCATTGCTTCCTTCTCTGGCTTCGCTTGAATTCTGGTAACGAGATCGGCAAACAGTGCATCAATGGGTAGTGGATATACTTTTCTCCCATGCTGCGTGACATTGCCATCCTCATCAATCGCTTCCATAGATAACAACGTCGAATGAGATGCCTCTAGCGACTTTGGGGGAATTGAGTCGAGAAAATCGAGTGTTGAGAGACGGTACCCACAACAAGCCGCTGCCAGCATGGGCTCGACGAGCTCTTCTCTGTGTAATTCTGGAGGTGTCACCAACTCTAAAGGCGCGTGCTCACCATATAGACGAATACAAGCCCCTTCGGTAACGCGACCTGCTCGCCCCATTCGCTGCGCGGCACTGGCCTTAGAAATGTTGGTTAATGTCAGTGCTGTACGTCCATTTCGTTGTACAGTTCTGCGCTCTAAACCACTATCGATTACCACACGGATATTAGGAATGGTCAGAGAGGTTTCCGCGACGTTGGTTGCCAATACGACTTTCCGTTGCTTTTGTACCGTCAGCGCACGATGTCGTTCTTCATCACTGACCGAGGCATGAAGTTTAACCACCATGACATCACTGCTGCTTTGTAGCATCTGCGCGCATTGGGCGATCTCTTTACGTCCTGGGAGAAAAACAAGAATATCGCCATCTTCATCTTCCAGTGCTTCTTTTACCGCTCCGACAACTTCCTGTTCACATCCCTTTTTGTTCGGTAAATAGCGGCTGTCTGTGGAACGATGTGTCACCGTGACTGGAAAGCAACGTCCTTCCGAACGCAGACGCTTAGCATCCAGGTAACGCGCTAGCTTTTCGCCTTCTAAGGTAGCGGAAGTGACGATCAATCGATGTTGATTTTCTTGCTTCAAAATGGCGGTTAATAGATCAATATCCCAGCGTCGCTCGTGAAATTCGTCCACTATCACGACATCAAAGTCTGCTAGCTTGTTTTCCGAAAACCAACGCAGTGCAACCCCCGGAGTCACAAATACAACTTCGGTTTTTTCATCAAAGTAGGCATGAAGCTTGATCGCGTAACCGACTTTGCGACCTATTGGCTCTCCAGATTGCTCCGCAAGAAATTCAGCCAGCGAGGTACAAGCAATTCGACGTGGTTCAATAACCAGAACGCGTCCGTGTTTTGCCGCCCACATGGGCAAGCGGGTAGATTTACCCGACCCGGTTTCGGCTTCCACCACAAGATGGTTAAGGCTTACATGATGGTCAAACTCGGCTTGCAGGCTGTCGATAGGTAGTTGAAACATAGAAATTGGATTTGATTTGATGATGCAAAACATTATACCCAAGTAAAAAAATCCTGCTTTAGGTATCTCTAAACAACCAATATTGCCGATATTTTCGTCGGTATCTGAATTTTTTTGCGACATTACATTGATGTGCATCAACGCATGTTTACAACTAAATAGTGAACCCGTTAAAATTTGGTGCGCATCCTTCAACCCTACATAAGGCACCCAATGAACAACGATAAACGCCCACTATATATTCCATATGCGGGTCCGGCTCTTTTAGCAACCCCTCTTTTGAACAAAGGCAGTGCATTCTCTGCTGAAGAACGTAGTTCATTCAACTTAGAAGGTCTGCTTCCAGAGTCGACCGAAACTATCCAAGAGCAGGTGGAACGTGCCTACCAGCAATACAAAAGTTTCGAAAGCGATATGGATAAACACATTTATCTGCGTAATATCCAAGACACCAACGAAACATTGTATTACCGCCTAGTGCAAAATCACATTTCTGAGATGATGCCAATCATCTACACGCCGACTGTTGGCGCAGCATGTGAAAACTTCTCTAACATTTACCGTCGTGGTCGCGGTCTGTTCATTTCATACCCGAACCGTGACCGTATTGACGACTTGCTGAACAACGCAGCAAACCACAACGTTAAAGTGATTGTTGTGACAGATGGCGAACGTATCCTTGGCTTGGGTGACCAAGGTATCGGCGGCATGGGTATTCCTATCGGTAAACTGTCACTATATACCGCGTGTGGTGGTATCAGCCCTGCTTACACGCTACCAATCGTGCTTGATGTGGGTACCAATAACCCGCAACGCTTAGCTGATCCGATGTACATGGGTTGGCGTCATCCTCGTATTACGGGTGCAGAATACGATGCATTTGTAGAAGAGTTTATCCAAGCGGTACAGCGCCGTTGGCCTGATGCTTTGATCCAATTCGAAGACTTTGCTCAGAAAAATGCGATGCCTCTTCTTGAGCGTTACAAAGACCGCGTGTGTTGCTTCAATGATGATATTCAGGGTACTGCTGCTGTTACTGTTGGCTCTCTACTTGCAGCTTGTAAAGCAGCAGGAACTCAGCTTTCTAAACAACGTATTACCTTCCTAGGCGCAGGGTCTGCTGGTTGTGGTATCGCAGAAGCGATCATCGCACAAATGGTATCGGAAGGAATTTCTGACGAGCAAGCTCGCTCACAAGTTTACATGGTTGACCGTTGGGGTCTGTTACAAGAAGGCATGCCTAACCTTCTTGATTTCCAACAACGCTTGGTGCAAAAGCATACCAATACGAAAGAGTGGGAAAATGAAGGAAATGGCTTCTCACTACTCGATGTTATGCGTAACGCCAAGCCAACGGTACTAATTGGTGTTTCTGGTGCTCCTGGCCTATTTAGCCAAGAAGTCATCGAAGAAATGCATAAACACTGTAAGCGTCCGATTGTCTTCCCACTGTCGAACCCAACAAGCCGCGTGGAAGCGACACCGAACGACATCATTCGTTGGACAAATGGTGAAGCACTGGTTGCAACAGGTAGCCCATTTGAGCCAGTGGTTCATGAAGGTCGCACTTACCCTATTGCACAATGTAACAACAGCTACATCTTCCCAGGCATTGGCCTTGGTGTACTTGCTGTCAATGCAAAACGTGTCACTGACGAGATGCTAATGGAATCAAGCCGCGCGCTCGCAACATGTTCTCCTCTAGCAATCAACGGTCGTGGGGCACTACTTCCACCACTGGAAGAGATCCACTTAGTATCGAAAAAAATCGCATTTGCCGTTGGTAAAAAGGCAATTGAACAAGGTGTCGCATTAGAAATTACTGATGAAGCATTGAACGTGGCGATTGAACAGTCGTTCTGGCAACCTGTTTACCGCCGCTACAAACGCACTGCGTTCTAAGCTTGAGACAATTCGTTTAATAATTAGCCCCTACCATGTAGGGGCTTTTATTTTTTTATCATCCTAACCAGATTTTGGCATAAATGGGCTTCTCTCTTTTTGTTTCTATCAGATATGATGAGAACTACATTTTTAGTTAAGGATATAAAACGTTTTGTTGTTTTCTCGCATAAGATCAAAGTGGAAGCTGAAATTTTCCTGGAAGCGATTTGCTTTGATTTTGTCGATCTCTGCACTTAGTCTGCTTGTTTCTGTTATTGCCATCGACCGGTGGGTGGTTTTACAAGCCAAAGAGAGCATTTTCACTGAATACGAGCAAATCCCTCAACATGAGGTTGCCGTAGTTCTTGGTACCAGTAAATACATCGGAAAGATCCTCAACACTTACTACACTCATCGCATTAATGCGGCGATTGAGCTTTACAACCAAGGCAAAGTAAAACAGTTTTTATTGAGTGGTGATAACGCCCACCGTTCATATAACGAACCGTGGACAATGAAACGCGACTTACTTAAAGCAGGCGTGCCTGAAGAAGTGATTCACCTTGATTATGCTGGCTTTCGTACCTTAGATTCGATTGTACGAGCAAAAAAAATTTTTGCTTCGGAGCGATTTCTGATTGTGACTCAACGCTTTCACTGCGAACGCGCACTGTTCATCGCTGATGCTTACAGCATTGATGCGCAGTGTCTCGCGGTAGCAGGGCCGACGGCCAACAAGCAAAAAACATCGATGCGTGTTCGAGAACTGCTAGCCCGTGTGAAAGCGTTTTTAGACCTGTATATTATCAATACGCAGCCTAAGTTTCTTGGCCCTCAAGAACCTATCGTCGCAGTAAAAGAGCCAAATAAAGCAGCTAACGTGCCTCTTCAAGTCCCCGTCGAATAGAGGAATAACGTGGCTCACAAGCCTAGTAACATTTCTATAAAACAAATGGGTAGTTTTCTACCCATTTCCAATTCTCAACATCACACTTTCTAATTTGCTCTACGATTCAGGCAAAACTCTTTTTCGCATTCAAAGTAACATTTCATCAATAAATAACTACAAGTCAGTTACTTTGCCATAAAAAAACCGACAAAAGGCAATGCAAAAGGAGCACTACCCATGACCGCACTCGCTGTGACATTGAAGAATTGGTTCTTCACTCGCAACAGCATGATTTTGAACGCGAATATCCTATTGTTCATTATCTTGTTTAATACCTTACCCTTTGAACCACAAGTAGTAACCGGCCTGAGCATCTTAGTTTTTGTTGCTATTCTGTGGCTAACCGAAGCGATTCACGTCAGCATTACCGCGCTGCTCATACCACTACTTGCGGTATTTTTGGGTGTGTTCAACACTCAAACCGCACTGAATAACTTTTCCAACTCCATCATTTTTCTATTTTTGGGTGGTTTTGCACTAGCTGCGGCTCTACATAAACAAAAGTTAGATCAAGCTATTGCAGATAAAGTACTATTGCTGGCAAGAGGAAAAATGTCTGTCGCTGTATTCATGCTATTTGGTGTGAGTGCTGGCCTGTCAATGTGGATTTCAAACACCGCCACCGCCGCGATGATGTTACCGCTTGTGCTGGGTGTGATGACAAAGCTAGACGCCAAGAAAAACCACAACACCTTTTTGTTTGTTCTACTCGGTATCGCTTACAGTGCTTCAATTGGTGGTATTGCAACACTGGTTGGTAGCCCACCAAACGCAATTGCAGCCGCTGAAGTTGGCCTAAGCTTCACTGAATGGATGAAGTTTGGTGTACCTATTTCCCTAGTATTAATGCCAATCGCTATCCTCGTATTGTACACGATGACTAAGCCTGACCTTAGCCACAAGTTTGACCTTGACCATCAACCAGTCGAATGGACAAACGGCAAAATGATTACGTTGGCGATTTTCTTACTGACCGTGACGTTGTGGATATTCAGTAAGCCTATTAACGCTATGCTGGGTGGCTTCGCGAAGTTCGATACTCTTGTAGCTATTGGCGCCATCCTTCTACTTGGTGCTTCTCGCGCCGTCGAGTGGAAAGATATTGAGAAAACAACCGACTGGGGTGTGTTAATCCTATTTGGTGGTGGTATCTGTCTGAGTAACGTCCTAAAAGCAACCGGAACAAGCGTATTTTTGGCTCATAGCTTGTCAGGCTTCCTTGAGCAAGCCGGTATTCTCTTAACGATTCTTGCAGTGGTTGCTTTTGTTGTCTTCTTGACTGAGTTTGCGAGTAACACCGCCAGTGCTGCGCTACTTGTCCCTGTATTTGCGACCATTGCAGAAGCCTTAGGCATGTCTCCGGTTATTCTTTCTGCACTGATTGCCGTCGCTGCATCTTGTGCATTTATGTTACCAGTTGCAACACCTCCAAACGCGATTGTGTTCGGTACGGGTCATATCAAGCAAAAAGAAATGATGCGAATTGGTTTCGTATTAAACATTGCCTGTATTGCTGCACTAACGCTTTTCGCTTGGTTGTTCTGGTAAAAATAGCAAGTTCGATTAGCACTACACTGCTGCTCACGGTAATCGTATCGATAACCCAAACTTCCCCCCTAAGTGGTGTTCAGCAGTTTCCCTCTTGGTGGCCAGTTGGCCACCTTTTTTCTTTACTTTCAGTGAACGGCTATCAGGCTTGCTTCTTTTCGCAAGCAAGTAAACCATAATGAGCTTCCACTCGGTTGCGACCATTGCGCTTCGCCTGATACAACACTTCGTCAGCTCTCGCCATGGTTTCTGAGACGCGTTCACTCTGCATTTGGGCAATGCCAATACTGCAAGTTAATGATTCACCGTGCACCCACAAATGATCCTCCACATTTTTGCGAATCATTTCTGCCTTCTCTAGCGCTTGTTCAATATTGGTATCAGGGCAAAATACGACAAACTCTTCGCCGCCCCAACGAACGAGTCGATCGTCTGAGTAAATAGAAGTCGCTACCACCATGACAAATTCGCGCAATATGTCATCCCCCATTTGGTGCCCAAATTTGTCGTTCACCTTTTTAAACTTATCCAAGTCCAAATAGAGAATACTGAAGGTGTTATGCCCCCAGCGAACCTGACGAGATTGTTGTTCCAGCCAGTGTTGCACAGCATATCGGTTCATCGCGCCCGTCAAAGCATCTCGATGCGCTAACTCTGCAAACTCATAGTTTTGAGCTCGCAAAGTATCATTCACCTTTTCCAAATGACGGTGACGCTTTTGCGCTTTTTCATAAGCCACTCTATTTTTTCGTAACTCATGCAGTGAAAAAGCCAGTCCAAGCGCCATCCAAGAGAGTAATAATGCATACAACAATGTTTCTTGCGCAAGGTAAGCGCCTTCAAACTCAATTTTATCAATCACAATTCTATGTTTACCAAGTGCCGCACCAGACCCAGTTGCAATATCAATACGTGTGATGTTTGAAAATTCAGGTGCGGAGTGTTCAATCGCGACTCCGTTATCTACTAACCACCAGGTCATCACCTGAAGATTTTTAATCGGAATTTCGACAATATCGCTCGAACCCGATGGAGAAAACTGCATGCCATTATATTTAATGGTGTACTCGTCGTCCGGCTTGGAATACTCAGAATTATAATTGCGAAGATACAAACGTAGGTCGTGGCTAGGGTTAGCCCCTATTCCTGCCTCTTCATATCGCACCTTCAATCGAATCGTATGGTAGTTGGAAAGGTCAATACCCTGTGTTGGCGTTGCTGAATCGGTATAAACCGAGATTCCGCAATAAGGCCAAGCATACGAGCTCTGCTTTAGTTCACAGCTAAGAACTAGGCTTTGCCGATCGTATGTGATATCTGCCTCACTCACACCTCCTTCACTGGCATCTTTAGTTGCATAGATATTGAAATGCTCAGGTGTAATGGTCAGCTTTCGCGTATCGCCAAGCACACTATAAAGGGCAACCAAACTGATAGTGCAAATAGAAAGAGCAAAGATAAAGTTATGGATCCACTTCATGGGCAAGTGACCTGCTGAGATTATACAATACGTGGGGTTCAATAATTTCAAAAAATGAAATCAAGGTAATTTATCAAGAAATAAAATCGCTTTTTCATTCAATTCTTATTTTCGACACATAGTAACGGATTTTGAACCGTTATCACGTTTTAAAATTTCTAAAAAGTGCAGCCCAACTTCTATTTGCGAAGCATTTCACAGCCATAATTTTTAGAAAATAAAACACGATGCATAATAATTTAGTGCAAGACATTTACTTTAAAGCTCCTGTCAACCCTGCATCTCTTCTCCACTTCAGTATATACTGTGCAAAAACACAATAATGAGTAATGTCATGTCATTAATTGCAACTGGCACGCTAAACAAGATGCGTGCTTCTCTGGACGGTGCCGTCAACTACCGTCTTCCTGTCGGTGAGGAAGAGATCGACTTAACTCCGTTTCTGGGTAAAACGCTCACACTGACTCACACTGGCAATATTTTTTGTTGCTCATGTGGAAAGAAAACGAAAAAGAGTTATTCGCAAGGCCACTGTTTTGTATGCATGAAAAAGCTAGCAAGCTGCGACATGTGTATCATGAAGCCAGAGACCTGCCACTACGATCAAGGGACTTGTCGCGAACCACAATGGGGTGAAGAGAATTGCATGGTGGATCACTTTGTCTACCTGTCCAACACATCCAGCTTAAAAGTTGGTATCACTCGTCATACTCAAATCCCGACTCGTTGGATTGACCAAGGCGCGACTCAGGGCTTGCCAATTTTTAAAGTAAAAACTCGCCATATCTCCGGTTTAATTGAAGTTGAACTGGCGAAACATATCGCAGACAAGACCAATTGGCGCACACTGCTTAAAGGTGACGGTGAACCTATGGCATTGCAGGACCGTTTTGCTGAGCTATTGCCTTTAGTCGAAGAGAAAATTGCCGAGATAAAACAGCAATTCGGCGAAGATGCCATTGAAGTATTAAACGAAAGCATTACCGACCTTAGCTACCCGGTACAACAGCACCCAACGAAGATCATTTCGCATAACTTCGATAAAAACCCGGTTGTTACTGGCACTTTGCAAGGCATTAAAGGTCAATACCTCATCTTTGATACTGGCGTTATTAATGTAAGAAAATTCACTTCCTATGAAGTTGAAGTTAGTGAGTAATCGCTTGTAAAACGCGTTGATTCAAATAAAAACGAAAAAAGCTCGAGTTTGACTCGAGCTTTTGTTTTTCTATCAGGAAGAAATCGTTAATTATGCGTCAAGGATGCTTTCTAGCACATCGAATAACATATCGACTTCTTCTATTGTGTTGTAATGCATACAACCAATTCGCACTACACCACCCGATTCTTCTAAACCAAGTTGACGAACTAAGCCCAACGCATAAAAGTGACCATTCCATACACAAATGTTATGTTCACCCAGTGTTTTCGCGATGAACTCTGGAGAATATCGGTCAAACGTTAGCGCAAAAGTTGGCGTGCGGAGTTGGCTATCTTCCTTTGCGATACCGAATAGATTGACACCATCTAATGCATTCAAACGCTGTAAGAAACGCTCACTCAAGCGCTGCTCATGTTGTTCATACAGTTGGTAGCTTTGCTCCAACCGTTGGCGAAGAGGTAAACCGACTTCACCAAATTGAGCCAGATACTCAACCGCAGAAACGACACCAGCAAGACCTTCAAAACTTTGCGTTCCTGTTTCAAATCGACCTGGACCTATATTAGTGGCAGGCTCGACTTTGTAAGGGCGAATACTGTGGAGCCACTGATCGGCTATGTAAGCAATACCAACGTGTGGTCCGAAAAACTTGTAAGCTGAGCAAGCTAAAAAGTCACAACCTAACGCTTGAACATCAACCAAATGATGAGGCGCATAATGGACGGCATCCACATAAACTTGTGCCCCAACATTGTGCGCCATGCTGACTACATGCTGTACATCCACAATAGAGCCCGTCGTGTTCGATGCATAAGTCACAGCGACAAGGCGCGTTTTATCAGAAAGAAGGCGGCTTAAATGCTCCATATCCAGCGTACAATCTTCTTCGTTGATACGAACTTGATGAACCGTAACGCCTTTATCTTCTGCCGCTTGCTGCCAGCTGGATACATTTGAATAGTGATCCAAAGCGGAAACAATGATCTCATCTCCTGCTTGCCAATCTCGACTAATCGCGCGACTAAGCTGAAAGGTTAGTGAGGTCATATTGGCACCGAAGACAATATTGCCAGATGAAGGGGCATTAAGTAGAGCCTGAGCCGACTCACGCGCATTTTGCATTACGTCAACAGTCACTTGGCTAGAAAAATAATGCCCGCCTAAGTTAGCGTTGAAACGACCTAAATACCCTACCATGCTGTCTAGTACTGATTGAGGCACTTGTGAGCCGCCTGGACCATCAAAAAACGTCACGGGCTTGTCGTTGTGGTATTGAGCCAACGCCGGAAATTGCTCTCTGATCTGATTAAGATTGAAGTTCATTACGCTTATCCGTAGCCGTGAGTACAAATACATCCATATGGCCCGCTTCGTCATCAATAACAGAGCGGATTGGGCACGCGTTATGCCACAGCTTGCTATCAGCCAAGATTGCGACCTCTCCGGTTTCTAGCACTTTACGGAAAAATGGGGCTTGGTTATGGCTGCTGTACAGCATGATGTCGCCACCGATGATGTTATGGCGTCCCACACCAACCATTGCAATGTGATCAAAACCGTCTTGGTGCACACCTTCAGGTGCTACTTGGGTTTCTTCTTCCAGTGCCCTGATACGGATTTGGTGAATTTCTATTTCTTGACCGTTTGGCAGATGATTCGCATTGACAAACAATTCACACATTTCTCGAAAGCCATCGCTGGTAAGAATATCCTTCTCAATTGGCTCGAATTGTCTTACTACATCACCTTGAAATCGGTTGATATCAGAGGATTGAACAAAGCTATTTTTATTTAAGTCGATGACTTTGCCGTTATCAAAACCAACCACAGAATAACGTCGTAGTCGATACTGACCATCTGCATGTTCGGTACGAGGCAGTTCTTCAAACGATGGGGAAAGCTGCTCAATTGCTGCCATGCTGAGCTGTGTTAAATGTAGAGTATTCTCACGTGAATGTAACATCATTTGCTCCTTTAATGAGGCACATTAATTAACATTTAATTTACACGCTAGGTTACGCAAATATTCTGCAATTACCAGCTTTTAACGTTGATAGCTTCAACAAAACAACAAAAACAACATATCAAACCAAATGAAGCCAAAAAAATAGAGCCATGTTTCAGTTTTACGCTTTGACAATATTTGAAACTAGACTTCTCTACTACGAATAGAATTTTATGCTAGAAGTCAACGTTCTCTATCAATATTTAGTGGGTTCTAATCTATAACCAATTATTCGATCACAATCGTTGTTTATGCTTTTAAAGCACTAAGAATTTCCATACAATCGAGGGAAATGTTACGCCCTTTTTGGAGCCATAATGAGCGACGTAAAACACTGTAAATTATTAATTCTTGGTTCTGGTCCTGCAGGATACACAGCTGCCGTCTACGCAGCGCGTGCAAACTTAAACCCTGTGCTTGTGACGGGAATGCAACAAGGTGGTCAGCTAACCACCACAACTGAAGTTGAAAACTGGCCAGGCGATGCTGAGGGACTGACAGGTCCAGCATTGATGGATCGCATGAAAGAACACGCCGAGCGTTTTGAAACTGAAATCGTATTTGATCACATCAATGAAGTAGAGCTATCACAACGCCCATTTCGTTTAAAAGGCGACTCAGGTGAGTACACTTGTGATGCCTTAATCATATCTACCGGCGCATCAGCAAAATACCTTGGCCTTGAGTCTGAAGAAGCATTTAAAGGTCGCGGCGTTTCTGCTTGTGCAACCTGTGACGGTTTCTTCTACCGTAATCAGAAAGTTGCAGTTGTGGGCGGTGGTAACACGGCTGTTGAAGAAGCGCTATACCTATCTAACATTGCGTCAGAAGTTCACCTGATCCACCGCCGCGATTCATTCCGCGCAGAGAAGATCCTTGTGAAACGTCTGATGGATAAAGTTGAAAGCGGTAATATCGTTCTTCATACCGATCGCACTCTCGATGAAGTACTGGGTGACGATATGGGCGTAACGGGCGTCCGCATTAAAGACGTGAACAGCGGTGCGACAGAAGATATCGATGTAATGGGTGCATTCATCGCAATTGGCCACCAGCCAAACACACAAATCTTTGAAGGCCAAGTAGACATGAAAGATGGCTACATCATCGTTCAATCAGGTCTTGAAGGCAACGCAACACAAACTAGTATCGAAGGTGTATTTGCAGCTGGCGACGTAATGGACCACAACTACCGTCAAGCGATCACCTCTGCAGGTACAGGTTGTATGGCTGCATTAGATGCTGAACGTTTCTTAGACTCACTTGGTGACAAATAACTTTTCACATTTGTGTCATATCCTTAAAGCCCAGCGGTATTCCCGCTGGGTTTTCTTTTGTATACTACCGCCTCATTAAAACAATTATCATTAAGCCTTCACGATGGATAAGAAAAAGCAAAGCAGCTTGAATAAGTGGCTGAAGCAACAAAGTAAGTTAGCCAAGCGCTGGCTTATGATTGCGATAGGCCTAGGCGTACTTTCAAGCGTGTTTTTATTGGCTCAAGCAGCCCTGCTCGCCTCCATTCTGCACCAGTTAATCATTGACCAAGTCGACAAAGCCGACCTCATTTGGCATTTTGTTGGGCTCGGTGGCACGGTTATCGGTCGAGCTGCTTGTACCTGGGGTCGAGAGCTTGCCGGTTACCGTTGCGGGGAGCAAATTCGAGTTTATATTCGCCAACTCATTTTAGATAAAGTTCATAAACTTGGGCCAGCTTATATCAAAGGCAAACCTGCTGGCAGTTGGGCAACGCTCATCTTAGAGCAGGTAGAAGATATGCAAGATTTCTTCTCACGCTACTTGCCTCAAATGTCATTATCGGTACTAGTGCCTTTCATCATTTTGGTTGTCGTATTCCCAGTAAACTGGGCAGCAGGCTTGATCTTCCTGGTCACTGCACCACTAGTGCCTATTTTCATGGCACTGGTTGGAATGAAAGCCGCAGAAGCAAACCGTAAAAACTTTAAAGCGATGCAGCGTTTGTCGGGTCACTTTTATGACCGCTTGCAAGCAATGACAACCATTCGCTTATTCGATAGAACAAAATCTGAAACTGAGACGCTAAAGGGTGCTTCAGAAGTCTTTCGTACTCGTACCATGGACGTTCTGAAAATCGCGTTTCTGTCTTCTGCGGTGTTAGAGTTTTTCACTTCTATTTCTATCGCAATTACCGCTGTCTACTTTGGCTTTAGTTATATCGGGGAGCTGGACTTCGGCTACTACGGCACAGGTGTTACGCTCTTTGCTGGTTTGTTCATTCTGATTCTTGCGCCAGAGTTTTATCAGCCATTACGTGATTTGGGCACGTTCTATCATGCGAAACAGCAAGCGGTTGGCGCAGCAGAAAGCATTGTCGAGTTTCTGGATTTGGAAGTCGATCAAATCAAAGATGGTACCCAAGCGTTAGATAAAAACAGCCCTATCCATATTGAAGCGGACCAGTTAACCATTTTTAGTCCGGAAGGTAAGCAGCTCGCAGGTCCCCTATCCTTCTCTCTTGAAGCCAACAAAAGTACAGCGTTGGTTGGACCAAGTGGCGCAGGTAAAACAAGTTTGGTAAACACAATCCTCGGTTTCATGCCTTATCAAGGTAGCTTAAAAATTAATGGCTGCGAATTGTCGCAACTGGATCTAGCCACATGGCGAGAGGCAGTAAGCTGGATTGGTCAAAACCCGATGCTATTACACGGTAGCATTCGAGATAACATCACACTAGGTAAGCAAAATATTCAGGATGCAGACGTACATTCTGTGTTGAATGACTCTCACGCTGCTGAATTTGTTGAAATGCATGGGTTGGATTATCCGATATCTGATCGTTCTGGTGGTTTATCTGTCGGCCAAGCGCAGCGTTTAGCACTGGCTCGCGCCATGCTACAAAATGGTCGTTTTTGGTTATTAGATGAACCAACCGCAAGCTTAGATGCTCGCAGTGAAAAACTCGTGATGGAAGGCATTAACAAGTATGCGCATGCCACAACGAATTTGATGATTACTCACCAACTTGCGCCTTTACAAAACGTATCGCAAATTCTTGTTATGCAGGACGGCCAGATTGTTCAACGTGGTGATTACGCCACACTGTCGACAGAAGATGGCTTATTTAAAGACATGTTGGAAGCGAACCTCGCACAACGTGAAACAGACAAGGGGAACTTAGATGCGTGATTTACTCCCTTATCTAAAACTCTATAAAAAACACTGGTTTGGTCTTTCGCTAGGTATGCTACTGGCATTTCTGACCTTAGCGGCGTCTATTGGCTTATTAACGCTATCAGGTTGGTTTATTTCAGCCGCAGCGGTGGCAGGCTTGACGGTTGCTCGTGAGACCTTCAACTACATGTTACCAGGTGCCGGGGTACGCGGCGCTGCAATGGCTCGAACCGCAGGTCGATGGGGAGAACGTGTCGTTAGCCACAATGCAACGTTCAAGCTGCTTACCGATCTACGCATCTTCTTCTTTAAGAAACTTGCACCACTGATTCCGGGTCGTGTTTCTACGATGCGTGATGCCGATCTGCTCAACCGCTTAGTAGCGGACGTAGATGCGATGGATCACGTTTACCTTCGACTTATCAGCCCTGTCGTGATTGGTGTTTTTGGCATATTGAGTTTAACGGCTGTCCTGGCGTTCTTTGATTGGCATCTCGCCCTACTGCTTGGCTCGATTCTTACCGTCATGTTGTTTGTATGGCCAGTACTGTTCTATAAACTGGGTAAAAACAATGGCGAGAATCTCACTCATCATAAAGCGCAATTGCGAGTGGCGACACTGGACTGGCTTCAAGGCTACAGTGAACTGAGTATCTTTGGAGCAGAAGAACGTTATCGTAATCTCATTCTAGAGAAGCAGAAGCAGTTGCTGTCTAACCAATTTGTGAACGCGAATTTAACGGGCATGGCTTCAGGCCTGCTTATGCTGGTGAACGGCATTACACTGGTTGTGATGCTTTGGTTTGCTGCAGACGGCGTAGGTGGTCGTGCTCCTGATCCTTGGATTGCGCTGTTCGCGTTTGCAACCATGGCTAGCTTTGAGATTCTGATGCCTATCGCGGGCGCATTCCAGTATCTCGGTCAAACGTTGACTTCTGCTCGTCGTTTAAATGAAGTAATTTTGGCTGAACCTGACGTCGTCTTCCCTGAGCAGTCGAAACATAAAGACACAACGTTAGACATTGAATTCGACAACATAGATTTTACTTACCCTGACGGTCAGCAAAAGGTGCTGAAAGACTTGTCACTCTCACTACCGTTGGGCACTAAAACTGCAATTGTAGGTCAAACAGGTTCAGGTAAATCAACACTGATTCAGCTTCTTTGCCGCTACTGGGATGTTAACCAAGGTGAAGTTCGAATCGGTGGTACAAAACTGCAAGATTGGAGCGAGTCGGACCTGCGAGCAGCAATGACTGTGGTCAGTCAACGCGTAGATATACTAAACGGGACACTACGTGACAACTTACTCATGGCCTTTCCGGATGCAAGTGATGAGCAACTGTCTACTATTTTACGAAAAGTCGAGCTTGGCGGACTTCTTGAAGAGCCAGGTTTAGACGCTTGGTTAGGCGACGGCGGTCGTCAGTTATCTGGTGGTGAGAAACGCCGAATCGGTATTGCTCGAGCATTGCTACGTGATGCCCCAATCCTACTCTTAGATGAGCCGACTGAAGGCCTCGATAAGCGTACGGAACAAAAAGTGATGGCGCTTTTCAATGAACACTTTGCTAATAAGACAGTAGTATTCATTACACACCGACTGATAGAGTTAGAAAGTATGGATAGCATCTGTTTGATGGAACAAGGTGAGATCATCGAACAAGGCGACCATCCAACGCTACTCGCTCAAAAAGGTCGTTACTACCAGCTATTACAATCTCTATAATTCGATTTTCAGTGACGAGAAGGGCTCATCAAACGATGAGCCCTTTTGTTATTCCTGTATTATTAGTTACCTAATTAAGCACGTATACAGTGCTGATTTACCGACCAGATTTTTTGAGATAAGCCGCCATTTCATCTTCCGGAACCATGCCCCCACCTGTTGCCCAAACAAGATGTGTTGCTTTTTTGAGTTTTTCTTCGTCAAATTTCATTCGAGACTGATAAGCATGGTTATTCGAGACGTGCACTGCCCCAATCATACCGGCTAATGCAGAAGGCTCTAGATTAATACCTTCCAGTTCACTTAACTCACCCAAGTGGTGATACATACGAGCGTCATCAATGGTGTAAAAACCATCAAGTAGCCTTTCCATCGCTCTTCCGACAAATCCCGAGGCACGACCTACTGCCAAACCATCAGCGGCGGTAATGTTATCGATACCCAAATCTTGCACCGAAATATCGTCATGCAAGCCTGTATGTACGCCCAACAGCATGCACGGTGAGTGCGTTGGCTCTGCGAAAATACAGTGGACATGCTCGCC
The DNA here is from genome assembly GCF_000742455.1 of Vibrio sp. OY15. Lineage (NCBI taxonomy): Bacteria > Pseudomonadati > Pseudomonadota > Gammaproteobacteria > Vibrionales > Vibrionaceae > Vibrio > Vibrio sp. OY15. Next base: position 300,883 of record NZ_JPIL01000001.1, on the reverse strand, counting down.
AAATGCTACCTTCAAGCCAAATGCCACCCCACCAGGTCCACCGCCAACACCACAAGGAAGATAAACAAACAATGGATGATGCTCATCAACCACGATTCCCAAGTCATCAAATTGCTGCTTAAGACGCTCACCCGCAACAGAGTAACCTAGAAACAGCGTCCGTGAGTTTTCATCATCGATAAAGAAACAGTTGGGATCTTTTTCTGCCTCTTTACGACCTTGCTCGACAGCAATACCATAATCTTCTTGGTGCTCTACGACATTAACACCATGCGACCGGAGCTTATTTTTCTTCCATTCCCGCGCATCCGCAGACATGTGGACTGAAACTGAAAAACCCAGCTTCGCACTCATGATGCCGATGGACATACCAAGATTGCCGGTTGAGCCAACCGCAATACTGTACTGCTTAAAAAACTGCCGAAACTCATTGCTGAACAATTTTCTGTAATCATCGTTTTCACAGAGCAAGCCGGCTTCAAACGCCAACTTTTCTGCATGAGTGAGCACTTCATAAATACCACCTCTCGCTTTGATCGAACCAGAAATTGGCAAATGACTGTCTTTTTTGAGCATTAAATGGCCCAATATTGGTGTGTCGTATTGCTGCTCCAAACGCACTTTCATATTGGGAATATCCACCACTGGGGACTCAATAATGCCACGCGACGTTTCCGTTTCGGGAAACGCCTTCATCAAATAAGGCGCAAATCGTGTTAGCCGTTCACTCGCAACTTGAATATCTTGTTCACCTAACCCGACATGAGGTAAGCCTTCCTCCAAGGAAGTGATATGGGGGTTAAACCAACAAACCTCTTCAAGATCAATAAGTGCTGCCAAGAGTGGGAACTGCTTAGTCAGCGCTTCAATATTTGCCTTGGTCATTTTACCTTCCTGGAATGATGTGAGTTGAGATAAACAAAAGCGCCGCAATAGCGACGCTTTGGAGAACAACTATCAGTTTGAGCTTACGCGTAGTTTTTCTCAAACTCTTGCATGAAGTCTACTAACGCTTGAACGCCTTCAAGCGGCATTGCGTTATAAATGGATGCTCGCATACCACCAACTGCTCGGTGACCTTTTAGCGCTTTCAGCCCTTTAGAGTCTGCTAGCTCAAGGAAGGTTGCATCCAGTTCAGGCTTAGCAAGTTGAAATGGCACGTTCATCAAAGAACGGTTTGCTGAGTGCACGCCATTACGGTAGAAATCAGACTGATCGATGTAATCATACAGTAGCGCGGCTTTAGCGCGGTTCACTTGCTCAATCGCTTTTACTCCGCCCTGTGCCTTCAGCCATTTGAAAACAAGACCAGACAGGTACCATGCAAAGGTTGGTGGCGTGTTGAACATTGATTCTTTTTCTGCCAAAACAGTGTAATCCAAAATACTTGGTAGTACCTGCTTCGCCATACCTAATAAATCATCGCGCACGATAGCAATAGCAATGCCGGAAGGACCAATATTTTTCTGAGCGCCCGCGTAAATCACACCGTATTTCGACACATCAATTTCACGAGAAAGAATTGTCGAAGACATGTCAGCAACAATCGGTTTGTCGGTGATAGGAAGATCGTTAATCTCAATACCATCAATGGTCTCATTTGGACAGAAGTGAACGTAAGCCGCTTCTGGAGCAATTTTCCATTCACTTGCAGGTAGAACCGCGACTTTCCCGTTGATTTCTGTTTTTGCATCAAACACGTCTGGTTCGCAGTATTTTTTCGCTTCAGCTACCGCGCTTTCAGCCCAATAACCACCATCGATGTAAGTTGCCGTATCGGCATCACCAAGTAAGTTTAGAGGAACAGCAGCAAACTGAGCACGAGCACCACCTTGGCAGAACAGCACTTTATAGTTGTCCGGAATATTCAGAAGATCACGTAAATCCTGCTCGGCTTCTTCTGCAACTTTGATGAACTCTTTGCTTCGGTGGCTGATTTCCATGACCGAAGTGCCAAGACCTTGCCAATCGATTAGTTCCTGTTGTGCTTGCTGCATAACTGCTTTAGGCAGACCTGCTGGCCCTGCACTGAAGTTAAATACGTTGTCCGTATTTTGTTCCATGATGCTCATTGCTCCTGCTATGTAAATATTACGAAATTAATATCACGTTTTCGCAGTGATAAAAACAAGAAAAGAGGTCTTACGACCTCTTTTTAAAGACTAAGCGTTGAATTGGAACAAATTCGCAACAACACGAATTACTGTTGTTGCATCAAAGCAGGCATAAGTAGAGCCACCAATGGGAACTCATGCCCATTTTCGAACTTCAATTTGCCTTCACCAATTTCTGCTTTTAATTGATAACCGCCCTCTACTTTTTCGATCAACTCCATAATAAGGAGCTCATCAATCCCTTCTTGAATAAATGGGTAATGCGTTACTAATTCATCAGAGAAGTAAGTGCTAAGTTCACCAGTAGTGGCCGTCACCAACTTCATTGGATCTTGAGTAATATGCTCAGTACCTTCAGGGATGGATAGTTGCCACTCGTTGTGGAACTTGCCGTCACCGAACGCGAGTGAAAGCTCGTTCACGGATAAATCAAAACCTTTGCTAAACAGCGTGTCAACATGCGGCAATAAGCTCGCAATTTCCTGCTCGTCTAACATTGGAGAGCTTTGATAGATAGACATAATTTGGTCAAATGACTGGCTATCCACATCTGCAATTGAGAAATCCAACTTAAAGTTATCGACATCCGTCCCATCAGTTAAACGTAGTTTCTTAGCATCTAGGTTTAATTGACTGTTCAGCTTATCACCAGACTCACTCATCGTAGTGTTACCACGGTAGCTCGCATTTTCAATCAAGAAGACAGGCGTTAAGTTCGCATCAACCACATCTAGCTTCTCTAGAGAAAAAGATTGCTCACCCAGCCAGTAGCCTTTTGCTTGCTTTCCTTTACCTTGCCCTGTCAATGCATTCAGATGAAGCTCTTCACCGTTTTCAAAATCCACTTGAACAGAAGGAACGGAAACTTGGTAATTGAGATCACCCAATACCGTCACATCACCTGTTACTTTTGCAGGGCTTGTAGAAACAGAAACACCTTGCGCTTCGTTACGATAATGCCAACTGTCTAGGTCGAGGATAAATGCTGTATTGCCATTTAGTTGAGTCTGGCTATGCATCGTGAGAGGCAAAAAGTCATTGTCCACCAATTTTGAATCTGCTGTTAGGCTTGTTAGACCGTGGCTAACATCACTGGTTACGTCAAACGTCGTTGGCATACCATCACGCTCTAGCTGCGTTTTAAGCTCAGGATCAACAACTGAATAACGAGTCAGCACGACTGAAGACAAATAGCCACGCTGATACTCGACCACTTCGCCTTTAATCATTTCATCATTCATATTGGTAATACCATCTTCAATGATGGACTGACCAATTTGTCCGACAGCCAATGGCCAACACAGCGCTAATGAGATAGCACCACCAATGGCGCCGATTTTTTTAAGATTTTGCATAACGTCACTTATTAGATATTTTCGGTCAGTCTACCCCAAACCACCTGCGGAGAAAACATTGAGACAAATCAGACTATTGATGCTTATTCTAGTCCATTAATCAGGAATCATACTTGGCTCCCACTCATCATGCCCTTTTATTGTTAAAGTTTGCGTGGCGAAGTTTTAACCGGAGCTAAAACATCTGTGAATCGTTATGCTGTGTTGTGTCTCGACAACAACCCAATCAGTGCTGAACAGTTTCGATTGGAGCTGTCTGCCTTCTCAAGTAAGTTTGATATATTTTCTGTCGAATCGATAGAAGAGGCTCAAGGCGCTTTAGAGTATCTAGAAGAAAGAGAACAGACTGTTGCTTTAGTTATAGCGAGCCATCACGCTCATTTTAACGGCGTGGATTTTCTTATTGGTTTAGACCGGATGCCACATACCGAGCAAGCAAGAAAAATTCTTATTAGCTGCTCGTCTGATATAGAGGCAATTCTCACTGCCGTTAATGAGGGCAGGCTCGACCACTGCCTCACTAAACCTTTGCCAGATCACGTCTTATTTAACACAGTGCAAAAAGAGCTGACCCAATTTATATTGCGAAACGGTAAAGAAGACCTGCTAAGTTACAGTCAGATATTGGATCATCACAGCTTGTTGCGAGCGCACATCAATAACCAGATGAGCCATTATCAAGCCGGATTCTTACACGACTACCACTCGATGTCTGATGCCGAGTTAGCCGAGCAAGTGATCTCCGCTCTCCAGCAATTTTTCAAAGATAATGACGAAACAAGAGCGTGCCGTACATACTCACCTGAACACTTATTAACCGTGGAAGGCGAGCCAAATTGCTTTTTGTGGTTTATCACCGAAGGTGAAGTGGCTCTGTACAAGCGCGATGAGCAAGGCATGCAGCGAGAGGTTGTACGCCATAACAAAGGGAATATTGTCGGAGGCATGTCGTTTGTTACTGGGGAATGTTCTTTCTCGACAGCTCTAACACTAACCAAAACAGAAGTTATCAAACTCGATCGCAACGTATTCAATAAAGTGATGCAAAGCGACTCAAACTTACTGCCTCTTTTTACAAACTTGCTTTTACGCCACTTCAACCGCCGATTGCAAAGAAGCATCAACACCAAACTGCAACTTCAAAAAACGCTCGAATCTTTAGAATCAGCCCACCAGCAGCTCATTGAAAGAGAAAAAATGGCGATGCTTGGCCAATTGGTTGCGGGAGTGGCACACGAACTAAACAATCCAGTAGCCGCGATATTGAGGGGCGTAGAGAATTTAACGCATACGCTAGAACGATTACTTAACGATGCGCCCAGTTCCGATATACAAAGCAAAGGCATTGAATTACTGAGCAAAGCGCAAACCTCAAAACCCGCTTCAACCGCCGAGCTCAGATCACGCGTAAAAGCGCTTAGCCATACTCTTCCAGACCGAGCATTGGCAAAAAAAGTGGTGAGCCTTGGATTAGAGTCCGATCAAGAGCTACTTACCCAACTAACGAGAAAGCAGAAAGCGTCTTATCATGCTCTCAATACACTAGAGCAATACCACAAAGCAGGTTCTACACTTCGCTCAATTAATGTCTGTGCAGCACGAATTGCTGATATGGTAAAAAGCCTGAAAGGATATGCTCGGTCAGATGATGAGACCCTGCACTATGCCGATATTCATGAGGGCATTGAAGACACCTTGGTGATTTTCGAGAACAAATTAAAAATGCACCAAGTTTCAACCGACTATGCAAACTTGCCTTCCATCCTTTGTCAACCGATCGCACTCCAACAGGTGTGGACGAACTTGGTCTCTAACGCCATTGACGCATTTCTAGAGAAAGGTGTGTTAAACATACAAACACGCCTTATAGAAAAAGAGCACACACATTATGCCGTTATCTCATTTGAAGATAATGGATGTGGCATTCCTGAATCGCAAAGAGACGCCATTTTCGAGCTGAACTTCACCACAAAAAAAGAAGGTAATTTTGGCTTAGGCATCGGGCTGTCCATCTGCCAGCAAATCGTAACAGCACACAGAGGGTGGATTGACGTCGAATCAGAGATCGGCCAGTTCACACGAATGACCGTCTGGTTACCAGTCATCGAAGAAGGAGATGAAACATGACCAAGTATCTAATTTTATGTGTCGATGACGAACGAGAAGTCTTGGATAGCGTGCTCCAAGATCTTGCTCCCTTCGAGGAGAACTTTGTCGTCGAAGGAGCGGAATCGGTGACTGAAGCTCGGCAAGTGATTGAGGAGATGGCGGAAGAAGAAGTTCAGCTTGCGCTCATTTTATGTGACCACATTATGCCGGAACAAACTGGGATCAGCTTCTTAATCGAACTCAGTCAAAATGGTGACACAAAAGCAGCGCGCAAAGTTTTACTCACAGGACAAGCTGGTTTGGAAGACACCGTAGAAGCCGTAAATAACGCGAGTCTCGATTATTACATTGCCAAACCTTGGAAAGGTGAAGCATTGAGAAAAGCAATCGTGTCTCAGCTTACCGCGTTTGTGATTGAGAATGATGATAACCTGCTATCCTGGACTCAAATCCTTGATTCTGAGGCAATCCTCAACGCCATGGCAGAAAGAAGAGCAAGCTTTGGCGAGTAATAAAGTGTTTGGTTCTAACTTGAACTCAACGATGCTCATTGCACCACCTAACCTCGCATAGTCGAATGAGGTTAGAAAAACATCGTTACTTGTCCGAGTGAAATTCTCGGACACTACGTATATGGCGTAGTTTTTGCTTAAACCAAGGAACTATTAAGTTAATTGACAAAACATCGACACATTTTTGTTGGTCGTGGACCTTCCTTTTTATTATGATGTCGGACAAATCAGATTACGGTTCAAGTGGTTGCTTGAATCCATGGAAATAATGAACAAGGTTTATCGTTAGTTATGCGTAAAACACTATTAGCCGCTGCCTTACTAGTGGCATCAAGCCATGCCCTAGCTGCAAACGATCGCAATGCGCCAGCAACTATGAGCAACTTTAGCTACGACTATTTCGAAGCACGTATTGGCGCAAGTCCTGTGACATTTGGTGCTGGATTCAGCAAATCAATTCACCCGAACGCGCATGTTATTGCTCGTATTGACTCTGAGTTTGAAAGTGATTTTGACTCAGCTGCAGGCTTTGGCTTCCATTCTCCGCTAAACAACTGGGCAGATCTTACTGGTGAAATGCTAATGCGCGTTGTGCAACCTTCGAATGAGAGCAGCACAGATGTTGGTATGGAGCTTAACTTAGGTGTTCGCCAATGGTTGGGCCCTCAATTAGAAGTAGGCGGCAAAGTCGGCTACGTTTCTATCGATAACGATGACGATTGGACTGGCTCTGCCTACGCTCGATTCCACTCAACAGAGCTTTTCTCTTTGGGTGCTGAAGCACGTATCAACGATTTTTACGGTGATCAGGTAATGTTCACTACGCGTTTTAAGTTTTAAGATTTGTGCTATAAGAAAAGGGCAAATTAAAAAAACAAAAACCGAGGTCTCTGCCTCGGTTTTTTTGTCTAATTTAATGACTAACTCAATGAAGTGGTAAAAAACTTCAACGTCCTTTTTCCGCTTTTCACACTTGCCTTTACGACCCGCTAACTCCATCGAAACGAGTCAATCATTGTGCGATCAGCTTCGCTTAGTCACACAGTGCCAATAACTGTTTTTTACGCGGCTCTTGGATCAGTTTCCAATGTACGCCATCAGTTGCACCAGCAAATTTCCACAGTAGCTTTACATCAACATCATTACCGTAAGCCGTTTTAACTTTGTTGAAGACTTTTACAGGTCCAAGTTCTAAAAAGGTTTCTACGTCATCAACACCGGCTTTCTTGACCATACGTTCAAGGGTTAGTTGCATGTTGGGTAAGTCTCTTAAGCGTCTACTGGCAGAGGACTTTTGATATTTCCGTTCCTTAATTGAGTATTCAATTGATTTCTGTACCAGTTCATCAAGCCCTACATATCCGGATTCGAATAAATCGGTTACATCATAATAATTTACGGTTGCCGTCGTCTGTTTTTTGACGTGCTTATACTTCTCACAGCTCAGTTGAGTAAACACTTCATCTAGCCCATTACCACCACGTAAGTAGCAGCAATCATTGCTGACAAGCGCAAACATAGCATCATCGGTGAATAAACCAATACCACCGAACATAGAACGTTTTTGGTACTCACTGAAGGTGCGTACATATTTAAAAAAAGCTTGGTCTGTCATGTCCATTGACCTCTTTAATCTGAATAAATTACCCCGATTAGCGATGTCACCAGATAAACAGCAGCTTATAGCGAATTATAAATGTCGATTTGTTGGCGATATTTTTGTGAGTTGTGCTCACCAACTTGCTTAATCATACTTAACGTTGAAAAATAAGTTAGGACATAGGTCACATATAAAAAAGTATAAATTCTGCATACGTGATTAGTTTCACATTTATTGTTTGTGTGGTGATATTTTTTTGACGCATAGCATGCCTAAAACGCGCCATCATTATGATCTCGCTGGCAATTACGGGCACATAATACGCATTTAATTGATAAAGAATACGCTGTAAGGGTACACTGTACGAAAGATCTCAAGTACAGCGTCACAATGGAACATTTATCATTTTTTTGGCTGCCAAATAATAAAGATAAGCTTATAAACGCACTGGAATCCGAGTTTGCTCAGCTGGTAGAACAGTCCATCTCCACGGGTAAGATTTCGTTACCTCCTATTCCTGATGTCGTGCTTAAAATTCAGCAGTTATGTGTCGAAGAACACACCACGATTGCCGATGTTGCTAACTGTTTATTGGAAGATCCCGGATTAGCAGCGGTCGTTTTACGAGTCGCTAACTCGGTGATTTTCAATCGCAGAAATATCACCTGCAACGACTTAACTACAGCGGTATCTCGTCTCGGAATACTTCGTGTACGTGATATTGTTACCGCACAAGCGATTGAGCAACTTAAACACTCAGTTAATCTCACTAAAGAATGCAATGCCATCTTGGTGAAGAGTGCCGCGATATCGCGTGAGCTCGGTGCCGTCATGGTGATGTTGGTTCAATCGTTTCGTAGCCACGAGCCAGGCACTTATGGCCATCTAGAGCAAGAAAAGGCGTTATTGGTCGGTCTATTAGCCGATATTGGGTTATTTTGCCTAATTAATGAGTACCACTTGTACTTAGATAGGGGCAATTACTTAGACCCAGATATTGCATTGCAAATCTTCCAAACACGTTGTTCTGCCACAAGTAAACTAGTGCTTGAGCGTTGGGGATTTGACAACGACTTCAGAGAAGTATCCTCAAACGAAAAATACGAATTAACGCGACCAGAAGTGAGTTATCTCGACATCGCTAGAATTGCGCATCATTTATTGATGTTTCGCAATCACGATGAACGCATTGACGAACACGAAGTTGAATTCAACTTAACTGGTGCAGAAGTCTTGTATGAACTTAGTAACATGAGTGATACTGACTTCAATGATCAAATCCGTGCTGTACTCAATGCTAGCGGTTTGTAATTTATCGCTTTCTGATAATACCTTATCCGTGATAAAACGATTCGCTCAAGGCTGAGCTGTGTGTGGTGAAATATCTCTAATTTCAACCGATAGATAATTTGATTTATGCGTGTTGATGTTATCTCAAAAAGGAATCATTGAGCTTTATGTTTTCAGGGATGCTATTTATTTTCGCTCCGCTTGTGGTGGGGTATCTAATTCCTATATCTCGATCTTCGTTATTGGAGAAGATCAATCAGTCAACGTCCTACCTTATTTACGTCATTTTGTCGTTGATGGGTCTTAGTTTGGCGGCGCTCGATAATTTAAGCAGCAACTTACAAAGTATTCTCCTCTATGCGAGTACGTTTTTTTTGTGTCTAAGTGCCTGCAACCTGTTGGCTCTGCCTATTATTGATAAAATTGTTCCACTCCAGACCAATCAAAATCAAAAGAAGCTACCGTTATCTTCGATGGCTTTAGAGTCTGTTAAGCTTATCGTGGTCGTTGGCGGCGGGTTAGTGGTTGGCCTGCTGTTACCCATTGATTTGAGTTGGGTAGATACAGCAAGCGAATGGATACTCTTTCTACTTCTATTTTTTATTGGTATTCAGCTGCGCAATAGTGGACTTACTCTGCGTCAAATCCTATTAAATAAACAAGGAATGGCTATTGCGGCTGTTGTCATCGCAACATGTATGCTTGGTGGCGTTCTTGCAGCGGTGCTTTTGGATCTTCCTCTTTATCAAGCACTCGCAATGGCTTCAGGTTTTGGCTGGTATTCACTCGCAGGTATTTTAATGGGTGACGCTTTTGGTCCGGTATTTGGTGGCGCGTCGTTCTTGATTGAATTGATGAGAGAGCTAGTCGCACTGGTTGCCATTCCTCTCTTTATTCGTAGCTATCCGTGCACCGCAATTGGTTATGCCGGTGCAACAGCAATGGACTTCACCCTACCCGTTATTCAAACCACCGGTGGTGTGCGTTGTGTTCCTGTTGCTATCGTTAGCGGCTTTATTTTGAGTTTATTGGTACCAGTTATGATGCTTTTCTTTGTATCACTTGCTAGCTAGATCTCAGGTTTTCGCTTTAACATCCATTACAATACGGCAAAAATTTAAATACCCAGTTAACGTCAAAGTGGTCAATATTTTTTGGCAAGCCCCCTCTTTCTTTTCGTCATTCAGCTCAACGATTTGTCACGACCAAATAGAAAGAAGGGAGAAACATCAACTGATGTGCATTGCGTTAATAAAGGGATAACAACCAGAAGGAAGAAGAATGAAACGCTTTGTCGTTGCAGCGCTCCTCGCTACAAGCTCAACTTTTACGCTTGCCGCAGATCAACAATGTCTTGCTAGCAAATACGATGGCTACGTCGATGCCTCACTACAGTGGTATCAAGATCTTGTTGATTTGACGGTTACCCAATATCCAGATCTGAAAGAAGTTAGCCAATGGTTCTTGGATGGACGTAAACATCACTTTGAATTAAACCGCGAAGCGGTTCACTACTTTCTAGAGAACGACCCTAGCCGCGTTGCGACGGAACAGCCAATCGAAGCATGGTTAAAACTAGAGCAACATGACGTTAAGCAGTTAGCGACCCGAAGCGATAAGTTAGGTGAAGTTGCAAAACAGACATTTAGCGACCGTCAATCAACTAATCATCCAAAAAACTACGAGCTTCGTTCAGCATTCGCTGATCTGCTTAGTCATCCCCAACAAATTGATACCGCACTTAATAAGTACAATCAGTCAATAGAAAAGATTGAAAAGCAGAAATGTGACTAAGATTGCTCGCATTAGTCGTTGATTAGCATTCGATAACATCAGAGTGTTTTAACGTACTCAATCTAGAATTTTTTAATGTGAATATCGTCACCTTCACCTAAAATTTTCATTTCTACAACTTGGGTTTCAACAATTAAAACGGGACTTTGCGCCCGTTTTAGTTTAGATTGTGCCGCTCGCATTACCAAAATAACTACAAAGATTCTTTGCTATGGTTAAGGAACAAAAAACCGCTGATGTTAGCTTTGAGAGCTTGCTAAAGATCTTCACTGTCCCAGAAGGTCCGGACTCAACGTTAACTAAAATTGACGAGAGCCTCTCGCGAAATCTAAATCAATTTCTTCGTGAACACATCGTGGCAGAAGAAAAGCCTTTACGCGAAATCGAAAAAGACTTTTCTTCTGCTCAGATTCCTGAGCAGCCAGAGTTCGTGTCAGATCATACAGAGCACTTACTCGACACTTTGGTGTCGCACTCAGTTCACACATCTTCACCAAGCTTCATTGGTCATATGACATCGGCACTGCCTTATTTCTTGATGCCACTGTCAAAGATCATGATCGCCTTAAACCAAAACCTGGTAAAAATAGAGACTTCCAAAGCCTTTACGCCACTTGAGCGTCAAGTTTTGGGTATGCTGCATCGCTTGATATATGGTCAGAATGATACTTTTTACAATCAGTGGATGCACAGTGCAAACCACTCATTAGGCGCATTTTGTTCCGGCGGCACCATTGCCAATATCACTGCGCTTTGGGTAGCACGTAACAAAGCGTTAAGAGCCAATGGCTCATTTAAAGGCGTGGAAAAGGAAGGCCTTTTTAAAGCCATGAAGCACTATGGCTATGATGGCTTAGCGGTGCTAGTGTCTGAGCGTGGTCACTACTCCCTTAAGAAAGCGGCCGATGTATTAGGGCTAGGCCAAGAGGGCTTGGTTGCGGTTAAAACCGATACCAACAACCGTATTATTATCGACGACCTTAAAGCGAAAATTGTTGAGCTCGAAAAACAAAATATCAAGCCTATTGCTGTTATTGGTGTGGCTGGCACAACAGAGACAGGTAATGTTGATCCATTGCCTGAAATCGCTGAAGTCTGCCAAGCTCACGGCTGTCACTTCCATGTGGATGCCGCATGGGGTGGCGCAACACTGATGTCTAACCATCACCGTCATCTTCTTAAAGGTGTGGAAATGGCAGACTCAGTAACTATTGATGCACACAAGCAGCTCTATATCCCGATGGGCGCTGGTATGGTTCTGTTCAAAGACCCTGACGCAATGAAATCCATAGAGCATCACGCTCAATATATATTGCGAAAAGGTTCAAAAGACCTTGGCAGCCATACATTAGAAGGCTCACGTTCGGGCATGGCGATGTTGGTCTACGCCGCAATGCACATCATAAGTCGCCCAGGTTACGAGCTTCTGATTGACCAAAGCATTGAAAAAGCTCGATACTTTGCGGATTTAATCAAACAGCAAGATGATTTCGAGTTAGTTTCTGAACCAGAGCTTTGTCTGCTCACATACCGTTATTTGCCGCCATTCATCCGTGAAGCATTAGCACAAGCAGAAGGCTCACAAAAAGAACAACTGAATGAGCTGATCAATGAGTTAACACAGTTTATTCAAAAGCGTCAGCGCGAAACGGGCAAATCGTTCGTTTCACGTACAAGACTGAACCCAGACCAATGGCAACGCATGAATACGATAGTGTTTAGAGTGGTTTTGGCAAATCCACTGACCACAAAAGAAATTTTGAGCTCAGTGCTTGATGAACAACGCGAAATCGCCAAGCAAGCACCAAATTTGATGAAAAGAATTCAACAGCTGGTTGTCGATATTCAATCGTCTTAACAGCCAGATCGAGTTACATCAATTTGAAATTTTTTTTCGTTTTGATGTAACTCAAACATCATTATCGTGCGACTAGCGCAACAAAACTTCGTTTACACATCCAATTCTGTAGTTTTTACAACATTTTGTTTGAGGCCTGTCAAATTCTCACTAAATAGTACCCGTTATTGGTTTAGACTGATTGAAGATCAGGTTTATACTGATTCTATGGCGCTGGTTGTTTTCGTTAACGCCCCACTCTACTCCGGAATCTTCGTGTTTCCTTTCGTTAGCAGAGCCAGCGAGTTGTTCTCTATACCCTCGTGAACACTATGAATACATTAGAAAAAATTCAAAAAAACCTGGAGAATTTCAGTAAGTCAGAGCGCAAAGTTGCGGAAGTAATTATGGCGTCTCCACAAACTGCAATTCATTCAAGCATTGCAACGCTGGCTAAAATGGCCGACGTTAGTGAGCCCACTGTAAACCGCTTCTGTCGTCGTCTGGACACCAAGGGCTTTCCAGATTTTAAGCTTCACTTGGCACAGAGCCTAGCCAACGGCACCCCTTACGTTAACCGTAATGTGGAAGAAGACGATGGCCCAGACGCGTACACCCATAAGATTTTCGAATCGACGATGGCGTGTTTAGATGTCGCGAAAAATAGCCTAGATCCAATGCAAGTGAACCGTGCGGTCGATTTGCTAACGCAAGCGAAGCGCATTTCATTCTTTGGCCTTGGTGCATCATCTTCTGTTGCCCGAGACGCACAAAACAAGTTTATTCGCTTTAATATTCCAATTACTTGTTTTGAAGATATTGTTATGCAGCGCATGAGTTGTATCAACTGCAGTGATAATGATGTTGTGGTTCTTATTTCTCATACCGGTCGAACAAAGAGTCAGGTAGAAATAGCGAACCTTGCTCGTGAAAATGGCGCAACGGTTATTGCGATTACAGCGAAGGATTCTCCTCTAGAAAAGGCAAGCTCGCTGGCCATCACGCTCGATATTCCAGAAGATACCGACGTTTACATGCCAATGGCAAGCCGAGTTGTACAAATGACAGTGATTGATGTGCTAGCAACTGGCTTCACTCTTCGCCGTGGTACAGGTTTCCGTGAGAACCTAAAACGCGTAAAAGATGCGTTGAAAGACAGTCGCTATGACAAATTAAGCCAGTACTAAGCACTAAAGCTTAGTCAATACTTTATCTAGGGGAGCTCAAGGCTCCCCTTTTGTTTTAATGCTGCTAAGGGAGCAATCACCCTAAGTCGTTGACACTCGATAAGTCCGTTCTTGATTCCAGTACTTCAACAGAACTGACATGTTGTGCACTCTCAGCTGCGCACTCTCCGCTACAATCACAGACTTGCTGCAATATGTGTATCAAACGTTCCTGATTAAGAGGTAAAGGATTCCCTTTGATTGCCATTGATTTAAGCGCATCATTCGCCACTTGCTCAAAAGAGGTTTGGCATACTCCAAATTGAGCCAGTAGCGGTAACGCTAACTTATCTAGCACCATATTTACCCAAAGAATTCCATCGTGTTCGTTAGCATTTACTCGCTCAGTGACTAATTGGGCCAGCTTGCGATAACGACTTATCACATCATTCCTACCCGCGAGTTTAGCGGCGTTAATGTTCTCCTGCATCACGTGCGGAGCTAGGCGAGCCGTAATAACGCTATGGGGGGCGTCTAACTTGCCTCCTAACGCCGATGCTAACCCATGAGCGGCACCTAATTTGGCATTAGTAATCGCCATACCACCAAGCAATGCAGCGAACGATAAATCAGAGCGCGCCTTATGATTATCTTGCTTACAAGCGGCAATCACTGAACGGCTTAAACGGCGTAGCCCCTCTTCGCAGACCATATCAGTAAGAGGGTTTGGCTCACCACACACATACGCTTCCATTAAATGAGTGAACGCATCCATTGCGCCACGTCCAGATGTGTATTGGTCGGTCCCGTAAGTAAGTGTCGGGTCTACAATGGCAACGTCTGCGAGCATATCAGGGCTTCGAAGACTCACTTTCACTTTATCTTGTCCAGATTTCAGCACAGCATTTCTGGTCACTTCTGAACCGGTGCTTGCTGTCGTAGGAATTGCAATAAAATGAAGAGGCTTTGCTTTTAAAGGGACGCTTCTTCCTACCACTTCTACGTAATCGTAAACATTGCCTTGATTGGGAATAATGGCAGCTAAGGCTTTGCCCATATCGATGACGCTGCCACCACCTATCGCAACCACCATATCAGGTTGGAATTTTCTACCGAGCACTGCGGTCTCTTCTACCATCGTGATGTATGGTTCTCCAACGATAGCTACGTGCTGGTAACGCATATTTTGAGCTTTAAGATATTGGATAATGGGGGCGGCTCGTTGGGTATCCTGCCCAGTAACCAGCAAAACACTGTAGCCAAATTGGTTAATAACGGATAATGAAGATTGAAGTGCACCTTCACCAAATATAATCCTTGTTGCAGTCATAAACTGAAACATACACACCCTCCCAAAAGAATATACCCAAATAACCTCTCGCCCTCTGATTTAACGCTTATGTAAGAGTTGAAGTTATTTGCGTATAGCCAAAATAGATTGCTATTTTTTTAAACAAAAAAAATTGACCAATTCCACCTTGCCATCATTAACCCTTTAGAATGTATGTTTTTTATGCGTCACTTCACATACTTCAGAGCCGTAAAATAAGCACGTGCGTTTAGTTTTTATTCGATAGATTTCACCTATAGAACCAAGAGGTAATTGCCGCTTTATTTCCGTATCTGGATCGGGCATAGTTACTCCAGCAAAAGAAAGCGCACTCAGCCGCTATGTTTTGTACGCTTTCAAAAAAGAATAGATTTAGGAGAAATAAGATTATGTTCGTTGTTATCTTTGGTCGCCCTGCATGTCCTTTCTGTGTTCGTGCAAAAGAGCACGCAGAAACGCTAAAAGCAAAACGTGATGACTTCAACTACCGTTACGTTGATATTCACGCTGAAGGTATTTCTAAAGCAGATCTTGAGAAAACAGTTGGTAAACCAGTTGAAACCGTTCCTCAGATCTTTATCGACCAAGAGCACATCGGTGGCTGCGACGAGTTCGAAGCATACGCGAAAGAGCACCTAGGTCTATTTGACGAGTAATAAAGACTGTTTTCAAAAAAGCCGCTTCATGCGGCTTTTTTATTATTTTTCAGCTGGTTATTACGTTAAGTCAACTAATGGTAAAACCTAAAAAAATTCACTTATCTTTTTGCTATATTTAGTTACAATTCACAGTTCTTAATCTTTTTTGGCACACACTCTACCGAGCCACACAGTGAACATAGACGTCGTATACCTTCTCGAGCAAAACCCTATCCTTCTAATCTTCGTCGTATTAGCCATTGGCCTTGCCATCGGAAAAATTCGATTTGGCAAATTACAATTAGGCAACTCTATTGGCGTTCTTATTACCTCTTTGGTAATGGGCCACCTTGGTTTCTCATTTAATGCAGAAGCTTTAACCATTGGCTTTATGCTGTTTATCTACTGCGTTGGCATTGAAGCTGGACCAAACTTTTTTGGTATATTCTTCAGAGATGGTAAGCATTATTTTATTTTAAGCATGACTGTTCTCGTGTCTGCGGTCAGCTTAACGTATGGCTTGAGTCACTATTTCGGCCTCGATTTTGGCTTATCCGCCGGTATGATGGCAGGCGCATTGACCGCAACGCCAGTACTGGTTGGTGCACAAGATGCTCTTAACTCTGGCCTTGCGACTATACCGCGGAATATGGAATTTTCTCTGGTATTAGAAAATCTATCCGTAGGCTACGCGATGGCTTATCTGGTCGGCTTAATTAGCATGATCATGTTTGCTAAATTGTTGCCAAAACTGCAAAAACAAAACCTTTCTGATTCCGCGCAGCAAATCGCACAAGAGCGTGGCCTTGGAAATTCAAGCCAGAGAAAAGTGTATTTACCCATTATTCGAGCTTACCGAGTGGGCCCAGAGCTAATTGACTGGACTGATGGTAAAAACTTACGAGAACTGGGTATTTATCGTCAAACTGGCTGTTACATTGAACGAATCCGCCGAAATGGTATTCTCGCCCACCCAGATGGTGATGCTATCTTGCAAGAGGGAGATGAAATTGCACTGGTTGGCTTCCCTGACAGCCATGCTCGCTTAGACCCTAGCTTCCGTAATGGTAAAGAAGTATTCGACCGTAACTTGCTTGATTTGCGCATCGTTGAAGAAGAAATCGTCGTAAAAAGTGACGCTATCGCTGGTAAGCGTTTATCGGATTTGAATTTGTCTGAGTTTGGCTGTTTCTTAAACCGCGTAGTTCGCGCTCAGATTGAAATGCCTATGGACTTAGACATTGTGCTCGCTAAAGGTGACGTCCTTCAAGTGAGCGGCGAGAAAAGCCGAGTACATGGACTGGCGGAAAAAATCGGCTTCATCTCGATCCACAGTCAAATGGCCGATTTGCTCGCTTTTTGTAGCTTCTTTATTTTGGGTATTCTGTTTGGCCTCATCACAATGACGTTCGGTCAGGTGTCTTTCAGTTTGGGTAATGCGGTGGGTCTTCTGTTGTCCGGTATTACGCTTGGTTTCTTACGAGCAAATCACCCTACTTTCGGTTATGTCCCACAAGGGGCGCTGAATATGGTCAAAGATCTAGGGTTAATGTTCTTTATGGTGGGAATTGGTCTAAGTGCAGGTGGAAAGATGTTCGAGCACCTAACGCAAGTAGGACCAAAAGTCATTGGTTTGGCATTTATTGTCAGTGTTGTGCCTGTGGTTCTGGCTTACTTAGTTGGCGCACACGTACTCAAGATGAACCGTGCCCTGCTCTTCGGTGCCATTATTGGCGCCCGTACTTGCGCTCCAGCTATGGATGTCGTTAACGACTACGCTAAGTCCACCATCCCAGCCCTTGGTTATGCGGGTACCTATGCGATTGCGAATATTTTAATGACGCTAGCTGGTACGATACTGATAATACTAAGTTAATACTCACTTTGGCTATGAAATACAAAAAGGCGCTCAATGAGCGCCTTTTGTTTATTGGTTATCTAGTCTGTGATTAGATTTGAATGAAGTCTGCTTCAACTGCTGGATTCACATCCGCTTCGTAATCTACGCCTTCAACGCCGAAACCAAATAGTTTCAAGAACTCTTCTTTGTACTCAACGTAGTCAGTCAGCTCTTTTAGGTTCTCAGTCGTAATTTGAGGCCATAGCTCACGACAGTGCTGCTGAATGTCGTCACGAAGTTCCCAGTCATCCAGACGTAGGCGGTTCATCTCATCAACTTCTGCCGCGCTACCGTCTTCTTTGTATAAACGTTGGCTGAACATACGGTAGATTTGTTCCATACAGCCTTCGTGTACACCTTCTTCGCGCATTTTCTTGAATACCATTGCGATGTACAGTGGCATAACAGGAATTGCAGAACTCGCCTGAGTTACAACAGATTTAAGTACCGCAACATTGGCACTGCCGCCTGTTGCTGCTAACTTGTCGTTTAGCGCTTTCGCTGCACGGTCTAGGTCCATTTTTGCTTTACCTAGTGCACCATCCCAATAAATTGGCCAAGTTAGCTCAGTACCAATGTAGCTGTACGCGACGGTCTTACAACCTTCAGCAAGAACACCAGCATCAGACAACGCATTGATCCAAAGTTCCCAATCTTCACCGCCCATTACCGTGACAGTGTCTTTGATTTCTTCTTCTGTTGCAGGCTCAACGCTAGCTTCGATGATCACATCTTTGTTGGTATCAACAGCCGTTGATGTGTAAGTTTCACCGATAGGTTTAAGAGATGAACGAACTAATTCACCAGTTTCTGGCATTTTACGTACTGGAGATGCCAGTGAGTAAACCACCATATCGATGTGACCTAAGTCTTCTTTGATCAGCTCGATAGTTTTCTGTTTCGCTTCATTTGAGAAAGCGTCGCCGTTTAAGCTTTTTGCGTACAGACCTTCTTCACGCGCTAGCTTTTCAAAAGCAGCGGCATTGTAAAAACCTGCTGTACCTGGCTTCTTCTCAGTACCTTCTTTTTCGAAGAAAACACCGATAGTTGATGCACCGCCACCAAATGCCGCCGCGATACGAGAAGATAGACCGTAGCCACTTGATGCACCAACAACAAGAACACGCTTAGGTGCGTTTTTGATTGGACCTTGCGCTTTGGTGTACGCAATTTGTTCTTTTACGTTAGCTTCACAACCAACAGGGTGCGTTGTAGTACAGATAAATCCACGAATTCTAGGTTTGATGATCATATTCAACTTCCTTTAAAAAACCTTGTTAGGATAAAAGTTTCGTTGGGATTTCGCATCTAATTTCTGTAAAAATGCTCTTAAAAGGCAAGTGGTTGGAGCACTATCCCACCATCCACTCCCCAAGAATACAAAAAAGCACCTCATTGAGGTGCTTTTCTTAACATTAGTTGTCTATTATGCCGCCGGATTCAACTGCGACTTTTTTGGGCTATGAGTTCGCACTTCAGAAAAGTCATGACTAAAGTGGTCAACTTGAATCGCCTTGTAGCGCAATTTATCTGCAGCCATGATTTGATCAATTTCTTGCTCAGTTAACACGCCTGCTTCAAATGCTTGCTGCAAACGGTCATGCAGCAGACCTTTACGAGCCACTTTACCATCCTTCGCAGCCTTCATAAGTTTACGCTCCAAAGGTTTAATGTCGTACATTGCAAGGAATGCATTCTCCATTAAGCCTACGCTGTCATCCTCTGATTTTCCGATGTAACAAAGATGCGTAAGTCGATCACGTTGCGCACCTGGCGTCATCATCGCTTCAGCCAAATTCACACACAGCTCATCACTCGGCTTATTGAAATGATTACCAAGCGGGAACAATAGCCCCTTAAGCACACCGCCAACGTATTTCACAGGGAAGTTGGTGTAAGCCTCATTTAATGACTTAGAAGTGTTATACAAACAGTGTTGAACAGCGTAATGAACGAAGTCTAGATCGCCTTGTTGACGGCCTTCATCTTCATACTTTTTCAAGGCAGCAGATGCCATATATAGATAGCTTAATCCATCACCCAAACGTGCGGAGATCATTTCTTTACGCTTCAAGTCTCCACCTAAGGTTAACATCGCAAAGTCTGCACTTACTGCAAATGCACGACTGAGACGAGTAATGTCT
Organism: Vibrio sp. OY15; assembly: GCF_000742455.1. Lineage (NCBI taxonomy): Bacteria > Pseudomonadati > Pseudomonadota > Gammaproteobacteria > Vibrionales > Vibrionaceae > Vibrio > Vibrio sp. OY15. The sequence goes on along the minus strand of NZ_JPIL01000001.1, from coordinate 281,094 downwards.
TTGTAGTATTGCTGCGTTGGGCCACTCATGTGCGCGTTAACAAATCGAGAACCAGTTAGTGCTGCACCAAATGCACCGAATGTATTACCGAGAGCGTGCTTGATGTGTTTAAAGAGTAAGTTGTCAAATTCTTTCGCACCTTGTTCAGAATCTGGATTCGCCGCAGCTTCCATTTCTTTTAGAACATATGGGTGACATCGAGTCGCACCTTGACCAAAAATCATCAGGTTACGAGTCAGAATATTCGCGCCTTCAACAGTGATAGCAACCGGGATACCAAGGTAATGTTTAGCAAGATAGTTCATTGGACCATCTTGAATCGCACGACCCGCATGGATATCAAACGAATCATTTAGAATGGTACGCGCGATTTCCGTCATGTGGTACTTGGCAATCGCGGTTACAATCCCAGGTTTTTCTTTCATATCGAGAGAAGTCGTCGTTAGCGTACGCGTCGCTTCTAGTAGGTAAGTAAGACCACCAATGCGCCCCATTGCTTCTGCAACACCTTCAAACTTACCGATCGACATTCCAAACTGTTTACGCACGTAAGCATAAGCACCTGTTGTACGTGTAGTAAGGTGACCAATCGCTGTGCCAAGCGCTGGGAGAGAGATACCGCGACCAGCAGAAAGACACTCAACCAGCATACGCCAACCTTTACCTGCATAATCAGCGCCACCGATCAACCAGTCCATAGGGATGAAGACATCTTCACCACGAGTAGGACCATTCATAAACGCAGACCCCAGAGGATCATGGCGTTCGCCTATCTCGACACCTTCATGGTCAGCGGGAATCAACGCACATGTAATGCCAACCTCTTTCTTGTCACCAAGTAGCCCTTCAGGATCCTGCAGTTTAAATGCTAACCCGAGCACTGTCGCAACTGGCGCAAGCGTGATGTAGCGTTTATTCCAACTAACTCGCACGCCAAGCACTTCTTTGCCTTCATGGGTGCCGTAACAAACCACGCCTTGATCAGGTATGCCACCCGCATCAGAACCCGCTTCAGGGCCAGTTAGGGCGAAACAAGGGATGTCTGTACCATCAGCTAAACGAGGCAACCAGTAATCTTTTTGCTCTTGCGTACCATAGTGCGATAGCAGCTCACCAGGACCAAGAGAGTTCGGTACCATTACCGATACCGCGGTACTGATACTTCGAGTCGCAATACGAGAAACAATGGTTGAGTTCGCCAAAGCGGAAAATTCACGACCACCATATGCTTTCGAGATGATCAAAGAGAAAAATCGCTCTTTACGTAGGTACTCCCATACTTCAGGCGGTAAATCCCTGTCTTCTTTGACAATCTTCTGGTCATCAAGCATTTCTAGCAGGGTCTCAAGCTCATTATCCATAAATGACTGCTCTTCTGCCGTCAGTGTAGGCGTTGGATAATGATGCAATGTTGTAAAGTTTGGCTTGCCTGAGAATAGTTCGGCATCCCACCATACACTACCCGCTTCCATCGCCTCTTTCTCGGTGCTAGACAGAGGTGGCAATACTTTTTTGAACACTTTAAAAGCCGGGTCACTAATCCATTTTCTTCGTAGAGAGCTCATAGTTCAGATCCTTTTGTTCACGTAACCGCTCGGGGTATAATCTTATTATTGGTTTAACTTTCTTATTTGTCTTATGCCAACTGCTTTGCTGACATTCCTGCTGACAAATATGGAATCAGTAAATCGACGACAGATTTCACATCGACTTCCTTTTCAAACTTACTTTCTGCCAGCTCCGAAAGAGCTTGGCTTGAAGCCATCGTAAATACACAGGTTCCTAACGTGAAGTGCAGTCGCCAAAACAACTGTTCTTCACATAGTTCCGGGTTCGCCTTCATTATCGAGAAAGTGAAAAGGTTCAGTACCTCTTCGTATCTGGTGGTAATGAACCAGCGTAGATGACCTTGAACGTCTGTATAACCGCGGCCAATTAACAACATAAATAGCGCAGTACCATTTGGGCGTACATCATTTAATGTACGTAAAGGTAATCGCAATGACTCAAAGACATCGTCCATGTTGTAGCTATCGCGCGTGTTTAGCTCAATTAATGAAGTCTTAATGCTCGGCATTAGTGCTTCTAAATACCTATCTAAAACCGCTCTAACCAGCGTTTTTTTATCGCCAAAGTGATAGTTTACCGATGCTAAGTTAACGTTAGCTTTACCTGTTATCGTTCTTAGCGAAGTATCATTAAAGCCATGTTCAGCAAAGAGTCCTTCTGCGACATCGAGTATTTTTTCTTTTGTTGATGTTCTCGGGGCCATTTTAATCACTCGTATTAAACAACTGTTTGAAAATATACTCCCGAAACTTAAGATTAACAAATGATTAACATCACACTTTAACCAATTGGTCTGACCAGGCAGTAAAAGGTGTGATCTAATCTTTTGAAATTCAATCGAATACTCCAGTGAAGCTTGTCAGAAGGAAACGATCAAATTTCTCAGTCCAGCGCAATTGAAACGCTAACAATAGCCATGGCGGCTCGGAGTGAGCGACGAGAGTATGAAATACATCTTCGGTTCTAGGGAAGATAAAATTAGAAACACAGAAGTTAGTAACTTCGCCAAGTTGGTAATCCATCTCGATTTTTCTATTACTTTCGGATGTGTAAGAAGCTAGAAAGCATTAAGTAGAAATTTTTTGAAAAAAAATGGAACTGTTTGGAAAAGGCTCGGTCTGAATATACGTAACAGTTAGGGCATTTGAAGTTTCACTGGCCGTCAAACTTGTTTCCATCTAATTGTTACGTTGCTGCTTTTTTCTTATTAACTCCTATGTTTGTATCCGCCCAGTCAAATTTTCGGCTGGGCTTTTTTTCGCCTATAGATTTACCAAACGCCCCTTTCGGTGATTTGCCCCGACTCCATAAGCTAGACCTTAGTTGGTCACAAAAGTAACCACCCTGAAGTGGTTGATGTGCCAATCTGCAGACATAAAAAAGCCTCCCGAATGGGAGGCTTTACTAAACAGTGTGTATCTTACGCTTGCGCTTTCTTAGGCAAAGAAAAGTGCAGTAACGCGTAGCCAAGTAACGCGGCTGTCGTCGAGCCCATTAAGATACCTAGTCGAGCATAGGTATCAAACTCAGGGCTTACATTTCCAAACGCTAAAGAGGAAATGAATATAGACATTGTAAAACCGATACCACACAACACAGATACCGCAAAGATATGCTTGAAGTTAATGCCTTCCGGTAGCTTAGCTACACCCATTTTCACAGCAGCCCAACTAAAGGTGAAGATACCTAGAGGCTTACCAACCAGTAGCCCCAAAGCAATACCTAATGGCAGCATTGAAGTTAGGCCTGACATCGATACGCCTTCTAGCGAAATCCCCGCATTTGCAAATGCGAATAGAGGTAAGATACCAAATGCCACGTATGGATGAAGTGCATGCTCCATGTGCTTAAGTGGGGAATGTTCGCCCTGTTTACCCTTAAGAGGAATAGCAAAGCCGATCACTACGCCTGCAAGTGTTGCGTGAACACCAGATTTAAGTACCGCAAACCATAAGATCGCGCCGACTATCATGTATGGCGTCAGTTTCGTTACTTCCTTCGCATTCAACATGAACAGGACACCAGTCATGATGAAGCCAACAAGCAGCGCCATGCTAGAAAGATCACCTGTGTAAAACAGTGCAATAATAACAACCACGCCTAAATCGTCGATGATAGCGAGAGCTAACAAAAACACTTTAAGGCTTACTGGTACGCGCTTACCTAGTAGCGCCATGATACCTAGAGCAAATGCAATATCCGTCGCAGCTGGAATGGCCCAGCCAGAAACCGCCTCTGGGTCGTTAGCATTAAACGCAACGTAAATAAGAGCAGGGGCTAACATACCACCAACCGCTGCAATCGCAGGGAAAATTGCGGTTTCTTTTGATTTTAGCGCTCCTTCAAGTAGCTCTCGCTTCACTTCAAGGCCAATAAGTAAGAAGAAAACAGCCATTAGGCCGTCATTAATCCAGTGAGAAACTGACATACCGAATACATAAGTATGCAGTACAGATTGATAAGTTTCGCCCAGCGGTGAGTTAGCAATGGTCATCGCAATTGCCGCTGCAATTACGAGAAGAATACCACCTGCTGATTCCATTTTGAAAAAGTCACGAATGACATCGTTCATGGTTTCGTCCTTATATTTATTATCTTAATAAACGATTAACAAAGAGTGATAAGAGTGTATAGCTGTCGAAAACTTTAGAATAATCGCTTCTTCAGAGTATAAACTTCGGTTTTTTCGATGTTAAGTTTACTATACATCGTATTTTCCAACATAACACTCAATTTTGATCGGAGATCGTATTTGTTTTTGTCGCACCAAATATTTATCAAGATGATGAGAAAATCAGCATAACACGGCTTGTACCATCATGATAACCCCGTACTTTTGAGAAAAAGCCAGGAAGCTTCGCGCACTAAAAAACCACCCGTAGGGGGTGGTTTTCTTCACAACTCAATAGCCTGTCAGCTGCATAAAGCCCCAAGCTTCATTGGAGCCGGAAGCTAAAGTAGGCCCTTCCCAGTAAGGTATTACAAAGGGTAGCCACATATCTGACTTGATAATGCAGGTAGTCAAGTTAATTTGATGCTTCGGAATATTGATAATCCACTGCAAAGGTAACCTTCTTCCATTGGATAAACTGGTCACTTGCATTGGTTTAATACTGATATCATCGTCTGAGAGGTTGATGACTTTACCTGAGCGTGTCGACAACGTGCCAAATACGTGCGGTGTTTGCCCATGGTGACGATAACGGCTAACAGTTAATGCTCGACCATCATCTAAATTGAAAACAAACCAATCCCAGCCTTGTTGCCCCTCACCAATTAAGCCGCTGCCCCACTCTTTTTGCGCCCAAGCAGAACCCGTCACTGAGAATCGCTTACCATTTAAGCTTAAGCTGCCTTTTACTTTTAAAAATGGAGCACTGAAGCTGAAAGAAGCAACAGATTGCAACGCATGTTTAACTTGGAAGCCTTTGTCTCCATTCACCACAAAGGGGCCGTTTGTCATGGTATTGAGCTCAAGTCCAAACGTATCAGTATTCACATTCAAGTTGCCCGGGAAAGGCGTCGCACCGAGTGATCGCCAAGTCCAATTATCAATCCATAACCTGAAAGGACGATTGATCATACCAGCTTGGCCTATCCCACCTCTAGCTACCCGTTGCTCTTTCCATACATGCGAGCCATGACTGACGACAACATGTGAAATGTACAATTGAGGGTTCTGCCAACCGCTGGTTTCTCGCTCGTCCGTCGCAACCCTGAAATAGCTCCATTGAACATTGTAGATCTTGCCTTGCTCATCTTTTAGTTTCGCAAAGTAGTGCCACCATTCATGCTGATACTCGGGATGAAAGCGAAAGTCTGAGGGTAAAGAGACATGCTCATTAGGTAGTACAGGCTCGAAAATCGTTTGATTTTCACGCGTTAAGATAGAATCAAGTTCGCTTTCTCGTGTTGTTGTCGCCTCTAACCAAAAAGTTGAGTAAAAAGCAGCCCCAGTCAGAAAAGCGAACGTAACAACAATGAGCGTTGAAACCAACAAGCGTTTTTTAGAGCCCATTTTTTTCATTACAACGCGTCCCTTAATGACTTCATCGGTGTACTTTTGATCATTCTAATAACTGGCAATGCGCCAGCAACCATGATGGCAAGCATCGCCCAAGCAATGGTTTGAACATACTCCCATGGAATCGTTTGAAGCTCTAGAGACCAGCCAAATGATTGCTTAATGATAATATCAACGATCAAATGTGCGAGCGCCAAGCCGAGCGGCACTGCAATAATCGCAGAAATGGCTCCGAAGACGAATAGCTGCAAACCACCTAATACGACAAGTTCTTTTCCGGACACACCCATGCACCTTAATAAGGAAAAATGCCGCTGCCGTGAAAGTTCTCCTGCCAACGTCGCAAAGAATAAACCAAACACGGCAATAATCAGCGTGATATTGCCCAAGGTTCCTGCTATCGCAAAGGTATGATCAAACACTCTCATTGCTTGGCTATAAATATTACCGTTATCAAACACACGATCTTGCGGGAGACGGAATACATTCTCTAAGCGATTTTTCAGCCCTTCTCCATTGACGTTATCTTTTAATACTACGCCAAGACCAACATTACCCGTACCTGCAAATGCATACAGCCAATTCCGGTGCGACATCATCACCTGGTTATATGGGTTTCCATAATCGTAGTAAACGCCTACGACTTGCCAATCACCACCAAGCGGTTCTTGCAAGTTAATGAAATCGCCAGGGCGGATATCCAGCTTCAAGGCCATCGACTCACTGACCATTAAGCTCTTGGTAGCGTGCAGTTGATACCAGTAATTTGGGACACCTAACTTGACGGTAAGTGAGTCTAACTCACCTTCAGAAGAGCCCGTACTTACAACTTGTAGAGCACCGTGCTCGGTCGGCATATCTTTTTCCCAGCGCCACCAAACCGAGTTCACCTCTGGCTGATTCTGGAGCCATGCGCTCATCCTAGCGGCTGAATTGTTGGTCGGATAGATGTACACATCAGCGGCTAATCGCTGATTTAGCCACTTATCGGTTGTATCTCGAAAGCTTCCGACCATTGTTTCTACACCAATGTTTGCCGCCAGCGCTAACATAAACGCCATCGTAGCCACACCGCGATAGCTCATGCTGGCTGCTGCATCAGCAAAAAACCAACGGACACGAACCCATCGCATGGTATAAGAAAAACTTTGGAACATATGCCACATAATAAATGGCATAAACAACGCCACACTAACCAACATCAGCGCAATAATTGCAAAGCCGGTTTCTTGTGTTTTCGGCGCCTGATATACCGCTATTGCAGCGACACAAAACGCACATGCCGCAAGCGCCTGCCAAGAGAACTCTCTTCCAGCAAATCGCATTAGCGACAGTCGAGAAGAAAGGCGGATTGGTTGTGACTTCAGCAAACGGATTAATGGCCACAGACACGATATCAACGCACCCATCGCTGCCATGATTAGGCTATATAAGCTAGATTGCCATGACCATCCTATGGTTAAACCTACGTTGGCATCATACAAATCACTCAGGCTCGAAGACACTGCTGGGATAAGTTCATTCGCTAAGATCAAGCCAAAAAAGTTACCACACGCCCACGCAATAAAGACGAGCAAAGACAACTCTAGCAATAAGGCTTGCGCTAACTGTGTTCCGTTAACACCAGTCTGTCTCAAAATACCTACCAAACGTTGTCGCTGGATGAAAGACAGAGACATCGCTTGATAAAAAATAAACAACCCGACCAAAAACGACAGCATTCCCATCGCGGTGAGATTCATATGGAATGCGTTAGTTAGCGACTCAAGCTCAGTACGCGTATTCCTAACGAGCGTCATTCCGTTTGGCAACATGTTTTTCAGTGCTATCAGCTTTTCCTCTGGCATTTCGCCACAAGAAATCGCAGACAAACCTGAGCTCCGCTTGAGCATACGCAACAACGATATATCAGTAACCAGCCGAGTACCCGAAAGCATCTTGTCCTTATCTACTTGAATAGGCCCAAGACGGCTTCCGTCATTCATCTCAATGAAGTCCCCATCCTGCCAACTCATGTAAGCGGCCAAATCTTGACTAACGAGAATAGGATAAGGAGGCTTCATTAGTGATAAAACAGGCATCTCACCTAGCGATTTTCCTTGTTGTAGTGGGATCATCGCGACAGGATCTATCCCCACCAACATCAGGCTCATATCGGTCTTGGCATCTAGATGCAGCACGTCAAACGGTGCACATTGGTTGAACCCAGCTCGACGTAACTGAATATAGAAACCTTGAGGAATTTTATTGGCAGAGTGCTTCGTTCGGATTCGGTATGGCAAAGGATTGGAGAAAAGCTTTTCCCCAGTAGCATAACTTTGTTTTGCATGCTGGTTGATAGAAGTAACACCAACAAGGAGGGACACGCCTAAAGTTAATCCCAGCCAGACAAGAATAATTTGTAGAGGGTAACGACGGTAATGACCGAGTAGTGCCTTAACTACGGGCCATAACATGTAGCTGCCCTCCTTGAAGTCGAATCTTTCCTTCCATATGGGCGGCCACTTTTTCACTGTGCGTCACTAACAGCAAAGTACACTCCAATTGGCGAGCGAGACTCGTTAATAAGCGCATTACTGCTTCTGCGTTTCGCTCGTCTAGGCTACCAGTTGGCTCATCAGCAAGCAGGATTTTGGGTTCCATATAAAGGGCGCGAGCAATCGCCGCACGTTGTTGCTGACCACCAGACGCCTCTTCCGGATAACGTCCTAGCAATGGCATTAAGTCCAAAGCAGAAAGAATTTGACGCCACAACTCTTTATCTTCCGGCAGACCTTTTAACTGACGACAAAAACGAATATTGTCGGCAATATTAAGTGTAGGAAGCAGGTTGAATTGTTGGAAGATATTACCAATATTGTTGCGGCGATAAAGGGTTCTTAAATGCTCCGGTGCTTCATGCATAGCAAAATTTGGAAACTGCACTTCACCAGAGTCGGCAGTATCTAATCCGGCGATTAAATTCAGCAGAGTACTTTTACCCGAACCACTTTCTCCCATCAGAGCGACTTGGTCACCTTGCTGCAATGTTAATTCTGCCCCTTGTAATACAGGGTGAAACTCTCCCCCGTCTACATAGCCTTTACATAGGTCTGACAGTTTTAACATTGATTATGCCGCTCGGATGGTGTTTAAAAATTGGGATCAGAATCTACACTAAAATCCTGTTAGTAGAAAGTATTTTGAATGCTTGATCACACTATGGAAGTACAAATGCAACTCGATTCACTTTCTGTTGCTAATTTTGTTGACGTTTTGAGCAGATTTTTGCAGCCAAAATAAACTCTGTTCCTCTTTACTGGCCAATCAGGTTTCTCATCCATTTTCGGCTAACCATTCTTGGCAAGCAAATCGCCCACTTCACAACTTCTTCCGTCAAAAAGAGTAAGTAAACCCATTGTGGATCCCAATTGAGATAAATCGCTGCAAATGCTGCGAGTGGAATCCCGATCACCCACTGCGCCAAGATGTCTTGATACAAACAAAACTTAACATCACCGCCCGCACGTAATACACCAACAATCGCCATCATCGGCACCGAGCGTAGCACGACACCCAACGCTAGAATCACCATAAACTGTTCAGCTAGCTCGCGAGTGTCTGTCGTCAGCGCACTAAACGCATTAAGGATCCATTGATTTGACACTATCAACAAGACGGCGACCACAAATGCGATAAGCACATTCAAAATGACCGTAGCCCATGCTTGATAATAAACGGGTTCAAAATTACGAGCGCCGAGCTGGTTCCCGACTAGAACTGCAGCCGCATTCGATAAACCAATCATCATCGCCAATGCGATCGACTCAACAGGTGTCATTACGGAAAGTGCCGCCAAACCTTGTACACCTGCTTGCCCCATGATGGCGTGATAAGCAAACAGCCCACCAGCCCACGCCAAGAAGTTAAATGTGGTTGGCAAAGAGAGGCTCAAGAAACGCGTAATTTTATCTAAGACCAATCCTGCGCGTATATCATCCCAACCAAATGCGATTATGTGTTTTTTCAACCATAGATAACCAAACAAGCAACCTACTTCGATCGCGCCACTGATTACCGTTGCGATCGCTGCTCCCGTAATACCCAGAGCAGGAAAGCCTAATTGACCAAAAATTAAAACCCAGTTAAGAAACACATTAGATAAAATGCCTATACCACTAAAAAAAGTGCTTAAGCCTGGTTGGTGCATCGCCCTTAGGCCCACCGACATACTGGCCACACATGCAACAGCAAACATGCTAACCGACGAAATAATGAGATAGCTGGCCCCTAGCTCAATCACTTCTTGTGAATCGGTAGTCAAACTCATGATGGGCTGTGGAAAAACAACAAACAAAGCAACAGCAATCGCAGCAAACATCATTGCGATCATCCATGTTAAAGCGGTACTGCGACGCACCCCAACTTTATCGCCAGCCCCCCAATATTGAGCGGTTAACAACGCACCGCCCGTTGTCACCCCAACTAACATGATGGTGGTGACGAAAGTCGCGCGCGCAGCAACTCCAACAGCGGCAATTTCAGCTTCACCAAGTTGACCAAGCATAAGAACATCGACGAGGCTTCTGCTAGAAAACATCATGCTTTGCAGTGTAATTGGTAACGCGATTGCAAATAAACGACGTAAGAATGCTTTATCTGCGTGTATTGAGAGTTGAGAAAGAAAAGTCACAAGCGCTCCAACGACAACTTATTGATAGAATGGGGAAAGTGTCTCATGATTATACTCTGTGGTGTTTATTCCACCAACGATAAAAGGACAGATAATGAAAAAGGTGTTGGTGCTAGGCGCCTCGGGTTACATTGGCTCTCAACTTCTTCCGTTACTTTTAGATAAAGGTTACGCCGTCACAGCAGCGGCGCGACATATTGATTATTTAGAGTCAAGAACTCAGCCTCACCCTAATTTAACGTTAAGGTATCTCGACTTGGCTGACGCAGAGACCACGAAGGCTGTAGTGAACGATTTTGATTTAGTCTTTTTTCTCGTGCACGGGATGGCTCAAGGTGATGACTTTGTTGAGTACGAACTAAACCTTGCTTTGAACTTCAAATATGCGTTGGAACAAAGCTCCGTCGAGCATGTTATCTATTTGAGTGCCATTCAACCTCAAACCGGAAACTCTCGCCATTTAGCCGCTCGTAAAGCCACGGGAAAAATAATTCGGCAGTCTGGTGTTCCAGTCACTGAATTGCGTGCTGGCGTTATCATCGGCCCCGGCTCTGCCGCTTTCGAAATCATGCGAGATTTTGTCTACAACTTACCTATTTTGATTGCGCCTAAATGGGTCGACTCAAAAGCCAACCCTATTGCCCTACCCAACCTCAATCACTATTTATTGCAGCTGGCCGAAGCATCACCCCCAGAAGAAAACCAAATTTATGAAGTTGGTGGGCCAGATACACTCAGCTACCGCGAGCAGTTTAAAGTCATTTGCCGAATCACCAACAAGCCTTATCGGCTGTGGTCGACACCGTTGCTTACCCCCAAAATGGCATCGTACTGGCTCGGCTTGGTCACCTCTGTACCAGCAAACATCGGCAAAGCATTACTTGCGGGCTTAGAGCACGACTACATTGCAGACTCCAAAGCGATTGAAGAACGATTTCCTCAAACGCTGATCAGCTACGAGCAAGCGGTAACTGATACCATTCAAGATGAAGGCACATTTGTACGCAGTAATGTCTGGGGGTTTGAACCCGCAGCGCTTCGTCGATGGCAACCAGGATATGGCTATTACCCAAAACAAGCTGGAGCGAGCATTAAAACTCAAGCCTCCGCTGCGGCATTATGGAAAGTGGCGCAAAAGATCGGGAGTCGCGAAAAAGGCTATTACTTTGCCAACATCTTGTGGCGTACACGTGAATGGCTCGATATCTTTTTTGGTGGCGGAAAACCGATTCGCGTTTCTCCTCCTGGACCAGAGCTTAAAGTCGGTGATTTTATTGACTCTTGGAAAGTGATTCGCTGCGATAATAATCAGTTTCTTTCACTGTTTTTTGGTATGAAAGGCCCAGGCCTTGGGCGTTTAGAAATTACCATCAAAGATCTCGGTGACGAACGAGAGCTGGATATTACCGCCTGGTGGCACCCGCAAGGGTTTCTTGGGCTGCTTTATTGGTTTGCAATGATGCCAGCCCATCTTTTCATATTTAAAGGCATGGTCAAAGCCATCGCGAAAGAAGCAAACCGTTTAGAAAACAAAAAGCCCCAATAACAGGGGCTTTTAAACACTCAAAATGTCACTTTAGTCAGCTTTGAACGAGAGTGGAATTTCGGCTAACTGGTTGCCTTCGTTTGCTGGAAAAATAAGGTACTCGCCATGGTATTTCACCATCGATTTGTAGTCTGTTACCTTATGAACCATAAAGCCCGCTTGCGCTGCTTTCTCAACAAACTCAGCATGATTGCCACGCACAAACCAACTCATTGGCTTTACGAGCAACTCGCCATCAAAACAGCTTTCGCATTGGTCTGCACATAACGCTAAAGAGTTTTGACCTTCAGTGAAGATTTGTACTTTGCCGCACCCAATCAGTTGCTCAGATGTTGAGACTTCCCAGCCTGCTTGCTCCATCAAATCAAGAAAAGACTCAATATCTGAATCTTTGAACACTTTGGAGTCTTCACCTTCAGGGAAGAATTGCGCATAAAAAGCAGAAATACGCTTGAAGATAAACAACAAACCAGCATCGTTCCCCTTTGAGCGACCTGCTTTTTGCCAACGCGTTAAGTCATCGCCTACCGTACGTCCGAAACGTTGTGATTTTAGCGCCTTTGTTACCCAACGCACTAAATAATGGTTATTCGCAACAGGGGCATTGGCTAACTTACCTGAGCGATGCTCTTGATCTAACTCTTCAAGTGCTGAGTTAACCAAGTTTTGAATTTCTTTGGTGTAATTCGACATTACGCCTTTCTTCCTAAAGTCCAATAAAACAGTGCTGAAAGCACAGAACAAGCAAACATCACGATGATCATCGGCCAAGCAACATTCCCGGGCAGTGATGCCACCAGCGCACCAACCAATGAACCGATACCGAATCTTAATGTCCCCGCTAGAGACGACGCCGTACCCGCCATTGATGGGTAACCACTTAAAAGCAGCGCCATCGCGTTACTACCTATCGTCGACAATGTACCGATAAACAGCACAACAAAAGGTACAATGCCCCATAATCCGAAGTCCATTAACCAACTTACGAATAAACCAATCCCCGCCAAAAGTTGCACGAACAACCCAAAACGAAGCATGGCATGGGAACCAACTTTCTTCACCAAGCGACCATTAATACTGGTCATGATGATCATCGCCACAATGTTCAAACCAAATAGGTAACCAAAGTGGTCTGGTCGAACACCATATAAATCAATATAAACAAACGAACCCGCCGTCAAAAATGCAAACATTCCGGAAAATGAAAACGCACCTGAGAGCATCAAACCGATCGCTTCAGGATTGGAGCATAATCTGGCGTAGTTTCTCAGCGTCGTGCGGAAACGAAGAGGCTGACGATTTTCAGGCTGTAACGTTTCAGGGATTTTCCAAAGTACGAGAAAAATCACAACTACAGCGAAAATAGCTAGTACCCAAAAAATGGAACGCCAACCAAACCAAATCGCGAGATGGCCACCGATCATCGGTGCCACCAACGGCGCAATAGTAATGACCAGAGTAACGAAGGACATTGCGCGTGCAAAGTCTTCACGGTCAAACATGTCACGCACGACGGCTTGGATAATGACCGCCGCTGCCGCGCCAGCAAAACCTTGTGCCGTACGTACATAGGTCAGCGCATCAATGCCATTTGTTGTCGCACTCACAACAGCAGCCAAGCCGAAGAAAAGTACGCCTAAAATCAACACAGGTCTGCGACCAAAGCTATCGGCAAGCGGCCCGTGAATTAACTGGCCGATCGCAAAACCCGCGGTATAAGCCGTCAACGTAATCTGAACCGCGCCAGGCGCGACCCCCAAATCTTTCGCTATTGTCGGCATCGCAGGCAAATACATATCGATCGCCAAAGGCGTCAAAGCACCAATCGCTCCTAGTACCAGAAACAATAGAAAACTGATTTGGGATTGCGGAGCACTTTGAGCTTTTTCTGTCATTCTTTTACCTCTTGTTGGAGCCCTACCGTCAATACTTGCAGAACAAAGTGAAAATAACGGAAGTTCTCATATCGCTGAATGTAGAAGCCAAAAACCTGTTCTATCCAACGTTCGAGAATCATAAGGGCAAATATGTACCAAGGTGTGACCTTGACGAACTCGACATAGAAAAGCATGTGAAAGCGAAATGTGTTTATGGGAAACAAACACAATGCAGTAAAAATGATGGCGTTGACACCATCATTCCATTCACCGTAGCCGAAGGCTTTGCAATAAGAGTATGCATGCATCAGCTAAATGCAAAGGCATATCACTGAGATGAGTAAGCACACCGGAATTGTCTAGGCACTAATTTTGGTAGGAAAATTTATTTTGAGCCAATTCCTACCAAAAGACTAGTTCCTATTAGGAACTAAAGAATTTCCCATGCCGACAATTAATTCCAAATAGAATCAATTTCTTCTTGCGTGAGGTAGCGATAATCACCTGGTTCTAGTGCCTCATCAAGTTCGATAGAACCAATACGCTCACGATGTAAGTACTCAACTTTATTTCCTAACGCCGCGAACATACGTTTCACTTGGTGATACTTACCTTCCACGATAGTTAACAATACTTCATTCTCGGCCTCGTTCACGATTTCCAAACGAGCGGGCAATGTTGCTTCTGATTCATTGCGCAAAATGATGCCTTGTTCGAGCTTTTCCGCGTAATCTGGCTGAATAGCATCGACGAGCCAAACACGGTACGTTTTCTCACACTTATGCTTAGGTGAGGTAATACGGTGAGACCACTTACCATCATCCGTAATCAACACTAAACCAGTAGTGTCGACATCTAATCGGCCCGCAAAGTGAAGGTTTTCAATTTTAGGCTCATCAAGCAGTGCGAATGCAGTTTGGTTGTAGCCATCTTCATGTGAACAAACAAAGTCAGCAGGCTTATACAACATAATGTAACGAGGACCAGGAGCACCAATAACACGGTCTTCCCACATCACTTCCGCACCTTCAGGTACTTTAAATGCACCACTTTTTTGAACCTCACCGTCTACGGTGATGTCTCCACTTTTGATGATCTTTGTTGCCTGTTTGCGTGTTGCACCCAGAGCGTCACACAAATATTTATCTAAACGCATGAATACCTCATTGAATTATACCCAAGTGATCTCTAAATCTCGGTTTAAAGGTCACTTGGGTATAAAAGTCAGGTATTATAGCGTTCCTCGTTCGAATAGTTGAGCAATTTCACATATTTTCATGTACACACTTCGTCCTTATCAAGCCGACTCGGTTAAAGCCGTTATTCATTACTTTCGTAAACACTCGACACCAGCAGTGATCGTGCTGCCAACCGGTGCAGGAAAAAGCTTGGTGATCGCAGAACTTGCTCGCCTTGCGAAAGGAAGAGTGTTAGTCCTCGCCCACGTAAAAGAACTGGTCGAGCAAAACCACGCGAAGTATGAAGGTTATGGTTTAAAAGGTTCTATCTTCTCAGCAGGATTGGGACGAAAAGAAACTGACCAGCAAGTCGTGTTTGCTTCGGTTCAATCGGTCGTACGTAACTTAGATTCGTTCAAAAACCAGTTTTCTCTGCTCGTTATTGATGAGTGCCATCGTGTGCCAGATGACAAAAACAGCAGCTACCAAAAAGTTATTACTCACTTACGAGAACTGAACCCTGGCATTAAGGTGCTGGGACTAACTGCAACGCCCTATCGTTTAGGAATGGGCTGGATTTATCAGTATCACACCCGAGGTCAAGTGCGAACCGAAGAGCCTCGATTCTTCCGCGATTGTATTTTCGAACTGCCGATCCGTTACTTGCTCGACGAAAACTTCCTCACTCCAGCCCGCATGATGGATGCGCCCGTTTTGTCTTACGACTTCTCTCAGCTGAAGCCCGCTAACACCGGACGCTACAAAGAAGCAGAAATGGATATGGTGATCGATAAAGCCAAACGTGCGACTCCACAAATTGTTGAGCAAATCATGCAATATGCGAAAGAGCGTCAAGGTGTCATGATCTTCGCTGCAACTGTCCGACACGCACAGGAGATCCACAGTTTATTGCCAGAAGGCGAAACTGAAATCGTCATTGGTGATACACCTACGCCGGAGCGCGATGCGATCATCCAAGCGTTCAAGAATCGCCAAATAAAATACTTGGTCAATGTTTCGGTACTGACAACCGGTTTTGATGCGCCGCATGTCGATTTAATCGCGATTTTGCGACCAACAGAGTCAGTCAGTCTGTACCAACAGATAGTAGGACGAGGATTACGCTTATCAGACGGAAAATCAGAATGTTTAGTGCTTGATTACGCAGGCAACAGCTACGATTTATACCAACCTGAAGTCGGTGATCCCAAACCAGACTCTGACAGTGAAATTATCACGATTCCTTGCCCGGCTTGCGGATTCAATAACAACTTCTGGGGTAAGTTGGATAGTAACGGTTTCTTGGTTGAACATTTTGGCAGACGTTGCCAAGGTTACTTTGAAGATGAAGACACAGGCGAACGTGAACACTGTGGCTACCGTTTTCGTGCCAAATACTGCGGTGAATGTGGTGCGGACAACGATATCGCTGCACGAATTTGTCATGAGTGTGACGCGACGCTCGTTGACCCAGATAAAAAGCTAAAAGAAGCCCTTAATCTCAAAGATGCATTGATCTTTGAATGCACAGAAATGGACCTATCTGTATTTAAGTCCAGTGATGGTAAATCTCAGCTAAAGGTGACGTATTCTGGTGAACCATACCAAGGCGAAGGCAATGCGTTAGTTCATGAGTTTTGGTCATTGAGTACCAAAAAACAAAAACAAACGTTTAAAGATCAGTTCGTACGCCCCCACTTAGCAGACAAGCATCGTCCTTTTGAAGAGGCTTCACCGACACGCGTTGTCGCTAATCAACATCGTTTCCGTTTGCCTCAGTTTGTTATTGCTAGAAAATCTGGTCGCTTTTGGAAGCTGCGAGATAAAATTTTTGAAGATGAGTTGAAATAACATCCACAACACATGGCAAAACTTAATTAGCTGATTCACTCTCTGTTCATCTATATCCGATATACTGCGGCTAACGCTCCAGAAAAGGTTTGACTATGTATAAAGCAACGACTTCTCTACATTCTGCGTTACTTTTCGGCCTTATTGCGACATTCATGTGTGCACCAAGTTTTGCCAAGCATGACAACGAGTACACATCACAAAATGGCCACGCCATCGTGCAAGATGTCGAAAAGCCAGGAACACGCATCGAATTCGATGAAGATCAAGATGAGGTCTACCGCGCGGTTCAACAAGGATATATACGACCATTTTCGGAACTTTACGCCGCAGTTGAAAACGACCTATACGGCCGCATCATCAAGGTCGAGCTTGAAGAAGATGATGATGCTTGGGTGTATGAATTGAAAATTCTGTACAACAATAGCGTCCTGAAAGTTGAGTACGACGCCGCCACGCTGGAAATGCTTGAGATCAAAGGTCGCAGCTTTAACAAAGCGTTAAAGCCGCAAAACAACTAAACTTGTCTAATGCGTAATCCAGACACGATGCGTAGCTTACTTCGATAAAAATCCAAACATAATAAGAATCATCAATATGAAAATACTTGTTGTTGAAGATGATCCTCGTTTAGGCGAGCAAATCATCGAAACATTAGAAAGTACCGGCTGGGTACCAGAATTGTCCCAAGATGGCATAGACGCTCTGTATCGCGCGACTTCGGAAGAATGGGACGCCATTGTTCTTGACCTCGGCTTGCCAAAACTGGATGGTCTTACCGTCCTAAAAGGCATCCGAGATGAAAACATTAATACTCCTGTCGTGATTCTAAGCGCTCGCGACACCCTAACGCAGCGAGTTGAAGGCTTAAACGCAGGTGCAGACGATTACCTAACTAAACCATTTGAAATGGTTGAGCTTATCGCTCGTATTCGTGCACAGCTACGAAGAGCCTCTGGTAATGCCTCTCCTGTGATGCAAATTGGCGACTTGAGCTTGGATACACGCACTTCTAAAGTCATGTGGCAAGGGCAAGCGGTAAGCTTGACGGCGCTAGAGTATAAAGTGGTCGCTTACTTTATGCATAACCCGGAAAAAGTGATTTCTCGAACCGAACTCGTCGAGCACATTTACAAACAAGACTTTGATCGTGACTCCAACACAATCGAAGTTTTTATCGGCCGAATTCGCAAAAAAATCGCACCAAAGATCATCAAAACTGTCCGAGGGTTGGGATACCAATTAAATGCCGAATAGAAACAGGCTACCGTTGAACGCAATAAAACGACTGAGTATCAAAAGTCGCCTCGTTTTAGCGGCGATCGTTTGGTTAACGGCAATGATCCTCGCCGCTGGTGTGACGATACCGACGCAGGTCTACAACTATATGGTTGATGACACTCGCTCACAGCTCAGCATTTTTATGGATGAAGTCGCCGCACAGTTAGAAGTCGATAACACCGGGCATCTTTCGCTCGCAGCTCAGCTATCAGACCCTCGATTTAACCGACCTTACAGTGGTTTGTATTGGAGCGCCTCTACAGAGGCAAGCCTCGAACGTTCTCGTTCGTTGTGGGACAAAAAAATCGAATACAAAGGTTTGGATAAAGATGCGTATGGAGCAAGAGGCGAAAAACTAATTACGCTAGAAAAAGCGCTGTATCTTCCTGATTACGATGGTCCTATTCACATTATTATTGGTATTGACGAAGAGCCCATTAAAAATACCCTTCAGACGTTAATCGGCCAACTTTGGCTTATTTTGGGTTTATTATTCGCGGGCGTGCTTACCGTCATTTTACTGCAAATTGCTTGGTCATTGAGTCCGCTTACAAAGCTACAAAAAGAATTAGCCGAGCTGAAGTCTGGTAATAAAAAGAGTCTAGAAGAAACCTACCCAAAAGAGATTTCTCCTCTAATCTTCGACCTCAACGCTCTGCTGTTCCATTACCAAGAATTACTAGAGAGAGCTCGCAATCATGCAGGTAACCTATCTCATGCACTTAAAACGCCACTTTCTGTTCTAAAAAATGAAGTTCAGACGTTAGAACCTGAGGCACAATCCCGTCTCCGAGCTCCAATCAATCAAATACAAGACCATATCGATTACCATTTGGGTCGTGCCCGTATGGCCGGATCGATGAACATATTATCAGTGAAGTCGAACCCAGCAGATCGTGTGGATGCTATCTCAATGGCGTTTGATAAAGTGTATGCGAGCCGGAGCATTACCTTAATTAATGAACTTGATTCAGAGCTGAATGTAGCAGTAGAGCAGACCGATCTCGATGAAATGCTAGGTAACTTGCTAGAAAATGGCTATAAGTGGGCCAACAGCATGATTCGTGTGCACTCCTCTCAGGATAAGGAAAATATACACATCATTATTGAAGATGATGGGCCAGGCATCCCTAAAGAGAAACTGAGTCAAGTAATCAAGAGAGGAGTTAGATTGGATGAAACAACCCCTGGCTCAGGTCTTGGTCTAAACATAGTCAGTGAAATGGCACACAGTTACCGAGGTCAATTAACATTGGATACAAGCGCTTTAGGTGGATTAAAAGCATCTTTAGTCTTACATCTCAGCCGAACATAAAGCATATAACACATAAACTTTGTTCTTCGGACCATGATTAGTAAACCGATGAAAATGAAGTCGATGTGAACAAAATCCAAGCAAAGCGTTAAAAGGGATAGCCTTCCACCCCGCTAAATCATACCTTTTTGTTGATTTGGATACGATTTGGGTTGCCCATTTATAAGTGGAATGATAGTATCCGCGCTCGCTTGAACAGTTCCTGTTTCAAGCTTTACCACGAACAACAAGGTCGCATTGTTGATTGTGAACATTTGATTTTTACTAATTTGAGAGTAAATACTATGAAATTCGAAGCAGTAGTACGTACTGAACTAGGTAAAGGTGCGAGCCGCCGCCTACGTCACGCTGGCAAATTCCCTGCAGTTGTATACGGCGGTGAAGAAGCAGCAGTAGCTATCGTTCTTAACCACGACGACATCGTAAACCAAATGGACAAGCCTGAATTCTACGAAGGCATCGTTCTAGTTATCGATGGCAAAGAAGTTAAAGTTAAGCCACAAGACGTTCAACGTCACGCGTTCAAGCCAAAAGTTGAACACATGGACTTCATCCGCATCTAATTCCCTACCAAGGAATTAATCGGATTAAATCCAAACCTTTTGCATAAAAGATAATCGGACTTACCAACCGAGACATCTAAAAATTTCAAAACCCCGGAGTCTTACCACCTTCGGGGTTTTACTATATTTGGCATATAACATTTGATTTATGAACGGGCAATATACTTCACTAAAGTGAGATCGGTCAGCGTCATACTCTCAATCACTTCCGACTCTTCCTCTCCAGTACGCACAAAACCACACTTCTTGTAAAAGTTAAGCCCCTGTTGATTAGTATCCAGTGCTTTCAAACTGATCTGCATAACTGACGTAGAGAGCAAACGTGTCTCTAACTCATCTAACAGTGCACTTCCTGCTCCTTGCCCATAATGTAGCGGCGTAACGTAGCAACATGTCACTAATGCCGTTTTATCTTCGCTGGTGTGGTTAGGTAACTCGTAACTTAAAAAGCCAACAATTTCTCCTTGCCTCTCAACTACGATCAATTGGGCCAGTTGCTCCGTCATCACTCGCGCCCACATCCTTTCTCGACGCTCAATCGTAAACTGCTCTATGTAGCTCTTTGGCATTAATCCTTTATACGCCACCTGCCAAGAATCAACGTGTATCTTGGCGATTTGGGCTACCTCCTTTTTGAGTGCGTCCCTTACTGTGTATCTCATAAGCATCCTTTCTTAGCGTTCACCACTTACAAATTCTTTTAACCCTACCCTTTAAACCAAAGCTCAAAGATAACAGCTACAGTCGCAACGCTTTACATTAATCCATTTCATTTTCATTAATTAAATGATAGTTCACATCATAATATTCGAAGAAGAACGATCCATTATTTACTTTTCATTTTGACTCATTAGGTTGAATCTATTTGTTTAAACTCTCGAGTGTCAAATGCGGAATAAGCACGATAAGGTATCGGATGAGGATAAATAAACGATGCCTAAAGCATAAGGTTTCTAAACGATCGCAATTATAGTAAAGAGATAAATACAATTTTTGATAGAGTTAGGCAGAATAAAGCCATAATCAAATGAGTTTCAATTCTGTGCTGTTCATTATGCATACAAACCGAGCCCCTCATCATTAGAGCGAAAATTTATAACGATTTGTGTCATACCTATTAGGGAAAACATAAACTTGGCAAAATTATCACCAAAATCAGCGTAATACTTCGCAAAAATGCGCATTGATTCACACAAACAACACACATTCAATTAACTACCTCACAAAAAATAGAGCTAGCTATATAAAATAAATACTAAATACCAATTCTGTTTATTTATAGACGTAGTTTGCAGGCTTATTAATTCATTTCTCCGATAGAAGTATAAATAAGAGATAGATCACTAAAGTTTCACATTAATTCCGTATATTTCACGCC
Source organism: Vibrio sp. OY15 (assembly GCF_000742455.1). NCBI lineage: Bacteria > Pseudomonadati > Pseudomonadota > Gammaproteobacteria > Vibrionales > Vibrionaceae > Vibrio > Vibrio sp. OY15. The sequence continues at coordinate 259,840 of NZ_JPIL01000001.1, read as the reverse complement.
GTAACAATAACAAAATCACAAAGAAAGGATCCCTTATGAAGTTTTCCAAATCTCTTTTGGTAGTGGCAGTGGGCGCTGCGCTAGCAGGATGCGGCTCAGACAGCGACAATTCTCCAGTAACCTGCGAGACTGCAGATTCTTGTACTAAGTTCACCGTTCTCCACACTAACGATAACCATGGTCGCTTTTGGCATAACAGCGACGGCGAATACGGCATGGCTGCGCGTCACACTTTAATCGAATCTATCCGCGCAGAAGTCGAAGCAAAAGGCGGTGAAACCATTCTGCTATCTGGCGGTGATATTAATACCGGCGTACCAGAATCAGACATGCAAGATGCGGTTCCAGACTTCGTAGGGATGAACCTACTTGGTTACGATGCAATGGCTGTCGGTAACCACGAATTTGATAACTCACTAGATATTCTCGATATGCAAGCCGAGCTAGCTGACTTCCCTATGCTGGCTGCGAATATCTATAAAAAAGATACAAACGAGCGTTACTTCGACCCTTACAAAGTATTTACTATCAACGGCCTTAAGATCGCTGTTATTGGTCTAACAACGCAAGACACTGCGAAGCTAGTCAATCCAGACAACGTATCAAACATCCACTTCGAAGACCCTCAAGTAGAAATCAAAAAGGTACTGAAGGAAATCGAAGAGAACGAAAAGGTAGACCTAGTATTTGCAACGACGCACATGGGTCACTACGAAGATGGCAAAAACGGTAGTGAAGCACCAGGTGACGTTAAACTCGCTCGCTCTCTTGAAGAAGGACAGCTAAACGCTATCATCGGTGGTCACTCGCAAAACCCTGTATGTATGGAACCAGGTACCAATGAGTATGCTGATTTCAAACCTGGGGATGATTGTGCCCCAGACCAACAAAAAGGTACTTGGATTATGCAAGCGCATGAGTGGGGTAAATATGTGGGTCGTGCAGACTTCGAATACTACGACGGCAAGCTTCACTTAGCAAACTACGCACTGATTCCTGTAAACCTTCTAGACGAAAACGATGAAGTTATCGGTGAACGAATTCAACAAGATGCAACAGTAAAAGCGTTACTACTGCCATACCAACAACAAGGTCAAGAGTTATTAGATGAGAAGATTTCTAATACGACGGGTAAGTTAGAAGGTGATCGTAACGTAGTTCGCTCTCAACAAACTAACCTAGGTCACCTACTCGGCGAGGCATACCGTACTTACAAAACGGTAAATGCTGACTTTGGTGTGATGAACTCTGGCGGCGTGCGTGATTCAATCCAAGATGGTGATATCACTTACCGTGACGTACTAACGGTTCAGCCATTTGGTAACTTCGTGACTAAAGCAACTATGACAGGTAAAGAAGTTAAAGAATACCTAGACGTGGTTGCGACGAAATCTGCAGGGTCTGGTGCTTACGCTCAACTAGATAACATCACTTTAGATGTAAATTGTGATGCTGGCTCAGTAACCATTACCGATATTAACAATAAAGGCTTCGATCTAGACGCAACGTACACATTCTCTGTAATCAGCTTCAGTGCTGCTGGTGGCGATAACTATCCAATCATCGATGTTCAATCTACACAGCTAACCGATGCATACGTTTTGCGCGAGTTCTTCGTAAACAACCCACAAATCTCTGCGGATAACTACAACAAGAACTTAGAGAACATCAAGTACTTCAGTAATGGCCAACCAGTAAAAGGCTGTCCTGCATCTGGTAGCTAATACTCAACACATTACCCCTGGCACTAAGAGCTTTTACAAGCAATTTCGTCAGGGCTTTCCTCAAAACCGAAGCTTTGTGCTTCGGTTTTTTATTTTCGATAAATTACTGAAAACTCTCCACCTTCACAATATGTTCAAAAATTGTTCATTTGTGTTATTGACGCCCCTGTGTTGGGCTTCTATGTTTGATAAGGTCTTTTAAATATGCAGGTTCATCGGCTAAATTTCGCGAAACATTTTCAATCGCACAGTCAATGATTCTGAGAAAGATGTGAATGGCGTTACAAACACTGCTCTCAAACAATTTGTCTTTGGACTTCAAACGATGGTGATGTGCCTCCACGCGCAAACTAATGAGCAGCGATCTGGACGTCAATGTGTTCAAACTGCTGCCATCGAGTTCTGGAGGTCAAAAATGAAACGAGCCAGCAATAGCTACAGACTCCAAATGATCAAAGAAGTAGTTACCCGTAGAGAGCGTGAAGCTTGTACGGATCCTATGGCGAGATACATTCATCAACTCATGGATGAACGCCCAACAAGTAAATTAGATGTTGAATTCAATCATCGATTTTCAGGAAATCACTTCGACGAACAAGCAGGAGGCTGGGTTAGCGACCGTTGGTCGATGAAATAACGCCAATTACCGCTTTATAGGGAAAATGGATAGGAGATTCCCGGTTCTTAAAGGACACCTTGCCGGACCGGGAATATGTAAAAGCCTAATCAGAACCGAAAGCGAAGGCGTAACCCCACAGACTGAACAAGAGTTCTAGAATAAGTCTTGTTGAGGCGATGGCTCATCTTGAAGCTGTTCTGGCTTCGTCTTCCCTGCCAACATCTTTCTTCTGTACCTTTGACGACACAACTTAATAACGTGCAACTGCTGAGCGGGGGTTAAGTTAAGCCAATTAAACCTTTCCTCTCTCTTTCTCATACACCCCTTGCAATACCCTTTTTCATCGGAGGTACATACTCCAACACAAGGGCTTGGGACAGTAAAAAACTCCAGTTGCTCCATACTAAAACCGCTCTTTCCATATTAGGGCGTATTGGCCTAGTTTAAATAATGAGAAGATTAGTCAGCAACAAAACTTGCTATATACTTCGTTATGTCAAAAACATACGAAACCATAACCTTATGCTGACAAAAACAGTGTTTTATTACTTATACTTACCGCGTTTATAAAAACGGAGTCTATAAAATGAAGCTTAGCCTAAAAACGTTAGTTACAGCAATCTCTCTCCCTGTTCTTATGACTGCTTGTGCTAGCAACGGTGATGATGTGAAAGAAATAACGGCTCAAGATTTGCAGCACCACAACTGGGAACTTGTTCAAGTTGATGGCAAAAATATCGTTCTAGACGAACACCAAAAAGCGGCTCGCCTAGAAATCGGTGAAAATCTAACCGCAAACGGCAACGCAGGTTGTAACAACTTCTTCGGTCAAGCCGAGCTGAAAAACAACCAACTACGCATCGAAAAAATGGGCATGACCATGAAGATGTGTATGGAAGATCAAATGAAGATCGAAAACGCAATGACACAAACACTATCTAACTGGAGCGATATCACGCTAACTAAAGATGGTCTTGTTCTGAAAAGTGCCGATCACGAATTGACGTTTACACTACGTGACTGGGTAAACTAATCCCAACTAAGTAAACCAGATAGTATCTTAAAGCAGCCAAACGGCTGCTTTTTTTATATCGATGAATCGTTAGTCATGCATGCTAAAGTCATTTAAATGGCCAACTTTCTTTCTCTTTTCGCCCTCAATTCCATGCTTTAGACATCAATTTTGCTCTGTAAAACAACCTATTCATATCTCTGGGGACAATAATTTTCAATTACTTGAAAGAATATCCTCAAACAAACGGTCCGCTCCTAAAATGACACCAAATTTGTCCTTTCTTCGTTTTGCTTCACATTGAGAGTGATTCTTTGAATCAATGAGTGATTCCGTTTGGGATTGGCATTGATAATAGAGAGAGATGAATTACTATCCTTGTAACAGAGCGGAACGACTTGCGAAAACGTCAATAGAAACGAAAGCAAGAACCAAAAGACATAACACGGAATAGATATGAAAAAGCTACTCAGCAGCATTGGCATTTTAGCCACGACTTTTGCGACACCTTCTTTTGCCGATTCATCAGTGAATAGTGAATGGCAAAAAATCGAACAGCAAGCCGACGGGCAATCCGTCTACTTTCATGCTTGGGGCGGGAGCCAAGAAATTAATCGCTACATACAGTGGGCGAATAGAGAGCTAAAATCACGTTATAACGTGACGCTAAACCACGTTAAAGTAACTGATATTTCTGAGACCACTACTCGACTTATCGCAGAAAAAGCGGCAGGCAAAAACAGCGGTGGTAGTGTTGATATGGTTTGGATCAATGGCGAAAACTTCAAATCAATGAAGGATAACCAATTGCTATTTGGTCCTTTTGTCGAAGGTTTGCCAAGCTGGCAATATGTGGATAAATCTCTACCAATTGATGTGGACTTCTCCGAGCCAACAGAAGGTCTAGAAGCACCTTGGGGAGTAGGACAATTAGTGTTTATCCATGACGAGCAAACCCTCCATAACCCTCCAAAATCATTCTCAGAAATGCTGAGCTATGCAAAAGCGTTCCCGAATCGCCTGACTTACCCTCGACCACCAGAGTTTCATGGCACAAGCTTTATCAAAGCATTACTCATTGAACTGTCTAACAACGCCCCTGAGCTGCAACAACCAGTTACCGATGACACGTTTGAACAAGTCACTCAACCGCTGTGGTCTTATCTAGATGAGTTCCATAAAGTCGCTTGGCGCGGTGGTAAGCAGTTTCCAGGCGGTACAGCAGAAACCCTTCAGCTACTAGATGATGGTCAGACTGACCTGGCGATTACCTTTAACCCGAACGCGGTTTTCTCTGCGCAGTCGAGCGGTAATCTTGCAGAGAGCACCAAAGCGTACGCAATGGACGCAGGAGCACTCTCAAATATCCACTTTTTAGCGATTCCTTGGAACGCAAATGCCAGTGCTGGTGCACAAGTTGCGATAAACTTTTTATTGAGCCCTGAAGCACAGTCTCGCAAAGGTAACCTAAACATCTGGGGCGACCCTTCGGTACTAAGCAACCAATACCTAACTGGTTCGGCCAAAAACACTCAACAATTCAAATCTATCGCTGAGCCACATCCAAGTTGGCAAGCGGCGTTGGAAAAAGAATGGTTGAAACGCTACGGGAATTAGTAAGAATCCATGTTAAGAGCGCTGTATTTAGTCATTATCGCAGTTTGTATTTTGCCTACCATTCCGGGGCTACTTGGAGTGGTGGTCTCTGCGCTCGGTTATGTACCTCCTATCGGTCTACACCACTTTTCTTTTGATGGCTTCAATGCCGTCTTTGATTGGGAAGGTGTTTGGACATCCATCGGGCTTACTTTCTACTCCGCCATTTTCAGTAGCTACTTGGCTTGCTTCATCACGTTTGCCATTCTACAGGCGTCTTGGGGCAGCAAGTTTTGGCGAAAAATTGAAGTTAGCCTTTCCCCACTTCTCGCTATGCCGCACGTCGCGTTTGCAATTGGCTTTGCGTTCTTGCTTGCCCCAACTGGTATGGGCGTTCGTGTTCTCAACCAACTGTTTGGTTACGACCCGAATGCACAAACGGTGAATGACTTAGCATTGCTGATTAAAGACCCACATGCACTCGGTTTGGTCATCATGCTTGCGATTAAAGAAGTGCCGTTTTTATTGTTGATGAGCATTCCGATCCTTCAGCAATTGAAAGTCGATAAGGTTGAAAAAGTCAGTCACTCGATGGGCTACAGTTCCGCGCAAACGTGGTGGAAATGCGTATTTCCGCAATGGTTAGCAAAACTTCGTTTCCCAATGCTGGCGGTATTGGCTTACAGTTTGTCCGTTGTCGATGTCGCCCTGATTATTGGCCCTACCAACCCACCGACGTTTGCGGTTTTGGTATGGCAATGGTTTAACGATCCAGATTTATCGCTCCTACCAAGAGCGGCCGCTGGCGCAGTAATACTGTTTGCGATCGCTAGCCTTTTGATTGGATTTGCACGCTTAATGGAATGGTGTATTACCAAAGGCTTCAAACGCTGGCAGTACTCTGGTCGAAACGGGTTTCGTTTACCCGGTAAAACCCTATTTTCACTGATTGCTCTACTTGCACTTCTAATGATTCCACTCATGGTGCTGTGGAGCTTTGCCCAACGTTGGCGCTTTCCAGATTTGCTCCCAAGCCGTTACAGCCTGCGTTTTTGGGAATACGAATGGCACAGCATTCTAGGGACTCTAGAACAAAGTATGTCAATCGCCCTGATCAGCGCGACTGTCGCGCTAGTTCTTGCTTTAATAGCACATGAGTATCGTCTCCGTTATCGCTGGCAGGTGCCCGGTTACATCATCGCCATCCCGATGCTGATTCCTCAATTATCGGTGCTATTCGGTATGCAAGTGGTAACACTGTACTTAAACAGTAACGCGTATTTCTTTTGGGTATGCTGGGCGCATGTATTCTTTGCGTTCCCATTTATTTACCTCTCGCTAGACGGTCCGTGGCGCAGCTTCGACAATGGGTTAACTCGTGTCGCTCTCAGTCTAGGTAAATCGCCGATGCAAGCTTGGTTAAAAGTGAAACTACCAATCCTCCTGCCTGCGATTGCATTCGCATGGGCTATCGGTATTAGCGTAAGTCTGGCGCAATACCTACCGACATTGGTGCTAGGGGCTGGGCGCATTAGCACCATCACAACTGAAGCCGTTGCACTATCCAGTGGTTTTGACCGACGTGTCACCGCTATTTACGCCATTTGGCAAGCTCTGCTGCCATTCTTGTTCTTCTCTTTTGCGATACTGCTTAGCCACTTGCACAGAAAGTATCGCCGCTTGTCTATAAAAGGTTTACTACTGAATGAGTCTTTGTCTCGAAAACCTCGCCATCCGTAAAACCAATGGCGACGCGCTTTTCTCGGCGTTCAATATGACCGTAGAAAAAGGTGAAATCGTTACCCTGATGGGGCCTAGCGGTTGTGGTAAATCCACTTTGTTGGATGCCATTGCCGGGCACCTATCCGCCGAGTTCAACTACTCTGGATCCATTACGCTTGATAACGAAAAGTTGGATGCCCTCCCTGCCCATAAGCGTCAGGTCGGTATTCTATTCCAAGACGATTTGCTCTTCCCTCATTTAACGGTGTGGGAGAACCTTGCCTTCGCGCTACCAAACTCAATCAAAGGTGAAGAGCGTAAAGCTCACGCTATGCAAGCACTGAAGAACATTTCATTGACCAAACTAGCAGAGTCCTTTCCTGACCAAATTTCGGGAGGGCAACGTGCCCGTATCTCATTGACTCGTATGCTGCTAGCAAAGCCGAAAGTTGCGCTACTTGATGAGCCCTATAGCAAGCTGGATAAAGACCTGCGCGTGCAATTTCGCAATTGGGTGGTCGAACAATTGCAGCAAGCGAACATCCCTACTTTGATGGTAACGCACGATGAAGACGATATTCCTGATGGCAGCCGCTGCCTAAACTGGCCGTGGGAGACAAATCATGCTTGATAGCCTGAGTATAAAGCTCATCCGCAAACCGCTGGCACTCAGTGCGACATATCTCGATAAATGTGGTATCACTGCAAATCAGACGACAGTGTTTGGTTTTGTACTTGGCTGTTTTGCCCTGCCTGCTTTGATCGCCGAACAGTACTTGTTGGCGTTGCTGTTTATTTTGCTGAACAGAATCTGTGATGGGTTAGACGGTGCACTGGCAAGGATTCAAGGCATTACCGATGCGGGTGGCTTTCTTGATATCAGCTTAGATTTTTTGTTCTATTCGTTGATTCCTTTTGGCTTTGTGCTTGCCAACCCAGAGCACAATGCCGTTGCAGGCGCATTTTTGATTTTTTCCTTCATCGGCACTGGTAGTAGCTTTTTGGCTTTTGCCATCATGGCAGGAAAACAAGGCATCGATAATCCGGTATATAAAAACAAATCGCTTTACTACATGAGCGGCTTAACCGAAGGTACAGAAACCATTGGCTGCTTGGTTTTATTTTGTTTGCTACCGCAACACTTTGCCGTCATCGCGTATATCTTTGGCGCGGCATGCTGGTTTACTACTTTTACACGTATTTATTCAGGGTTTCATACGCTTAACGATCATTAATACTGCTTAGACAATCGCGTTTCCTTAAGGGACAGGCCGCTAAGCCACTGTTTTATAAAGCACCAAAACGCAGGTTAAATTGGGGTATATACTCTTTGAATGAAGAAACCATTCGGAGGCTATATGAAAAAACAGATCAATTTAGGCATGTTGCTCACCATTACTTGTGCGCTCGTGCTTGGCGGCTGTAGCTCACCTAACCCGTACGGAGATGCATACGGCTCATCCGACACTCGCAAAGTTCAGCAGGTTTACTACGGCACAGTAGAAAAAGTAGAACCCGTAACCATTGATGCCTCTACCCAATCCAATGCCATTGGCACCATCGCTGGTGCTGCCGTGGGCGGGATCTTAGGCTCAAAAGTTGGGGGCGGTTCTGGCTCGGATATCGCTGCCATTGGTGGTGGTCTATTGGGTGGCTATGCAGGCAGCAAAGCGGCTGAAGCAACCGCGAAAAGAAATGGCGTGAATCTGACCATTCGTTTAGAGGACGGAAAGATTATCTCTATTGTTCAAGAAGCAAATCCAAACATGATTTTCCAACCAGGCCAAGCGGTCCAAATCAATGTTTCTGGTAATGACGCTAGAGTCGTTCCTCGTTAACTCGGACAAACAAAACCTTTGGCCTGCTCTAATTCAAACACCTAACCCGCGCAAGCTTACATCACTGGCTTGTTAACTTGCGCGTTTCTTTTCGTATCAAACTTGATCGTCGTCAATGGAACATCAATCTCCCATACCTTTCGATGTTCAAATGACATCAAGTTGCTAGCATGAGCCCATTCCAGATAACTTTGGGCTTGTTATGACACCGACTGTTGACCACGTACTCCTTAATATCGCGCTAAACCTCAGCTCTAATCGCTCTCATGAGCAGCAATATCAAAACCTCATTGATGGGGTCGCGCAAGTATTCCCATGTGATGCGAGCTGCCTGTTTATCTTCGATGAGGATGGGTTTCTAACTCCTGTCGCGGTAAAAGGCTTATCCAGCTCGGTCTTAGGTCGTCGCTATTTCCCCAAAGCGCACCCTCGCTTAGATGCCATTATTCATAGCCGTGAACCGGTGCGTTTCGATGCCGATTGTTCACTGCCGGATCCTTTCGACGGCACACTATTAACTGAAGACCAATGCATTGATGTTCACGATTGCATGGGCTTTAGCTTGTATGTCGAAGGCCAACTTGTTGGCGCACTAACGATGGATGCACTAACGGTGGGCGCGTTTGATGGCATCGATCCTGTCGCTATCGAAACCTTTGCGGCTTTGACCGCTGCGACATTGCGTAACATTGCTCAGTTAAAAGCGCTCAAAGCGCAAAACCAGAAGCAAAAAAGCGTCACTCAAACCCTTATCCAGCAAGCCCGTTCTCAACATGGCGAAATGGTGGGTTTGAGTCCACAGGTCAACCAGTTACGAAACAACATTGCGACTGTTGCTCAATCAGATTACGCAGTACTTATCACAGGAGAGACCGGTACTGGTAAAGAACTGGTCGCGCACTCGGTACACGCGCAATCTCATCGTAGCGATAAGCCGATGATTTACGTCAACTGTGCGGCCCTGCCTGAAGGTCTGGCTGAGAGTGAACTGTTTGGCCATGTCAAAGGCGCATTTACAGGTGCTAATAGCCACCGTGCCGGTAAGTTTGAACTGGCAGACGGTGGAACGATTTTCCTTGATGAAGTGGGCGAACTGCCTATGATTTTGCAAGCAAAATTGCTGCGCGTAATTCAGCAAGGCGAGCTGCAACGTGTGGGTAGCGATCAGCATTTGATGGTCAATGTGCGCATCATCGCCGCGACCAATCGACAATTAGAAAAAGAGGTCGAAGCTGGCACGTTTCGAGCAGACCTTTTCCACCGTTTAAACGTATTCCCAATCCAAGTTCCCCCACTTCGTGCCCGTGACGGTGATATTCCCGTTTTAGCCGGATATCTGTTAGAAAAGGTACGCCAACAATTTAATGCGCCCAATCTTCACGTTCACCCTAAAGTGTTGACTCAACTGGAGTCTTTACCTTGGTACGGAAACGTACGCGAGCTCGAACACACTTTAACTCGCGCGGCTTTACACGCCATTCAACAAGGTGCAAGCACGATCATGCTTAACCATTTTGACACCTCACTGGCTCTCGATGATGTAAAAAACACATCGCATTATATGCCTAAAGAAAGCCAACCAATGCGAGAGCTAATAGAAAGCTATCAACGTGATTTAATTGAACATGCTTTGAGCCAAACTGGTGGCGTTTGGGCAAAAGCAGCGGAGTTTTTACAAATGGATCGCGGGAACTTATATCGGATGGGTAAAAAGCTCGGGATCAATAAATAACCGACCACAAGAAGCCGATGTGATTAAGACATCAACTGCGTTGTCTTAATTACATCAACCACTCTCCTAAATCTGATAAAATTCAATACAAATCAACAAGATAATAATTGGCACGTATTCTGCTCTCTAGTGGTCAACATCACGACTATTAAAACAATCACTGGAGAACCCAATATGTTCTGTATTCAATGTGAACAGACAATTCAAACCCCTGCTGTTAAAGGTTGTTCTTTTGCACAAGGCATGTGTGGCAAAACTTCTGAAGTATCAGACCTACAAGACGTGTTGGTTTACACACTGCAAGGGGTTTCTTTTTGGGCATCAAAAGCACTTGAATTCAACATCATTAACGATGAAATCAACCAATGGGCACCCAAGGCATTTTTCTCTACATTGACGAACGTTAACTTCGACCCTGAACGCATCCTAGAGTTAACTTCTCAAGCCGCAACGTACAAAGCATTGTTAAAAGAGCAAGTAATGTCTGCTGCGACTTTGTCAAACACCAACCTTACTGACATTCCTGCCGTTGCCAACTTCGAGCTACCAAACAGCGCAGAAGCGATCTTAACTTTTGCTCCTCAAGTCGCGGTTAACCGTGGTAAGGACCAAGTACATGAAGATGTTATTGGCCTACGCCTACTTTGCCTATACGGCCTTAAGGGTGCAGCCGCGTACATGGAGCACGCACGTGTTCTTGAGCAAACCAACAACGATATCTATGCCGAATACCATGAAATCATGGCGTGGTTGGGCACAGACCCTGAAGATCTAGGCGAACTACTTGATTGCTCAATGCGCATCGGCCTGATGAACTACAAAGTGATGGAAATGCTCGACCAAGGTGAAACAATGACCTTCGGCCATCCAGAACCAACCACGGTGAACGTCAAGCCAGTAAAAGGTAAATGTATTCTTGTTTCTGGCCATGATTTGCATGACCTAGAAAAAATCCTGCAACAGACCGAAGGCAAAGGCATTAACGTTTACACCAATGGTGAAATGCTGCCTGCACACGGCTACCCTGAGCTGAAGAAATACTCTCATCTTGTCGGTAACTACGGCAGCGCATGGCAAAACCAGCAGAAAGAATTCGCAAACTTCCCTGGCGCAATCGTAATGACGTCAAACTGTTTGTTGAATCCAAATGTGGGTCAATACGCAGACCGTCTATTCACCCGCAGTATTGTTGGCTGGCCTGGAGTGGCTCACATCGAAGGCGATGATTTTAGCCAAGTGATTGAATGTGCTCTAGCGCAAGACGGTTTCCAACACGATGAAATCGAACACCACATCACGGTTGGTTTTGGTCGCAATGCACTGATGAACGCCGCCCCTGCGGTTATCGACCAAGTGAAGCAAGGCAACATCAAACACTTCTTCCTAGTCGGCGGTTGTGATGGTGATAAAGCGGAACGCAGCTACTACACCGATTTTACGGCTGAAGCGCCAGAAGACACGCTAATCCTGACCTTGGCGTGTGGTAAGTTCCGCTTCAACAAGAATACGTTCGGAGATATCAACGGCATCCCTCGCCTATTGGATGTGGGCCAATGTAACGATGCTTACTCTGCAATCCAGCTTGCACTTGCACTGGCGAAAGAGTTTGACTGTGACATCAATGAACTGCCACTCACGCTTGTGCTTTCTTGGTTCGAGCAAAAAGCGATCGTTATCTTGCTAACGCTATTTGCATTGGGCGTGAAAGGCATTTACACAGGCCCTACTGCACCAGCATTCCTAACGCCAAACCTAATCGCCATCATCCAAGAGAAGTTCGATATGCGCAGTATTGGCAATGTTCAGGATGATCTAAAAGCCATCCTAGCAGCCTAATAAACCTGCTTGTTACGCGCCTCCTTACGCGGAGGCGCTATCTATTTCGAACCAAAAATAGCCACAACCAAAGAGATTGTTATGTTTTTTGAATGGCAAGGTAACCAACCCGTCACACTCCTTTGCATCGACAAATACTTCGAAACACACGACACCGTCAGCATCAAATTGGCCGAACTAACCGAATCACTTCTGTTTCAGTTTAAGCCTGGCCAGTTTATTAACTTAGGCGTGGAAATTGATGGAAAAATGGAGTTTCGCGCCTATTCAATCAGCTCGATCAATGAAGACGATCACCTTCAACTCACCATCAAACGAGTATCTGGCGGTAAAGTATCGAACTACATCGTTGACTCGCTTCTGCTAGGTGATACCGTTCAAGCATTACCACCAGCAGGCGAATTTAACTGCATCGACCATCCACCCGTGTTACGTGATGGCGAAACAAAAGCCTTGCTTATCAGTGCAGGTTGCGGCGTCACGCCCGTATTTTCGATGGCAAAACACTGGCTGAGTAATCAAGATGAAAACGACAACGATGTGGACATCGCATTTCTTCATATCGCACGCAGCCCAGAAGAGACGATTTACTACGATCAGCTAGAAACGTTAGACGCCGTATATCCCAACTTCCATTTAAAGCTGTTGCTGAAAAACCGCGAAGGAACGTCACACCCACAAGGTCGTTTGAATGCCGACTGGCTTAAAGAGCTTGTTCCTGATTTCAAGCAACGCACCGTTTACCTGTGTGGTCCAAGCCAGTTTATGCTAGATGTACACGGCTATTTGAATGACCTTGGTTTTGACATGACGAACTTCTACCAAGAGAGTTTTACGCCAGCGACTGGCGCAGAAACATCGGTCTCCGATGAGACGGTTAACGTTTTTGTTCCTGATTTTGCTCAAAGCATCGATGCGCAAAAAGGTCAGGTACTGGCCGATGTGCTCGAAGGCGCAGGTTTACCATTAATCGTCGCTTGTCGAAGCGGAATTTGTGGCTCGTGCAAATGCAAGGTTCGTAAAGGCAACGTTTCTTCCACCAGCCTAGAAACATTGACGCCAGAAGAAATTGAACAAGGCTATGTGCTCGCCTGCTCATCAATCATCGAAGCGGATCTTGAAGTGCAGATCGGTTAATGCTGCTGGTATCGATCTTTTATTGTTTCCCGTCATTCCGACGAGCCTAGGCGAGGCCAGGAATCTAATATCAGCGTGTTAGGAATAACTCACTCTGATAATAGACTCTGAATCACACTCGCGTCTCGCTATTCAGATTGACGGGGTATCGCGGAGATGCCAGCCTTACTCAAACGGTTGGTATTATAGATAGGTACAACTTTCGTTTCGTCGTCATTGCTTCTCGCTAAACAACAACACTTTCAATGCTGCTTCGCTGTCTACGTCCATAAACTCTGGCGGGTTATCCAGACGCTCACGGAATGTCAACTCTGGCGCCTCTTCTTTCATGCTTTCAATCAAGAAGTCGCTTGTCACAGATGGCGAGTTCACACATGCCATCACTTGACCACCGTCTGCCAACAAATCCGGCAACCGACGTAAAATCTTTTTGTAATCTTTAGTCAGCGCAAAGCTGCCTTTCTGGAATGAAGGCGGATCGATGATAATCAAGTCATACTGACCAGATTTCTTAATCTTACCCCATGATTTAAAGATATCATGCCCCATAAAGCTTACCTGGTTGATGTTATGACCATTTAGCTTGTGGTTCTCACGGCCTTTAGACAACGACGCTTTCGCCATGTCGACGTTAATCACTTTATCTGCACCACCCGCAATGGCAGCGACAGAAAAGCCACACGTGTAAGCAAACAAGTTGAGCACGTTTTTATGCTTCGCATTTTCCCGTACCCAATCACGACCGTAGCGCATGTCCAAAAACAGACCGAAGTTTTGGTTGCGGCCAATATCCAATTGGTATTTCAAACCGCTTTCTTCAACGACAGGGCGAGCATCTAATTCACCGACAAGCACTTCTGAAGGCGCACCATCGGCATAACGGTGCTGAATAACCATAGTACGACCTTGCTTGTCTGCCCACAGTGGTGATTGTACCAACGCATTGAGGCCGCTTTTCAGCTCAGCGAGAAACACGTCGTCGACTTCTTTAAACAAGTTGATGATCAACTGACCTTGTAACCAGTCACAGGTGATTTGCTCTAGGCCCTCAAAACGACGACCACGACCATGAAACAGTCGACGAATTTCATTCGGAGCTTGCGCTAGCTCGGTTTCTAGATGCTGAAAAAACAGCGGAAGTTGTGATGCTTGCATCGAGTTCTCTTATTAGTTTTCTTTGTGACGGTTATTTGATCGTAGGCCAGTTCAGTTCCCAGGGGGAAAGCCAAGTATCCAAACCCTGAGAGACGATTTCACTGTGCCATTTGTTACCAAGCACTTTGTATTCTCGTGGATCGCAAACAAAGCGATATTGCTCATCTCGGTATTGGAAGCAAAGTGAAAATGCATGCAGATAACCGCGATCAGCCTCATTGCCTGCATTGTAAATCGGGTCGCCAACAATACCTGAGCCAACCGATTTTAATGCCACGCGGATTTGATGCGTTTTACCAGTGTGCGGCTTACATAAAAATAAACGCTCTCCGGGCTCTGCCGCAAGAGAGAAAAACTGGGTAACGGCTGGGTTATTTTTGCTGTTGACCAGCTTCCATGATGAACGGCGCGAACGCTCCATATCACCAACGACCAAACCTTGTTTCTTTTTCGGCTTTTTAGAGCCAATCGCCAGATAGAACTTTTCCACTTGGCGGTCAGCAAAAGCTTGCGATAACGCACTGCCCGCTTTGGCGTTGCGTCCGAGGAGCAGAATACCCGATGTCATTTTATCCAAGCGATGGATAAGATAGAGATGCTCATCACCACTCTGCTTAGCCACTTCTTGCAGCAGCATTGTGTCGCCATCGTCTTTATGAACAGAGACGTTAGGATGCTTATTGATGATCAGAAAATCGGGATGGGTATGTAGAATATCGAACATAAAAAACTGGCTCCACGTTTGGAGCCAGCAGTATACATAAGTTATCGGACAAAGCTATCGAGGCTTGCCCCCAAGGTCTTTGCTAAAGCTTCTTCGAGAAAATGCCAGCAAGACCAATGATTGCGATACCCAGCAGCATGATTTCACCTTTGCCACTGTCAAAGCCAGACTTAATCCCCATGAAGGCAACAATAGCAATCGCAACAGGAATCAGGTATTTAACTAGGTTGTACCACAATCCAAATAGCGGGAAGGATACTTCGCCGTCATTAGTGATCTCTTTTTCTAGCTCAGCACGGCTTAGGCGCCATCCAGCAAAGATACAAACCAACATACCACCAACCGCTAGGAAGATTTTGTCCGTTAGCAAGTCGAAGATATCAAAGGCACCGGTACCAAACAGCGTTGGTCCCATTCCACCTAACGATAGTGACGCAAAAATACATAATGCCGCCATAACTGCGCTTGCAGACAGAACTGCGTTAGAGCGCTTCATGCCTTTCTCGTCGATTAGGTAAGACACGACAACTTCCAATAGTGATACTGAAGAAGTTAATGCCGCCACCGTCAAACCGATGAAAAATAGCAACGCGAATAGCAACCCAATCACACCGCCCATTTCAGCAAATAGCTGAGGAACGACAACGAATACAAGACCAGGGCCTGCTGCAGGCTCCATGCCAAAGGCAAACATTGCTGGGAACATAGCAACACCAGCAAGAATCGCGACACCTGTATCCATCGCAGTAACCATACCGGTTGTTTGAAATAGGTTCTCTTTCTTCTTCAGGTAAGAACCGTACGTCATCATACAACCCATACCTAAGCTAAGTGAGAAGAACGCCTGCCCTAGTGCAGCAAGAACTACGTTGCTGTCGACTTTAGAAAAGTCCGGCATGAATAAGAACTCAAGGCCAGCCATTGCACCTGGCAGCATCAAGCCTTTAACAGAAACAACGATTAGGATTAAGAACAGAAGCGGCATCAGAACCTTACCGGCTTTCTCAATACCACCCGAAATCCCTTTCATCACGATCATGACATTAAGGAACAGGTAAACACCCATCCACATCAAAGGTTGAATCGGATCTGAGATGAAACCGCCAAAGCTGTCGCCAATTGCTTCTGGCGCGCTGAGTAGACCACCGCCCACTTTAAAGATGTAGGCCAATGCCCAACCACCAACCACTGGGTAGAAGCCCATGATCAAAAGACCACTGAAGACTCCCATAACGCCAGTGAACGTCCAGCGTCGGTCAGTTGTCTTGAATGCACCTACGGCAGAAAGACCTGTCTTACGACCAATAGCGAACTCTGTCAGCATCACGCTAAAGCCGATAAAAATTACAAAGATAAGATAGATAGCAACGAATGCACCACCGCCACTCTCACCTGCTGTGTAAGGGAATTTCCATATATTGCCTAAACCGACAGCGGAACCCGCTGCTGCCATTACGAAGCCTAGTTTAGACCCCCACGTATCACGTGGTGCTGCTGTATTAGTTGTAGCCACGCTTTTTCTCCAAAATTAGTTTGTTGTGTATGCATAGAGATAGACGTCTAAAAAGTTTATGTAAAAATTATTGTACACTTATAAAATAAGCGTTCGACGCACTATGTCTAGAAAGTAAAGCAGCTCCCCTTTAAAATTGGAACCCCAAAAAAGTACATTTATCGCACAAGTGTCGAGTTACGCAGGTTAAATGCTGCTTTTTTGTTCAAAAGTTAAAGAATGACCTTATTTTTCACATTAAAATAACAGAATCAGCTGTTATGAAATTCGTTCCTCATATAAGGTCAATCCCACGTCTAAATGGGAAATCTATTCCCCCAACCCACTTTTATGCTTAATATCCTAGAAGGGCATATTACTCTGAGCGTATATGGACAAGTTTTATCACTTTCTTACTTTAGCTGGCATCGGGCTATATTGGTTACTGGTCGCAGGTGTGACCATTCGTGTCGTTTTAAAGCGCCGTGCAGTGAGCGTGTCTTTAGCTTGGCTAATGATCATTTATATCCTTCCCGTTCTGGGTGTCGCATGTTATTTCCTCTTCGGTGAACTGAACTTAGGCAGAAAGCGAGCCGAACGTGCGAAAGAGATGTTTACACCATTCGAGAAGTGGTTCAGTCAGCTTAACGACTGTAACGCGCACAACCCAGAAACGATGGGAAGGCACATCTACCGAATTGATGAACTTTGTAACAACCGCCTTGGTCTTCCCGCATTGAGCGGTAATACATTGTCGCTGCAACAGTCACCTAATGAGATTTTGCATTCCATTATTGAAGACATCGAAAACGCGCAGAGCAGTATTCGAATGGTATTCTACATTTGGCATCCAGGTGGTTTGGCTGACTCTGTCGCTTCTGCGCTTATTCAAGCGGCTAAACGCGGCGTAGATGTCAAGCTATTGCTCGATTCAGCAGGTAGTCCACGTTTTTTCAGAAGTCCTTGGTATCGAATGATGCAGGATGCTGGAATTGAAGTTATTCAAGCGCTAGAAGTGAAGATGTGGCGTATTTTCTTACGTCGTCTTGATCTTCGCCAACATCGCAAGATCATCGTAATTGATGATGAAATTGCTTATACAGGTTCAATGAACTTGGTTGACCCGGCTTACTTCAAGCAAAATAGTGGCGTTGGGCATTGGGTGGATATCATGGTTCGTATTACAGGACCAACGGTAAACGTATTGAGTGCCATCCACTGTTGGGATTGGGAAGTCGAAACTGGCGAACGCCATTTACCGAGACTACCTGAATGTAAAATCGATGAGAGTGAATTCCAACACCCTATTCAGGTTGTGCCTTCTGGCCCAGGTATGCCGGAATATCTGATCTATCAAGTATTAACATTGGCAATAAACCAAGCCAATCGCTCGGTACGAATCACAACACCATATTTCGTGCCCAATGCTGATTTACTCGAAACGTTAAAGATGACAGCACAACGAGGCATTGACGTTGAACTCATTATTCCCCATAAAAATGACTCTATGATGGTGCAATGGGCGTCACGCGCTTTTTATAGTGAGCTCTTGAGTGCAGGGGTCAAGATTTATGAGTTTTATGGTGGTTTGCTGCATACAAAATCTGTCGTAATTGACGACCAATTCTGTTTAGTTGGCACCGTAAACATGGATATGCGCAGCTTGTGGCTGAACTTCGAAGTGACCCTCGCCGTTGATGACGAAGAGTTCACCAAGCAAATGTCTTGGTTACAAGATAGCTATATTAAGCAATCTCACACTGTTGTATTGGAAGAATGGGAGAAAAGGAGCCTATTTTCTCGGTTCTTAGAGCGAGTGTTCTATCTCTTCAACCCACTCCTCTAATACCTCAAATACACCGACTAAAAAACCTCCAGCGCTACATGCATCCTGCTGGAGGTTTGTTCTTTTAGCTCCCTATCTACACGATACCTCTCGACATCATTACCTGTTCATCTTGGCTGTTATTGGCTGATAGTCGACTTTTCCCTTGCATAACCTACGTCGTCCATGTTTTAAATATTCAAAACCGCAATATTTAAGACAGGGAACTTTTATGTCAGAGGGAAAAAAAACCAAACTCATTACCGCTGGCCGCGATAAAAAGTGGACAAATGGTGTTGTAAACCCACCCGTTCAACGCGCTTCAACAGTGGTATTCAATACCGTTGCAGAAAAGAACCAAGCCACCATTAATCGTGCAAACAAAACGTTGTTTTATGGTCGCCGAGGCACCAACACGCACTTTGCTTTCCAAGACGCAATGGTTGAGATTGAAGGTGGAGCTGGTTGCGCGCTTTACCCTTGTGGAACGGCAGCAATTTCAAACGCCATCCTCTCTTTCGTTGAAACTGGCGATCACATTCTAATGGTGGACACTTGTTACGAACCAACTCGTGACTTTTGTAACATCATCATGAAGAAAATGGGCATCGAAACCACCTATTATGACCCAATGATCGGTGAAGGTATCCGAGACTTGATTCAGCCGAATACCAAAGTCCTTTTCTTAGAGTCTCCTGGTTCAATAACCATGGAAGTCCAAGATGTACCTACATTAGCGCACATTGCCCATGAGCAAGATATCATCGTGATGCTAGACAACACATGGGGAGCTGGCGTGAACTTCTCTCCTTTCGAGCATGGCGTAGACATTTCCATTCAAGCGGCGACTAAGTATATTGTTGGACATTCAGATGTCATGCTAGGTACTGCTGTGGCTTCTGAAAAGTATTGGGATCAGCTTCGTGAACAAAGCTACCTGATGGGTCAGTGCGTTTCTCCTGACGACGCATACCTAGGTCTTCGAGGTATTCGCACGTTGGATGTTCGCCTAAGACAGCACGCAGAAAGCAGTTTAAAAGTCGCTCAGTGGCTCGCTTCTCGCCCAGAAGTTGATCATGTCCGCCATCCAGCTTTAGAAACAAGCCCTGGCCATGAGTTTTTCAAACGAGACTTCACAGGTGGAAACGGCTTGTTTTCATTTGTTCTCAAAACGTCTTATCCAAAAGCGACGACGGCTCTGCTTGATGGTATGAAACACTTCAGTATGGGTTACTCTTGGGGCGGTTATGAAAGCCTCATTCTAGCTAACGAACCTAAGAGCTTTAACAGCCTGAGAACCGTAGCTCACCCACACTTTGAAGGTACTTTGGTTCGTATTCATATTGGCTTAGAAGACGTAAATGACTTGATCGCTGATTTAGAGGCTGGTTTTGCGCGTTATAATGCCTTAATGCTTGAAAAAGAAGCCTCCCTATAACAATGATTGAATCGCCCTGCATTGCGGGGCGTTTTTATAACCCTCTGACTTAATTAGAATTAACTAACATTCGCCCGAACCATTAATTAATGTTAATCATTTGTGTTGTTTTTCAATTGAGCAGTCACAGAATGAAATAATGTGCCATAAATAGGCTTTTCAAATTTAGAGTTTCTCTCCTACTTTCTATCATTCATAAGAGGTCATACCACAAGGAGATAGTTTTGAAACTCAAATTTATAGCGCTAATGCTTTTTACCTTAGTTACCGTCCCAATAACCTCCGTATACGCTGCAACAGGTTATACCCAAACCAAGTATCCGATTGTCTTGGTTCACGGTTTGTTTGGTTTTGATACCCTGGCAGGCGTTGATTACTTTTTCGGAATACCACATTCCTTAACAAAAGATGGCGCTAAAGTTTATGTTGCACAGGTATCCGCGACCAATAGCAGCGAAGTTCGAGGGGAGCAACTGCTTGCTCAAGTAGAAACCTTACTTGCAGCAACAGGCGCAGAGAAAGTCAATCTCATTGGTCACAGTCATGGTGGTCCAACAACGCGCTATGTTGCCTCTGTCCGTCCTGACCTAGTCGCATCAGTTACGAGTATAGGAGGCGTTAATAAAGGGTCTAAAGTGGCAGATTTAGTTCGTGGCACCGTATCTGAGGGTTCGGGTAGTGAGCAGCTCGCGGTAAAACTGGCGCAAGGCTTAACTACTCTTATTAATCTTCTATCAGGTGGTTCTGATCTCGACCAAGACCCTTTAGCCTCACTAGCAGCATTAACCACGGAAGGATCATTAGCGTTTAACCAACACTACCCGGAGGGAGTCCCTACCAGTGAATGTGGTAATGGTGACTTGCTGGCTTCAAATGGCGTTTATTACTACTCATGGACCGGATCATCCACTTTTACAAACGTTTTCGATCCGACCGACGCTGCCATGATGGTACTTGGCTTAGCCTTTGATGGGCCAAATGATGGCTTAGTTGGTGCGTGCAGCACACATTTGGGCAAAGTCATACGTGATGATTATCAAATGAACCATTTGGATGAAATTAACGGCCTACTCGGTATTCATCATCTTTTTGAAACCGATCCAGTCACGCTTTATCGCCAACATGCAAATCGTCTCAAACTTCAAGGTTTATAAGAGGTCATCACAATGAAGAAAGTCGCTCTCACCACTTTTATCCTGCTCTCGATATTTGGCGTGGGAGCGCTTTCTCTGTTACAAAGCGACAAACAACAAGAGATAACCTCTAACCATTCGCCATCTCAGCAAGATATAGCCGCCGATGTCTCTTCCCCAAAAGACTTCTTCGAATATTCTCTTAGCCGGCTGGGCGAAGAAGATCTCGATACGATCAAAGCGGAAGTCAATGATGACACTTTAGCAAAGCAAACTCTGAATATTGATGCCACACTTTTTCAAGCCTACCTTTCCTACAAGCAAGCACTCACTGCATTAGAGCCTTTTGAGCACAACCACCTAACGCTTGAACAGTTAACCATGCTGAATGAAGCAATACTGAACTTACAGCTTCAATACTTTAACGAGGTGCAGATAACCCAATTGTTTGACGAAGAAAACCGACTTCGCCAACTTGCTTTAGAAAAGCTGACGATTAAAACACAGGCATCGGATATCGAGAGTCAAGCACACCTTCTCAATCAAGCGTTATCAGAACAACCGGATTACATACGAGAAAGTGAACGCAATAACGCATTAGCAGAGCAGCTCGAGCAAGCTTCTCAGCTTGATTCACAAGACAAGTACATCGCCCGTGTTGCTCTGGTAGGAGATGCCGGAGCGCAGAGGCTGCAAAAGCTTGATGAGCAAAGAGCATCATTTGAGACTCAACTCGCCACTTACTTAAAGCAGCGTCAAAATATTCTGAATAGGGATTTTCTAGGGCAAGACGAAAAACAGGCAGAAATCATTTCTTTAAGAAAACAAAGCTTCGATGCCCCTCAATGGCGTCGAATCGAAGCTTTGGAACGTATTCATGATAGCCAGAACTAACAACATTAGCTTAATCGCCAAACGTTACTTATTCTGCTTTTTAGGACATCCCACGATATGGTCATCCACCATGCCGACGGCTTGCATGAAAGCATAACAGATGGTTTCACCGACAAACTTGAAGCCTTTCTTTTTTAGGAATTTACTCATGGCTTTGGATTGCTCTGTCGAAGCTGGTACGTCACTCATATGTTGCCATTGATTGACGATGGGTTCACCGTCCACGAACTGCCACAACGCGTCTGATAAACTCCCGTATTCAGCAATTAACGCTTTAGCCGCTTTGGCATTACTAAATACCGAGTTAATCTTTCCACGATGTCTCACAACATCGAAGTTTTCCACGATGTATTCAGCGCGTTCTTCATTTCTTTGTTCCAACGCATCTAGATCGTAATTCTCGAACGCTTCTCTGTAACCTTCGCGCTTTTTAAGGATGGTGATCCAACTAAGACCAGCTTGCGCACCTTCCAAAGTAATAAATTCAAACAGGACTTGGTCGTCATATACTGGCACGCCCCATTCGGAATCATGATATTCGCGCTCTAATGGGTGATTCATCGCCCACGCACACGTTTTTTGTTCTGTCATTATTCTTCCTTAAAAAGCGCCTCTAACTGATGAGCTAGAGGCGCAATACTTTTCATCGTTATATCAGTAGCACTAAGCCTGTTTCGGTACTGCCACTTTATGGAACAAACGATACAACACTGGTACGACAATCAGTGTCAGGACTGTCGCAAAGCCCAAACCAAACATAATCGTAACCGCCATTGGTTTGAAGAAGATATCTGGCAACAGTGGGATCATACCAAGGATCGTCGTGATAGCAGCCATACAAACGGGACGGACGCGACTTACCGCAGCATCAACGACCGCGTCATAAGCCTCTTTACCGGACTTCATTTCAATTTCAATTTGGTCCAGTAATACGATGCCATTTTTGAGCACCATTCCCGATAAGCTTAAGAAGCCGAGCAATGCCATAAAACCAAACGGCGTGTTGAGTGCCAACAAACCGGTGGTGACACCAATTAACGCCAGTGGCACGGTAAGCCAAACAATGAGTGGCTCTTTGATAGAGTTAAATAGGAATACAGTGATCAAGAACATGAACAAGTACCCCATTGGCATAGTAGTAAACAGTGACTCTTGAGCATCACCTGAAGATTCGTATTCACCACCCCACTCTAGTGAATAGCCAGGAGGCATTTGAATCGCTTCGATTTGGGGCTGTAAACGTTTTTGCAACGTCGATGCGGTTTCTTCACCTAGAATATCAGGGTCTGCCATCACAGTGAGCATACGCTTACGGTTCTTACGTAAGATGATAGGATCCTCCCAACGCATGTCGTAACCCATTGTGACTTGTTGAAGTGGGATAAACTCACTCTGTGCTGGACTCCATATTTTCATGCCTTCGATGTTACGAATATCAATGCGCTCATCTTCTGGTAAACGAGCCACGATAGGCATGAGCGTCGTGCCGTCTCGGTATAAGCCTATCGTCATTCCAGAGAATGACATGGACAAGAAATCATCGACGTCCGATTTGGTAATGCCATAGCGACGTGCCTGACTCTCGTTAAACTGAGGTTCAAGAACTTGGGTTCGTTCACGCCAATCATGCCTGATATTTGTTGCCTGAGGGTCGGCGTACATGATGTCCTTGACCTGAGCGGCTATCGTACGAAGGACGGTTGGATCTGAGCCAATAATACGTGCTTCAATTTTTGCACCACCACCAGGGCCTAACTCAATCTGTTTGAGCTTGTAATTGATTTCTGGGTAGTTGGCTTTTAAATACTCTCGAAACTTCGCCATTAATGGTTTTAACGCTTCGTAATTTTCCATACGAGTGGTTATCTCACCATAAGCCGCATAACTTTTCTCTGGCGCGTACGTTAACATGAAGCGCTGTAAACCTTTACCCGCGGTCGTCGTGATATGGTCAACATGCTCTTGCTTAGCTAACCAACTTTCTAACTCTTTAAGCGTTGTGTTAGTTGCTCGAATATCAGTTCCTTCTGGCATCCATACATCTAACTGAAAAATCGGCGTTGTCGACGATGGGAAAAACGCTTGCTTCACAAAGGTGAACCCGTAAACACTTGCCGCTAATCCCGCAATCAGCACCACAACGGTAAACCAAGCACGACGCATACAAAACTGAAGAAACTTTTTATAAATAACGAAAATAACCCCGTTATATGGATCATTTTCTTCCCCTTCACCTTGTTTAATCTTCTGGCCTTTAAAGAAGATGTCAGCAAAGAATGGTGTCAACGAGATAGCGGTAAACCAGCTCAACATTAAAGAGATCAGCAGAACCGTAAACAAAGTGCCACAGTATTCACCCGTAGAGTCTTCAGACAGTCCAATTGGCGCAAATGCAGTTACCGCAATCACAGTTGCCCCAAGTAATGGCCACTTTGTTTGGGTAACAATGTCGGTCGCTGCTTGGAGTCGAGTTCGCCCTTTTTGAGTACCAATCAAAATCCCCTCAACCACAACGATTGCATTGTCCACCAACATACCTAACGCGATAACCAAGGCACCTAATGAAATCCGCTGCAAATCTATCGCGAGATACTTCATGAAAATGAACGTACCCAACACCGTCAGCAGTAAAATTAAACCGATAAGCAGACCTGAACGTAGCCCCATAAAGAACAGAAGTACGATAATGACGATACCGACAGCTTGAGCCAAGCTCACAACAAAACCGCTAACCGATTTATCCACCTCTTTAGGCTGACTGTAAATTTCCGAGATTTCGATACCAACAGGTTGTTGGTACTTTAGCTCTGCAAGGCGATGATCAAACGCTTTTCCGACTTCAACGACGTTGACGCCTTCAGCAAAAGAAACACCCACGTTTAGTGCGAGGCTGCCGTTAAAATTAATAATATTATTCGGGACTTCTACGTAACCACGTTTTATTTCCGCCACATCTTTCAAGAAGATGAGCCCCTGAGCACCCGACTCAGTAATCAACAAATCGCCTAGCTCATCCACACTCTGGAACTCGCCAGTCGGCTGAATTCTGATGTACTCATCACCAATTCTGATCGCTCCTGCGTCAGAAACTACGTTTTGCGTCGAAAGAAGATTAAACACGGTATCCGGAGCAAGACCTATACTGCTCAATTTTTTCATCGATACTTCGATGAACACTTGCTCTTGCTGTTGCCCAGATACCGAAACTTTACTCACGCCATCAACCAGTTCGAGCTCTCGGCGTAAGTAATCGACGTAATCCAGTAGCTCTTTATAGCTATAACCGTCGCCAGTCACCGCTAACAAAATCCCGTAAACATCACCAAAATCATCGATCACTTGAGGTTCATTCACACCTGGAGGCAACGTCCCTTTAAGGTCGTTCACTTTACGGCGCAACTCATCCCAAATTTGTGGTAGATCATCAGGGCCATAATTGTTCTTCATCGTGACCGTGATTTGAGATAAGCCTCGGCTAGAAATCGAATTTACTTCATCAACATAAGTAAGCTGCTGAATCGCTTTTTCGATTGGATACGTCACTTCTTCTTCGACTTGTTGCGGTGTCGCACCAGGGTAAGAGGTCACTACCATCGCATCTTTAATAGTAAAAGCAGGGTCCTCAAGACGCCCTAAACCAAAGAATGCGGCGATACCACCAATCAAAAATATCAGTGCAACCATCCAACTGATGACGCGATTTCGGATGAAGTACGCAGCAATACCGGTCACATCATCATCACTTTGAGGCACTGATTTATTAAGATCGCTCATAGACCGGCCTCCTGCGTAGCCATTTCCTGTATCACTTCCACTTTCATGCCATCCCTTAATCGAGAAACACCGGCAATCACAACTTTGTCTTTGAGCATGAGACCATCAAGGATTTGAATGGACGTTTTAGATGCCTTACCTGCTCGCACCTGTTTGCGCGATACCGTATTGTCGTCATTCAGTACCCACACAAATTTGTTTTCGCGTCCCAGCTCGTCACCGTCCGCATTGAAAATGGCTTCGATAGGGACATTAATTCCTAGGTTTAAATCAAGCCCAACATTCTCGTCTTTAGACGTTACTTCAACAGCCATCCCATCTAGGATGTACTCTTCTTCCGGCATAGGAAGCGACAGTGTGACAGTAAACGTACCTGTTGTTGGATCGGGCTCAGTCGTAAACTCTTTTACCGTCGCGTTATATTCGTTACCGCTGGGCACGCGCACCAATGCTTTGATCGCGGTGAGTCTTTCTTCCGTTGGCGGTTGGTTCACATAGAGGCGGTCAGGAAGCTGAATCAACACTTCGACTCGCTCCAAGCTGTGAATATTAACGATATGCTGTCCGACTTGAACATTTTCGAATTGGTCGATATTAACTCGCGAAATAATCCCATCCACGGGCGCTTTTAAGGCAGTAAATGATAGACGAAGTTTGGCTAACTGAAGCTCTGCTAAGGCGATTTGTCGTTGTGCTGCAATTTCATCAAACTGAGACTTAGCTAATAGGCCTTTATCAGCCAAAGGGCGTGAGCGGCGATACTGACTGTCGACAACAGAAAAACGCGCACTCGCATTATCTACATCCAACTCATAGTCCGTGGGATCTAGCGTTGCAATAACATCACCCTTCGTGACTTTGTCGCCCTCTTTTACCATGATGCGGCTGACTTCTCCTGCCACTCTGAAGCTCAAATGAGAGCGATCCGCTGCATTCGCAACCGCAGGGAAGTACAAGTTGTCATCCACCTTGTTTCCCGCTAATGACGTAACTCTAACTCGTGGCGTTTCGAGCTCTTTTTCTGGCGCCTTATCCCCACAGCCAACGAGAAAAAGCGTTGAAAGTAAAGTCGCTAGAGAGATGATTCCTTTCATATTACAACCCTCTTTCCTTAATCCACGCTCTTACCTTAATTCCGGGTTCAATTACACTGACACCCGAGATAATGATTTGGTCGCCATCGTTAAGCCCGGCTAACACTTGATTTTTGTCATTCATCTCAATTGCGGCTTTGGATACAATGCCTTGCTCATCGACACGCCAAACGTATGTTTTGCCGTTTTCTTCTAGCAACGCGGAGTTAGGAATCTTTGTCGCTCCTGCACTTTTGGACAGGAGGTAAGCATTGCCAGACATTCCCGGCAAAAGGCCAATTTCTGCTGGCCGCTCCATGACCATCGTGACTTTGTAACTGCCCGTTTTAGGGTCGGCTTCTGTATCGATTTCCTGAAAGGTTAAGTCAAAGGCTCGCTCGGGGAACGCATCAAATATCATTCTGGCAGAGACATCGCTCCCCTGCGTGTAACGATTTAGAAGATAGTCTGGGATTTGGAATATCACTTTGAGGAGTTGGTTGGACTGAATATTCATCACCCCTTCTTTCGCGGCAACATATTCATGGTTTTCTGCTGGAATGTACGAAATAGTTCCATCATATGGCGCGACAAGTTTGGTATACCTTAAGTTTGCCTTTGCTTGATTCCATTGAGCTTTTGCCGAGTTGTGGTTCGCTTTTGCCTCATCAAAATCTTGCTCAGATACTACTTGGTCTTTACGTAGCTTTTGGTATCGCTTGTATTGCACATCTGCGAGCAAAAAATTTGCCCGAGCTTGCTGTTCGAGCAGAGAATATTCATCTGGGTTTAATGACGCCAAAACATCACCTTTACTGACGACTTGACCTTCATTCACTTCTATCGTTTGAAGAAGCCCAGGAACTCGAAATGTCAGTACTGCTCTATCGCCAGCTTCCGTCGTGGCAGGAAAATGTCGCTCAAACTGGGCATTGCCAACAGATACTGTAAATAGCTTCGCAGGGCGCGATTCAGGTTCAGGAACAGGAGGAAGTTCTTTACCGCACCCCGACAAGACAGCCGAGATGGCAATAGGAATGAGCAATTTTCTCATTACATTCATCCATAAAAATTGGGGGATTATTTTTAAAGTAGATGAATTTTGAACGAACTTCCAGAGCAGAAAAGATTAATAGTGCTTTAAAATTAGTAATTTGTGATAAAAAAGCAGGCTTTATGCCTGCTTCAGTTAAATCTTCTTTGGATACAAAATGCCTAAAGCTTACTGAATTCTCTGTTCACCCTATATGTATCAGACGTAACATAAGCTTCCATGTTACGAATTTTGCCATCAAGACGGTCAAAATCCCTTTCCAACACACTGAGCAGTTGATCAGGGCTTTGCCCTTTCTGCCAAGGCTTACTTTTGAGCGTATGCTCTTGCTGCGCTCTGATATTTTCAGAATACGTTACTGGTTGCTTTTCTAACATCAACGCCATCGCGACGTACGCTAACAATACCAAAAACGTACCACCTAACAGCGCTGCAGAAATCACTACAATACGAATCAACCAAACTTCTGCACCAAAGTAGTTGGCAATACCGGCGCAAACACCGGAGATTTTGCCATTTACTGGATCACGATACAGTTCTCGATTATTCATACTTGCGTCTCCATGTTGGTGACTCAGCATCCAAGATGCGCTCCAATGTATCAACTCGGGACTGCATCGCTTCTGCTTTTTCAGATAGTACCTGAAGGCGCTCTAAATCCTGGCTCGACAGTGCACTATCTGTTTTGCGTTTGCTGCGATAGTGTAAGAAGAGCCATAGTGGAGCGACAAAGATTAAAAAGACAATCACTGGTCCTGCTATAAAAAATGCCGACATAAATGGCTCCTTTCTTATTTATCTTTCGATGACATCTGTTCTTTCAGTTTTGCCAACTCTTTTTCAATTTCGTCTTGTGCCTGCAACTCTGCAAACTCTTGTTCTAGCGATTTAGCATTACCGGTTTGAGCATACAGGTCTGCTTCCGCTTCCATTTCATCCACTTTACGTGAGTATTGCTCGAATTTCGCCATCGCTTCATTAGTACGGCTAGTGTGCAGGTGTTTTTGCACATCACGACGGTTAGATGCAGTTTGGTTACGAATTGCTAGTGCTTGCTGTTTTGCGCGCGTTTCAGCAATTTTGCTTTCCAACTTACCAATCTCGCCAGTAAGCTTATCGATCGTTTCTTCCACTAAGGTTTGCTCAGTGTGGAGGCCTTTAATCACTTGCTCTAGCTTTTGCTTTTCAATTAACGCTGCACGAGCTAGATCTTCACGCTCTTTAACTAATGCTAAGCTCGCTTTTTGGCCCCATTCGCCAATTTGCTCTTCTAACGTTTCAACCTTACGAGCCAACTCTTTCTTGTCTGCAATCGCTTTAGCCGAGTTAGTACGCACTTCAACAAGTGTGTCTTCCATTTCTTGAATGATAAGACGGATCATTTTTTCAGGATCTTCCGCCTTGTCCAGTAATGCACTGATGTTTGAGTTAACGATATCTGCAAATCGAGAAAAAATACCCATAACGGAACTCCTCTTTTTTCCTATTAAAACTCGACAAGGTGGTGATTAACCTTGTGTCTCCCTGAATATATAACAAGTAACGTGCCAACTTATAATTTTCTTTTAAATCAGAGTGTTATTCATTTTGTTGTCGTTACACACTATTGTGCTATGATGTTTTTCACCAACTGTTGGTGAAATTTACCAACTCTATCTCTAAATCATGGCTCGGCTGTTAAATAAGAAGGACTTTATGAAGCAAAACCTGATTGGTGAATCACCTGCTTTTCTCGCTGTACTAGATAAAGTATCACAACTTGCACCCATTGAGCGCCCTGTCCTCATCATTGGTGAACGAGGTACGGGTAAAGAACTCATCGCTCAGCGTTTGCATTATTTATCAAGACGTTGGGATAAACCACTACTATCACTCAACTGTGCGACATTAAGCGAAGGGCTAATAGATTCCGAATTGTTTGGACATGAATCCGGCTCCTTCACAGGCTCTAAAGGTAAGCATAAAGGGCGTTTCGAGCGTGCCGAGGGCGGTACTTTGTTTCTTGACGAACTGGCAACCGCACCACTTTTAGTTCAAGAAAAGCTATTACGTGTCATTGAATATGGTGAATATGAGCGAGTTGGCGGTCATACCGCTCTCAATGCGGATGTTCGACTTGTTTGTGCAACCAATGCCGACCTACCAAAATTGGCAGAGCAAGGTGATTTTCGTGCAGATCTGCTCGACAGGCTAGCCTTCGATGTCATTATGTTGCCGCCTCTTCGCGAGCGCAAAGAAGACATTCTCTCTTTAGCAGAGCACTACGCGATGAAAATGTGTCGTGAACTGCAACTGGAATACTTTGTCGGTTTTACCCCAAAAGCGCAGCAGTCGCTTATTGAATATGAATGGCCCGGTAACGTCCGCGAACTAAAAAACGTGATTGAACGTGCGATTTACCAACATGGTCTGAATGCTCACCCAATTGATGAACTGGTTTTCAATCCCTTTGAAACGGTTTGGCACAGCGCGCTTGGCCATAGTGCAAAACAAGCAGAACAACAAGAAGAGGAAGCATCAAGCAACACCATCCAATTCCCTCTAGACTATAAACAATGGCAAGAGGAACAAGATATCCATTTACTCAATCGTGCATTGGAAGAAGCCAAGTTTAATCAACGACAAGCAGCCGAGCTACTTGGCTTGAGCTATCACCAATTACGAGGGATGGTTAGAAAATATGGTTTGGTCGGACAAAGCTAACTTGACCGAGAGAACTCAATCAATACACGAGCTCGTGACTGCGCTCTAATTCGCATGCATTTATGGCATAACACCTTACAGTGTATGGATTTTATGTTTGGAGCGAGTTCACAAAGGTGATAAATTAGCGAGATCATTTTCGCTTGTTAGCTTTGAAAGAGTAAGATCAAACGAAACGAGCAAGATCCAATGAACATTTCATATTATGAATGCTTTTATAAGATTATCGCTGAGCCTTATTGGGATTAGCCTACTGACCGCTTGTGGCGATGAAATTGACCACAATGATATTCGCAAAGCTGGCTTTGTGTTTTGCGGACAAGGTAAGCCGACCACGTTTAACCCTCAGCTTATTGATAGCGGTATTACCGCAGAGGCTCTGAGCCCGCAGCTGTACGATACGCTGCTCACGCTCGATCCTAAATCACATCAGCCCGTGGCAAGCATCGCCGAGAGTTGGTCAGTAAATGAATCAGGGACGGAATACACGTTTAAGCTTAAACGTGGTGTTAAATTCCAAACCACACCTTGGTTCACACCCACTCGCCCATTGAATGCAAAAGATGTGGTATTTAGCTTCAAGCGAATCATCGATGTAGACCATCCTTTTCACCAAGTAGGTGGTGGTTTTTATCCATGGTTTGCAGGGTTAGATTTTCAAAACCTACTCCAAGACGTGGTTGCAATAGATGAGTATACGGTAAGGTTTACGTTATCTCAGCCAAACTTTTCTTTCTTGGCCAATATTGCCACCAGCCATGCGGTTATCTTGTCTGCGGAGTATGGACAGCAATTGGCAGCAAAAGATCATAAAGAAGAAATCGACCAACTTCCTATCGGTACCGGCCCTTATCAATTAAAAGAGTACCAAGTGAACGACTTGATTCGATTAGAGCGTCATTCAAATTACTGGAAGTCACCAGCAAAAATGGAACAAGTGGTGTTCGATATCTCTCACAGAGGGACGGGTACATTAGCTAAACTTTTAAGAAACGAGTGTGACGTACTCTCTTCACCTATTTCGAGCCAAATACCTGTCATTCAAGAAAATGACAACCTTGAGCTGACGGCTACACCAGCTAACAACGTTTCCTTTATTGCGATAAACACAGAAACCACCGCGCTGAGTGATGCTCGAGTTCGCCAAGCTCTTAACTTAGCGATCAACCGTCAAAATATTTTAGATTCGGTTTACTACGGAACTGGCTCCCAAGCTTATACCTTGCTACCACCTAATTCATGGGCTTATCAAAAAGACAGCGTAAAAATTCGTTATGACCGGAATTATGCATTGGCACTACTTCGAGATGCAGGCTACGAAGACGGCCTAGAATTGACCATGTGGGTACCACTTGAACCACGTGCTTTTAACCCAAGCCCTCGCAAGACCGCAGAGCTAATCCAAGCGAATTTTGCCGATATTGGGGTTAAATTAACGCTACTTACCGATGATAGGTTTGAACGTGTGGATTTGGAGAACATCAACGATATCGATTTACTTTTAACTGGTTGGATTGGTGATACCGGGGATCCTGACAACTTTTTCCGCCCTTTATTATCTTGCGAGTCTGACCGCGTTGGCCTTAACGTGTCCATGTGGTGTAACGATGACTTCGATTTCTTGCTCGATTTGGCTTTAGAAACTCAAGAACCGCGTTACCGTTTGAACCTATATCGCCAAGCACAGAACATTTTGAATCAAGAGTTCCCGGTTATTCCTCTGGCGCATGGCGTGCAGTTCCGTGTGCACGACAAATCGCTGACAGGCTTCAAATCAAGCCCTTTCAATGCCCAACCGTTTGATAGAGTTGAGAGAATTCACTGATGTTTTGGTATACCGTTCGACGCTTTAACCTATTTATCATCACTTTGATGATCCTTACATTAGTGGGTTTTTCTCTGCTGCGCCTTGACCCTCTCTCGCACTGGGCAAACGTTGATTTTTGGTCTGGCTGGCAAACTTACTTGATCAACCTTTCTCAACTCGATTTTGGCATAAGTAAAAACGGCAATGCGATTTACGACGAGCTCGCCGTTGTATTCCCAGCCACTTTGGAATTGTGTTTCTTTGCCTTTTTGGTGTCCCTTTTGATCGGCATTCCACTTGGAACCGTGGCTGGGATGAAGCAAGGTAAATGGCTCGATACCAGCATTTCATTCATGTCAATGTCTGGTTATTCCGCCCCAATCTTTTGGGTTGCTCTGTTACTTATCATGGTCTTTTCATTGGAATACCAACTCTTTCCCGTTGCGGGACGGTATGATTTACTTTACGAAATTGATCATGTAACCGGGTTTGCCATTATCGACGCATTCATGGCGAAAGGCGAATACCGCGCTCATGCACTGCAAAGCGTTATTGAGCATATGGTGCTGCCATGTTTGGTGCTCGCTTTGGCTCCAACCACCCAGGTTGTCGGACTAATGCGTTCCTCGGTAGCGGAAGTGATGAGCCAAAACTACATCCGTGCAGCGAGAATCAAAGGTCTTTCTAACCGCGAAATCGTAACTCAACATGTATTGCGGAATGCGATACCGCCTATCATTCCCAAAGTTGGTGTTCAACTTTCGAGTATGATTACCTTAGCTATCATCACGGAGTCTATTTTTAACTGGCCAGGTATTGGTCGTTGGCTTTTAGATGCGCTAGCAAGCCAAGACTATGCATCTATCCAAGCTGGCGTGATGGTACTTGCGACTTTGGTTCTTACCGCTAACATACTCTCGGATTTGATTGGCGCGATGATTAACCCTTTAGTTCGAAAGGAATGGTATGCTAACAAATAACGTTTATCAGGAAGAGCGTATTCCAACACAGTTTGAGCGTTTTTGGCGAAGCTACCGCGCCAACGGACTAGCCATGTTTGGCTTGTGGTGCTTGGTGTTTATCGTCCTTATTACCATTTTTGCCCCCCTACTTGCACCATTTGACGCCCAAGCACAGTCAGGTGAGTTGCTTGTGCCGCCATCATGGGCCCCAGCAGGAACGGTTGATTACTTTTTGGGGACCGATGACTTAGGTAGAGATATTCTTTCGCGCCTGATTATGGGCTCTCAGCTGACATTTGGCGCTGCTGTCGCCATCACCGCAATTGCTGCCGTTGTAGGCTGTTTAATTGGCGTATTGGCAGGTATGACGAAAGGCTTACTGTCGAGTACTCTCAACCACTTGCTCGATACCGTCATGTCGATCCCGTCGCTCTTATTAGCAATCATTTTTGTGGCATTTCTAGGCTTTGGTGGGTTCAATATTTTACTCGCAATCTGCTTGGCTTTGATTCCGCGTTTTATTCGCTCCGTTTATATAGCAGTCCACACCGAAGTTGAAAAAGACTACATAATGGCAGCACGCCTTGATGGCGCTAATGATTTCTACTTACTGTGGAGTTCAATTCTTCCTAACATTCTGACGGTCATTGCCGCTGAAATCACACTCGCGCTCTCTGCTGCGATTTTAGATATTACGGCACTGGGTTTTCTTGGCCTAGGCGCACAGGCACCAAGCACCGAGTGGGGAGCAATATTAGGTGACTCTGTCGAGCTTATTTATATTGCACCTTGGACAGTGACCCTACCCGGCCTGACCATCATGTTTACTGTTATTACCCTAAACTTAGTAGGTGAAGGTGTACGTCAAGCGCTTAATGCGGGGATCGAATAATGCCGTTGTTAGATATTCGACATTTGACCATTGAGATCGAAACACCTCAAGGGTTGGTCAAAGCCGTTGACCGAATGAGCCTAACTTTGAACGAAGGCGAAATTCGTGGTCTTGTAGGTGAGTCTGGTTCAGGGAAAAGCTTAGTTGCAAAAGCGATTGTCGGGGTAAGTAAAGATAACTGGCGCATCACCGCAGACCGTATGCGCCTTGGCAATATTGACTTGCTTCAGCTTACACCAAAAGAGCGTCGGCGCGTCATTGCTCGTGATATTGCGATGATTTTCCAAGAGCCTTCAACTTGTCTTGACCCTTCAGAGGAAGTCGGGCGTCAATTGATTGAATCCATTCCATCTCGCGCATTTGAAGGGAAATGGTGGGAGCGATTTAAATGGCGTAAAAAACAGGCCATCGCGCTTTTGCATAAAGTGGGTATTAAAGATCACAAGCGTTTAATGGGTAGCTACCCTTATGAACTGACTGATGGTGAGTGTCAAAAAGTCATGATTGCCATGGCGATAGCGACCAAACCAAAGTTGCTGATCGCAGATGAGCCAACCAACGACTTAGACCCGATTACTCAATCGCAAATTTTGCGTCTGTTGAGCCGCATGAACCAACTTAATAACACAACCATTTTGCTTATCGGCCACGACTTAGCGACCATAACACAGTGGGCAGGACGTATTACGGTAATGTATTGTGGTCAGTCGGTGGAGTCTGCCGATACCAGTAAAATCATTGCGGCACCCAAGCACCCGTACACCGATGCCTTGCTTAAAGCGATGCCTGACTTTAATGATTGGGTACCACACAAGCAAAAACTCCAATCCCTACCGGGCTCGATTCCGCCATTGCAGCATCTGCCTATCGGTTGTCGCCTCGGACCACGTTGCCCATATGCGCAGAAACAATGTGTAGAAATTCCACACACCAGACGAATTAAGAATCATAAATTTAACTGCCACTTTCCATTGAACACGGAGAAAAAGTCATGAGTGCGTTACTTGAAGTCGATAATTTATCGAAGCAATTTGTTACGCGCTCCCGTCTGTTCAAACGTCAGGTTAATGAGGCAGTTAAACCGGTAAGCTTTACTTTAGAGCCAGGACAAACTATTGGTTTTATTGGTCAAAACGGGTCAGGAAAATCCACACTAGCTCGTATGCTTGCTGGCGTTGTTGAACCAAGCTCCGGAGAGATCCGTGTGAATGGCGAACGATTGGAGCACAAAGATTACGCGACACGCTGCAAGCTCATCCGCATGATTTTCCAAGATCCAAACACATCGTTAAACCCACGTATCCAGATTGGTCGTATTTTAGAAGGTCCGCTAAAGCGAAATACCAACATGCCGCCAGATGCGCGCATGCAGCGTGTAAAGAACACCTTGCTCCGCGTAGGATTGCTGCCTGAGCACGCCTATTTTTATCCACAAATGCTAGCTGCCGGTCAAAAACAGCGCGTATGTTTGGCTCGTGCACTTATTCTTCAACCTTCCATCATTGTCGCTGATGAGGCGTTAAACGGTTTGGATATGGCAATGCGCTCGCAGATCATTAACTTATTCCTCGAGTTGCAAGAAGAGATGGGATTGTCATTTGTGTACGTGTCTCAGCATATTGGCATTGTTAAGCATATTACTGATAAAGTGATGGTGATGCATGAAGGTGAAGTGGTCGAGTTTGGCGAGACCAACCAAGTACTGACTCATCCCGAGCATCCTATTACTCAACGATTAGTCGAAAGCCACTTTTACAAAGCGCCAAGCCATCAAACAAAATAGCTTATCAAAGATGTAATCGTGCAAATGTAAAGAAGCCTGCTTTAACGCAGGCTTCTTTATTGCATGGGTACTAATCAAAAAACTAACGGCGGCTCGCTTGTTTGCGCAGTTCAAAATCAAACTCGTCAGGAAACAATACGACCCCTTCTTCATTTTGATTTGGGAATACAACAATCGATAGCTCGTCATCCTCTAGACCAGAGGTCCAACGGCTGTGCCACTTGTTTAGAGAGATCGCTTCTGGCTCGCAATCTTCCCAATCACCATTCGCCCATTGCAAAGCGAACTCTTCGTTTGGCCATACTGGTACACAATCATCATCTTCTGTATTTAACATGACACAGCCATGTTCGTCTTTCAGAATCCAAACCTTACGATTCGCCACAATCTCTTTTACGCAGTACTTTAAACGTTGCTCTTCGTTGTAGCGATTAATGGTATCCATCTGCTCTTGGGTCAGTTGCTCAGACATATTCGTCTCCTATTTCCCATAGAAAAATGCCCGCAGCTAGGCGGGCATTTAAAGTATATGCTAGAAAATTAAGCTAGCTCAGTTTGAAGCCAAGGCCAACCTTGCTTCTTACGACTTAGCGTGTTTTCCATCATTAACATGCCGTCTTTTTCGTGCTTAACAAGCTTCTCAGCCCACTCACCTTTGTATAGAAGACGAGTTTGAGCAGTCGTGATGTCTGTTAGCATTACAGCAGCGAACGCTAGGTTATCTTTCTCACAACGAGATTCTAGGTCTGCTTCTAGTGCTTCGATCATACCGTCAACTTGCTCAAGAGTTGCAAGTTCAACTTGCCCAACCACTACGTCACGACCGTTGAATGGGTAACCTTTAAGGTCTTTCTCAACAAGCTCAGCCGCTGATAGACCTTCGATGTTTGTTTTAGCAATTAGAAGATCTTTAGTGAACGCGTCAACATCTTGTACGTCTGCGATTGCCGCTAGTTCAGCAACGGCATCTTTGTCTTTTTGTGTACAAGTTGGAGAAGCAAAACCTACTGTGTCAGATAGAATTGCTGACATCATTAGCTTAGCAATTTGTGGAGTAATCGCGTGACCTTCAATCTTGAACATGTTGAATAGAACAGTGTTGGTACAACCAACAGGCCAGATCCATGCTTCCATTGGGTTTACTGTCATCACGTCACCTAGACGGTGGTGGTCAACAATACCCGCAATTTCAGCTTCTGCGATATCGTCTGGTGCTTGTGCTAGATCTGAGTAATCTACTAGCCAAACGGTCTCACCCGCAACTGATGTGCGAAGCTCAGGAACTTCAGCGCCAGCAACTTCTAGGATGTGCTGAGTTTCACGGTTGATTTCGCCTTGGCGAATTGGCATAGCTTCAACGCCACGCGCTTTTAGAAGTTCAGTTGCAACGAGTGCACTACAAATACTGTCACTGTCTGGGTTCTTATGACCTACAACTAGAATCATGTTTCTTCCTATTCAAGTCAATTTTATACGCCGCCTAATACAGTTAATTAGGGCGTGTTTGCTCACAAAGGCCGATACTTTACCTGATTTCAGAGAGTTTGACACGAAGAAAAGTTCACAATGCTATTGCGAATAAATCTCATTTACATATAATGATAATTATTCCTATTTGCATTTGAGTAAACGATGAACGCGACCCAATTATTACACTCTGCACAACAGTTGTTTCAGCCTACTCAGTTTCGTTTAGCTTATAAGCGATTGCTGATCCCTATCGTCATGCTCATTTTGCTAGGCAATGAAAATACACGTGACGTAGCCGTACAGACGCTATCCGACTCATTCTGGGCAGTGTCATGCTATGTTGCTGCCACATTGGCTATTTATCATTATCTTTCAAACTTTATGTCGAAAACCAATCGAATTACCGAGCTCTACCATCGCTCGCGTAATCATCAGGTTTTCTTTGCTTCTTTATTGGGTGCTTTGCCTGGCTGTGGTGGCGCTATTGTTGTGACAACGCAATTTATTAGTGGCCGAGTGGGATTTGGTGCGATTGTCGCGGTACTTACTTCAACAATGGGTGACGCTGCCTTTTTACTTCTGGCCGCCAAACCAAGTGTTGGATTAGGCGTGGTTGGATTAGGCATTATCGTGGGTACTCTTTCAGGGTTAGTCGTTAATGCTTTTCATGCTGATAACTTTCTGCGACCAGAACCAAAAGAAGCACCTCAGACACATGCTTGTTGCCAACACCAGACAGACCGACACACGCCTCTTGAACAACGTGCAATCAATCTACAAGGCGCATTTTGGAAATGGCTTATTGTGCCTGCTAGTGTCGTTGCTGTGTTAATGTCTTTCCAAATAGATATTAATCAGTTGCTATCTTTGAAAGCCAACACCATTGAATGGCTGGGCGCTATCTTCGCGGTGATCACAATGTCATTATGGGCGATGACCAAAGAACTTGGCGATTATCAGTCAACGGTCTCTGAAGATGAAAAAATCGTGGACTCACACCCGATTCAAAAAGCAGCACAAGATACGAATTTCGTCAGTGCTTGGGTGATCGTTGCTTTTCTGGCGTTTGAGCTGACAACCTATTTTTCTGGACTCGACCTTGTAGAAACCTTTTCTCATTGGGGAATTTGGATGCCATTAGCTGGCCTAGCCATTGGTATGTTGCCTGGTTGCGGACCGCAAATTTTAGTCACTAGCCTATACATTTCTGGTGCAGCGCCACTTTCTGCGCAACTGGCCAATGCGATTTCTAACGATGGTGACGCCCTATTCCCCGCCATTGCAATGGCACCGAAAGCTGCTTTGGTCGCGACTATTTATTCGTCCATTCCTGCGTTTATTGTTGGATACGGGTATTACTTTTTATTCGAGTTCTAACGCCCAGAGCATCAAAACGAGAAAGGAGCCGCAATAGGCTCCTTTCTTGATCTTGGTCTTGGGCGATTTACTTCACGTTATGCTGTAACGATCGCTTTCGCATTGAGCCCTTTATCCACGCTCACCATTAACAACTGGCAAGGTTCTTGGTTTAGCTTTTCCCCTGTCCAGTAATCATACCAGTCCACCGGTTGATCAGACGTCAGCGTAAATTCCATCGCTCCGTAACTCGCATAATTAAACAAACAATGGAGGTCATTCTTCGTCGTTAGTTTTAAAAACGCGTGATTTAAACTCAAAGCGGTAAACTTTGCAGATTGTTGGTTACGTTGTTGACGTAACATGAGCTTAGACAGTGTCTTCTTAGCAAACGGTGTAATCTCAGGGAGCGGGTCACCAGACAGCAGCAAACCACCACTCGCTAATAACACCGTGCGATGAAATTCATACTCTTCTCTGGATGCAGATTGATTAGCTAATGAAGTGAACGTGGCGCAATCCGGGTCAATTTGCCACAGTTTTCGGTGCTGCCAACTACGGTAAAAGGTTTCTTTGGCTATCTGTTCGAATCGACGACTATGACGCTCTACATCGTCAGAAACACGCATTGCATCCACAAGTCCCAGAGATGGCCACATTGGCGCGTTGCAACCTAAAAGCCACGCATCACCAGCGCCTTTAGCAATCGCTTCTATTCCTAAGCGATACGCCTCAACGCCTGTAATACCAGATTGTTTGCGAACACCTTTTAAGGTGCCCCAATAGTTCGCGTCTAGCTTGAACAACTCAACGCCCCACTCTTGTCTCATGACAGAGACTACATGCGTCAGATGGTCTTGTACTTCTGGGTTTGAGGTATCGAGTATGTACCAAGGCGTGCATCGCCAACCACCGTATGTGACATCTTCTGCTTTAAGTAAGCCACCATCCTTGTGGCGAACAAACCACTCTGGATGCTGTTTGAAGATCTCCGACTCAGGCTGTGCAATGAAAGGCGCCATCCAAATTGCCGGCTTTTTTCCTTTTGCACGGATGTTATGAATGAGCTCTTTTACGCCACCAGAAAACTTATCTGATGGGGTTAACCAATCGCCCATAAAGGCTTGATAACCATCATCCAGAAGTACCCACTCTAGGTCTTCGAGCTTATCTTGCATACAATCTACGTTCTGCATGATGTTTTGCTCTGTCACGTCTGCGTAGTACGCGTACCACGAACACCAACCAACAGGCGCATCTTGTGTCACACCTTGGCGAACAGGATGATGCTCAGCAATCATCTCGCCATAGGTTTGATAAAGCTCGGACAGTGATTGACCGCAGAGTACCGCCACGGACTCAAGTTGATTACTTTCCCAATCCGCCACTTGAGTCAACTCACCATCAATTGCGGCTGATAAAACCCAATGCCCATCACGCAGCACAACATCAAAATAGCCTGCAAAGCGATGACATGATGTGAAGCCAAATAATGTGTAGCCCGCTGAACCTTCCACCACTAAATAGTTGTAATAACGCTTAGGGGCATCTTTAGGGTAGATTCGATAAGAAGGATTATTGTCTGGGCAGCGACCAATATCAACGGGGTGATTGATCGTTCCCGCCGTTTGCGCCAACATTTGAAAACCATCCCCAATTACGTTGGCCTCGTGCTCGTACAAAAACGACATTTCGAATAACACTTCACGGTCGGTAAAGGTTTTATTGTGAAGACCAGCAAAAGAAAAATGTAATTGATTACCCTCGACTTCAACTTGGAAGTCATTGTTATTCACAGTGATCTCAGTGTGATTTGCTAATTGAATGCTCTGAGCCATAATGGGTCTACTCACTTAATTATTATTGTTTAGCTTGGCGCATTATCTCCTGCTTGTCTCACCCAATTCGTTACCATCATCACGAATACCAGTCTCGTTTAACGTTATGAAGTTACTATTGAGACAACGCTCACTGAAATTTTGATAAAAAAATACCAGCCCTGAGGCTGGTATTTCGATTTATGCAAACTGCACTAATTAAGCAACTTCGATCGGACCACCAAATGAAGTGACTGGTGGCACTTTACCTGTGAACTTCTCGAAGTCTACGATACATGTGTTCGCAGAAGTCGCCTGTGCAAGCTCAGAAGAACCGATGTCTTGCGTTAGCGTGTTAGGATCACCGTAGGTACAGATTGCGCCCTCTTTCTCGTTTAGAGGACCGTACCATGCACCTTCTTCGATACGAATAACGCCACGTGGGTAGCTGTCAGTCAAAACAGCACCAGCTAACAGCTGACCACGACCGTTGAATACACGTACCAAATCACCATCTTTGATGCCTTTTGCTTTGGCATCCGCTGGGTTGATGTAAACCGGCTCACGACCTTGTACCGCGTAAGTCGCGCGGAACTCTTCAGACTCACACATTTGAGAGTGAAGACGCTTATCTGGGTGGCAAGACTGCAACCAGAATGGGTATTTATCTGAACCAGGACCACCGTGTGAACGCTCTGATTTTTCGAACCACATTGGGTGCTCTTGACAGTGTTCGTAACCGTAACGGCCGATCTTACGAGACGTGATCTCGATGAAGCCAGACGGCGTACCTAGTGGGTTAAGCTCAGGGTCTTTACGGAAGTCCGCATGACGAACCCAAGGTTTACCTTCACCGAAGTCTAGTACGCTCTTCTCCCAGAACTCGTTGAATTCTGGCATTTCAAACTTACCTTCGTTCGCTTTTTTACAATCGTTGTAAAGGCTTTCGATCCATTCCATCTCACTCATACCACGAGTGTATTCTTCGCGGCGACCAAAACGCTGAGTGAGTTCACTCATGATTTGGAAGTCAGGCTTAGATTGGAACAATGGATCAACGAGGCGATGCATCGCAATCAGACCTTTGTTCGAGTATGAACCGTATACGTCGATGTCGTTACGTTCCCATTGCGTACACGCCGGTAGAACGATATCTGAGAAACGACATGTCGCAGTCCAAGCAAACTCGATCGTTACAACCGTTTGAAGTTTGCGGAACGCTTTCTTCATGCGGTTACGATCTTGATGGTGGTGCCATGGGTTACAACCCGAGATAACCATCATCTTGAAGTCTGGCAGTTTCACTTTACCGCCGTTGTAGTTGATCTCTTTGCCAGGTTCTAGCAGACAGTCGATCCAACGTGCAACTGGGATAGTACGACTGTAGCCGTTAAAATCGTTGTTGTCCCACTTCGGTTTCATACCTTGGTCAAGGTTACGAGGGAAACCACCAGGGCCCGCGAAACCAGTAGAAGGCACACCGATACTTGAGTAGTGGTGACCGTAAGAGATACCACCGCCAGGTAGACCGATTTGACCAACCATTGCAGCAACCACAGCCGCTGCCCAGTATGGCTGCTCACCGTGCTCTTGACGCTGGATACACCAACCCATTAGGATCTGTGTACGACCGCTGACTAGCATGCGTGCGAATTCACGGATCTTGTCCGCTTTCACGCCACAAATCGCTGCTGCCCATTCAGGCGTCTTCTCTACTTTGTCTTTTGTCTTACCTTGAACGTATTGAATGAACTCTTCAAAGCCTAGACAGTAAGTATCAATGAACTTCTTATCGTACAGGTTTTCGTTGTACAACACGTGTGCCACAGCGAGCATGAACGCTACGTCTGTCAGCGGGTTGATGTACAAGTGATCGTTCTCTAAGTAGCGCTGAGTTTTGTTCTTCACTGGGTCTACAGATAGAACGTTGATCTCACCTTTCGCCACTTTTTCTTTTAGTTGTGCAAGGTACTTAAACGACTCATGCGTTTCACAGTTCCAACCTACTTGAAGGTTTTTCACTGGGTCGTTAGCCCAAAGAACGATGTTGTCAGAGTTTTCTAGGATCTCAGACCAAGACGTACCTTGTGCGTAAACTTCGGTTGAACCTAGCACGTAAGGCATAATGGTTTGGCCTGCACCCGTCGAGTAGTCACCTACTTTCGTGATGAAGTTGCCGTGCATACCCACTGCACGTTGCATGTGCGCGGTACAGTTGTTAAATGAACCCGTTTGGTTCCAACCTGTTTGACCTGCATGCAGCGCCCATGGGCCGTAGTCTTTTTGAATACGTTCTAGTTCACGGTAGAACAAGTCTAGCGCTTCATCCCAAGTTACTCGGATGAAACGGTTGTTACCGCGAGTATCCGCGCTGTATTTGTGTTTCTTCAACCAATCTAGACGAACCATTGGGTAACGAACACGTGAAGGGCTGTAGATAATACCCTTGATGCCGTTCAACATTTCTGTTGGGTTTTTGTCTAGCTCTAGCGGCTTGATCTCTTGAACTTTACCCGCGTAGATGTGGGCGCGGAACGCGCCCCAGTGAGAACCGGTTACTTTCCAAGTACCTGTCGTCTCAACGGCATTTGCTGAGGCGGACGCCAATAAGCTAGGACCAATTACTGACGCTGCACTTGTGGTTGCTACACCTTTAAGAAAACTTCTTCGTGTAATAGCCATTTAAAATTACTCCAATCCGACGCTTATTAGTGGTGACCTTCAGCATAATCTGAAGAGTGTTTCTGTAGATACTTCAAGATCAGTGCTTCACTGTCTGTATCTAGGTTAACGAACGCCAACATACCGTCGAACATACCTGGCCAGGTGTTCGCGTCGAAGTGCGCTTCCGCAGGTTGAGTGTGACATACAGAACAATTGGTCTTGTAGGCTTCACGAGATTTTTCCCAAACAGGATTGATGTCGTTCAGCATAGACTCTTTCTTAATCCATACTTTCGCCGCTACTTTTTCCCAAGGAAGGCCTGTTAACTCATCCACTTTTTTCTCACCAGTCGTCACAATGCTGCTGTCTGTTGCTGCTTCTTTCATCAGAGACGCAGTCGCAATGTTCTTACCGAAGTCTTCTTGAATTACACGACCAAAACCTTTTGCTTTGCGCCAACCGTCAATTTCGATCTCAACAAACTCGCCTTTGTCTTCAAGAACTTTAACGGTCGATGCAGGATTAAGAAGACCAGCTTCTTTACTGCCTTGCGCATCAAAGTAAATTGGTAGGTGACGAACGCTCACGAGTTGCTGACCAACGCCGTAATCCGTGTTAGAAGTCATACCCTCTAGATCACCCACGATACCGCCAATGCTGTCCATGCCTGCTGGTAGGTTGTGCGCAATACCCTTGTGACAGTCAACACAGCTTTGATCTTTCTCAGCGGCTTGCTTCATTTGGATACGAGCCGTAGGAGACATTTGCTCGAAATCCATCGATTCGTAGTTGTGACAGTTTTTACACTCCAGAGATTTGTTTGCCGAGAAACGATCCCATTCGTGTTTAGCAAGTTCGATACGACGCTCTTCGAACACACCCGGTTCGTCGTAGTTGCCAAATACTTGTGCAAATACTTCTTTAGAAGCTTGCATCTTACGAGCGATCTTATCTGTCCAGTTATGTGGAACGTGACAATCAGGACAGGTAGCACGAACACCAGAGTGGTTTTTCCAGTGCACCGTTTCTTGTAGCTCAACGTACACGTTGTCACGCATTGTGTGACAACTAATACAGAATTCTTCTGTGTTGGTTGCTTCTAGAGCGGTGTTAAAGCCACCCCAAAAGATAACACCAGCAATAAAGCCGCCCATAGTCAGCACACCTAGGCTGATATGTACAGCTGGGCGCGTCATGGTACGCCACAGTTTAATGATTAATGATTTCATTATTTGCTCTCTTAAAATCTTTTCAAAAGTGTGGTTATGAGCTCACTGGCTTACATGCCGTGCGCGCCTGGAGGTCCAAAGAAGAAGACTTGCAACATCCAAACGATGAACCCGTAGCCGCCAACAAAGGCCACACTCAGAATTGGGAAGAGAACAACTGCAATGAAGAGGAACGACTTCCACTCCAGGGAGCGTTTTTCACCACTCTCAATTTTATTAACATCACTCATACATTTGCCTATTTTGTATCTAGTGTTATTGAAAAGCCCGCGTAACCAAGCTTAAGTTTTTTACAATCTCTAATGGAAAATGTTAGACCATACTAATAGTAGGGTTCAATCAAATAAGCGACCTCAGACCTTGTAATTCAACACTTTTTTGAGCTCATCCAGAGATATGATGGATTGATGTTATTTATTAAA
Organism: Vibrio sp. OY15; assembly: GCF_000742455.1. Taxonomy (NCBI): domain Bacteria; kingdom Pseudomonadati; phylum Pseudomonadota; class Gammaproteobacteria; order Vibrionales; family Vibrionaceae; genus Vibrio; species Vibrio sp. OY15. Next base: position 214,957 of record NZ_JPIL01000001.1, on the reverse strand, counting down.
AAACATGAACAGATGTGACAAAATAAGTCTTTTAAGGAGTTGTTAAATAAACAACATTTAAGAAACATCGATCACATTTAAATCGTAATTACCATGCCATAAATCGACTTAAAAACTCCGAAAAAGATAACCACTTGTAAACAGAATGCTGCGTATTAATGTCTAAAATAGCACTCAAGGTTTACTTTAAGAACAGCAAAAAGTGCACATAGTGGTTCATATAAAGGGGAGGCTTAGATACAATTATTCGCGTATTTTCAAGGAGCGATTATGGATAACGTGGTGGATATAAGCTGGGTCAAACTGGCACTGTTTGGTTTGATTTTATTGGTCCCCTTCTTTATCAATGCCCGCTACAAATTAGGGATAGCAAAAGACACGATAATCAGTGTTATCCGAATGACATTTCAGCTCATATTGATTGGCGTGTATTTAGAATATCTTTTTCAATTAAACAGTTTACTTGTCAATATACTTTGGCTTGCCATCATGCTACTGATTGGTGCCAGCTCAATTGCGGGAAAAGCTCAGTTACCTAAAAAGCCACTTATGCTTCCGCTACTAACGGGCCTTACCTGTGGTCTAATACCACTTCTGATTGCAATTACAGCAGGCCTAGTGCAACCATCCCCTATTTACAATGCGCAGTACATGATCCCACTTGCTGGTATGTTATTGGGTAACAGCTTGAGTAGTAATATCATCGCTCTTCAGAATTTGTTTACGGCTTTTGAGCAGAGACAAGCAGAATATGAGGCTGCAATCTCACTTGGAGCCTCTCCTCGCTACGCCTCCTTCCCCTTCATTCAGGAGGCTCTTAGAAAGTCCCTTGCCCCGACTTTAGCTTCTATGGCCACTACAGGGCTGGTTACCTTACCGGGTATGATGACCGGTCAAATTCTAGGTGGCGCGAGCCCGATGGTTGCGATTAAATACCAGTTAGTAATTATGCTGGCTATTTTCGTTATGTTGAGTGCCTCCGTAACCATAACGTTAGAAATGACATTGCGCTGGGTACAAACCAAAGAAGGCCGAATCAAGATAAAAATCGAGCAACCCGAATCGACCAAAACTCACGGTTAGTTGGCGCTTGTGGGTAAAGCCCGTTAAACAACTTATGTTGCCAAGTCGAACGTACTTATAACTGAATAACTCAACTATTCTTCGAGCACTCATCAAGACGCTTTCAGATGAAAAGTCAGGCAGAATTCTTTTTGATATAAGCCTCTAATTTTATGAAATTTTCTTTGCAAGTTTAGATACGCACGACCTTTGATACAGGTTATCCACAGAAAATGTGGATAAGCCCCCAAAACCCATACGCAACCAGAAACATAGCAACATAAGTGATCAATCGAATCGTCATGCATTGATCACGTGACTGACATGTTCTAATTTTAAAGTAAAGGCAGTGACCACAAACTTGGAGAGACGTACATGGATGTCTTAATGATCAAAGAAAATTACGATGAACTCCTGTCCGATGCACCTCTGGATTGGCTCGTTCAAGAACCAAAGGAAGTAACTTCTCATTGGCTCCCAACCGATTTTGGCATCAACGAAGAGTTGATTTAGCATGACTCGACTTATTTGACATTTGCAGAGACAAATAAAAAGAAAGGCGAACCATCTGGTTCGCCTTTCTTGTGATCTTCTAAACTTATCGCAAATGGTTATCTCCATCGCGTAGATAAATCATCCAATACCACATGCCAACAAATACGCCACCACCAATAATGTTTCCTATCGTAACAGGAATTAGGTTGTTTACGATGAACCCCATCATGTTTAAGTCCGCGTAGTTTGCAATATCTGCCCCTGTCATTTGCCAAAACGCTTCTGGCGCAAAGTACTTAATACCAATCGCCATAGGTACTTGGAACATGTTCGCAATACAGTGCTCAAAACCTGCCGACACGAACATAGCCACAGGCAAAATCATGACCGCTATTTTATCTGTCAATGTTCGCCCACTAAACGTCATCCAAACTGCAATACAAACTAATACGTTACACATGATGCCAAGCGCAACAGCAGCAAAGAAACCATGATGTAATTTGTGTTGGGAGATCGCCATCGCGTTAAGACCAACTTGGCCATGATCAAACATATATTGCTTGGTAACTAGCATACAGGCCACGAGCAAAATGGCCCCAACCATATTGCCAAAGTAAACCACCAACCAGTTTTTGATAAGTGCTTGCCAAGAGATTTTTCCACTCGCACGCGCAACTAGTGTCAGTACAGAGCTAGTGAAAAGCTCGCCGCCAGTAACCACCACCAAAATCAAACCAAGGCTAAATGCCAGACCACCAATGAGTCGTGTAATGCCCCAAGGCAGCTCGCCTGCGCCTGTCGTTACTGTGGTATAGAAGATGAAAGCAATACCAATATGAAGCCCCGCAGAAATGGCGAGCAGAAAAGATTTGATTGGAGCTTTCGTTGCTTTGCCTACCCCCACTTCAGCTGCGCGTTCCGCAGCTTGTGGCGGTAATAGTGAGTCAAACTGATTAAAGTTCATTCTGGTGTAACATTTAGAAACATTTAAAGAGGCGCGGATAATCGCTCTATTTCCCTATTTTTTCAAGTGCTATTTGGCGTGTTTACTAAAATCGTTGTTATTGGGAGATCAAGCAATAAATAGCGCCTATCATTCGCTACCGTAAGTATCATTGATACTTAACAAGTATTCGACCTTTCGAACAAAGATCCTGCGTTATATCAGCCTGATAGCGCCATACTTAACACTTCTTGTCGTTGAATGTTGCCCAACGCTACTTTTCAGACTAGCTTGGTAAAAAAAGCGCAAAGGAATCATTTATGAAATATTCAGCTGAACATATCGCCGAATTGAATCTACTTCTTCAGTTCGACCTAAGTAGTGCTGCAACTGGTATTAAAGTTCATACAGACGCGTCAGAAGAAATGCAGGCAGCCGTTGCTCGTCTATATGAGAAGCAACTTTGTACACAGCCTGACGGTGGTTATCTAACAGACGAAGGCATTGAAGTTGCAGAACATGCAGATAAGATTTTAAGAGTTTTGTCTGTGTAATTTGAACAAAAAACGCCACCGAACTCGGTGGCGTTTTTTAGTCCTATATTTTTCCTGTCGATGCCTGCGGCAATAATCGCTTTTTCATTTTGCTAAATGGTTGAACCTTGTCATACAACCAGTTAAAACCAGTAGCATAAAATAGGAAGAAAACGAGGAAGCCGGCTTCCAGCATCAGAGCTTGAAGAAGCGTAATTTCTAAGAACCAGGCAATCACAGGTAGAGAGATAAAGATCAATCCTCCCTCGAAACCAACAGTGTGTCCAAGCCGCATCGCTAAACTTCGCTCAGCTCGATTGCCACCAAACCACTTATCAAAGTACAAGTTGTAGATGTAGTTCCATATCACGGTATACATGCTCAACCCGACCCCAACCAACGCAAGATCACTAGAGCCCTTTCCAGTGATCAATGAAGCCGCTGGTACAATAATCGCGAGTGCGATTAACTCAAAAAGTACTGCATGAAAAATTCGTTCGTTACGAGTCATATTTCTCTGTCCAAATAGTTCTACTCAATGCTTAGAATTTTATCTATTATTTAGATAACCAAAAGTTAGATACCATCGGTTTAAGCGATATGTTTACCATCGAACAACTGCAAGCTTTTATTGCTACATCAGAAGCAGGATCATTTTCAGGAGCAGCTAGAAAACTGGGGCGAGCTCAATCTGTAGTGAGCCAGCACATCATGAATATGGAGATCGACTGTGGCGTTGAGCTTTTTGATCGATCAGGCAGGTACCCTAAATTAACTGAGAATGGCCTCGCGCTCGTACCTTATGCACAAGCAACAATCAGCCAACTCGACCGCCTAAACAATAGGGCATCGCAGCTCTTTTCCACGCCAACGAACAAATTAGTCTTAGCTATTGATGAAGGGATTCCTCTGACTCGCTTGCCGGATGTGCTAAAGAAGTTAGAGCAACGCTTTCCACACTTACAAGTTGAATGCTTAACGGCATCAAGCCCTGATATCATTGAATTGGTTAAGTCGGAACGCGCCACGACTGGGATTATTTTGAGTGATTTACAAATGCCAAGGCACATCGATTTCACCAATCTTGGCAATATTGCATTTGATGTCTATGTCTCTTCAACACATCCTTTAGCAAAGCAGCAAATCACTCACATTGATCAACTAAAACAACATCGTCAATTGGTCATACGATCCAAAAGTGCAGAGCCATGTGGTCTCAATCAAGCATTTAGCCCAGATATCTGGTACGCTGATAACTACTATATTTTGTTGGAATTGGCGAATAAAGGGTTTGGTTGGTGCTTTCTACCACAGCATTTAGTCGCGTATTCACCTAATACATTAAAAAAAGTTGGGGATGATTTCACAAAACTGGCTTGGCAAGTCAATGTTGACCTTATTCAGCACCAGAAATGGCATTCAGATCCCCTCCATCAACAAGCCAAAGCAGAACTGCTCAACCTATTCGGGCAGACATAAGTAAGTAGGAAGACCCAAATGGCAAATACATTGATCGTAGGTGCAGGCTGGCTCGGAACTCCGCTAGCAGAAACATTGATGAAAGATGGCCACTATGTTGTTGTCACTCGTCGTAGCCAAACTCGATTAAAAGAGTTACCCACCTCATTAACTCACTCCGCATTGTTCGATTTCAATCAATTGAACGCCACAGCACGGCTAGATGAGCTGCTCAAACAGCATCAAATTACGCACGTTATCGGTGCTTTTCCTCCAGGATTTCGTAAAGGACGCGGTCAAGAATATGCACAGCAATGGCAAATACTTGCCAACGCAGCTAAGCAAAACAACGTTGAAAAACTTCTCATGATCAGCTCTACAACGGTTTACCCTAACCTTGCTTCCGATATGGAAGAAGCTGACGCGTCAATCTCTTTAGCAGCCGAAAGCCCTTATTTCTCTGACAATGCACGTATTATGCTTCAAGCAGAGCAGCATGTTATCGACTCGAATATTAGCTTTGTTATTCTACGTTGTAGCGGATTAATCGGGCCAGATAGACACCCATCTCGCTTTGCAGCAAGGCTTCAACAAGTTAGTCGTAAAGCACCAGCTAATATGCTTCATCAAGATGATGCTGTCTCGGCTGCGAAATTTGCCTTAGGCAATTTAAGCAACCAAGTCATTAATGTTACGACACCTCATACTGTCAGCAAGGCTGAGTTCTACCAAGCTGCCATAAACAAAATCGGAAGTGAGATACCTCTTCCACCCGTCACAGAGCAAGCTGACAAGCGTATTCTTGCTGACAAACTACTCTCACTTGGTTATCGATTTCACTTCAATTCAACTTTGGATGCGCTATGAGACTCTATAGACATATAGAAACGCTTTGGGATTACATGCAACTTAAACATGAACTGAAGCCTGCGGACTGTTTGTTTGTGATGTGCAGTAATGATGTGCGTGTAGCGGAGCACGCTGCCAAGCTCTACCACCAAAAGTTGGCACCTTTGATTGTATTTTCAGGGGGTGAAGGTCGCTTCACAGATGGACTGTTTGAAAAAAGCGAAGCAGAAACCTTTGCCGAGATTGCAAAGTTGTCGGGCGTTCCAAGCAAAGCAATTTTGCTCGAGACTAAATCCACAAACAGCGGAGAAAACGTCCGCTTTACTGAGCAACGATTAAAAGAGGAAGGAAAACAATGTTCCTCGTTTATTCTGGTACAAAAACCGTTTATGGAGCGTAGAGCAATCGCGACATTTGAAAAACAGTGGCAGTCACCCTACACTCAGCTCCAAGTAAGCTCTGCGGCTCTTCCATTTTTTGAATACATTAATGAAGACATGCCATTAATGATGGTGCTAGAAGCACTAATGGAAGATTTCTCTCGCGTAAAAAGCTATCCAGAGAAAGGATTTCAAACCGAGCAGAACATCCCTCAGCAAGTCGAATCTTCTTACCAGGTTTTACTCGAGCGGTTTGGTTTTGACTTAGTCTAACTTTTTCTAACCGACAACAAAAAGCCACCAAGTTCGGTGGCTTTTATGTATCAATACGGCTTATTTACCGAGCGCTTCTTTGTAATGTTGGCGGCATACGGAGACATACTTATCGTTACCGCCGATCGCAACTTGATCGCCTTCTTTAATTGCCACGCCGTGTTCATCGGTACGAATAACCATATTCGCTTTGCGGCCGCAATGGCAGATTGTTTTGAGCTCAACCAGCTTGTCCGCCCAAGATAATAGATACTTACTGCCTTCAAAAAGTTCGCCTAGAAAATCGGTGCGAAGGCCGTAACACAATACTGGAATATGCAACTTATCAACGACTTCAGTAAGTTGATAAACTTGTTCTTTCGACAAGAACTGACACTCATCAACAAGAATACAGTGACGTTTTTCAACCTCATTCAGAGCTGCGATCTCCTGATACAAATTGGTATCCTGACGAAATAAATGTGCGTCAGATTGAAGACCAATACGAGAGCTCACTTTACCGACACCAAAACGATCATCTAGCGCAGCCGTAAAAATAACTGGCGTCATGCCGCGTTCTTGATAGTTGAAAGAGGATTGAAGAAGCGTTGTTGATTTACCCGCATTCATTGCTGAGTAATAGAAATACATCTGAGCCACAGAGCATTACCTAAAGTTAAAGTTTTAATTTATGGAAATGGAAAATAAAAGGGCTGAATCATCAGCCCTTTAAAAATGAAAATTCAATTACTTACGACGCCACGTTGTGCCTTCTGGACCATCTTCCAGAACAATGCCCATTTCGGTCAGCTTGTCACGAGCCATATCTGCATTCGCCCAATCTTTCGAAGCACGAGAGTCGTTACGCAGCTTGATCAGAGCTTCGATTTCAGCCACTTCATCATCGTTACCCGCATCACCTTTTAGGAAGGCTTCAGGATCTTGGTGAAGAATACCGATCACGTCAGCTAGTTCACGCATTAGCGCACCGAGTTCGCTCGCTTTCTCTAGGTTTTCTGTTTTCAGACGGTTAACTTCTCGCGCCATGTCGAACAGAACTGAGTACGCTTCTGGTGTGTTGAAGTCATCGTTCATCGCTGCAGTGAAGCGAGATACGTACTCTTCACCACCAGCAGGCGCCGCGTTTAGGTCTAAACCACGTAGAGATGTGTACAGGCGCTCAAGCGAAGCACGTGCTTGGTTTAGGTTATCTTCGCTGTAGTTTAACTGGCTACGGTAATGACCAGACATTAGGAAGTAACGCACTGTTTCAGCATCGTAGTGACCAAGAACGTCACGGATAGTAAAGAAGTTACCTAGAGATTTAGACATCTTCTCACGGTCTACCATTACCATGCCGCTGTGCATCCATGTGTTCACGTATTGTGTATCGTGTGCACAGCATGATTGTGCGATTTCATTTTCGTGGTGTGGGAACTGAAGGTCAGAACCGCCGCCGTGAATGTCGAAGTGGTTACCTAGGATTGAAGAGTTCATTGCTGAACACTCTATGTGCCAACCTGGACGACCAGGACCCCATGGTGACTCCCACGTTGGTTCACCCGGCTTAGACATCTTCCAAAGTACAAAGTCTAGAGGGCTGCGTTTTGCTGTTTCGATATCAACGCGCGCGCCAGCTTGAAGCTGATCAAGGTCTTGCTTAGAAAGCTTGCCGTATTCGTTGAACTTACCCACTTCAAACATTACGTCACCGTTATCTGCAACGTATGCAAAACCGCGCTCGATTAGCTTCTCAACCAATTCGATGATTTCAGCAATAAACTGTGTCGCACGAGGTTCAACGTCCGGACGTTTCATGTTCAGCGCATCAAAATCAGCGTGCATTTCACCAATCAAACGCTCAGTCAATGAATCGCAAGACTCACCATTTTCTGCGGCACGTTTGATGATCTTATCGTCGATATCTGTGATGTTACGTACAAACGTCAGATCATAGCCCAAGTAGCGAAGGTAACGTGATACAACGTCAAAAGAGACGAAAGTACGACCGTGACCAATGTGACAGAGATCGTAGATGGTAACTCCACAGACATACATACCGACTTTGCCAGCTGTAATTGGTTTGAATTCCTCTTTCTGTCTTGTGAGTGTGTTATATATCTTTAACATGATCTCTATCTATGATTGTGAATGAATAAAAGAAGATGAGTATATCAACTCCAACCTAGTTAGGTAATAGCAATTAACCGATAAAACGATAATCGGCTAAACTTCAAGCACAAAACGAAGAATTTCCTCTTCCTGAGTTTTTAAAGCACTAGAACTTAGGCTAGAATCTCGGGCTCAACACAACACAGTAAAGGAAAGTAGCATGATCACCCTTCACACTAATTTTGGTGACATCAAGATTCAACTAAACGAAGAGAAAGCGCCAGAGACAAGCGCAAACTTCCTTCAGTACTGCCGCGACGGTTTCTACGACAACACGCTTTTCCACCGTGTTATTGACGGCTTCATGATCCAAGGTGGTGGTATGGAGTCTGGTCTACGTGAAAAAGCGACTCGTGCACCTATCAAGAACGAAGCAAACAACGGCCTAAGCAACAAAGTGGGTACACTTGCTATGGCACGTACTATGGAGCCGCATTCAGCAAGCTCTCAGTTCTTCATCAACGTAAACAACAACACATTCCTAGACTTCCGTAGCGAAAGCCTAGACGGTTGGGGTTACTGTGTGTTCGGTGAAGTAATCGAAGGCATGGACATCGTAAATAAGATCAAAGGCGTTAGCACTGGTTCTTACGGCATGCACCAAGACGTACCTCTAGAAGACGTAGTAATCACTGGTACAACAATTGAAGAGTAATTCTTAGGAATTATTTTTAAAAGATAAGTTAATGGGGAGGCATAGCTTCCCCTTATTTCTATGACGACATTATTTATTTCCGATCTTCACCTTACCCCATCACGTCCTGATATCACGGAATGTTTTGTGACGTTCATGCGAACAGAAGCAACAAAAGCTGATGCACTTTATGTACTCGGCGATCTGTTTGAGTTCTGGATTGGTGACGATGACAACACCCCTTTTGCAGACCAAATCCGTGCAGAATTTAAAGCACTGACGGATGCGGGTGTGCCAACTTTTTTCATCCAAGGCAATCGAGATTTTTTACTCGGCAAACGCTTTTGCAAAGAAACCGGTATGACATTACTCGACGATGTCTGCACGATTGATCTTTATGGTCAAAAAGCCGTAATCCTACATGGCGATACGCTCTGCATTGACGATGTGAAATACCAAGAGTTTAGAAAAACCGTTCACAAGCCATGGCTACAATGGTTGTTTAACCGTATTCCTTGGTTCATTAAGAAGAAAATTGTCTCAAAAGTTCAATCCGATATTCGTGATGATAAAATGAGCAAGTCATTAGATATCATGGACGTCAACCAAAATGAGGTCGAGAAAGTGATGTCTCAGAACTGCGTCAACTTAATGATTCATGGTCACACACATCGCCCGAACACACATTTTTTTGACGTCGATGGCGTTAAAAAGACCCGAATTGTTTTAGGGGATTGGTATACGCAAGGCTCAGTTTTAAAAGTAAATTCTGATAGTTTTGACCTACAAACGAGACCGTTCATACAGAATTTGCGTTAAGCATGTAGAGCGTGTAGAAGATTCACGCTCAAGTCGTAGATATTTTGTAAAAAATCGCTATTATCATAATACTAAGTTAAACAGAACGAAGTACCTAATTGAAGTATTCTTACGTAGCTCGCCAACCGATTCTGGATAGAGAAAAACGAACCATAGGTTACGAACTCCTCTTTCGAGACGGCCCTAAAAATACCTTCCCTGAAGTAGAACCAGAGCTGGCTACTAGTCGACTGCTATCCGATCATTTTTTGTCGACGCATTACAACACATTAGGAAACAAACTTGGCTTTGTTAACTTTCCGCATCAAAGCTTGGTGAACTTGGTCCCAACTTTGTTCCCTAAAGAATCTCTCGTCATTGAAGTCCTTGAAGACTGCGAACCGACAGAAGAACTGTTAGAAGCCATCAAGCACCTTCATGAGTGCGGATACAAAATTGCTCTGGATGATTTTGTTCCGACGAAAGCTTGGAAGCGTTTTCTTCCATACGTTTCCATGATCAAGTTTGATATTAGACTTGTGCCGATCAAGAAAGCTGCCATTTTTATTCAGGCGTTGAGCCCATTTAAAATCGACTTTCTTGCGGAAAAGGTAGAGACCTATGAAGAGTTTGAGCAAGCTCTAGAAGCCGGTTTTAACTATTTTCAAGGGTATTTTTTTAGCAAACCTGAGATGATCCAGAAAAAACGGTTGAACCCCGCGTTTCTTACCGTCATCCAACTTTGTAAAGAGATTGCTGATAAGCCCATCGACTTCAATGAGGTTGAACGTCTGTTTTCGATTGATGTGACGCTGTCATACAAGCTGCTTACTTACGTAAATTCAGGATATACATTAACGACTAAGATCAAATCGTTCAGACAGGCGCTTATTTATCTGGGTGAAGAGCGACTACGACGCTTTATTTCCTTAGTTGCAATTGCGTCCGTTCAAGAAGATAAACCTGACTCTCTTTACTCTTTAGCGATTCAGCGTGCACGAATGTGTGAACTGTTACTTAGTCAAATGAACACTAGGTATGACCCTGGGCAGGCTTTTTTGACAGGCATGTTTTCTTTACTCGGATCTTTGCTCGATCAACCGCTCTCGGATGTCATTGAAGATATCCCCGTTGACGAAGATATAAAACTCGCATTAACCAGTCGAAAAGGCGTACTTGGTCACTTACTTTCGATGACGATCGCCTACGAACAAGCGGACTGGGAGTTAGCCGAGCGATATTGCACCGTTCTTAAATTAACCGAACCTCAATTAGCAGACGCTTTTAATCAATCGACGGAATGGGCTCAAGAACTGCTGTCTCAAACGCCCTAAATCGCTATAATGCCTCACCTCCAGCCTCGCAATTGTGAGGTTGTTTGTTTTTACCGCTTAATTAATCGAGATTTCATTTTATGGCTTCTTCTTGCCCTTGCGGATCTAACCGCACCTACCAACAGTGTTGTGAAATTGCCCACAATAACCACGCTGACGTCACCACTCCAGAGCAGTTAATGCGCTCTCGTTACAGTGCGCATGTGTTAGGTCTAGTCGATTACGTGGTGAACACGTACCACCCAAGCTGTAATGCAGAAGAGCAACGTGAAGACATTGCCCAATCTATCGACAGCGATTGGTGCAAACTTGAAGTTGTAAAAACAGAAGCTGGCAGTAATGACAATGAAGGCTTTGTAGAGTTTAGCGCTTATTTTGATGAAGACGGCAAACGCTACTGCATGACAGAGCGTTCTCGCTTTGTAAAAGAAAATGGGCTTTGGTACTACATTGACGGCACGTTTCCAGAAGAAGAGCTAGAAGAAGAACCAGAACAAGATCCTCGCCTAAACCAACCAGTGAGTAGCCTAAAAGTAGGTCGTAACGACCCGTGTATCTGTGGAAGCGGTAAGAAATTTAAGAAGTGTTGTGGGTAAGATCATCCACTCCTAGCTTATTGAGCTCGATTTAATTGGATTCTTGACTTCGCCTAGGTTCGTTGGAGTGACGTTAATATATGTACCTATTTGAAGTAAATAACTCTACTGCAAGTACCATTAGAAAATATACCGTCATTCTGAACAGCGAGGGACGAGCGTGATTCAGAATCTAATCGCCACCAGCACTGTTGCCGGTTTTTGCCCCGAATCAAGAACACTAAAGTAAAAAGCCCCTAGGCTCGAGAGCATAGGGGCTTTCACTTATCGCAAGCTTACTTATGACGCTCTTTCAGTTTATTCACTACGTCATTCATCGATAAGCCTTGGTCTTGAAGCAATACCATTAAGTGGTAAATCAAATCTGCTGATTCACACACTAACTCCGACTTATCGCCCGACGTCGCCGCAAGCGCGACTTCAACGCCTTCTTCGCCCACTTTTTGCGAAATACGCTTGGTGCCACGGGCATAAAGACTGGCAGTATAAGAGGAATCTGGGTCGGCACTCTTGCGGGCAGCCAGTAACTGCTCAAGTTGATGAAGCCACACCATTTGTGACTCCTCTTGAGGGTCCACATCCCAGCAAGTTGTGTTACCCAGGTGACACGTAGGGCCAATGGGATTAACTTTCACCAGTAGCGTATCGTTGTCGCAATCGAGCTGCATGTTCACCAATTGCAATACGTTGCCAGAAGTCTCACCTTTCGTCCAAAGACGTTGCTTGGTGCGAGAGAAGAACGTCACTTGACCTGTTTCACCCGTTTTTGCCAACGCATCTTGGTTCATGTAACCCATCATCAGCACTTGGCTTGATTGGAAATCTTGTACGATGGCAGGTACCAGACCATCCACCTTTTCCCAGTTGATTCGCTCAGCTAGCGAACTTACTTCGGCGGCTTTCACACTCATAGTCGTACCTCAATGCCTTGTTGTTTCAAATACTGCTTTAGTTCACCAATATTGATGACTTGCTTGTGGAATACCGATGCGGCAAGCGCGCCATCCACATTTGCTTTTTGGTAGGCTTCTGCGAAGTGCTCCATGGCACCAGCACCACCCGATGCAATCAATGGCACGTTACACACTTCACGCACCATATTAAGTTGTTCAATATCGTAGCCGTTACGCACGCCGTCTTGGTTCATCATGTTCAGTACGATTTCACCAGCGCCGCGTTTTTGTACTTCTTGCACCCAATCACGCGTTTCCCATTGAGTTGCTTTGGTGCGTTCTTCATCACCGGTAAACTGGTAAACCTGATACTTACCTGTCTCTTTGTCGTAGTATGAATCGATACCAACGACGATACATTGCACACCAAACTTATCAGCAAGGTCAGTAATCAGTTGCGGGTTCGCCAATGCAGGTGAGTTGATGGACACTTTGTCTGCACCAAACTCAAGAATGCGCGCCGCGTCTTCCGCTGATTTAATACCACCAGCCACACAGAAGGGAATATCAATCACTTCAGCAACGCGAGCGACCCAACTTTTGTCAACGACACGCCCATCACTTGAAGCAGTAATGTCGTAGAACACAAGCTCGTCTGCGCCCTCTTCCGCATAACGCTGTGCCAGAGGAACGATGTCGCCAATGATCTCGTGATTACGGAACTGAACGCCCTTTACCACTTGTCCATCACGAACATCAAGACATGGAATTATTCGCTTTGCCAACATGCAAACGCCTCCTCTGCTGTGAACTTACCATCTAACAGTGCACGACCAACAATCACACCAGCCACACCGCTGCCTTTTAGCGCTTCGATATCTGCTAATGAGCCAATGCCACCTGAAGATTGAAACTGCACTTGTGGGTACTGTTTGCATAGGTCAACGTAAAGCTCTACGTTTGAGCCTTCTAGCGTACCGTCACGAGAAATGTCCGTACAAAGCACGTGCTGCAAACCTACCGTTAGGTAATCGTTGATCAGAGCTTCGATAGTCACGCCTGAGTCTTCTTGCCAACCAGAGATCGCCACTTTACGCGTGCCGTCTTGATCGATGTTGATGTCTAGCGCGAGAACGATTTTCTCTGCGCCGTATTTTTCCATCCAACATTTCACAAGCTCTGGCTGTTTTACTGCTGTAGAACCAACAACAACACGCTGAGCACCAGCTTCTAGCAGGTCAATCACGTCTTGCTCTGTACGTACGCCGCCACCGATTTGGATGTTCGCTGGCGTGCTTGCTAGTAGCTTTGCAATCAAATCAAGCTGGCGTGCTGTCGTGTCTTTCGCGCCAGTTAAATCCACCAAGTGCAGCCAGTTAGCACCCGCTTGGTGGTACAAGTTGAACTGCTCTGCTGGGTCGACTTTGTACTCGGTTACTTGGCCGTAATCACCTTGATAAAGGCGAACCACCTGTCCTTCAATTAAATCAAGAGCTGGAATAATCACACTAAATCCCTTTTATAATTCTAAGAAGTTTTGAATAAGCTTCGCGCCCGCTTTTGAAGAACGCTCAGGGTGGAATTGCACGCCGTAGTAGTTACCGCTTTGTACTGCTGCTGTGAACGGGTTGCCGTACTCGCATTCCGCAATCGTGTAATCCCCAACAGGCATTGCAAAGCTGTGCACGAAGTAGAAGTACTCACCTTCTTCAATACCTTTGAAAAGTGGATTACCTGCTTTTGCAGACACTGTATTCCAACCCATGTGCGGCAGCGGTAAATCGCCGGTTTGTAGCAACTTCACTTCGCCATCACAAAGTCCAAGACACTCAACCAACTCGTCGGCTTTCTGCCCTTTCTCTTGAGACACTTTGCCCAACAGTTGCATGCCTAAACAGATACCTAGCAATGGCTTTTCTACCTGTTTTACCAAGCTGATAAGATCGCGCTCTTCTAGATTCTTCATCGCTTCGCTGGCGGTTCCCACGCCTGGTAGGAATAGCTTATCTGCCGACAATACAACTTGCGGATCTTTTGAAATAGTTACGTCATAGCCTAGGCGTTTAATAGCAAACTTCACCGAAGAGACGTTGGCACAGCCAGTATCGATAATGACAACTTTCTGTTCTGTCACTGTTTTTCTCCTTGCTAAAGTTAGCCTTAAAGCACGCCTTTACTACTTGGTAGCTCAGTGCCTTCTACTTTGATTGCTTGGCGCAAAGTACGACCAAACGCTTTAAACAAGCTTTCAATGATGTGGTGATCATTGTTGCCCGCAGAAGACAGGTGCAGCGTACACGCTAATGTGTCAGTCAGAGAACGGAAGAAGTGAACCACCATCTCTGTTGAAAGATCACCCACTTGCTCACGGCTGAATTGCGCGTCGAACTTAAGGTAAGGACGACCTGATAGGTCTAGTGCGCATTGCGCCAAACACTCATCCATTGGCAAACTAAAGCCAAAGCGACCAATACCACGCTTGTCACCCAGTGCTTCTTTCAACGCTTGACCCAACGCAAGAGCGGTATCTTCTACTGTGTGGTGATCATCAATGTGCAGGTCACCTTCTACTTTGCACACCATCTGGAACCCGCCGTGTGTCGCGATTTGATCCAGCATGTGGTCGAAGAAGCCAAGACCAGTAGAGATGTCATTGCCGCCTTGTTCGTCAAGATTAACGAATACTTTGATGTCCGTTTCTTTTGTGGTGCGAACCACTTCAGCAACGCGTGCCTTCACCGTGAGATCTTTCAGGATCTGTTTCCAACCCATGGTTTCTGGGTTGTATTGAATGCCACGAATTGCCATGTTTTCTGCAAGTTGAAGATCAGTTTGACGATCGCCAATCACAACAGAATTTTGGAAATCCACTTTGCCACCTTGAAGGTACTCTTTTACCAAGCCCAATTTAGGCTTACGGCAAGAGCAGTTATCTTCATCAAAGTGAGGACAAATCAGCACATCATCAAACTTCACACCTTGAGATTCAAAGATCTCCATCATCATGTTGTGTGGTGCATCAAAATCTTCTTGTGGGTAGCTGTCGGTACCCAAACCATCTTGGTTCGTGACCATCACTAGACGGTATCCTGCATCCTGCAACGACAACAGGCTTGGGATAACAAATGGCTCTAGCTTTAGTTTGTCTAAACGGTCTACTTGAAAATCAATCGGCGGCTCGACAATTAAGGTGCCATCACGATCAATAAAAAGGATTTTTTGTTGTTTGCTCACTCGAACTTCCTTATTGCTATTCTTTTGGCGCTCCCGCTATTGAGCGAGAGCGATAAATTCTGTCTCTATTTATGCGTAGTAGTTTCTGATAAATCCAAGCGTTTTTTCGCACTCGTCACGGTTACCCACGCTGATACGCACACAGTTTTCAATTGGCGAGTTACGCAAAATAATGCCCGTATCCCAAGCCGCTTTGAAAAGGTCATCGCCATCTGGGAATTTCACCAATAGGTAGTTCCCCCACCCTTCAAACACTTCCAAACCCGGAATCATTGAAAGGCCAACTTGCAAGTAAGCACGGTTTGCATTCAAATCGAGAACTTGAAACTTCGCTCGTGCTAAACCAGCTTCCGAAAGCGCCTGAGTCGCAATTTCTGCCACTGGAACTGGGACTGGGTAAGGTGCGATAACTTTAAGAAGTACATTAATAAGCTCTTCGTTCGCAAGCGTAAATCCACAACGCAGACCTGCAAGCGCAAAAGCTTTCGACAGAGTACGCAGAATCGCAAGATTCGGGTATTGCGCCAGTAGGTCTACCGTTGACGCTTCTGGACAAAAATCGATGTACGCTTCATCCATCACCACGATTGCACGGTCTTTTGTCATCTCAAGCAGAGACACAATGTCCTCACGCTTAACCAAGTTACCCGTTGGGTTGTTTGGCGAACATACAAAAACCAGTTTCACGTTATCCAGATTAGCTTCGATGCCTGCAAGGTCTAGTTGCCAATCTGACGTTAGCGGCACGGTTTTGCGCTCTACACCGATGGTTTCTGCACTGATGGCGTACATACCGTAAGTTGGTGGGCAGTAAAGAATCGCATCTTCACCCGGCTCACAGAATGCACGAATTAATAACTCAATACCTTCGTCTGCGCCGCGAGAAGTCAGTGTTTGTTCTGGTTTAACACCCGCATACGCTGCGTAAGCGGAAATCAGTTCTTTCGGTTGGCATTCGCTGTAACGATTAAGACGAGCAAAGTCTGTTTTGTATTCATTGTTAAATGGTGATTCGTTGGCATTTAGCCATACGTCACCCGTACCACCGATTCGGCGAGCCGACATATAAGGGGTAAGCTGTTGGACTTGTTTACGCGCTAGCTTTTCCATCTCATTACTCTCTTATTCTTACTTACTTGCTAATTTTTCTACGCGGATAGTAACAGCACGTTTGTGAGCGTCCAGACCTTCCGCTTCAGCCATCGTGACTACCGTTGGTGCAAGGTTCTTTAAACCATCAGCAGAAAGCTCCTGAACCGTCATTCGTTTAGAGAAATCCGCCAAACCTAAGCTTGAATAAGTACGTGTGTAACCGTAAGTAGGAAGGACGTGGTTAGTCCCCGACGCGTAATCTCCCGCAGATTCAGGCGACCAATCCCCAAGGAAGATAGAGCCTGCATTATCAAGTAGAGGTAGAAGCTCACGAGGGTTCTTAGTCTGAACAATCAAGTGCTCAGGACCGTAGTAATTGGAAATAGAAACTGACTGCGTCATCGACTCGGAAATAATGATCAAGCTTGATGCCAGAGCCTTTTCTGCGATGTCTGCACGAGATAGCTCCTTAAGCTGACGTTGAACCGCATCCGTCACTTGATCAGCAATCACAGGAGAAGGAGTCACCAATACCACTTGAGAATCAGGACCGTGTTCTGCTTGGCTCAAAAGATCCGCAGCGATAAAGTCTGCATCTGCGGTTTCATCGGCAATCACAAGAACTTCTGATGGCCCTGCTGGCATATCAATCGCAGCACCGCGGAAATCATTGCTAACCTGTCGTTTTGCTTCGGTCACGTAAGCGTTGCCCGGACCAAAGATCTTATCTACTTTCGATACAGTCTCGGTGCCATAAGCCATTGCAGCAACTGCTTGGCCACCACCGACGTTGTACACTTCATCAATGCCACACAGCTTCGCGACATAAAGGATCTCATCAGCGATTGGCGGTGGAGAACAAAGAACGACTTTACGACAACCTGCAATTTTTGCAGGAACGCCGAGCATCAAAACAGTCGATGGCAAAGGCGCACTTCCACCAGGAATGTACAAACCCACTTTTTGAATTGGACGTGTTACTTGTTCACAAAGAACACCTGGCTGCGTTTCCACCTTGATCGGTTGCGGCTTTTGCGCTTTGTGGAACTTAGAAATATTGGCGTAAGCTTGCTCTAGTGCGCTCTTCATTGACTCTGACAAACGCTCTGACGCTGCCTTAATTTCCTGAGAAGAAACACGAATGGATTCAGGCTTAACACGGTCAAACTTTTCTGTCAGCTCAATAAGAGCAGAGTCACCTTCTTCTCGAACTTTAGCAATAACTTCGGCCACAGCAGTGGTGATATTGGCACCTTCTGCAATAGCAGGGCGCTCCAAAATAGAGTCTTGCTGATTCTCACTTAATGATTGCCAAACGACTGTTCTCATGATGCTTACTCCATCATTTTTTCAATTGGTAGAACGAGAATTGAACTTGCGCCCAACTCTTTCAGCTGTTCCATTGTTTCCCAGAATAGGTTTTCAGAACTCACTAAGTGAACAGCCATTTTCTGCTTATCTGCAGAAAGAGGAAGAACAGTTGGGTCTTCAGCACCTGGCAGTAGTGCTTTAATTTGATCTAACTTCTCTGCTGGGGCGTGAAGCATAATGTACTTAGATTCTTTCGCTTGCTGCACGCCTTGCATGCGAGTTAACAGCTTTTCGATTAGCGCCACTTTGTCTGCGTCGAACTCACCTGTGCGTTGAATCAATGTCGCTTTTGATTTGAAGATAATTTCAGCTTCTTTAAGGCCGTTCGCTTCCAGTGTTGCACCTGTAGAAACCAAATCAGCGATAGCATCAGCGAGACCCGCGCGAGGCGCAACTTCTACAGAGCCTGTCAGCATACATGTAGAGAATGGAACGCCGGCTTCATCCATGTACGCTTTTAGAAGTTGAGGATACGTTGTAGCAATACGCTTGCCAGCTAAGTCTTGTGGACCGTTGTACTCTTCGTCCTTGTCGATTGCGATAGATAAACGACAGCCACCAAAATCAAGTCGACGAAGCTGAACAAACTCGCAGGGTTCACCTAATGCTTTGCGGTCAAGGCGAACTTCTTCTAGTTCATTTTCGCCAATAAAGCCAAGGTCAACCACGCCATCCATAATTAAACCTGGGATGTCGTCGTCACGAACCAAGAGTAAATCAATTGGCATATTTTCAGAATGGACAACTAAACGCTCGCCCATTACGTTGAACTTTACGCCGCACTGTTTTAGTAGAGCTTGACTCTCTTTGCTAAGACGACCTTTTTTCTGAATTGCGATTCTTAAACGTTGTGTTTGCATTGCTTTGTCCCTATGCAAGATTTTGATATCTAAGTATTTTTCAAACTAATAAAACTAAAAAACCCTCGGGAGATTGAAGTCTCCCGAGGGTTTAAAATCTGCTTTTACTTTGATTTTACCTCCGGGAGTTTCCTGCCTCCCGGGTATGCGTACATCGCCCGAAAGACTAGATTGGGTGATGATGGTGATGAATGTTCATTACAAAATTACGCATACTTATTTCAAGGCTCTTCTCATTTGCTTTGTTACCAACCACACTAACCAAGCTGATTACTTTTTTCAACCCTTAATTTTAAAAAAATTCGAATTGTATAATACAAATAAAAAAGGAGGCCGAAGCCTCCTACAATTTCACCTTTTAAATCAGTGAATTACGCACTCTGGCAAGACGCTATTTTAGACTTTGAAAGCCATGACAAAATAGCGCAAACGATAACGAATGTTATCGACGCTGCAATAAACGAAAACGCAATTGAAGCAGTCATACCAAGGGCAATAAAGCCCACGCATGAAACAAGCGCGACTGATAATGCATAAGGTAGCTGTGTTGATACGTGATCAATGTGGTTACAACGTGCACCCGTCGATGACAAGATAGTCGTATCTGAGATTGGTGAACAATGGTCACCGAATACCGCACCAGCTAAAACCGCACTCAGCATCGGTAGCATTAGCGCTACGTCTGTTGCGCCAGCCATGTCACCCGCGATTGGTAGCATAATGCCGAACGTACCCCATGAAGTACCTGTTGAGAACGCCATTAGGCCAGACAACAAGAATAGGATAACTGGTAGCCAGTGTGGGTTAATGTTGCCCTGCGCCATTGTCGAAAGGTAAGTACCAGTCTTCATATCACCGATAACAGAACCAATGGTCCAGGCAAATACTAAGATTAGAATCGCACCAAACATAGACTTAGCACCAATCCAAAGTGTACGTGCGATCTCAGCCATTGGTAGACCTTGCTTCACAACAGTAAACAGTGCAACAGCTAAGCCAAGCAAGCTACCGTAGATTAGTGATGTACCTACATCTGTATTTTCAAAAGCACCAAGAAGCGCAAACTCCTTACCATCAGCAGCCAATGCTTGGCCACCCGTGTAAAGCATTGAAGCGATAGTCGCGATAATCAGCGTTACGATAGGAAGTATCAAATCTGACACTTTACCCTTTTCACTTTCACGGATATCTAGCTCTTCGTTTAGGTCATGCGCTTCTTGCGAGTCATTTTCTTTGTCTTTATCAAAGCCACGACCTTGCGATGCAGAGATTTCATGCTCACGCATTTTACCAATATCAAGACCAAACCACGCAACAGCGAACACCATTAGCAGCGCAAAAACGGCGTAGAAGTTCATTGGGATAAGACGAACATATGCGCCAAGAGCCGAATACTCTGTGATCCCATGTGAGACTAAGATCCCGCCAATAATAGTAATAATGTAAGCACCCCAGCTAGAAGCAGGCATAATTACACACATTGGAGCGGCGGTTGAGTCTAGAATGTACGCAAGCTTAGCGCGAGACACATAAAAGCGATCGGTTACTGGGCGA
Organism: Vibrio sp. OY15; assembly: GCF_000742455.1. Taxonomy (NCBI): domain Bacteria; kingdom Pseudomonadati; phylum Pseudomonadota; class Gammaproteobacteria; order Vibrionales; family Vibrionaceae; genus Vibrio; species Vibrio sp. OY15. The sequence continues at coordinate 194,447 of NZ_JPIL01000001.1, read as the reverse complement.
GAGATCGCACCAACAGCAAGGCTATTAAAGTAATCATCGACAAAAATGAATACGCCTAAAAAGGCGGCAAGAAGTTTGGAGCCGCGTTTACTCTTCACTCGAGATTGTGCCCATTCAGCAAAAGCACGAGTACCGCCAGATAGCGTTAATAAAGCTGTTGTCATACCTAATAAGATTAGGAAACCAACAATGCTCATGTTCCAAGTGTTAATTCCGCCATCTTCAATAAAGACAGAAGAAACTTGAGAACTGACGTAACCTGCGGTGTCGCTGATAGACCAGCTATTAAGTAGCACCGCACCTAGCACGATACCTACACCCAAGGAAACTAATACACGTCGAGTCAAAATCGCCAAAGTCAAAGCGACAATAGGTGGCAATAATGAAACAGGAGAACTAGAAAAATCTATTAAATTCATGATCTTCAAAAACCAAAGTTTGGCTAGAGATCTACTGCAGACAAGTCACGTAGCATACGATACGTGCTCATGTTGAACTTAGCGACAGGGAAGCGAACACTCCACCCAACCCTACAGTAGCGCTCCATAGTTTAATGTGAATATATACTATGGCAGTGTTGTTCCTTTCAGATACAACCCCAGCAAGTAACTTTGATGAGTTACTTACTTCGGCAATCTTCGCCTTCCACTATTATTCATTGGCATCACCCCAATAATAGCTACTCTTCGAGACCGCGCCTCTACGGCAACAACAAACAATTAACCACTAACTGTACAAATTAACAACAAATTGTCTGCAATATTGCATCAGGTGGCAGCCATTGTACTTATGATGAGAGTCAATGCAACACATCAAACTAAATTAAACAAATAAATAATGACTGAGATAATTTATAAACCTTGCCTACTTCCATAAGTTTTGTGCAACTGAAATCACATCAATCATGTTATTTATGAAACATTATTACTACCTTAGAAATATCATGGTTTATCTTATATCAATAAATTAAGGATATATGACACAGCATTAAAGATGGATGCTTCATATTTTTAAGTAATAACTCAAATTTTTTTATAAAAAACCAAGCTATCACTCTCTCTATACAATAATGATTGTTGATTTTAGTTCTCATCTAATAATGATTTATTTCGAGTGTAATAATATTAATTGCTTTAAAAAATAGTCAAATTTAAACAAAATCTTGATTTAGCATTTGCACATAAGGAAAAGATAAAGTTAAATATAAGGACTCTTTGTTTATTTATAGATTGGCATTATTTAATCGTAACGATAAAAAGTGCCCAACACATTAACCTTTTAATAGGAATCGTTATGTCAGAGCTGACTAAAACCCTTCTAAATATCCGTAGCCTTCGTGCATTTTCTCGTGAGCTGACTCTAGAACAATTGGAAGAAGCTCTAGATAAACTCACTACTGTCGTAGATGAGCGTCGTGAAGCAGAAGAAGCAGAACGCGCAGCACAAGCAGAGCAAGAAGCTAAGCTTGCAGAGATTGCTGAGAAAATCGCTCAAGACGGTATTGACGTAGAAGCACTTATTACTGCGCTATCTGGCGAAACTAAGACGAAAGGCAAAGCGAAGCGCGCACCTCGCCCTGCTAAATACAAATACACAGATTCAAACGGTAATGAGAAAACTTGGACTGGCCAAGGTCGTACACCTTCGGCGATTCAAGAGCAACTTGATGCAGGTAAATCTCTGGATGAGTTCCTAATCTAGATCCGTGCTATTTTTAAAAGGCTCCCATAGGGAGCCTTTTTTATTTAAACCATTACAAATAAAAAAGGCACATTTCTTAATGTGCCTTTTACTTTAGTTACAGAATAGTTAATTAAACCGCTTCGTATTAACGTTCCCAGTATGCTTCTTCTAGGCTATCTTCTCGCTCAGGAAGTCCGCGCGACAATCGTGGTGAATGTTGCACGAGAACTTCGTAGCTAGCACGGTTTGCGTATTTGCAGACTTGAGAAAAAGAAGAGTAAGTTAAATACTCGTTACTGTGCTTGCTTGAATTAGGCACATTTTCTTTATGGTATTTATTTGCTGCCATATCATGAAGAACAGCAGATAACGCAGCATCACCTGCGCCATTTGTATTCTTAATTTTTTCTGGGCCACCCATATATGGCGAGATATGCGAGTACACTTTTATTGGCGTCTCGCATGAGTCTTTTTTCGCCGGACGACTGAATTCATAACGATTAAATTCAGCAATTGACCCTGGAAGTAATGGCAAAGAAGTTTCGCGCTTCGCGCTATCCTCCGTATACCCAGCCATAAATAGACCTACAGGACCCGCCGTGCACAATACTAGATCAGCCCACTCCAATGTTTTATCGGACGCAGCAAGTGGATCAGATTCCCCCGTCAGTGCTTCTGCTTCATCTTCATTCATCGCAACGACTGAAACGTTATCTCTAATGAATTCTTGCCAATATTTAGGGTCATCTTGAATAACAAACTTTGTGCCTAAAGTCAGAACAACAGGCACATCATTCTTTTTCGCGTACTCAATTGCTTTCATTGTTGCTTCCGGCATTGGGTCGCCGTCTTTGCAACGTACTAGATATGACGTCAGTACAAGTGCTGATGCATTTTTAAAGATTTTCTCTGGAATGCTATCAGGATGGAGTTGGTTCATTTGCCCTTCGCTGATAGCAAAAGTACGTTCACCGTCTTCTGTGATAAGAGCAAAACAACGGCCAATTGCACCATCTACACCTTGTAGGTAGTTCAAGTCCATGCGGCTTGATGTATTACAAAGATAACGGTAACCGTAGCTGCCAATCTTAATATCCTGGCTCATCACTCCAAGTAGTGTGGAGCGGTCATCCGCTAGCACGGAGTAGTTATGTAGCGTGTTACCAATTGTACCGCCCGCATACTCATTGGTAATCAAGTTCTCTTCTTTCAGTTGCTGGTATAACTCTTCTGCTCTTTCGTCATCGATAACCAGAGAGTGACCTTTACTCAGACCGTACTTTTCAATCACATCCGTTGTAACTTTTGCTTCAATATCAACCAAGGTTTGGTCAATACCAATGATGTGAGTGCGCGTCATCTTCTTGCTTTCTTGTGCTTGGCTCACCAGCGGGTCACGAGCATGAACAGGAAAATAGTGCTTCGATTTGCGTTGTCCAGGAAATTTCATATTGTCAGTCTGAGTAAGGGGATGAAAAGGAGAGCGGATTCTATACCGCTAATAATAAAGCAGCAATAAAAGCGATTATAGCAAACGTTTGCTGACAGCTTTTTTCTTTTAGGTGGCTTATTCACCTTCCATAAAGCTGAGATCTGGTAGTTGCTCAAGGTGCTCGCTATAACGCTTTAGGTTGAACCCACCTTCATTCTTCATTACATCAAAAATCTCAATTGACATCGCACATGCCATCATCGCAACCGCATCTTCACGTGGTGTGCCAGTCATCATTAAACGCATAAGGGTTTCTTTTACTTTAAGCGGGTTGCCATCTTCGAGCTGATTTTCAACAATTTCAATCAACTCACTTTCTTGCATAAATTGGTTTTCTTCTGTCATTTGGTGTTTCCTCTTGGATTTTGGCCAACTATGCCATATATACCTCTTCTATACTTGCGAAATTACTCGTTCGAATCTTTGTTGAAGAAAAATCCAGCGAAACGAATTGTGATTTCGATCTCGGATCTGTCACCGGTCTGTGGATTCTGATAGAATCTGCATCCCGTTTATTTAAGTGGTGTTTAGTAATGTCTGATAACAGCCAAAAGAAAGTCATCGTCGGTATGTCCGGCGGCGTTGATTCATCTGTTTCCGCGTATCTTCTAAAGCAGCAAGGCTACCAAGTAGAAGGCCTTTTCATGAAGAACTGGGAAGAAGATGACAACGAAGAATATTGTACAGCGGCAGAAGATCTTGCTGACGCTCAGGCAGTATGTGACAAGCTAGGCATCCACCTACACACTATCAACTTTGCAGCCGAATACTGGGATAACGTATTTGAGTACTTCCTTGCTGAATACAAAGCTGGCCGTACTCCGAACCCTGACATTCTTTGTAACAAAGAAATCAAGTTCAAAGCATTCCTAGAATTCGCAGATGAAGTACTTGATGCTGATTACATTGCAATGGGCCACTATGTGCGTCGCTCTTTCCCAGAAAATGGTGAAAAACCACAGATGCTGCGTGGTCTAGATGGCAACAAAGATCAAAGCTACTTCCTGTACACATTAAGCAACGAGCAAATCGCACGTAGCCTATTCCCCGTTGGTGACCTAGAGAAGCCAGAAGTACGCCGCATTGCTGAAGAGCAAGATCTAATCACGGCGAAGAAGAAAGACTCTACTGGTATTTGTTTCATCGGTGAACGTAAGTTTACGGAATTCCTGGGTCGCTACCTTCCAGCTCAGCCTGGTAATATCGAGACTCCAGAAGGCGAAGTGATTGGTCAACACCAAGGCCTGATGTACCACACACTTGGTCAGCGTAAAGGTCTACACATTGGTGGCCGTAAAGGCGGCGGTGGTAACGAGGACCCATGGTTCGTTGGTGAGAAAGATCTAGAACGTAACGTTTTGATTGCCGTTCAAGGTAAAGACCATCCAATGTTGAAATCAGAAGGTCTACTTGCATCACAACTTCACTGGGTAGATCGTGAGCCAATTCGCGATGTTATGAAGTGCACAGTGAAAACTCGTTACCGTCAGGAAGATATTCCTTGTACAATCATCCCTATCGATGATGAAAACATTAAAGTTATCTTTGACGAGCCACAAATTGCTGTAACTCCAGGTCAATCAGCAGTGTTCTACAAAGGTGACGTGTGCCTAGGTGGCGGCATCATCGAGCAACGCATTAAATATTCTCAAGCTTAGGAGTCGTTACGTGGCGAATACACTTTATGACCGTACTATCGCTTTCGCTGGGATTTGCCAAGCTGTTGCTTTAGTTCAACAGGTAGCGAGAAACGGACATTGTGATCAAGATGCTTTTGAAACATCAATCAACGCTATTTTGAGCACTAACCCTGCTAACACAGTTGGCGTATTCGGTCGCGAAGCCGATCTAAAGCTCGGCCTAGAATGCTTGGTTAAAGGGATTGATAGCACACCATCAGGCAGTGAAATTACTCGTTACATTATTAGTTTAATGGCGTTAGAACGTAAGTTAAGCTCTCGAAACGATGCTATGTCTCAGCTTGGTGATCGTATTCAAATGGCCAAGCGTCAGTCAGAGCACTTTGAGCTACTAGACGATCAAATGATCAGCAATTTAGCGAGCATCTATCTGGATGTCGTTAGCCCTATTGGCCCACGCATTCAAGTAACGGGCACGCCATCTGTACTGCAGCAGACGGCAAGCCAACACAAAGTTCGTGCGCTGTTGTTATCTGGCATTCGTAGTGCAGTTCTTTGGCGTCAAGTTGGTGGTAAGCGTCGCCACCTAATCTTCGGGCGCAAGAAGATGGTAGAGCAAGCACAAATCCTTCTTGCTCGTCTGTAGTAAAATATCAAATAAGCAGCTCGCGTTTATCGCGAGCTCATTTTTTTCGACTAAAACAAATCTCGCGCAAACGTTTGCGCAATATTCGTGACAATTGCCACAGTTATTGGTATAAAGCTCACGAAATTTAGAAACCCAATTCAGGAGAACATCATGGAACTGTCAGCATTGACTGCTGTTTCACCAGTAGACGGCCGTTACGGAAGCAAGACAATTGCGTTACGCGAAATTTTCAGTGAATACGGTCTACTAAAGTACCGTACTATCGTTGAAATCCGCTGGCTACAAAAGCTTGCTGCTACTGCTGAAATTGCAGAAGTGCCAGCGTTTAGCGCAGAAGCAAACCAATTCCTAGACGACCTTGCTGCAAACTTCTCTGAAGAAGATGCACGCCGTATCAAAGAGATCGAGCGTACAACTAACCACGACGTAAAAGCGGTTGAGTACTTCCTAAAAGAGAAAGTAGCAGACGTTCCTGAACTGCACGCAGTAAACGAGTTCTTCCACTTCGCATGTACTTCTGAAGACATCAACAACACATCACACGCTCTAATGCTTAAAGAAGCGCGTGAGAACGTGATTCTTCCAGAAATCCGTAACCTAATCGACGCTATCAAAGCACTAGCAGTGGAATACCGCGACATTCCTCTTCTATCTCGTACACACGGTCAGCCTGCTTCTCCATCTACTATGGGTAAAGAAATGGCAAACGTGGCGTACCGTATGGAGCGTCAATTCAAGCAAATCGAAAACGTTGAGATCCTAGCGAAAATCAACGGTGCAGTAGGTAACTACAACGCACACCTTTCTGCTTACCCAGAGCTAGATTGGCACAAGTTCTCTGAAGAGTTCATCACAGAGTCTCTAGGCGTAACTTGGAACCCTTACACAACTCAAATCGAACCGCACGATTACATCGCTGAGCTGTTCGACGCTATCGCTCGTTTCAACACTATCCTGATTGACTTCGACCGTGACGTTTGGGGTTACATTGCACTAGGCCACTTCAAGCAAAAAACTATTGCTGGTGAGATCGGTTCTTCAACAATGCCTCACAAAGTTAACCCAATCGACTTTGAAAACTCAGAAGGTAACCTAGGTCTTGCGAACGCTGTATTCGGCCACCTAGCACAGAAACTGCCTATCTCTCGTTGGCAACGTGACCTAACTGACTCAACGGTTCTACGTAACCTTGGTGTTGGTGTTGGCTACGCTATCATCGCTTACACTTCGACACTTAAAGGCATCAGCAAGCTAGAAGTAAACCGTGAAGCGCTTCTTGCTGAACTAGACAAGAACTGGGAAGTACTAGCTGAGCCAGTACAAACCGTTATGCGTCGTTACGGCATCGAGAAGCCATACGAGAAGCTGAAAGAGCTAACTCGTGGTAAGCGTGTAGACGGCGAAGCAATGCGTAACTTCATCGACGGTCTTGAGCTTCCTGAGCACGAGAAAGCACGTCTGAAAGAGATGACACCAGCGAACTATATCGGTCAAGCAATCGAGCTGACAGATAAGCTGTAATACTCCTGTAACGACCAGATACTTAAAAGGTTGACGCGAAAGCGTCAACCTTTTTTAGTTAGGAGAGTTAGGTCGGGAGAAAATAATTTTAGTTATATGGAATGGATTATTAATTGAAGATCAGCCCCATTTGTTATGGCTGCTTTTGGAAGAACAAGGTTATTGTTCCTACTTCCACACCAAACTTTTTTATTTTCGTTAGATTGAAAACGTGTCTGTCATCCTGACGATAAAGCCAATCATCAAAAGCAACCGTCACTGATGAATCCTCCATTTGTAGCTCAAAGTCATATTGCCACTGTAGCGCATTGCCCTGCTCTTCCCCTGTTGCTACACCTATAATATCGTCTGCCTTACCTTCATAACGACCGTCTTCTAATCTAGTGATAACCCAAACTCGCTGGTCCACCTCTCCGTCATCAAACACGAAGTCTTCCACCAGCGTCAGCGTATCACCCGCTACAGTACCCGCTATATCGACCTCAAAGCGACGCGTTTGCTGTCCGGTATAATCTTGCACCATCCCCCACGCCTTTATGTCGCCTTCGAAATAACCGAATACGTCAAAAGTCGGTGTAGAAGAGCGGTAATTATCAATGTCTGCGGAACATGCCGAAAGAAAAACAGCTGCCACTAAAGTCGCTGCTTTAAAAATTCGTTTAAACACTATCTAACCTGCCCTATCAATTGTTTTCGGAGTTTCGGAAATTCTGTGTTGGGTGATAACCATATAGCCAAAAATGCATCGTTCATTCGTTCGTCTTCAATGATGCCAACGTTCTTTACTTGCACGTCCCCAACCTGCTTATAAAAAAGCTGACCAGATTTTCCATCTGTTAAATAAGTAAGCTCGTCACCTTTTTGAATATCAGGAAACATACGATCGAGCTCGCTGATCCAAGCTTTTCGATATGAGTCCGTAAAACCCAATTTCGCCCACTGCTCATCCGTCACATCAAGCAGCTGTTGCTTACTGATGTCTCTCTTGTAATTAATTTCCAACGCAAGGGGATGTGGCGATACGTCATCGCTTACGATGAACTTTCCATCAGGCGCTTTTAATCTTGAGTGATAAATATCGAAGATGAACCAAGTAAGTTGGGCTTCTCCAACAGTTTTCCATCCCTTCCAATTCGCAATGTTGCTGGCAGCTTCGCTATTTCCAACAGGTTGAGCTTGCAGAGCAAAAGAGCCAGTTACTATTACCAACGCAAGCAGCCTAGTCAGTCTCTGAGTTAAGTCTCTCTTCAAGCTTTTCATTTCCGTACACCTTGAGTATCAAGAGCATCATGACGCACCATTCGACAAACAACATTGCCAGTGTAGCGCCAGTGCTAAATCCAAATTCAACGGCTTGGAGCTTATAGCCAGCAAAGTAGCTCGCTGTTCCTCCGAGTCCGCCTATTATTGATACGTAGGTTTTTGGGAAACGGTACAAAATTGACTTAAGTTGATAGGCATACCAAGAAAACAAAACCCACAAGCATAATAACCAGACTGGCAGCCATGGGGTTGGAAAGACAAAGACCGAGAGTTGTTGATTGAGCGTATCAAGCACGAGCCCGACCGTGACGATCACACTAATACTTTTGAGCGAAGATGCATCGCTTTTCAAACAATATAGTAGGGTTGCCAAAGTAAGGAATAACGTCACCCATTGCCATTGATAGGTTCCAAGCACCGCTGCAAACCAGCAGAGTTGGAACCATGTCGAAGCAAGAAATACCTTCATAACGAACTACGGGCGTTGAAACGTCATGTGAACTGCACTGATCGTGCGAGCCAAAAAGCCACCTTCACAGTAGCTCAAATAGTAGCGCCACATACGCACAAAGCGGTCGTCGTAGCCAAATGAGCGCACTTCACCCTCTGCTCGATTAAAACGTAAGTGCCATTCGTTCAGCGTCTTGGCGTAGTCCAAACCAATATCGAACAAGTCTCGCGTCACTAAGTCACTGTATTTTGTTGTGGCTTGGGTTAGTGAGGTTACCGACGGTAAAAAACCACCCGGGAAAATGTACTTTTGGATAAAGTCGACGTTGTTACTGTAGTAATCGTAACGCTGATCGGCAATCGTAATCGCTTGAATCGCCATCACGCCACCGGACTTTAATAAAGACTCACAGACCTTAATGTACGAAGGCAGGAATTGTTTGCCCACAGCTTCAATCATTTCAATAGAAACGAGCTTGTCATAAGTTCCGGTTAGGTTTCGGTAATCTTCTTTGAGTAGCGTGATTTTGTCTTCTAAGCCACGCTCTTTGATTTTTTGCTCCGCGTACGCGTGTTGCTCTTCAGATATCGTTGTTGTGGTGACCTGACAACCGTATTGTTCTGCCATGTAAATCGCCATAGCGCCCCACCCAGTGCCAATTTCAACAACATGATCAGTGGGCTTCAGCTCAAGTTGCTGACATAGACGATCCATTTTGTTGATTTGAGCCTGCTCTAGAGAGTCGTCCGCATGATTGTAAAGCGCCGACGAATACAGCATATTGATATCAAGGAACGCTTCGTATAGGTTGTTACCCAAGTCGTAATGCGCATGGATATTTTTACGTGAGTTCTCTTCAGAATTTCTGTTTGACCAATGACTGAACTTGTATAGTATTTTAGTCAACCAACTGCCTTGCTCTTCGAGTTTATCTAGAGCACGCATGTTAAGGGCCATCAGTTTCATTAATGAGGTTAAATCGGGGCTATCCCACCACCCATCCATATAAGCCTCACCAGCAGCAATACTGCCGCCCTGCAAGATCCGTGAATAAAAGCCTGGATGTTTTACCTCTATAGTAGCGACAACAGGTTGACCACTGTACTCCCCATTTGGCGCACTAAAACGCTCGCTTCGCTCTGTCGTTTCCGTCTTAAAACTTTCAATAACTGTTAAGCAGCCGATTTCCATTTTTTGCAGACATTGAAAAATAACTCCGCGAGCCGCTTTTTGCGTTGTCGTCAATTTACGCGGCAATGTCATAGAACTAGTATTTAACATGCAGAATTCTCCTTGTGCTTTTTATTTTTTTTGTCTGTTTTTTCAGTATCGGCTTCTATTTCTTCATGCGTTGAATATTTAGGATGAGAATAAAAAGGTGCGCCTTTCACCCAAAGTTTTAATGCGTGCCAATAAATACCAACCATTACTTTTACCGTTTGTATTGGTGTAACGATCAAACACCTCAATAAGGTTTTGCTTGAAAGTGGCTTGGCTTTCATAACCATGGTGGCATCAAAGTGTTTCTCTCCTTTGTGACATTCAAGATGAATATTCAACTTGTCTGTCAAAGGTTTAATTCTCCAGCGGTAGAGTTGGTCAATCGGGTTGAATGGTGAAACATGGAATGCTTTAACTTGTTCCCAACCAAACTTTTCTTCTTCTTTATCTGCTGACACCACGTAGTAATGTCGTTCATTCCAAGGAGTGTTACTCACCTCTGCGAGGAGATACTTCCATTCTCCTTCCGTGTTATAAACGTAGTAGAAATTAACGGGACTGAAATAAAGCCCTAGATAACGCAAGTGACAGACTGCGATTACCTTGCCGGTACAGCGAACACCTGTCAGTTCTTCAATTTTGCTGTGCACTGCCGACTTGACGCTGCCTTCACCAATGTAATCACTGCGCTTGAAGCGAGCCCAATGCCACCAACGCGAACCAAAACCCCATACTTTTTTCTCTAAAGCATCGAGCTCGTCTACATCGATGGCGGGCATAAATAAAGAGTAGTTCAACTCATGATTCACAGGCGTGAATCGACGGTGACGAACGTTGCCTATAAACAATCGGCTGTTCATTTGGCTATCCATATCACGCTGCGCCTTTTTCGAAAGGAACCACATTTTGTTCGCGGTACTTTTCTTCTAGTTCTTTCACAACATCAAGCGCGCTACGCACGCCATCTTCATGAAAACCGTTGTACCAATAAGCGCCGCAGAACCAGGTACTTTGTTTGCCCTGTATCTCATCTTTGCGCTGCTGCGCTGCAATAGACTCAGTGGTGAATACTGGATGATGATAAGTGAACGAACGCAAGACTTTATTTGAGTTAATTTGCTCAGTACTGTTCAACGTTACACAAAACGTATGTTCTGATTGAATATGCTGAAGAATGTTCATGTTATAAGTGAGCGAAGGGAGGCGTTGCTGTTCCTCTTCACTGCCTTCCAATAGGTAGTTCCATGATGCCCATGCTGCCTTACGTTTTGGTAGTACGGCAGAGTCGGTATGAAGAACAACTTCATTTGCTTGGTATGTCATATCCCCCAAGATTTCCTGCTCAATTGGGCTGATATCCTCTAGCATTCTCATTGCTTGATCACTGTGACAAGCAAAGATAACGTCATCAAACCAATGCGTTTCTCCGCGAACTTGAACGCCAACCCCTTTTTCGTTGCGAACCACTTTTTCGACAGGACTATTAAGACGAATACTCTCGGCAAAGCCTTTGGTCAATGGTGGAATGTATGATCGTGAACCACCTTTAATCACATACCATTGTGGCCGGTTAGTCACATCTAGCAGACCGTGGTTGAGGAAGAAACGTAAGAAGAACATAAGAGGGAATGCGCGCATGTCAGCTAAAGTCGACGACCAAATCGCAGCACCCATCGGTAATATGTAGTTATCGGTAAAGAAAGCACTGAATTTGTGTTCATCAAGGAACTCACCTAACGTCTGAGAGTGCGAGGATTGCTCGCTAGCGAAGCGCTTGGCAAGTTTATTGAAACGAAGTATCTCGAAGATAAATCGATAAAATTTAGGGTTTGCCCAGTTGCGTTTTTGAGCGAACAATGTCGACACTGTGTGGCCGTTGTACTCTAGTCCGTTCCCATCGTTTCTGACACTGAAGCTCATTTGAGTCGGCAGACCTTCAACGCCAATCTCGCTCATCATTTTAATGAAATTAGGGTACGTACGGTCGTTATAGACGATGAACCCAGTATCTATCGCGTATTCTTTACCATCAAGGCTCACATCAACGGTTGCAGTATGGCCACCGATGTAATCGTTCGCTTCAAACAGCGTTACCTCATGTTCTTTATGCAAGTAATAACCACAAGTAAGGCCAGAGATTCCCGTTCCCACAATCGCTATCTTCTTTCTTCCTGCTGTTTTCATTCTTATTCCTTCTTATGCTACGAGTTTAGCAGTTAGGCGAGCTTGCCAACTGTATGGAAGTAACGAGATAAAACGTAAAATACTGGTAAATCTCGCTGGGAAATAGATATAGGTCTTGTTGGCGGCTAACTGCTTCCTGATAGAGTCCGACGCTTGCTGAGTAGAAATGATCATTGGCATTTCGAAGTCGTTTTTGTCAGTCAACGGCGTTTCAACAAAACCAGGAAACACCGTTACCACATTGATCCCTTTCTTTTTCAAGTCGACGGCGAGCGTGCGTGCAAAATAACTGACTGCCGCTTTGGATGCGCCGTAAGCTTCAGCACGAGGCAGTGCCACTTCTGATGCGATAGAGCCAACAATAACAATGCGGTGCCCTCTCTCTAAATGCACTTGGCAGCCTTCAACGCAGTTGGCAACACCGACAACATTTACGTTCATCACACGCGCCATGAGTTTCGCGTCGACCACTCCCTCATCCATGTACTCACAATCGCCTGCGTTAAAAACCCATGTGTTTGGCGTAAAGGGCAAATTAGAGAGCGCCTGCTGAGTTTCCTCATAATTTGTCACATCAAACTGCAATGTATGAATTTTGGAGGAAACTGCCTCCAGTTCTGCAAGAACATCTTGATTCCGACCACAAGCAATCACATTCCATTCTGAGTTCGCGTAATCTAGGGCAAGCTGCCTTCCTATTCCGGAGGTGGCGCCTGTGATTAAGATGGTGTTGTTCATTGTCCTAACCTCTGCTTGATGGTTTTAACGACTGAACCAAGTAACGGTAAATGCTCATAGAGCATCTCTCCGAGATCAAAATAGTCTCGGTGATAAATGACCTGACCTTCGCTAAATTTGAGGTGCGAAACACCATTGACGAGGATAGGCGCACCCTTCTGAAGTTTGGGATGCTGAAGGTCCATTGTCCAAGTTAGGAAGCCTGTATCTCCGACTTGTTGATGCTCATGGATTACAAAATCACAACTGATGACGTTGGCATATAATGAGGTGAAATAATCCGAAAGTGCTGGCCATCCTTCTAAACGATGCGCTGCGTCCTCAAATACTACATCTTGGTGATATATATCCTTAAGCAGATGTAAGTTCGCTTTGTTGAGCTTTTGATAGATATTGCCAACAGACTGTATGTCCATTTTTTACTCCTACACGCCCATTAAGTTGTACAAAATTATTATATGTACAAGATAGTTCATTCCACCAAAGTTGTACAAAAATAATTTTGTATAACTTTATTTCTGTAAGTAGTACGTGATGAAGTTCGCACGCGATCAATCGGCGAAAAAAAAGGCTTGGTCAAAACCAAGCCTTTTCAGCAGATTAACAATTATTTAAGTAGGAACAATTAGTATTGCTGGCCTCGCAACGCTGCAATACGTTTATCTAGCGGAGGGTGGCTCATTAGTAGCTCAGTCAGCGACTGCTTGCCATTGATACCAAACGCCATCATGGTGCCATCCAGTTGAGATTCATGACTCACCTTCAAACGCTCTAGAGCCGCAATCATTTTTTCTTTGCCAACGAGGCGCGCAGCACCTGCGTCCGCGTGGAATTCGCGATGACGGCTGTACCACATAGTCAAGAAGCTAGCTAGGAAACCAAATACCAGTTCAAGCACCATGGATACGCCAAAGTAAACCATCATATTTGTACCTTGGCCTTCTTCATCATCGTTCGATGCCACGATATTGGCAATAAAGCGTGATAGGAAGATAACAAACGTGTTCACGACACCTTGCATCAACGTCATCGTGACCATATCACCATTTGCAATATGGCTCACTTCGTGTGCAAGTACTGCCTCTGCCTCATCACGAGTCATATTGTGTAAAAGACCAGTAGAAACTGCGACAAGAGAGTCATCTCGCTTTGCACCTGTCGCAAATGCATTGATATCTGGTGAATCATAAATAGCCACCGTTGGCATACCAATACCCACTTGTTGAGCTTGACGACCCACAGTTTCGACTAACCAATGCTCCGTTTCGTTGCGCGGGCTTTCAATGACCATACCACCAACCGAGCGTAGTGCCATACCCTTTGACATCATCAACGAAATAAATGCGCCACCAAAACCAAATACAGCAGCAATTACAAGTAAACCTGACAGACTGCCTGGTTGCATTCCAGTTACAGCGTAAACAATATTCAGAACAACACTAAGCACTAGCACGACAGCTAGGTTAGTTGCTAGGAATAACATAATTCGCTTCATTACTTTTCTCCGAGGAAGCTTATCGTTTTTTTAAAACGGATTGTTATAAGGAACAAATGGTAATCGCTATAAAAGCCAATTCCGTTGATTTTCATGTTCCGTGCGTTATAGATATAGTCTATCCGCGATAAAAACAAGGTTAAGCAATAAATTGCAACATTTGTTTTCGAGACTGAAATATTTGATTCAAGCGATTTCAAAACATGCTTTGGTAGGAGCTGGAACCTCCGTTCATATACATTTATCAAAATGATGAAATAAGCTCTGACCTACCCATCATCTATTGATAGATGATCTTGGTGTTAAATCTATCACCTCTTAGCAACTTAGCTAGAAATTTTTTAATAGACCAAAAACAGTACGTTAGCTCTGCTATAGACTTTGGTCTTATTGTGCGGCTACATGGACATGCTAAATTCGAATGAGATGAACAAAACAGAGCCACTCTAAGTACATTGCAAAAAGTGCATTGGGTGAGCTCAAAAACTCCATGTATTGAGGGAAAAACCATGGTAGAAACTAACGACTATCAGATGGCTATTGATTTACTGCGTTGTCACCTAGGCATCTCAGAGGACGAGGCAAAGCAACAACTTGGTATTTCAACCGATCATCATATGTCTCAGCGTGTTGCAGAAACACAACAAGCATTGATGGGGCTCAGCCAAGATAAGTAATCTGACTTTTTAGGTTACACCAACAAGAAAGGGCTGCATTGCGCAGCCCTTTGGTTTTTTAGTCTTTTACCCTAAACACCATTAGTCAGTGTTTAGCAACGGCTCTACATTAATGTACTTGCCTAGCTCTTTACGTTTAGCACTTGGAATATATGGAATTTCCCCAAGCTTAGGTGCATCGATACGTGCTTCTAGCATCTCGATAATGTCAGCGTAGTGCTCTGTGCCTGGGTTGACGCGGTTTGCCACCCAGCCAACAAGATTCAAACCATCCGCTTTAATACTCTCCGCTGTGAGTAAAGCGTGGCTCAAACAGCCTAATTTAATGCCAACCACCAGTACAACAGGTAACTGCTCTTCTTTTACCCATGTAGATAAACAGTCCGTATCGGATACTGGCACACGCCAGCCTCCAGCACCTTCAACGAGAACAACATCGGCTTGCTGCTTATGTTGAGCCAGTTTTTGACTCAGAACATCGTAACTTATTTCGACATGTTCATGCTTCGCTGCAATGTGGGGAGAAGCAGGCAACTCTAAAGCGTATGGGTTCACATCATCATAGGCCACATCGAGTGTTGCGGCGTCTTGTAAGTGTAAAGCATCAGAGTTGCGCCATCCCGCTTCAGTCTTGTCACTCCCTGCTGCCACTGGCTTATAACCAATAGTGTTTAGTCCTTTTGCTGCGATCGCTTGCAAAATGGCTTTAGACGCTACCGTCTTTCCAACATCAGTATCCGTACCAGCAATAAAAAAAGCATCAATCATAGATGTATTACTCCAAAACAAACCTGATAACTTGCAGGTAGAAGACCTTGATCGTTTTTAAACGCTTGGTACGCATGCTCAACTTTTAACAAAGTCTCGCGACTAGTTAAACCGTGTGAGCGCCCGCTTACGTGATTTGCACCTATACCTTTGAGGTCACGCATAACTGAAAATGCAGAGTCGTACCAAACTGTGATGGTGGTCAAGTCTAGTTGATGGCTGTCACATCGAGATTGCGCTAACGCAATTTTTACCTGATTGAGCGTTAGAAAGTTATTGACGTGTTGATATGCATCAATTTTTTCCCATGATGCACGCAGCTCATACAGTGATCCATCAACCAGTGTAGAGAACCACGCTTTCCCACCATTTTTTAGCACGCGGCGCACTTCTTTTAGTGGGTAACTTAAATCTGTACACCATTGCAGCGCTAAACTTGAAAACACGTAATCGAAGCTATCATCGTCAAATGGTAAGTTTTCAGCATCAGCAACTTGGTAATGCATTCGTACTGCACCACAACGCTGCTCTGCTTTATCTAACATGGCTTGAGAGATATCGCCGCAGACTACTTCCGCACCGCGTTGTTGAAGTAGTTGGGAGAAATAACCCGTGCCACAACCTAAATCCAATACACGTTTTCCCGTCAAGTTTTCAGGAAGTTTATCAAGCAGCTGATGCCCGACATCACGTTGAAAAGCCGCATGTTTATCGTATGTTTCTGCTGCTTTACCAAACGAAGAGGCAATCGCGTCTTTATCTTGATGGAAACTCTCTAACGCGAGCGTTTGCGCTAATGCGGTAGTTGCATTATCCATTACAGCGCTCCTAATGCTTGCTTCAATGCAATTGAAAGCGTTTTAACTTGTTCATTAGTGTGATTGGCAGTGAGTGTGATTCGAAGACGAGACGTTCCTTTAGGCACCGTCGGAGGGCGAATAGCAGTCACCCAAATACCGTTTTGGCGACAAGCACCTGCTACTCGCAAAGCCAATTCAGATTCACCAATCAAAAAGGGCTTAATCGAAGTTTGAGTCTCAACAAACCCCTCAAGGTCGCTAAGGCTATCTCGATACACTTCACTAAGCTCAGAGAGCTTTTCACGTCGCCAAGACTGCTCTTGAACCATCGAGACTGCATGAGTCAACGCATACGCTTGTGCTGGCGGTATCGCCGTGGAATACACATGGTGACGAGCAAACTGAGTTAAAAAGTCCCCCGTTGCGTGGTCACATAAAATAGCCGCGCCAGACATACCAAACGCTTTGCCGAAAGTAACGATCAGTATCTCGGGTTTAACCGTTGCCAACTCACAAGAACCACCACCGGATTGACCAAGAACGCCAATACCATGAGCGTCATCGACAGCAAACCAAGCATCATGACTACGAGTGACTTCAGCTATATCGCTAAGCGGCGCACAGTCGCCGTCCATGCTGAATACCCCTTCAGTCACAACTAGATGGTTGTCTTCGCTATTAATCAGCGACTTTAGGTGCTCGATGTCATTGTGTTTGAAGCGCTTCATCTTAGCTGGTGACAACGCCCCCGCTTCCATCAGTGAGGCATGGTTCAAACGGTCTTGGATCAATACGTCTGATTTTTCCAACAAGGTGAACAACAAGGCTTGATTAGCACTGAATCCAGAACCAAACAGAATTGCTCTGTCGTAACCCAACCATTCGGTCAGTGCGGCTTCTAAATTGCTGTGCGCGGCACTAAAGCCAGTCACCATCGGTGATGCTCCACTGCCACTACCATATACGCTTAAACCTTGCTGCCAAGCCCGAACAAGCGCTTGGTCATTAGCCAATCCCAAATAATCATTACTTGAGAAATTAATGTAGCGTCTACCTTCGTGTTCCAAAACGGACTGGTTACCGGCAAACACCACATTCATAGAACGATTCAACCCTTGCGTTTTACGCTCAGCAAGGGCGGACTCGATACGAGATTTAAACGCTGGCATCGTAGAAAAGGTCGTCTTTTGTCGGACGGGCAGCAACGCGCTCTACGACGCGATCGAGTAACTCGTTTTCTTCGATTTCATCAGGCTTTTGAGACACCTCTTGGCTGTTAATACCGAGCTTGTTGAACAGCATCATGTCTTTGTCTTCAGAAGGGTTTGGCGTGGTCAGAAGCTTGCAGCCATAGAAAACGGAGTTTGCACCCGCCATAAAACACAGCGCTTGCATTTGTTCGTTCATGTTTTCACGGCCAGCGGATAAACGAACGGCTGATTGAGGCATCATGATTCGTGCAATCGCAATCAGGCGAATGAAATCGAAAGGCTCAACATCATCCACTTCTTCCAGTGGTGTCCCCTTTACCTTCACGAGCATGTTGATTGGAACGCTTTCAGGGTGTACCGGTAAGTTAGCCAATTCAACCAACAAACCAGCTCGGTCGTTAGCACTTTCACCCATGCCGATGATGCCACCGGAACAAATCTTCATGCCAGCATCACGAACGTGAGACAAAGTATCTAAACGGTCTTGGTAAGTACGTGTGGTAATGATGTTGCCGTAAAATTCAGGTGAGGTATCTAGGTTGTGGTTGTAGTAATCCAGACCTGCGGTTGCCAATTGCTTTGCTTGATCTGGCGTCAGCATGCCTAATGTCATACACGTTTCTAAACCCATGCCCTTCACGCCTTTGATCATGTCGGTCAAATGTGGCATGTCACGCTCTTTCGGGTTTTTCCATGCTGCGCCCATACAGAATCGAGTAGAACCAGCATTTTTGGCTTTTTGCGCAGCATCGAGTACGCGTTCTACTTCCATCAGACGCTCTTTTTCGATGTCTGTGGTGTAACGAGCACTCTGAGGACAGTACTTACAATCTTCTGGACAAGCACCTGTCTTAATCGACAGAAGCGTGCTTACTTGAACATGGTTGGTTTGTTGATATTGACGATGTACAAGCTGCGCTTCGAATAGGAGATCCATGAATGGTTTTTCCATGAGATCGCGCACTTCAGCATGCGTCCAGTTATGACGAACTTCCACGTGTATTCCTTTAGTCACTTTTGTTGTTGTGTTGACAGTCTACTGAGT
The DNA here is from genome assembly GCF_000742455.1 of Vibrio sp. OY15. Lineage (NCBI taxonomy): Bacteria > Pseudomonadati > Pseudomonadota > Gammaproteobacteria > Vibrionales > Vibrionaceae > Vibrio > Vibrio sp. OY15. Next base: position 175,609 of record NZ_JPIL01000001.1, on the reverse strand, counting down.
CTCGATAAACTGTCAACACGACGCAAAAGAACAAAGTTTACATCTGTCTGTTTTTTAATCTAAACTATTATTGGAATCGCACATGGATCTCGCCTTCGACCGCCAGCATATCTGGCATCCTTACACTTCTACATTGACACCTCTGACCTGCTACCCAGTGGCATCGGCAAATGGTGTGCACATTAAATTGGAAGATGGTACTGAGCTGGTCGATGGCATGTCTTCTTGGTGGTCGACGATCCACGGCTATAACCATCCGCACTTAAATCAAGCCGCTCACCAGCAAATCGATAAGGTCTCTCACGTGATGTTTGGCGGGATTACCCACCAGCCAGCAATCAGTTTGTGTAAGAAGTTGCTATCCCTAGCACCAAGTAATCTTGAACATGTATTCCTTGCCGATTCAGGCTCTGTTGCCGTAGAAGTCAGCTTAAAAATGGCACTTCAATATTGGCATGCAAAAGGCGAACGCCGACCGAAGTTTCTTACTTTGCGACACGGTTATCACGGCGATACGTTTGCGGCGATGTCGGTCACCGATCCTGACAACTCAATGCACTCTCTCTACAAAGGCTTTTTGCCTGAGCATATCTTTGCGGAGTCACCAACTTGTGGTTATTGGGATGAATGGAAGCCAGAAGACCTTACCGACTTCGAGCACAAGATTGAGACGCACCATCAAGAACTTGCTGCGGTGATCCTAGAACCTATTGTTCAAGGCGCAGGCGGCATGCGCATCTACCATCCAGAATTTCTCAAAGGCGTGCGTAGACTTTGCGACAAATACGGTCTGTTATTGATTGCAGATGAGATCGCTACCGGTTTTGGACGCACAGGTAAATTGTTTGCCTGCGAACATGCGGATATTCAACCAGACATTCTGTGTGTCGGGAAAGCACTTACTGGCGGCTACATGACCCTCTCTGCGACCCTCGCGAGCAAACACGTAGCAGACACTGTTTGTGGTGGTGATGCTGGTTGTTTTATGCACGGTCCAACCTTTATGGGGAATCCACTCGCTTGTGCCGTAGCTACTGCAAGTTTGGAATTGATCGAGCAAGGTGATTGGAAGCAACAAACCCAACAAATTGAAACGCTGTTTTCTGAGTTACTACCAAAACTTGAAGAATACGACTTGGTGAAAAACACCCGTTGGTTGGGTGCTATTGGCGTAGTGGAGACGCTTCGCCCTGTGAATATGGAAACCATCCAAGCCTTGTTTGTTGAACACGGAGTGTGGATTCGTCCATTTGGCAAACTGATTTATATGATGCCGCCGTTCATCAGCAAGCCAGAAGATATTGAGAAGCTAGTTAACGCGATTGATGCAGCGTTGCAACGTAAAGACTGCTTCGCTTCATAGTTCCATTCAATACGAAAACGGTTTGAGTATGAGACTCAAACCGTCTCGTTATTTATTAGAGCAGTAAAGCTATCGAAGTTGACTGTCTTTACTCGCTCGTCGATTGAACAATGCTTGGCGTTGAGATACCAATTCGATTGTTGACTGACATTCGATACACAAACGAACGCCTTTCATTGCAAGACGACGCGCTTCTGGGATCTCATCACCACACTCATCGCAGTAATGGGTGCTCTCACCCTTTGTGATACTGCCACGAACACGGGAAATCTCGTCGTCTATTGTGTTTTGAATTTGTTGGCTGACGCTATCGTCGTTTGCCCACCCTACGGCCATAAGCCCTCCTCGTTACTTGAATGAGAAAATCTACTTACCGTGGTAAGGTGGATGATTATATCGATTACAAATAACAAGATAATTAGGGTAAACTCGAAAACACTATTACGTTTTGGTAATAATCACTCTGTAATCGATTATTCGGCACTCTCATGGAAAAGCAATGCAAGGTTACTCATACTTCCTTCCTCACATTCAAAGTACTGGATTTGTTCAGGCTCTCTCAAAGTAACACTGAGTATCTTCTCTACCTCACCAAACTCCTCGCTAAAGTACTCACTGACTAATATGACCCGCTCACCAATACTAAATTCCAGTGACTTCTCATCTACCAATGCTCGATGGTAATGTTCGACACGATAATCTTGAGGTTTTATCCGCTGTAAAACTGGGCTTTTATTTGCAATAGACTTATAAAGGATAAGCCCGCCTTTGGCTTGATCTATCGAAATACTAAAGTTCATAGTTTGGTTTACTGAACATTCAAAGACTTTTCTAGGCGAGGTGCTAGCAACAGCAAATGTGCTCATAATGGCAATACTTACCCCCCAAGTGACCGCCAATCGTTTCATTACCATTCAGCCAACACCTTAAATAGCGACTGTTCAGACATACGGGTTAATACATATCCATGTGAAGATGAATACGAGCCACTGAGTACACTATTCTCTTTCTCAATAACGATATCCTCGATGCCGTCAGCGTTGTAATCACCTTTTGCTACAATCGTAATGACTTGAAAGCCATCGGTCGCGTCGAAGTACTCTGCTCTCACTTCACTGGAGACATGAGTTCTTTGGATATGGTCTGCTTCATCCCACGTTGATAGTGTCTTTGCTTTCTCAGCACTTTCGTTAGAAATAACAAAAGCAAGCGCACTTGGGGTTAAATTAGGAAAGTTATCGTCTAACTTAAATTTCGATATAAATGAGCGCTTGGAGGCGGTTAACTTTGCCATCTCACTCCATGTTTGACACTGAGTTAAATACGCTTTAAACACGCCGTATTCATAAGCTTTAGCCGCAGTAAAACCCGCAGAGTTTGCAGTAGCTAAGTCTTTGCAATTAGACACCGATTTCGTATCGCCAGACGCATTTGCCAACTCAAGCCCATATCCCCAGTCGAGTGAATTACGCAGCTGCATACTTTCTTCGGATGGTTGTGCTAATTCGCGCGCAAAAAAGCGTTCGGTTCGCTCACTATCTAAGTATTGAGGTTGAATAAGTTCACTTGCGATAACCCTCCCGAAAACAAGCAAGGTAAGCGCAAAAATAACACGTAATAAAAAATGATTTACTGGCATAACGTTTAACAACAAAGACAAATGAGGACGTTAGCTTGTCACGTGAAAAACCGCTTAGAAAAATATCATTTATCTCCTACTGCCAGATTCTGGGCGAGCTCGTCACTAATGCGTGTGCTAATTACATAACAACGTATTTTCACTCGACGCAGATAACAAAAAACCCAGCGCAAAGGCTGGGTTTTGGTGTTCTAGTGGTTAATGAATTAACCGATGTGCGTTGCGCCCGCCATGTACTTCTGAAGTACTGTAGGGATTGCAATGCGGCCGTCTGCTTCTTGGTTGTTTTCTAGGATAGCAACCATTGTACGACCTACAGCAAGACCAGAACCGTTTAGCGTGTGTACAAGCTCAGGTTTCTTCTCGCCTTTACGACGGAAACGCGCTTGCATACGACGAGCTTGGAAATCCCACATGTTAGAACATGAAGAGATCTCACGGTAAGTTTCTTGAGCAGGAACCCAAACTTCTAGGTCGTAAGTCTTACGAGCGCCAAAGCCCATGTCACCTGTACATAGAACCACTTTACGGTAAGGAAGCTCAAGAAGTTGTAGAACTTTCTCAGCGTGACCTGTTAGCTCTTCTAGTGCGTTCATTGAATCTTCTGGCTTAGTGATTTGTACTAGCTCAACTTTGTCGAACTGGTGCATACGAATAAGACCACGAGTATCACGACCGTAAGAACCTGCTTCTGAGCGGAAACATGGCGTGTGCGCTGTCATCTTAATTGGTAGATCCGCTTCGTCAGAAATCGTGTCACGAACTAGGTTCGTTACAGGTACTTCTGCAGTAGGGATTAGAGACAGTTTACGTGGCTCTTCGTCGTTTACTTTTTCCGCTAGAGGCTCTGTGTGGAAAAGGTCTTTACCGAACTTAGGAAGCTGACCAGTACCGAATAGGCTGTCAGAGTTTACTAGGTAAGGTACGTACATTTCTGTGTAGCCGTGCTCTTCAGTGTGAAGATCTAGCATAAACTGAGCGATTGCACGGTGTAGACGAGCGAATTGGCCTTTCATCACGATGAAACGTGCGCCAGTGATCTTAACTGCACTTGCGAAGTCTAGACCGTCGCCCATTTCGCCTAGGTCAACGTGATCTTTCAGTTCGAAGTCGTAAGACTTTGGCTCACCCCAACGAGAGATTTCAACGTTGTCGTTTTCATCTTTGCCATCTGGCACTTCATCTGCTGGGATGTTTGGTACAGAAAGCGTGAATTCGTCTAGTTGAGCCATTACTTGCTCAAGTTCAACTTTCTTCGCATCAAGATCGCTACCTAGCGTACCGATTTGTTTCTTGATCTCTTCTGCGCCTTCTTTGTCGCCAGCCGCCATTTTTTGGCCGATTTGCTTGGAGATGGAGTTACGCGTGGATTGTAAATTTTCTACTTCTACTTGAATGGACTTACGTTGTTCTTCAAGTTTACGAATAGTATCTACGTCTAGCTTAAAGCCACGACGCGCCAGTTTAGCAGCTGTTTCATCCAGCTCTGTACGAAGTAATTTAGAATCCAGCATTGTTAATCCTATGCTTTTTGTTGTGAAATCACGCGCACTTTCCAAGCGTACGCGTTAAAAAAATTTACTAAACAAATGTATCCAAAAACGCCTACTTTTCATAGCGCTTTTGTGGGCTATTTGCGTCTAAAGTAGCCAAGTAATCTAACTTTTCGCCGATTTTGGTCTCCAGACCACGATTTGTCGGCTGATAGTACCTACGATCGCCCATTTCAGGCGGCAAATATTGCTCACCTGCTGCGTAAGCACCAGGCTCATCGTGAGCATAACGATACTCAGCCCCATAACCCATGTCTTTCATCAAACTGGTTGGCGCATTTCGAAGGTGATGCGGCACTTCATATTCAGGTAAGTTATGAGCGTCTGTGAGCGCTTGTTTCCACGCCACGTATACCGCATTACTTTTTGGCGCACACGCTAAGTACACGATCGCCTGTGCAATCGCACGTTCACCTTCTGCTGGACCAACTCGGGTAAAGCAATCCCAAGCAGACAGTGCCACTTGCATTGCGCGAGGGTCAGCATTACCTACATCTTCCGATGCTATCGCAAGTAATCGACGGGCAATATAAAGAGGATCACATCCCGCTGCAATCATACGCGCAGACCAATACAGCGCAGCATCTGGGTTTGAGCCACGAATTGATTTGTGAACCGCAGAGATTAAGTCGTACCAGATGTCACCTTTGTTATCGAAGCGAGAGACCTTCTCCCCTGCTACTTCCGCAAGCAACTTAAGCGTGATCTCTTTTTCACCCTGCGCATTGTCTTCTGCCATATCGTAGAGGAGCTCAAGATAATTGAGAGACATACGAGCATCACCGTTTACCAGTTCTGCTAGACGGTCTAATACGTTATCAGCGAAGTGTGCAGGTGTATTACCCAGCCCACGTTCTTTGTCGCTTATGGCTTGGTTCAACGCCAACGAGATTTCATCTTTGTCGAGAGACGTTAGCTTGTACACACGCGCACGTGACAGCAATGCGTTGTTTAGCTCAAACGATGGGTTTTCTGTCGTCGCTCCAATAAAGGTAACCGTGCCATCTTCAATATGCGGCAAAAATGCGTCTTGCTGAGATTTGTTGAAGCGATGCACCTCATCCACAAACAAGATGGTGCGGCGACCCGCCATTTTATTCTCACGTGCTTTCTCGATTGCTGCACGGATTTCTTTCACACCAGATGTTACGGCAGACACGCGCTCAACTTCAGCATTGGCATAGTTTGCAGCCACTTCCGCTAATGTCGTTTTGCCTGTGCCTGGTGGTCCCCAAAGGATCATAGAGTGAATGTGACCCGCCTCTAGCGCACGGCGCAGTGGCTTACCAGGGCCTAAAATGTGCTGTTGTCCAATGTATTGCTCGATTGTTTCCGGTCTCATACGAGCAGCAAGGGGACGAAAATCTTCGTCCCCCGAGAAATCTAATGTGTAATTACTCACTACCAATTAATTCCTTTGGTCATCCACTTCCACACCTTTTGGAATTGTGAATGTGAATCTGTCTGCTTTTGGTTTACCCAGCTTCACGTTGTTAAAGGTGAACAAACCTTTTTGACCGTCTTGCTCAACCACGTTGAAGCCTTTCACGACACCTTTGGCATCAATATTAATCTGGAATTGACCTTGTGTGGAGTCTACTGCGGTAGGAACGAGAGTAAACTGGTCACCTTTTTGAGATATTTTGTAGTTATTCCAATCACTTGCTCGGTTACGCGTTAGCAAAACAAATGGCGTTTGCTCTGTTGCTTGCTCTTGCCAGTAGATGCTCACTTGCTCGATGAATGGGCTGTAGTACCACAATGTCTTACCGTCAGAGACCAATAGGTTCTCATCAGGGAATGTTGTACTCCAACGGAACAGGCTTGGGCGGGCAATTTCAACCGTACCTTCTCCTTCCATCACCGTTTCGCCTTCAGGGCTGATAACCTGCTGAGAGAAATCCGCACTAAAGCCATCATTCATAGAAAGGCGTTTGTTTAATTCATCTTTAGGAGACGCTGCGTGCGCAGTAGAGAAGAGGGAAAAGCTTAAAACAAGCGCAGAGAAAAGTTTCGCTGAAAATAGTTTTTTCATTCAGATACCTATTATTAGAACCACTCACCTCAGTTGGACTGAGGTGAGTAACACAAGTTCATTAATCTTTTGGTGGCGCAGGTGCCAGTACTTCACGGTTACCGTTATGACCCGGAGCACTTACGATGCCCTGAGCTTCAAGCTGCTCTACAATACGGGCGGCACGGTTGTAACCTATCTTAAATCGGCGCTGAACTCCGGAAACCGAACCTCGACGTGATTGAACCACGTGCTCAACAACTTGATCGAAGAGCGGGTCTACATCTTCATCCGCTTCCATTTGCTCACCTGGCAATAGACTTTCTGGAGTTTGATCTCCACTGATGATCTCTTCAATGTAGTTCGGTTTACCACGCGCTTTCCAGTTGTTTACAACAGCATGAACATCATCATCTGATGCAAATGCACCGTGAACACGAGTTGTATGACTTGATCCCGGCGGTAGATACAACATATCACCCATACCAAGTAGTGATTCTGCGCCGCCTTGATCTAGGATTGTACGAGAGTCCGTTTTAGTCGATACCGTAAACGCAACACGAGTTGGAATGTTCGCTTTAATTAGACCGGTAATAACATCAACCGATGGACGCTGAGTCGCAAGAATTAAGTGAATACCTGCCGCACGCGCTTTTTGCGCCAAGCGAGCAATCAGTTCTTCAACTTTCTTACCTACCACCATCATTAGGTCAGCAAATTCGTCAACAACAACGACGATGTAAGGCAGCTTTTCTAGCAATGGCGGTTCAGTATCCATGCTGTCGCCTTCTTGCCAGAACGGGTCATGGATTGGGTGGCCCGCTTCTGCTGCCATCTTCAATTTTTCGTTGAAGCCCTTCACATTACGTACACCTAATGCCGACATCAATTTGTAACGACGTTCCATCTCGCCCACACACCAACGCAGAGCATTTGATGCGTCTTTCATATCAGTCACAACTTCAGAAAGAAGATGAGGGATACCTTCATAAATAGAAAGCTCTAGCATTTTCGGGTCAATCATGATGAAGCGTACATCTTCTGGACCTGCTTTATACAGCATGCTCAAAATCATCACGTTCACACCCACCGACTTACCAGAACCTGTTGTACCTGCTACTAACACGTGAGGCATCTTCGCAAGATCTGCCACCACAGCTTCGCCCGCAATGTCTTGACCTAGCACAACCGTTGTTGGTGACGTTGCTTGCTCAAACTGAGGGCTACTGATGACATCAGATAAATAGACCGTCTGACGACTCATGTTTGGCAGTTCCAAACCGATGTAAGGCTTGCCAGGGATTACTTCCACAACACGTACCGCCATCGCAGACAATGCACGCGCTAAGTCAGTTGAAAGACCAGAAATACGACTTACTTTCACCCCTGGCGCCAAATCAAGCTCAAAACGAGTGATCACTGGACCAGGATAAATACCAACCACATCGGCTTTGATTTTGTAGTCAGCGAGTTTGCTCTCTACCAATCGAGCGACCTGCTCTAGCGCATCACGGTCGATAAAGTTTTCACGTTTTTCTGGATGATAAAGCAACTCGAGCGTTGGGAGTGGCTCTTCCGGAACTGGCAAGTTTTCTTCTTTCTGTACCAAAAATGGGTTCTGTGTTGCAGCGACTTTGGCTTGCGCATTGGAAACCATATCTTGGAATGCGGTAACATCTTGGTCGTTGTCTTGGACCTCTTCCACCTCCACTTTTTGAGGTGCAGGTTCAAATGTTGTTGAAGGTGTTGCAACTTGCTGATGAGGCGTTGTTGGCTGTGCTTGCTGTGCAGGCTGAGATTCCACTTCGTCTTCATCATCTAACACATCAAAGTCAGAGATCGTAGGCTCAATATGTTGGCTCGATTCTGTTTGCGCCGTGATGCTATCTAATACAGCAGAATCAATTGCAGGCTCTTCATGTACAGGATGCTCAATACTTGGCTGCTGTACTTGCTCTGCTTCAAATTGTTCGTACTCCGCATAATCTGGTTCAACACTGATCGGTTCTTCTGTAGCTGTATGTGGCTCTACATAGGAAGAGTAAGTGTCTGCAAATGATGGGGCTGCCTGTTCTTCAGTTCCCCAGTCATCTGCTTGTTGCGCCGCTGCTTCAAGCTCTTCTATCGTAACATTCAGTTGCTTGGTGCGTTCCAAGAGCGGATCAACGTTATCAGTGTTAACCGTATGGATAGGTTGTGTTTGAGGCTCAGGTTCAGCATAAACTGGCGCAGCATTAACCGTAGCCTTGCGTTGTGGTGGCGTCGGTTCTACCATCGCCTGTTCCGCAGGCTTATCAGGTTTCGCTTGCGGCATATAAATAGGATACTCATGCGCTGGCGCCGATTCTTTCGGTTCATCGACGTCGTATGCCGTTAAATGAGGAAGCGGCTCATCATCAATTTCATAATCTACATTATGTTTAGGCGTAGAGACTTTGTCTTCTACAAACTCATCAAGCTGAGGTTCTAAAACTTCCTGCTCTGAACCTCTTGCCTTATTTGCAAGCGCGGCAATTAGTGCTAACGCACGATCACCAAGCCATTCCACGATGTTAAGCCATGAGATGCCAGTGAAGAGCGTAAAGCCCGCTCCCCACAAGAACAGCAATACCAATGTGGTACCGAGTACATTCAATGTAGGTAAAGCGAGGCTAGACAACACATCCCCGACCACACCTCCGGATGAAAAATACCAAATGTCATCAAAATTAATATCGGCAAGACCGCAACTGGTCATAATAAGGACGACCAGACCGAGCAGCCTTGTACCCCATAGCATGAAATCAATGGGCTCATCTTCTCCTCGTTTACGGCAAATCACCCATGCAGCCGCCGCTAGCAAGAAAGGGATTGGGTAAGCGAGAGAGCCAAATGTGAAGAATAGAGTATCGGCTAGCCAAGCGCCGAAAAGGCCACCAGCATTATCGATATCCCCTCCCCATGCGGTTTGGGACCAAGAAGGATCGGCCGGACTGAAGGTAAATAGTGCAACCGCAAGCAATACCGAGCTAAGAACGCCAACGATAAAGCAGCACTCTTTTAAGCGTTGGAAGCCATTTAAGCGTGAAGACTGGGGCTCTTCACTGGTTTTGATAATGGTTTCGACTTTCTTTGCGTTCTCTTTGAACATAAATCAACTTGAATATGGAAATGAAATAGGAAATTGCAAAACATTCCGAGCGGCATCAAGCCGCTCGGTAAATTGATTTAACCATATCAAGGAGAAAAACCCAATTACTCTCTGGCGAAAGCGGAAGCATATACCGCTTTCTTTGCAAGAAATTAACGAGTTTTGATCACAAGCTGGTTAGATTGTTTCACTTCTTCCATAACAACGTATGTGCGAGTGTCATTTACGCCAGGTAGACGTAGTAACGTATCGCCCAATAGTCGGCGGTAAGCACCCATATCTGATACACGGGTTTTAAGAAGATAGTCAAAGTCACCTGAAACAAGATGACACTCTTGTATGTCGTCTAGCTTTTGAACAGCTGAGTTAAACTGCTCAAACACATCCGGCGCACCACGGTTTAGCGTAATCTCAACGAATACTAATAGTGATGCATCCAGGAACTGCGGATTCAATAATGCAGTATACCCTGTGATATACCCCTGACGCTCTAAGCGACGTACACGCTCCAAACATGGCGTTGGAGAAAGTCCCACACGTTTTGAAAGCTCAACGTTTGAAATACGACCGTCTTTCTGCAGCTCATTAAGAATGTTGCGGTCGATACGGTCTAGTTCCTTGGACGGCTTTTTATAGTTGTCTGCCATTTTTTATTCCACCTTATTACTTCCTTGCAAAAAAATATACTACAACTTTTTAATATTTGGTGCCAAATTTTACAAATCTATAACTATACTAGTTATTAATTCGACAATAACACCCTACTAACAGTTAATACAACCATTATAGAAAGAGGATACAGGATGATCATTGGCGTACCTAAGGAAATCAAGAATCACGAATATCGTGTTGGTATGATCCCAGCTAGCGTGAGAGAACTCATCTCACATGGTCACCAAGTTTTAGTTGAGACCAATGCAGGTGCCGGCATTGGTTTTTCAGACGATGATTACATCGCTGTCGGCGCATCCATTCTCCCTCATGCTGCTGACGTATTTGCGCAAGCAGACATGATTGTAAAAGTAAAAGAACCCCAAGCAGTAGAGAGAGCAATGCTCCGCGAAGGGCAAATTTTATTTACTTATTTACACCTAGCACCAGATTTTCCACAAACTGATGAGCTAATCAAGAGCAAAGCTGTCTGTATAGCCTATGAGACTGTAACAGATAATATGGGTCGTTTGCCACTGTTAGCACCAATGTCAGAAGTGGCAGGTCGGATGTCTATCCAAGCTGGTGCGCAAACGTTGGAAAAATCGCACGGCGGTCGTGGTCTGCTCCTAGGCGGCGTACCTGGTGTTGAACCTGCAAAAGTCGTTATCGTTGGTGGTGGCGTTGTTGGTGCAAACGCTGCTCGTATGGCGGTTGGCCTTCGCGCTGACGTCACCATTCTAGACCGTAACGTAGACACACTTCGTAAGCTTGACGAAGAATTCCAAGGTCGCGCAAAAGTGGTTTATTCTACTGAAGACGCTATCGAGAAGCATGTTCTAGAAGCGGACCTTGTTATCGGTGCCGTTCTAATTCCTGGCGCAGCAGCACCTAAACTGGTCACTAAAGAGCACATTGCTAAGATGAAGCCTGGTGCGGCAGTGGTTGACGTGGCAATTGACCAAGGCGGTTGTTTCGAAACTTCGCACGCGACAACTCACGCAGATCCAACTTACATCGTTGATGAAGTGGTTCACTACTGTGTAGCAAATATGCCTGGCGCAGTTGCTCGCACTTCAACATTTGCACTCAACAACGCTACACTTCCATACATCGTGAAGTTAGCAAATAAAGGCTACCGCGAAGCACTTCTAGAAGATAAAGGCTTCCTTGAAGGTCTAAACGTTATTCACGGAAAAGTAACGTGTAAAGAAGTAGCAGAAAGCTTTGACTTGGAATACGTTGAACCAACTCAAGCTATCGCTATGTTTAATTAATGACAAAATAAAACATAACTTGTCACGTTTTGTTTACAAAAGCCCACTCATAAGTGGGCTTTTTCATATAGAGCGTTTGGCTATAAAGAATAACTAAATCTTATATGCACAAATTAAAATATTTCTAGGTGTGACCGATTTAGGGCAAAACTCTGACAATCTAACACGGTAACCACGTTCTTCAAGATAAAGCACTTTATCTAATGCGAGCCAGATCTCCAACGGACGTTGAAAAACAAGTTGCACTAAGCTCATTCTCTCCATTTGCCAGAAGCGTTGTTCGCTTAACTTTTCAAAATGAGAGAAATCGATTTCTTGAGGAAGAACAATGCCTTTTTGCTCCGCTGCCCAGCGACAGAACGATTCAAAACCATCACTTAATTGCGACTTACGGATACTCGGCACAGGCTGATACTCTGCCATTCCCAAAGCTTGTCGCGTGATCAAATCAAACCCAAGACGAAACATCATTTCCTGCTGACGATGACGACGCACGCGCTCTCCTCCCGTCACCGTTTGTTGTAATGGGATACGCAGTTCTTGCTTAGACAATGAGAGAGAAGAAGCCCTGCCCGATTCCGACATCGGCTGGTATTGTTCCGACTGAATCAAGTGGTAACAACAAGGTGATATGGTCATCGCAGCAATCCCATTTTCACTGCCGTACTGCATTAGACGAACGTGAAGGTCACCGCATGCATGCAGTGCTACTGCGTGTTGCGTTGGCTTAAACACGGCTTTCGCTTTGCTATCAAACGCGTCGCCTTGAATAAACGTCATCTTCCAATGATGTTCATTGGCTGCTTGTTGTCCCGAATCGCACAGTGCTTGTTGGTATTCAAAGCTGGTTACAGGCTGATCGGTTTGCGTGGTCAGGATTCGCCCCAAGTAACCTTTACCTGAGCACCATTCTAGCCATTCTTCGCCACAGTGTTGTTGAATTGCAGCTTCACCCATCGAGCTAATTTGCTCCAACTTACGTCCCGGAATACCGTTATCTAAACCACGAGCGAGTTCCAAGCCGTTTAACGACAAAAGCTCTAAATGAGTCAGTTTTGCGAGTTGTTCAAGCTCAGGCAAAAACGGACTAAGTGCTTTTAACGCGAGTTCTGGTGCTGCTTTGTATTCTTCGATTTGAGAGGGAGTAAGAGACGCTAGCCATTGGCACAGTCGAGGATGTTGCTCCTGCCAAGGTAATGATGTGTGAATGCTGCTTTTAAAAGGCTCGAATCGCCACAAAGATTGGTTTTCGATTAAGCAGTCATTAATAAATTGAAATTGCGTTTTCATAGCTCCCCCTACAACGAGCGCATTGTAGAGGGAATCGAAACATCAATGAAGTGTTATCTCACCGGAAGCTCGATGTCTTTAAACATCTCTTCGATTTCTGCATTAGACTTCAACGAAATCGCCTGCTCAACCACTGGACGCGTTAAGTGCGGTGCAAAACGCTCCATAAAATCGAACATGTAAGAGCGTAAGAATGTACCACGGCGGAAGCCGATGCTCGTGGTGCTCGCACCAAACAAATGGCTCGCATCTATTGCAACCAAGTCACCGTCCTGCTCTTCATCCACAGCCATGCTTGCAATCACACCCACACCAATACCCATACGAACGTAAGTTTTAATGACGTCTGCATCAGTTGCAGTGAACACCACTCGCGGGGTTAAACCTTCGCGGTTGAATGCTGTATCCAGCTCTGAACGGCCAGTAAAACCGAACACGTAAGTGACTAATGGGTAAGCGGCAAGATCACTGATCGTTACTTTGTCTTTCTTCGCTAGTGGGTGGTCTTTAGGCACAACTATTGAACGATTCCAGTGATAACAAGGCAGCATGATGGCATCTTGATATAAGTGAAGCGCTTCTGTCGCAATCGCAAAATTCGCTGTGCCTTTAGCTATCGCCTCAGACATTTGTGACGGTGTACCTTGGTGCATGTGTAACGACACTTTTGGATAACGAGAAGTAAAACCTTTGATGACATCTGGCAGTGCATAACGAGCCTGCGTATGTGTCGTGGTGATATTCAGCGTCCCCATTTCTGGATGGGTGTGCTCTCCAGCCACCGCTTTGATACTTTCTACACGAGCGAGAATTTCTTGAGAGATACGTACAATTTCTTCTCCAGCTGGCGTCACTTGCGTTAAGTGCTTACCGCTACGTTCAAAAATCTGAATGCCTAACTCGTCTTCCAGCAACCGAACCTGTTTACTGATACCTGGCTGAGAGGTATATAAGCTTTCCGCCGTTGCAGATACATTCAGATTATGGTTTACAACCTCAACAATATACTTCAGCTGCTGCAGTTTCATCGTAATCCCTTACTTATTCATGAGAGAGTTTATTGGCCACTCAAGCGAGCGATATAATAATTAGTTATAACGCGTTCAAATCGAAATGAACAGCAATTTCTAACTTATACCTCAATCACATACTAATAATCTTCAAGCAAGAAACAATATGCACAAAGTTGAGCCAATAAATGACCGAAGTTCTATGATGTGACTTCTATCAGTAACTAAAACGTGGGAGAGACAAAATAATCAAACAAATAAGGTGCCGAGTAAGATAAGATTCATGTATTCTTTAACGCTAGCCGCAGAAAAGTAAAGCAGACGCAAAGATATGAATATTGGTTTAATAATCGCTTTGGTAGCCATCCTACTGGTGTTAATCCTAGGCTATAACATTATGTTGCAATATAAGGTTAAAGTTGAAACCGCAAAAAGGCAGGAATCAGCACGATATGTAGCCTTGATAGATGGTACTGAAGAGTTGATTGGTCATGCGCACCATATCCCTTTTAGTAAAGAGCTGTTGCTGTGTCTAAACAATCGTATTCTTGACGCGCTAGAGAGCATGCATGAGCTGGATCCGAAGAACAAGCAACTTGCTCAACGTATCGAAAATATGAAGCAGCAGATTACGCAGCTAAAAGAGAATGGCCCTACAGGCGAGAGTACCACTTTCAAGATGCCGAGTAGTGATAAACAAGCTATCGTCATGCTTAAGCTGGTTAAACGACTTCGCGACACTATCCGTAACGAGCACAACAAAGGCCGATTGGATACCCAGACCTACGTCACCGAAAATGCGCGCTTGGAAACGATGCAAATTCGCATCAACATTGAAAATGTCATCAAAAGAGCAAACGACTCTATCTCTCGTGGCCAACCAGGCACCGCGCTTCAACTGCTGCGTAAAGGTATCGATGCTTTGAGCACTAAGAGCGATCCTTATTCTATTCAAGCGAAACAAAAGCTTGAAGAGATGTTAGGTGACTTAGATAAAAAGCGCCAAGATAAAAGCGATGCCGAAATGCAGCAGATTGCTGACAAAGAGCGTGACAATGACATGGAAGCACTCTTCGGCGAGAAGAAAAAGTGGTAACATTCACTTCAGGTCAAGAAAGGCTGCAATTGCAGCCTTTTTTCTATCCGCAAGACAACGGATATGCCCAATAAAAATGTGAAGTACTAAAACTAAAATGATGAATCTAGACGCCTATCAAGATCTTCTTGCTCCCATTAACCAATTTCTGCAATGCAGTACACCTGATGAATGGGTAGAGGAAGCAAAGAAACCAGAGAACCTTCAAACCATTTTGTTAGACCACCTACTGTGCGAACTAAAAGCTGGCCAATCTGCCATGTTTTTAATTCGTAAGTATGCCGTTGACCAATCCAGTTCACATGCTCTACTTGACTGGTTTAAGCCCTACGAAGATTTTGCTTACCGTAACGTAGGCTCATTGGAAACTTTAAAAGGCAAGAGCAATATTTCTAAGTCAATCATGGCTAAGTCCGACTCACCATACAGCCAAGATTTGATCGATAAGATGGTGCTTTTGATAAAAGAGGAGTTACACCACTTTTATCAAGTTTTAGAGATCATGGAAAGTCGTGGAATTGAGTATAAAAATATTCCAGCAAGTCGCTATGCTAAAGGACTGATTTCGCATATGAAGACTTATGAGCCGGAAACGCTGATCGATAAACTCATCATTGGTGCGTACATCGAAGCCCGATCTTGTGAGCGTTTTGCCAAACTAGCACCACATATGGATGACGATATCGCAAAGTTCTACATTTCTTTATTACGTTCAGAAGCACGCCATTACCAGGATTATCTTGTATTAGCGGAGCAAATCGCAGGCAAAGATATCAGCGAGCGCATCGCCTACTTTGGACGTATAGAGGCAGATTTAATTTCTACGCCAGATACAGATTTTAAGTTTCACAGTGGTATTCCAGCCTAGCGAGCATATTCTCCCAAGGTTGAGCATACTCTGAACTTATATAGACAGAGAATAAATAAGCCGGAAATTTCGTCCGGCTTATTTATTGTAGCAATGAGGTTAGGAATAAAGCTGAAACACAACAACTAGAGCTGGAATGAACCCATTCGAGTTTTCAAGTTGTGCGCTAGGCTACTAATCTGCTGACAAGCCACAGCCGTTTGTGAAGCTCCCTCAGCCATCTCTGTTGAAGCACTATTAATATGCTCCACACTGCGATTCAGCTCTTCGGATACAGAATTCTGCTCACTGCACGCCGTTGCGATTTGTGTGCTCATTTGCGCTATGTTATCGACAGAATGTTCAATTTCTTTTATCTGGCTATCAGCGTCATTAACTTGCTCAACACACTGAGAAATACCCTCCTGACAATCACGGCTTGAATGCCCTATTTTACTGCTGCTCTCTTGTAGCTGATTAACAATTTCCACAATTTGTGAAGTGGAGTCTTGAGTGCGTTGCGCCAGAGAACGAACCTCATCTGCCACAACAGCAAACCCACGACCTTGTTCACCAGCCCGAGCGGCTTCAATTGCGGCGTTCAGTGCTAACAAGTTTGTTTGCTCGGCAATCCCGCGGATCACATCGACGACCACATTGATATTGTTTGAGCTCGATTCAAGCTCACGTGCCAGTTCATCTGATTCTTGGATCGTATGTGATACACGCTCAATTACTGCGATAGTTTGTTGTAACGTCGCCGTTCCTTGCTTTGCCACTTCCGCAGCCGAATAAGCAGAGGTTGCGCCAACTTCGGTATTTTGTGCCACTTCACTTACAGCAGCTTGCATCTCTGTCATCGCAGAAGCCACCGAGCTAAGTTCAATTTGTTGATTTTGCATACCAGAGGCGGTCTGAGAAGAAATAGCACTCACTTCCTCTACTGCTGCCGTTAGCTGAATCGTTGAGTCATTAATCTCAGAAACCAACGAATGTAAGTTTGTTTGCATACCGACAAGCTCTTTGAGCAGCGTTCCTAACTCGTCTTTGCTCAATTCGCTTTCGTCGATTTGATTATTCAATTGACCCTTGGCGATTTTGGAAGCGAATTCCAGTGCTCGATCAACAGGCCCGCAGATGACTCGAGAAAGCAACATGGCAGACATTACCATGACCAATGCGACGACAAGCGCACCAACAGCAGCGCTGTATTGTGTAAATGCCGCTTCACTTTGTACTTCTTCGCCAATCAAATTTACCAACTCATCGTTCAACGCGAGGGTATCATCCAAGCTGCTCAACGCTTTTGAGTAGGTATCGAAACTTGATAAAATTACATCATTTGCACTTTCAGCATCGCCTTGGCTTAGCAATACGTTGTAAGTCTTCGTTTCTTTGATGTATTGATTCCAAGTTTCTTTAAAAACGCTAAAGGACTGCGTTTCACGCTTATTAAGGTCGAGCTTTTCGTATTCTGCAATACCAGCCTGCACATCAGAACGCCATTGGTCGAGGCCTTTTAACCACTCACCAATTTTGGGGTGATTTGCGTTTGGCAATAAAGAGAACTCATCTTTACGCACTTTAGTAATATCAACTTGGATACCTTTCAAAATCGCAACAGAAGGTAAACTTTTATCTGTTAGCACTGAGATGTCTTTATTCAGTGTTAACAAACCTTGCACCAACATTACTGACACTAAACCAAACACGGCAAAAACGGTTAAATAACTAACCGATATTTTCTTTACGACACTTAAGTCTTTAATACGCATGCACTTTCTCCCCGCAGCCTTTCCAAACCTCTCACTTAAGTGAAAGCTTAACCTCTAAAACGCACTGTTTTTTGCGCTCGATATCATTGAACGCTCTTATATACATCGGCTTGAGAGATCAAATCTTGACCAGTAATTGATAGTTTTATCACATGCTATTTTAAAGATAGGGTCGTATGCTCCGTATTGTGTCTACATCTTTTCATGAGCGCTTCTCGGCGCAGATCCAAGATCTCATCGATGAGCTTTTCTTTCGCGTTTATCCCAAAATGCTGGGCATAATTTTTTACTTTTGCTATCTCATTAGGCTGCAAGCGGTACACCTCTTTCTTTAAACGCGCTTCTGCTTCACTTCTAATCAGACCTTGCTCTTGTAACAATTTAATGATGGTTTCATCGGTTGGATTTACTGCTCTAGCCATGGTGCTCCATCTATCAATTTGAGTTCTAGCCATATGGCTAGATGAATGACGCCGCACAACTTATAGAGCAAAGATGACAGCTTGATTGCAGTGAATGCAATTCGTTGACTGTTGGTATTATTTTCCACCGCTTCAACGGCAACACACTCAATACCTCCACCCTCACCATTGAATAAAGATCACATTCTGATAACAATTTTCAGCACTGACTTAGATGTCATCCATATTTAACGTGCAAGTAACATTTATAAACAAGAATGATTGCTCTAGTTCAAATGATGGAAAAATAAGATGAAATTTTCGCAGTGGAGCCTTTTAGTAAGTAGCTTGATAGCGTTACCCAGCATTGCAGATACCGACGTTTACCTAACGAATAACTCTGATCAACCGTTAACTATTCAAGTAAAACATGAAGGCAGTGATTTGCTTCAATACGGAGAAGAGTGGCAACAACATATGCAGGTACTTGGTCCGTGGGAAACTAAATCTGTATTAAGCTTCAACCGCTGGGAGGGCGTGAAATCAAATCAAACTTACCGTTTTGAAACTGTGGTTTCTAGCCCCGAAGGTGAAAGCATAACACTCAATCAAATAATGGAAGGCCATTGGTACAATTCGACCATTGAATACGGCTTGTCCGCAGCCGATGTCGAGTTATCTCTCAAAGATGATCGTAACATTCATCGTGCCAACACTAACGCTTTTGGTGCGAGAGAAACCGAACTGGCATTTAAGTCAGACAGTACCGCTCGATATGATGATCTTTACTACACCATCACGCCAAGCAAGGTAGCGGAATCTGTCGACAACGAAGAACAAAACCTTAAGTTGATGACTTATAACATCTGGGCGTTGACGGCTATTGCATCGCACATTGGAGATCGTTACGAACTGATTCCTCAACATGTAAAAGGTTACGATGTTTTGGCACTGCAAGAGGTGTTTGCCAGCGGCCGTGAAGCATTCTTACGTGAGTTAGCCAAGGAATATCCTTACCAAACAAAGATGTTAGATAAAGAAGGCGTTAATATTCATGATGGTGGCGTAATCATAGTTAGTCGCTACCCTATCGTGAATGAAGCGCAATATGTCTTTCCCGATTGCTCTGGTACAGACTGCTTTGCCGATAAAGGCGTAAATTATGCGGAAATAATTAAAGGTGGTCAGGCTTATCATGTGTTTGCTACCCATACCGCATCTTTCGATACAGACACCGCCCGTGAGTATCGTCAGCGCCAGTTCAAACAAATCCGCACACTCGCCCAATCTCTTAACATTCCTTCAAGCGAAACTGTGGTATACAGCGGCGACTTTAACGTAAACAAAAGAAAGTTTCCTGGTGACTACCAACAAATGATCGCTAACTTAAGTGCCATAGAGCCTCACTACTCTGGTTACACGGAGTCAACCTTTGATCCCCGTATCAATAACTTCGCAGGTGAAGCGTTATCAGGTGGCGAAAACGTGGAATACCTTGACTATGTTATGGTGAGTAGTGAATACGGGGTGAAATCATTCAATGACAACCGTGTAGACGTACCGCGCACAACCGCAGAGAGTTTATGGAAACACTACAACCTTTCTGACCATTTCCCAGTAAGCTCAACAATCAAGCCATGAAGAAAATCGCTTTGATAATCATGTCCGCCATTATGGCGGGCATGATATTTTTAACTTTCAGTCACGATGTTCAAAAAGAAGAGCTCGCTTCCTCTCCTTCCCCTAAGACAAAAAATCAGAATGTCTCCAGTACATCACCACAAACAAGCAGCATCGTGCCCGATACAGATACTTCACCACAAACCGCTAAGCTCCCTTCCACAGTTCAAATAACGACTGAGCGATTAACTCAACTCAAAGGCAGGAAACTTGTCGCCGAACTTGAGACGTTTTGGCAAGAGTGTATGTTGAACCGTAGTTGTGAAGAGCAGGTCGCCTTGTTTGAGGCGCATTTATCTTCAGCTCGATTCCAGCTTTTG
The DNA here is from genome assembly GCF_000742455.1 of Vibrio sp. OY15. Lineage (NCBI taxonomy): Bacteria > Pseudomonadati > Pseudomonadota > Gammaproteobacteria > Vibrionales > Vibrionaceae > Vibrio > Vibrio sp. OY15. The sequence goes on along the minus strand of NZ_JPIL01000001.1, from coordinate 155,563 downwards.
GCGAACTACCCTCAGCTCAGCAGCCAATGGCAAGAGAGTGTAGGAAATTTGTTATTTGATGAGCAACAATCACTGGCGTCGCGTGTTGCACAGCTGAAGAACGAAGCAAGAAGCATCTGGGGGGAATTGGCTGATGTTGTTTTTGCGGATGAGTTCGCGCTGTACGATTTCAACTTAGAAGCCCAAAAGCTGGACACTCAAAGCCCAGATAACTTTTTGCGAGCTTTCGAGCAACTCACCATTGACTGGCAAGAACATGCAGGTGCTATCGGGCTAACAAGCGACCAGGAAAAATATGAGCGTGCGGTCACCCTGATTCCTAATAGTATGAGCCTACCAGATCGCTTGGCGATCATCGCAGAGCTAGAACGAACTTACTTAACGAAAGAAGAAACTAAAAACATTCACGCTCGTGAGCAACAAATTGCTGAGCAAAAAAAACAAGTCAAAGATTACCAACAAGCATTACAACAACTTGAGTCCAAGCTAAGAACGCAAAGAGCCTCTAGCCATTCACATTTGTCAGAACCGGAATGGCAAAGCTATTACCAACAAGAAGTCGCGGATTTTCGTCGTGAATTTTTTTCTTCTTAACAATGCGCTTTGACTGACTGGGAACTTAAAAAGGCACGTTGCTAACCAGTCGTCGTGCCTTATGTTCAACTCTCTACTTTTAATTCAGAACAAATTTAAACCAAATACATCTTTCACATCAAATAGCACTTTTTCGGTTTTCTCGCGAGAACGCTCACTACCTTGTTTTAAAATATCAATCAGCTGCGCTTTATCATTCAAATACATAGCGCGCTTTTCTCGAATAGGGCGAAGCATCTCTTGTAAGCATTCTTCTAACACTTTCTTGGTCAAACCATCACCTAACCCACCTCGTCGATAATGGTCTTTTAGCTGTTCGACATAATTTTTATCAGGATGAAAAGCATCGAGGTAGATGAATACAATATTCCCTTCGACTTGGCCAGGGTCCTCAATTTTCAGATGATTGGGATCGGTATACATAGATTTCACCGCCGCAGAAATCTCCTTTTCAGACGTCCCTAGGTTGATTGCATTCCCCATGCTTTTAGACATCTTATTTTTGCCATCAGTACTCGGCAAACGAGGTGCATCACTAAGTAATGGACGGCATTCCCTAAGAACCTCTTTCCCACCCAGATGGTTTATTTTTCTCACGATTTCATTAGTTTGCTCTAACATCGGCAGCTGGTCATCACCCACTGGTACTAGCGTCGCATGAAACCCCGTAATATCAGCAGCTTGAGAAATTGGATACGTTAAAAAGCCTGCGGGAATAGAGCGTTCAAAGCCTTTACTTTGAATCTCATTTTTAACCGTGGGGTTTCGCTCTAATCGTGCGATAGAAACAAGATTACTGTAATACATTGTCAACTCGGCTAACGCTGGAATTTGAGATTGCAACGTGATCGTAGTTTGAGCGGGGTTGATACCAACAGCCAAATAATCTGCAACGACATTGAGAATATTAGAGGATACCTTTGATGGATTATGCGCGTTATCCGTCAACCCTTGCATGTCCGCGACCAAGATCGTTTGCTCGTGCTCCGTTTGCAATTTGACTCGTTGTTGCAATGAACCAATATAGTGCCCGAGGTGTAATGGACCTGTTGCTCGATCTCCGGTAAGTATAATTTCACGCTGAGATGTATTTTTATGGCTATTCATATTTGTCTCCAAGTATTTAATAGATCGCTACTGGAGATAAAAAGATCAAACACTCTTAGCTACCATCCAGCAGCTTAAGAATGTAAGTATTCCGCGCCGCTCTATTTAGAGCGCCACCAAGAGAAGGTTGTTAATGAAGGGCGAACGTGTATTTTCATGTTTTTTAAACTAACAGCACACACCGCAGAACTCAATCTGTTTTGTACTGAATTAGTGTGAGTGTTCCAACAGCCAATTAAGAGGATTACATTGGTAAAGACATCGCAATGACCAAAACCGCACCAAATACCGAACCAGAGACAAACGCACACAGTACAGTTTTGTTGTGTTTCCTTTTCATTGATGAACTCCTATCTATAACTACGATGACCAGCCCTCACATCTAATACGCATGTGGATGCATCACGACAACGAGTTAACCAACATATCGCACGTAGGACCAGTACCGCTTTGTTAAATTGGGACCTCGTCCATAACTTGGAGTGTAAATGACTCCGGAACCTACAACAGAAGAAAATTTCATCACGTTACTGTCCTACCCTCCGGGTTTGTGGCTTAATAGGCAACAGGAACACTTTTTTCTTTTGCTGCGGATACTTACATGGAAGCTGTTTTACATCAGTTGCAATTCTCTTTGTCGATAACCGGACCTATCTGTTTGATGTTGGTACTTGGCGTTCTTTTTAAGCGCTTTGGTCTAATCAACGATAATTTTATCGAAGTAGGCTCTAAACTGGTGTTTCAAGTTACCTTGCCTGCAATGTTATTTGTCAGCATTGTGGCTTCAGAACACGACTTTTCCGCGGCAAGTGGATTCGTCAATTTCGGCGTCATCGCTAGTATTTCGTTTTTCATTTTCACCTACCTTTCCGTCAAACTTCTGTTCAAAGCATCGCCTGATCAAGGCGTTCTCATCCAAGGTGGGTTCCGAGCAAATACAGGTATTATTGGCATCGCTTACGTTGCCAATGCGTATGGTTCTCAAGGTGTGGCGTTAGCGGCTCTCTATGTCGCGGTCACCACATTTATTTATAACGTCCAAGCGGTAATTTGCTTATCTCCCAAAGGAGCAACGTCTGCCTCGCAAGCAGCAAAGATGATGGGCCGAACACTGACTAGGAATCCACTCATAATCTCCATTGTTCTAGGAATGGCTTTTTATTTACTCGCTATTCCAGTACCGAATGTGGTTATTGACGCAGGAGACTACTTGTCCAAAATGACATTGCCTTTGGCGCTGTTGTGTACGGGTGGCTCACTTGACTTTAGCTTGATGAGAAAAGAGAAAGGTCCATCTTGGTTTGCGAGCAGTTACAAGCTCATCGTAGCGCCAGTCATCATCACCATGGGAGCTTACTTAGTAGGATTTCGAGGAATTGAGCTAGGTATTCTTTTCTTTATGAACGCCTCTCCAGTCGCTGCTGCCAGCTATGTCATGGCGCGTTCCATGGGAGGCAATGCCACGTTAGCTGCAAATATCATCGCACTCACTACGGTGCTTTCTACCGTGACCTGTACGTTGGGCATCCTATTTCTTAAGTTCTACAGCTTAATATAATTGGTCCGCGATAAAATAAAGACGCTAAACGGCATTGATGTCAGTTACTGGTCGTGATTCGCAAAAGTGAGCTTTCTTACCAGACGAAAAAATTCATTCGCTTCAGATTCCGACAAACAAGAAAAAAACTCTTTCTGTAAATTCGTCATGATTTGATGAACTTGCTTTAAAGCATTTGCCCCCTCTTTTGTCATGCTTAGCATTTTAAGGCGCTGATTCGATTTACTTTTAGAAACTTGAACAAACCCTCTCTTTTCCAGATTGTCCACCATCCGCTTTGCTACACTTCGCTCAGTTCGAACCGCATCAGCTAACGCTTGCTGGCTCATAGGCTGAAATTCTTCTAAAGCGGCCAGTGCACTTGCCATTTCTAGTGTCATCAAATTTTGCCGAGAGAGCTCAGCTTGGGCACGATTGCGGTACATGCGCTGCATCACACCACAAACAAACATAGGACTTTGATCCAAAACGGAAATTGGGGAAATTTTCTGATCTTTCATCGTCGTTTTTCTTCTTTAGGCTTTCATTCGGCCGAAAAGGCTGTGCTGATACTGCACACAACACGCCGTCTTTCAGGCTCGCGTCATAGACGGTAACCACCAAGTGAAAACATAAAATAAAGAGCGCCGAAGCGCCCTTTAATCGTGTTTATTATCACTAGTATAACTCAGTTAAAACAACCAAGTCCTACTCGCTTTGCTGAGTGGGTTTAGTGCTGGTCTCAGACAACTCTGCCTCCGACTCTTTTCTCGCACGTCGATCAAACAATCGCTCAACCACTACAAAGAAGATTGGGACGAAGAATATACCCAATATCGTGGCACTGATCATGCCACCAAGTACGCCGGTACCCACTGCGTTTTGACCTGCCGATCCCACACCTGAACTGATAGCAAGTGGTACCACACCCAAACCAAAAGCAAGCGATGTCATGATAATTGGGCGCAGACGAACGCGAACAGCATGTAAGGTTGCTTCGATAAGCCCAGCGCCTTTCTCATAGTAGTCCTTTGCAAACTCAACAATCAGAATGGCGTTTTTGGTTGCCAAGCCGACCGTAGTTAATAAGCTCACCTGGAAGAACACATCGTTATCCATACTGCGCGTCATTACCGCAAGCACAGCACCAAGCACACCAAGAGGAACAACTAACACCACGGCGAAAGGTACTGACCAACTTTCATACAAAGCGGCAAGAACTAAGAATACGACGAGGATAGATAGCGCATATAGCATCGGCGCTTGGTTTCCGGAAAGGCGCTCTTCATACGAAATACCATTCCAGTTCACCGTGAAACCTTCTGGTAGCTTTTCTACCATTGCTTCAATTTCTTCCATGGCTTCACCAGTACTTACACCAGGAGCTGCACCGCCTTGAATATTCATTGCTGGCAAACCATCAAAGCGCTGCAAAAGAGGAGAACCATAGGTCCACTCGCCACTCGCAAAAGCAGAGAAAGGCACCATCTCTCCCTTAGCATTGCGTACGTACCATGAATCAAAGTCTTTTGGCTGCATGCGGTATTCCGCATCACTTTGCACCATCACTTTCTTCACACGACCGCGATCAATATAATCGTTAATGTAAGCCCCGCCCCATGCAGCTGACAGGATTTGGTTTACGTCATTGATACTGACATCCAAAGCACGAAGTTTGACGTGGTCAATGTTCACTTTGTACATTGGCGCATCTGCCTGACCGTTTGGACGAACACCGACAAGTTTCGGGTTTTGTGCTGCCATGCCCAGAAGTTGCCCTTGAGCCGCAACTAATGCATCGTGCCCTTTATTCAACGAGTCTTGGAGATAGAAATCGAAACCTGTCGAGTTACCTAGCTCTTGAATCGCTGGAGGGGCGAACGCAAACACCAAAGCTTCTTTAATGGTAGAGAAGTACCCCATCGCTCGGCCCGTAATGGAAGCCGCATCAGCGCCAGGCGCTTCACGCTCAGACCAATCTTTCAGGCCGATAAATGCCATCCCCATGTTTTGGCCTTGGCCTGCGAAACTAAATCCAGCAACAGAGAAGACGGATTTTACATTGTCTTTTTCGTCTACTAGGTAAAAGTCACGCATTTTCTCAAGTGTTTTTTCCGTCTGTTCTTGTGTTGAGTTAGGCGGCAAAATAGCCATTGAGAATACTGTGCCTTGGTCTTCATCTGGCAAAAATGACGTTGGAAGGTTCATAAATAACCAGCCAGCACCTGCACTCATTGCCAAAAATACAACCAACATGCGACCTGTGCGTTTTAGAAGTTTGGCAACGCCGGTTTCATAGCCTGCTGTCATCGCATCAAACTTGCGGTTAAACCAGCCAAAGAAGCCTTTCTTCTCTAGAAGCTCAGCATCGCCTTTTTTCAGCAACGTAGCACACAATGCCGGAGTCAGAATTATCGCCACCAAAACTGAAAGCGTCATAGCCGCCACAATAGTTATCGAGAACTGACGGTAAATAACCCCGGTAGAACCAGACATAAACGCCATAGGGACGAATACCGCTGAAAGCGTCAACCCCACACCAATCAGGGCACCAGTGATCTGCCCCATCGATTTTTTGGTCGCTTCTTTGGGCTCTAAACCATCTTCATGCATCACACGCTCGACGTTTTCCACCACAACGATGGCATCATCCACCAGCAAACCGATAGCCAGAACCATCGCGAACATGGTTAACGTGTTTACGCTAAATCCAGTCGCGTACAAAATAGCGAAGGTTCCGAGCAATACGACAGGCACTGCGATCGTTGGAATGATCGTCGCACGGAAGTTCTGCAAGAACAGGTACATGATTAAGAACACAAGAAGAATGGCTTCTAATAGCGTTTTAACCACTTCTTGAATCGAGGCTTTGACGAATGGCGTTGTTTCAAATGGGTAAGCAATCTGCAACCCTTCTGGGAACGTTGCACTCAGTTGTTCTAAGCGCTCTTTTACCGCATTGGCTGTCTCAAGCGCGTTTGCGCCAGTACCTAATGAAATACCTAAACCCGATGCTGGGAAGCCATTATATTGGCCTCGAATATCGTAACTTTCTGCACCACGTTCAACACGAGCAACATCTTTCAAATAAACATTAGAACCACTGGCGTCAGACTTAAGAATGATGTCTTGGAACTCTTCCACACTGCTCAAACGACTTGCAGACGAAATCGTTGCATTCAACAACTGGCCTTCCTGCGCAGGTGCTGCACCAAGTTGACCTGAAGAAACTTGCGCGTTCTGTTCACTGATCGCGTTCGCTACATCGATTGCGGTCAAGTTGAACTGCGTAAGCTTAAATGGATCCAGCCAAACTCGCATCGCATACTGCGCACCAAACGCCTGCACTTGTCCTACGCCAGTTACACGACTTATCGGGTCTTGAATATTCGTTACAACAAAGTCGCCGATATCGTTTTCTGTAAAGTCTGGATCTTCAGAATAAACTGCGACAACCATGAGAAATGCCGTATTGGATTTATTTACGACAATACCTTGGTTTTGTACCTCCATCGGTAATGAAGTCAATGCCAATTGCAGTTTGTTCTGAACCTGTACTTGCGCGATATCAGGGTCAGCTTCGCTATCAAACGTCAGGGTAATTGTCGCATTACCAAATGCATCACTGCTCGATGATAGGTAGCGAAGGTAATCTAATCCCGTCATGTTTTGCTCGATAACTTGCGTTACCGAGTCTTCAACGGTTTTTGCTGATGCACCTGGATAGCGAGCACTGATGGTGATCGTCGTCGGTGAAATCGTTGGGTATTGCGAGACGGGTAAATTGAATAATGACATTACCCCCGCCAACATCGTTAGAATCGCGAGAACCCAAGCAAATACCGGACGATCGATAAAAAATCGTGCCATGATTACTCCTGTTCACCGTTTTGGATAGTTACCGAACTGCCTGGCCCTACCTTTTGTAAACCGGCGGTAATGACTTTATCACCCGCGTTCAAACCATCAATAATGCGCCATTGGCTATTGATCGCTTCAGCTGTCTTCACTGGTTTCGCTTCCACTTTGTTCTCGCCATTAACCGTCATCACTGTCGCTTTACCTGTCGCATCACGAGATACCGTATTTTGTGGTATTAGAATCGCATCAGGGTCGACACCAGTAATGACCGTCGCACGAACAAACATTCCAGGTAGCAACAAACCGTCAGGGTTTGGGAATTCGGCACGAAGCGTCACGCTGCCCGTACTTTCGTTCACATTGACCTCAGTAAATTTCATTGTGCCTTTGTGTTCGTAAGTGCTGCCATCTTCAAGCATCAATGTAACTTGCGCAGAATCATCTTCTTGCATATGGCCTTGGGAGAGTGATGCTTTCAAACGCAGCAGTTGCGCGGATGATTGCACAATATCAACATTGATAGGGTCAAGCTGCTGAATGGTCGCTAATTTGGCAGCTTGGTTAGCCGTAACCAACGCACCCGCTGTCACACTCGATTTACCGATCACCCCGCTAATCGGAGCTTTGACTTGCGTATAATCTAAGTTGATTTTTGCTGTGTTGATCTTGGCTTTTGCGACTAGGACCTGCGCTTTCGCTTCTTTGTATGCCGCTTCTGCTTCATCCAAGTCTTGTTGGCTGATGGATTTTTTGGTGATCAAGGTTCTGTAACGCTTCACCGTGGCATAGGTCGACTCTGCCGCAGCTTGCGCACGGATTAATTCCGCTTCAGCGCTCAGCAAATCCGCCTGAAATGACGAATCATCAATTTGATATAGCGACTGTCCTTGTTCAACAAATCCACCTTCAACAAAATTTCGTTCCGAAATAATGCCAGTAACTTGCGGACGAACTTCTGCTTCTTTGAATGCTCGGCTACGACCCGGCAACTCTACTGTCAATGCTTGGCGCGTTGGCTGCACTGTTAACACTTCTACTTCGGTTACGGGCGCAGGCCCCCCACCTTGGCTCGATCCTTCTTCGCTAGGTTGACATCCAACCACAAAAAGGCTCGACGCAATCAGCAGAGATAGCGTGGTTTTACGTCTCATGAATTTTTCTCTCTTATCTACCGACAAGCCTTCAAGATTCCTTATTAAAAGCTTCTAGAATGACTTAATAATGACTAATGGATGTATATCCAGAACAAATTAATTAGGATGATAAATACCCAGTGTTGTACATACAACAAAATTTACAGTTCTATACGCTTACGAAAAACGTTTATGGTAAAGGTGTTATGAAGTTCTCAAATTTGAAGATTTTGGGTTGGAAATCACATTTTCCTGTGTGCAATTGCAATGGTTAAAAAGCAGCAAAAGTGATGATAAAAGCATCATCACGCTGTACAGAGTTTGTTACCGCTGTCTAGGGTTATTTGCCCACTCTGGTATACGAACTAAAGTGAGAAAGGAATGTAAATATAGTCGAAATTTCACAAGTCAGGTTCGCCACTTATCTAAAAAATAACCCGCTAAGAAGCGGGTTATTTCGTCAGTGAGATTGCTGTTCTCAAGCTTATACTTTGAACTGACTGACCTGATGATCTAAACGTTGAGTTTGCTCTGACAACATGGCTAAAGAAGCTTGCGCTTGGTTTACGATTTCCACAATTGAAGTGCTACTGTCTGCAATGCCTTGTACGTTGCTATTTACTTCGTCACTTACTGTACTTTGCTGGCTCGCAGCCGTTGCAATGTGTGTATTCATCTCGTTCATACGTGAAATCGCGTTCAAGATTTCAGAAAGGGATTCACTCGCTCGGCCAGCGGACTTGATCGTTTCATCACTGCTATTTTGGCTACCGCGCATCACTTCTACAGCTTGTCCTGCACCAGATTGTAGCTTTTCAATCATGGTTTGGATTTCTCCCGTACTCTGTTGCGTACGACTGGCTAAAGAACGAACCTCGTCCGCTACCACAGCAAAGCCTCGCCCTTGCTCTCCAGCGCGAGCCGCTTCAATGGCTGCGTTAAGCGCTAATAAGTTTGTTTGCTCGGCAATACCACGAATTACATCCAGTACGGACGCAATGTTACTCACATCATGATCCAATGTGTTAATGACGTGGCTTGCGCTTTCGATTTCACTTGCGAGGCTGCGAATTGAGCTAACCGTTTGATCCAAAATAACATTGGTATTGGTAAGTTCATCATTCGCTGTTTGGCTCGCAACCGCAGCTTCGTTAGCGCTATCGCTTACATTTCTGCTGGTGACTTGCATTTCATGCACTGCCGCCGCTACCGCCTCGCTATCTTTTTGCTGAGAAACGGTCGAGTTCGCGATGGTCGTGGTCAACGAGCTAAGATTTGCCATTTCGTTACGTAAGGTATTTGAGCTTTCAATTACCTGAGCGACTGTCATTTGAATTTTGGACACAAACTGGTTAAATGCGTCTGCTAAATTGCCAATTTCGTCTTGTGTTTTTACATCGATTCGCTGACTTAGATCACCTTCACCGGACGCAATTTCTGTCATCGCATTTTTAATATCATTGATAGGCTTCACAACCGTTTGTAACAACAAAAAAGCCATCGCGATAGCGGCAAAAATAACAATCACAATGCCAGCCTCAAGAATGAGTTCTGCTCTTGTTGCAGCCGCTGATATTTCGTCCTTCAATTGGCTTTGCTTTTCTTCTATTGCATCTTTTACAACGTTAAGCTGCGCTCTAACCTCGATAAATTGGTCTTCAAAGGTATGTTTGTGCTCATTGTAGTAACCACGCCATTGAGATTGAGGTAAACGTAGCATCGCCTCATAACTTGCTAACCATTTTTCACCCAAAGAGACAAGCGTTCGAACTTCATTACCATGTGTAGAAGGCGTCACACCGGCTTGCGATAGCTCAATCATTTGTTCCATACGCGGCAGCGCTTTGTATGCGTTGTCTTTGTATTCACCGATGTGGTGATCAATATCGGTTTGAGTATCAGAAAGAGCAACACCTTGGATTGCAGATGTAGCTTGGTAAAGATCGCGGTAAGCATCCTCAATCGTTAATAAGTTCGGCACGATCTGTTCGTTGAGTGTCTCACTCAATTCAGATTGCTTCCAACTTGTCATAACGTTTAATACAGAGCTCACAATAAACAATCCAATAATCAATGACAGCGGAATCACTATCTTCTGCTTGATCGTTAAGTTCTGGAACATGAATAGACTCTCTTTATTTATGGTATACAAACTGCCGGAAATTATATCAAACAAATAGAGTATACTATTAGGTAAAAGAGGCTATTCAACATGAAATCTAATGACTTTTTGACAAGGGTTCTAATTTCAACAATTAGTTGATTTTATACAAAATTTAACAAAGAGATCTTTTCAAAAGATGCAAATTAAAATGCTCTTTCAAAACGAAAAATATGTAACAGAAAGTGAATTAAAAGGGACCACATTTTGAAGAATAGATCGACTCAATGATTTACTGAGAACACATACAAAACACAGTTCTTGGATTGAGCACCTCCGCGGAATATGCAAAAGTCCGAACATTTCTTCTAAAGCTCAAAAAAACCATTGTTTATCTGACGTATTTAAGGGTAATCCTTGATGATGTTAGTCGTGATGTTGGCAGACAGGGTGCTTACAAGTTTTCGAAGTAACCTGTAGCACAGTGAACGATTCAGATTTTCTTGAGCGCCAAGGCAATAAAAAAGTTTGCTATTTTCCTCTCAAGAGACGCATTCAAGAAAATAATGCAACCTAGTCACAAAGTTTTGCTACATCTTCAGAAAAGAATGATGTTGCTAAACAAATCTGGTGCAGCATACACATTGAAGCTAAACTCGTTTAAGGAACTTTTTCATATCAATATGAGAAAACATAGATTTCTCAAAGTTACACCGACCATTCAACGATTAAACTAATGTTAGCGTACCGGTACGTCCAAAAACTCCATGCATGAACCATTTGAAAGAGCCAAAATGTTCCAACCCAACTTCGCCTCAGTGGAGTGGCGAGTCGTTTCGCTCACTCTCCTACTCTCACTTCCTCACACTGCTCAAGCGGATCCACTAGATAAGGAAATTAGCAACCTTCTCCAACAACGTTTTTCTATCGCGGTGTTGCTGTCCGATACTGACGCAATTGCGTTTGGTATTGGCGACTTTGATCCGAATGCATTATTTGATACCGCCAACCCAGAGTTCGGGACTGACGAGTCAATCAATGAACGTCGAAGCAAATCCGTATATGTTCTCCCTTACACGACTAACTTTGACATAGAGGGCAGCGAGGATTTACATGAGCTGTCGTTTAAGGCATTTACGATACAAACAGAGAATGATCTCAAACTATTCGGCACAAGTAAGGATCTTCTCAAGGAAAGGACATACGGTGCATCGATTGGTTATGGGTATCGATACAAAGCAAGTGAAAACGTCACCCTTAGCACCAGAACGACGACTCACCTTATGCGTTATGAAAACTCATTCTCTACCGATAATAAACTTTCCTCCATCATTGGAAGAATCCTAGACGGCCGTGCCGTTAACGTTTCAGCATGGGCGGCAATAGTTCAACCATCCATCAAAGCCAAATACACGTCTCCCACAAGTTGGGGGAAATGGCATGCCAGTTCGACATTGAATTCATTCATTGGGCACAGCTGGGGAAGCGCAAATAACGGCAATATAGGCAACCCTAAAGGTTGGTACCTATCTAATGAAATCACCGGTTACTACAATATTTATCACGGTGAGCAAGCTTTATTTACTGGGATTAAAAGAGTCGACCTTTCGCATGATTTAAGCGACGAACTTGGAAGTCCGCATTACTACGAAGCTTCTATAGGATGGCTATTTTATGCACCAAAGCCCTTTGATTGGTTGGACAATTTCGGCATAGGCGTTAACTTCAACTACGGCTCGACTCTCAGAGGTGGCAGCATTCAACTTTACTACAACAAACAATAAAGCCGTCAGTACAGGAACCTGTTGGTAGCATATATAACAAGAAGAACGAGAAGACACAAAAGGAATGGCAGAGTTAGCGTCTTCGCAAACTTTTTCATGAGACTTGGGTTATCAAACACCACACCTTCCGCTTCTCTTACCCTTCGCTCTTCGTCAAAATGCCATTTAATGGCTAAGTAGGCTCCTATCCCTAATACAATAAGCTTAAAAGCTCCAGCAAAGTAAGGAAAGAAATTAGCCCAACTGTCGTTCATTATCCATCTCCATCAAATTCAATATCAGCTTTGCGGTGGCAGAATCCAAGATTCATGTAGAATGCCCCCCTCAAAGTCAGACTCTCTGGCTAGCGTCAGTCTACTGCTCGAGATAGCTGTCCACAACTCTCTTTACCATATCGGCATTTATTAATTATTTAATAAATAACAAGAAAGACACTAGCACACTTGCTGAAAAGTAAGTGTCAGTTTGGATTGAAACTCATCAGGAATCGAAAATGGTCCGCAGTCGACTTGCTGATCTAGTGAAAGCCGAATTACCTAGCTTTAAATCGTTCGCTAGTATAAAAATGTAGCCTATCGCACTTCTGGTCGAGTCCTAACAAACTTATGATGCATATGTCATTAGCGGTGCAATTTTAAGTTTATCAATTAGCTAAAGTTTCCCACCTTAACTGTCAGTAAGCTTGCTGTGTTTGAGATGATCTCGACATGACTAGTGTATAAATAGTATGGAGGTTCAAAGTGAAGGCAAGGCAAATTTCCTTACTAAAAATATTGTTTCTGTAATTTTATTTCAGGATTATCGAAACCATCATAAGGATAATTCGAACTAATCTTATTCCATGCTCCTTCAGTTACATTTGCTTTCTTTTACTCACTTCTCGCGACTATTAGTGGCATTTTGAGACAATTTCCTACACTCCTTTCTTTGTCTTAGTTGATATAAATCATTGTTAGAAGAAAACAGAATCACCTGTATTTCTCGATACATAAATCCAAACTGCCCGACTTTTCGTAACTAAATTACAGATAGACACGATTTTTAGTATGGCACGTTTTTGAGGAACCAAGATGTTAGATACCCTCATGCTGTCGCGGATCCAGTTCGCGGCCAATATCAGCTTTCACATTCTCTTCCCGACCATCACCATCGCGTTGGCATGGATGTTGGTGTTTTTCAAGTGGCGATATAACCGCACACAAGCCCCCGTATGGCTCGATGTTTATTACTTCTGGGTCAAGATATTCGCTCTCACTTTCGCCTTGGGTGTGGTATCCGGCATTACGATGAGTTTCCAGTTTGGTACCAACTGGCCAGGCTTTATGGAACGAGTCGGAAACGTAGCTGGACCATTGCTCGGATACGAAGTGATGACCGCCTTCTTTATGGAAGCCACCTTCCTGGGTGTAATGCTTTTTGGACGAGGACGCGTACCGGAATGGGTTCATACTCTCGCCACCGTTCTGGTTGCTGTTGGGACAAGTATGTCCGCATTTTGGATTCTAGTGCTTAACAGCTGGATGCACACACCAAGTGGCTATGAAGTGATTGACGGCATTGTTCATGTAACCAGTTGGAAGGAAGTTATTTTCAATCCTTCTTTACCTTACCGTCTTCTGCACACGCTATTAGCATCGGCGCTGACTGCCAGCTTCTTGATTGCGGGTATCTCAGCTTATCAAATAATGAAAAAGCCAGATCACCGCTCAGCCAAACTTGGCCTAAAAGTCGCGCTGTTCGCGGCGGCTGGGTTCATCCCGGTACAAATCTTTGTCGGTGACCTTCACGGGTTAAACACGCTTGAACATCAACCTGCAAAAATTGCAGCGATGGAAGGTGTGTGGGAGACCGAGCAAGGTGCGCCTCTTCTACTGTTTGCGATGCCAAATAAAGAAACTCGTAGCAATGATTTTGAAGTGGGCATCCCGAAGTTAGCGAGTTTGATTCTTACTCATGACTTAGACGGAGAAATCCAAGGCCTCAACGAGTTTGCGCCTGACCACCCGCCAGTCAAGCCCTTGTTCTTTGGCTTCCGCGTGATGGTTGGTGTAGGTGTCCTTATGCTGCTGGTTAGCTGGTATGGCGCGGTGAAGCTAGCACGCAAAAAAGCGCTACCTAAACCTTACCTGTACACGGTATTAGCCATGACGTTCTCTGGTTGGATAGCCACACTGGCGGGTTGGTATGTTACTGAGATTGGTCGACAACCTTGGTTGGTCAGCGGTGTATTGCGAACATCCGAAGCCGTCACCACGGTTGCGAGCAGTAGCGTGATGACTTCGCTCATTATGTACTTAGCCATTTATGCTGCATTGCTGGTTGCGTACATCCATACCCTATTCTATTTGGCGCGCAAAGACGTTGCAGCCCATGAAGTCCCACTGACACAACAAGAGGCCTAATCATGCTCAACTATCTACCAGAAATTTATCTTCTGCTGCTTGGCTTCTCGGTCTTTATGTATGCCGTGCTCGACGGCTACGACCTTGGCGTCGGTATCCTTTTACCAAGTGATAATGAAGCGCAACGTGACCGAATGATAGCCTCTATCGGCCCTTTCTGGGACGCGAACGAAACGTGGCTGGTGTTAGCCGTTGGTATTTTGTTGATTGCCTTTCCTACCGCTCACAGTTTGATTTTAACGGAGCTCTATATGCCGACCGCCATCATGCTTATCGCACTGATAATGCGTGGCGTGGCGTTCGATTTCCGAGCCAAAGCGAACTCGGATCATAAACCTCATTGGGATTGGTGCTTCAGAATTGGCTCGCTAATCACCGCACTAACTCAGGGTTACATGGTGGGTCGTTACATCATGGGATTTGAACAATCAACCGAAGCATTTGGCTTTGCTTGGTTAAGCGCACTTTGTGTAGCGGCGGCGTACGTTTACATCGGTGGCGCATGGTTAGTACTAAAAACGGAAGGTGATTTGCAAATACGCTCGGCCCGTTGGTCTCGCCGTGCTGGTTGGTTAGCAGCCTTAGGAATCTTGGTGGTTAGCGTTGTAAACCCAATTGTAAATCAACAAGTTGCCTTGCGTTGGTTCAGCTTCCCAGAAATCTTGTTGCTTGCCCCAGTTCCGTTAATTGTATTGGCAACCATCTTCCTAGTTGATCGCTATTTGCGTCAGGTTCCAATGGTGAATGATCTGGGTGTGCGCTGGCCTTTCTTTGGTGTCACCGTCATTTTCGCGTTGAGCTTTCTCGGGCTTGCGTATAGCTTCTTCCCAGAAGTTGTGCCGGGATTAATGACCGCACAACAAGCTGCCTCCTCGCCTGCGACGTTAATAATCGTGGGCTACGGTGTGATGATTGTTATGCCGGTGATATTGCTTTACACCTTTGTGGTATACCGGATCTTCAAAGGCAAAGCGACAGAACTTAGCTACAAGTAGGAAAGGGAATTCCTCAACAAAGCGCCGCTGCTCATGCGGCGTTTTTTTTGCAGTACTCAACGACTAAAGTATCTACCCAAGGCGACTGAGTGGGAACGCTGAGAGAATGTAGCGGCAGCCAGTAGTTTGTTCCTAACTAGAACGAGATAACCGTTTCTCAACTATAGCGATACAGGCACAAAAACAGAAAGAACATTTGATGTTACAAAAGGTAGACCGCCACTTTAAAACGCTTTGAGTATTTTTTTTGCGCTCAATGAGGTGCAAGTATACTTATGCTTTTTTATGACTTGTGAACACTCAATTGCATGTTATGTTGCTGTTGAAATAGTACATGAAATAAGGACAAGAACATGAAGATACGATGCGAAACGACGCAAAGCATTGAAAAATTTAACCCAGATGACCTCAATCCAAACACAGATCTCTTTGTTATGATTGCTGTTGTATTCGTGTTCATGGCTGTTTTGCTTAGCATCTAGTAGCAATACGTTCATTCTTGTGGCCGTATTCATACCTCATGTGATATGGGTGCTAAATTCTAGATTAAAGCGGATGGGCTAACCCGCACCAATCAGATTATGGCTGCCTCTGTATAGCTTCTTCAATTTTGGCGTTGTATCGAGGTGAGATATGAACAGTTGGCTTGTAGATAGAGTTGCGTTTGCACTCTGAGTACTCTTATGTACTTTCAATGACGCATTACTTTAGTGCAGATATGAAAAAAGGCCTGATAAATCAGACCTTTTAGAATGTGGCGGTGAGTGAGAGATTCGAACTCTCGATACGTTGCCGTATACACACTTTCCAGGCGTGCTCCTTCAGCCACTCGGACAACTCACCGAATCAAATTTTGGTTAGCATCATTGGCTAACGAGGCGCTAATTTAATGATTATGTGCCTGATGGTCAAGGCTAAACATAAAAAAAAGCGCCCTTTTCGAATCGATTGCTCACTAAGTAACTAAATTGAGCAAAACTGGGGCATTTACATGCTTTGAGAATAACCGGGAACACGGAACCAACGGCGGCACATATCCAAGAAGTACCCATACAACACACCCATGCCACAAGAAATAACAGCGTTACTTGCCACTGCGGTCACAATTTGATCTGTAGACGCGCCAACTGCGAATAAGATACCCGCATAAACTGGAGATTGAAATAGTACATAAGCGACCAGATCGGAGATGTTTTTCATAAAGGAAGACGGTGACACCTTACTACCTTGATGCAGCACCCAATCACGAAAAACCCCATACGGCCAAGCAATAGCGATATTCACTGGAATCGATAGCGTACGCGATGCTAGAGATTGCTCAAATGTCATCCCTGAAATCAAAATCTCGACAATCATCCCTGTGATAAAGCAAAAAACAACCATAGCAAAGGTATCCGCTGCGGCGTGACGAATACAAAATGGTCCACGAGACTTCATTTACAAAACCCTTAAAATCAAACACTGCAATTAATAAAAATAATAAAACTATTAACCACTAAAAAGACATCAAGCCAGCTAATGATGCAATTAGAACACACAAAAACTAGCTTATGGTTCTGTATTTAAAATTAAGTTGTAAATTTATAACCAACTTTTAAAGTAAAAGTAGTTTTTTTCACCAATGGCGAGTAAAAACGCCTAAAATTACGTAAAAATGGTACAAAAACACGGATTTCACTTACATAAAAAGGGGTTACGATAATTATTTTGGCGTAAAGTTAGAACAAAACTCGGACTGTAAACAGTCACTCCTATAGCTTATGCTACCAAGCTGCGAAAATTCAGAGTATTACCGATATAATCACAGTAGAAGGTCTTGCTGCTTTACTCGTAAAAGTAAAACTGCAAGCCTGTTCATTGCAGGTTAGAAGAGTTTGTCACGAAGCTGGATGACGTATGAATAGTAAGAACAATTCACAGTTGCGCCATATTGATTCAGTTATGGTGAGGCCAGCAAAATCGTTAATGTATCGATATCATCTTGGTCTGGGGATTGCTGACGCTTTAAGTTACTTCTTATCCGTTCAGCGACTGAAGAAACGTCGTCACTGAGTTCAAGGGGAGCCTCCGCAATGATCGCTGAAATAGCCTCAAGTGCTTCATTAAGATGTCCATTATCTAGAGCGACATAGAAGTTGAGTAACCACTTTTCAGCATTAAAGCTATCTGCTGCATTTCCATCAAAGTCCGATTGGTACTGATATAACTGTGTCGCATGAAGATACAGTGCATCATTTAATTCAGACTCCACTATTGGTTTCGCTATTATGTGATCTGCTCCTACATTAATCATACGCTCTTGTGTTTCTTTGAACACATCCGCTGTACAGCCAAAAATCAGTACCGACTTAGCAGGTGAACTCATTGCTCGAATGGCTGATATGGCCCCAACGCCATCTAGAACAGGCATATGATTATCCATCAGTATCAAATCAAATGGTTTGATCGCAACCTCATCGACTGCAAGCTGACCATTTTCGACACTTGTGCACTCAAAGCCCTTGGCTCGGAGGAAAGTTTCCATAATGATCGCATTTGTTCGGTTGTCTTCAACAATGAGTGCTTTCAACCCTTTACAGTTCAATTTATGTGTATTGATTGACTCTACTTTACCTGGCTTGCAAGGTGTAAGGGCAATTTCGACAGTAAAAGTCGTTCCAGCGTCCTCCTGACTCTCTACAACCACTTGCCCACCCATATGTTCCGCGATTTCTTTGACTATTGCTAAACCAAGCCCTGTACCACCAAACCGCCTAGTCGTTGATGACTCCGCTTGCTCAAAAGGACGAAAAATGCGTTTTTGTGCCTCTTTTGAAATACCAATTCCTGTATCTTTTACCTTTAGTATCAGCTTGGTGCCTGCCTTACTCGATTTCTCGGCTAGCTCTACCTCTACGATGCCACGATCGGTGAACTTAACAGCGTTATTGAGTAGATTGAACAGTACTTGACGCAAACGGGCTTTGTCATTGTTGTACCAACGACCCGTTGGTAAATGCGAGACTACTCTAAAGCGAAGACCTTTTTCTGCACATAGAGTTTGATAAACACTCTTGATACTGCCGATAATCGACTCAATTGGGAAAGGCTTATTTTCAAACTCAACATGCCCTTGTTCAATTTTTGAGTAATCTAAAATCTCATTGAGTAATGTCATCATGTGATCACCTGAATCATAAAGTGTTCTCAGGTGCTTACGCTGCTCATCGGTAAGTGGTGTTTTTAACAGTATCTGGGCAGTTCCTAGTACACCGTTCATTGGTGTGCGAATCTCGTGGGACAATGTGGCTAAGAATGCCGTTTTAGCGTTTGTCGAAGCCTGAGCTTTTATTCTCTCCTGCTCTAAATAGATCGTCTTTTCATTGAACTTCTCGATAAGCTGTCCGATTTCGTCATCGCTATCGTAGTCAATATCTATGATCCCACCAGTTTTCGAGTCATCAATCTTAGCGGCAATGCGAACAATTGGTTCAACAATATAGCGATTCAGTAAGTAGTAACCGACCAAGACACACAAGAGCAAAAATGGAATGATCCTCCCCTCAACGCTCATCACTTGTTCAAACACTTGATCGGCGACTTTAGCTTTTGCGTTGACAACTTCCATGCGCCAGTCGAACTCTCCGAAATCAAGCTCGCTGACATAAATTTCGTCCGTCAGTTGAAAGTTGTGTTCAATAATCACGTTTGAGTCAGCATCGCGAACCACTACCCCCAAAGAATGCTGGTTCGTGTGCTCTCGAATAAACTGAAAAAGTGCATCTAGTGATAGGTCTACCGTTACAACTCCAGCGAATCGACCGTTTTGGTAATATGGAGAAGATGCGGTAATCATCTGGACCTGAGTAAAGGTGTCGATGTAAACCGTAGACCAACTAACAGAACCTACCGGAGCATCGGCGGCAGCGACATACCAGGGTTCATTATCATAACCGCCAGATTCGGGGTTATTGTAGGAGTGAATTTGGTCAATACCACTATCACTGTTTTTATTGAAGAATAGACTTTTATATCTCCATTGTTCTGCTTTGAGTTCGGGTTTAGGCCATACGCCACCACTAACAAGCATCTTGTCACTCAATTGAAGTATATGTGGAATTATTGTGTTGAGAGATTGAATATTTTCAGTCCCTTGGGCTAGCCCTACTAAGCTGCTCAATACACCTGTAGAACTGAGGAGGGGCTCTTTTATCTCAAGAGCCAGGAGTTGGGTACGTAACTCTAGGTTTTGCTCTAGCTTTTGTCTAACCGGTGGCTCAACAACCAAATAGGCGACAGAACCGATAGTGGCGATAAAGAAGCACAGGTAAAGTGTTAGGGCGAGAATGCTTTTTTTTCTAAGTGATGAGCGAATTTCCATAGATGTGTGAATCATTCCCTAATATCGATTTATCACTAATTGATTGGTAAGATGAGCGCAATCAACCAGCCCATTAACAAATGGTATTCTATTTTGAAACTACAAGACATCCTTTCTCTCCCAGAACTTGACGGTAAACTACTAAACCTAGCAAAAACTCAAGGCTTTGTAACAGCGATGGCTGCAGCGCCAAACGTATTAATGCCTCAAGAGTGGTTGCCATTCTTATGGGGTGGAGAAGAAACAGCGCCATTTACTGACGGTGAGCAACTAGAGCAATACATTGACGAGATTGTACAAATGTGGAACCAAACTCGTCCCGCTCTCCTAGAAGGCACTTGGCAGTGGCCTGCAGGGTGCGCGCTAGATGAGCAAGACATTGTAACAAGTCAGGCTCGCGATTTCTGTGAAGGTGTATTACAAGGCTGGCAACTTGCGCGTGATGACTGGGAAACGTTGATGCCTGAGGATAGCGAAGATAATGCCCTACTCGGTGGTGTTTTACTTTCTCTTACTATGCTTTACGACCCAGAAACGACCATTGAAACATTGGCCGAACAAGGTATGGAAGGCTTAGAGCAGTTTGAGGAAATCTTCAATGCAATGCCAGTGATGTTATGTGGTCTTACCCAGCGCGGTGTTGCATTAGCTGAAGAACAATAGACGCAACGCTGTCGACCATCAAGATTGAACGGCTGAATAGACAAAAAGCTCTCCAAATGGAGAGCTTTTTTGATCATGTTAAAATTACATGTGGAATATACCGCGCCATATCTTGAGTCACTAAGCTACTGTCTTCCCTAATCGAAATACCGGCAGCTCTATCATTGACCAACCAACTGCCAATTAACGTATGGTTTTGCCCAAACTTAGGTAGTGGATGGTATTGCTGGACGATATTGAATTGAGATTCATAAGGCCCTGACGTTTTAACAAAACGTTTTCCATCGATGACGATCTCGATGTTCGCGCCCTCTCGAGAAAATAGTGGCTTGATGACATAATCTCTCATAGTGTTCGCTTTTGAATCGTTAGCAAAATAAGCGGGCAAAAGGTTCGGGTGGTTAGGAAAGCGCTCCCACAATAACGGTAAAAGTGCTTTATTGGATAGAATCGACTTCCACATCGGTTCTAACCAGTTTACGTTCGCAGTCGCTAAGTACTTCGCATATTCCTCTTCAAACATAAACTCCCAAGGGTAAAGCTTAAACATCCAACGAATCGCTCTGTCGTCAGCATCCACAAACAGACCATCTTCCGTCACTCCAATATCTTCGACATGCACGAATGCCGTTGCTAACCCTGCCTCTCGCGCGCAATCCTCTAAATACTGGACAGTCCCTTTATCTTCTTCAGTGTACTTGCAGCAGCTAAAGTGAAGTGTTTGTCCTGGTTGGTATTTTGCTATTTCGGCAAAGCGCTCGATCAAAAAGTCTTGAAGAATATTGAATTGATCCGCGCTCTGGTGAACTCGACCTTTATTTACAACATCTTCTAGCCACACCCACTGCCAAAAGCCAGTTTCAAACAAGCTGGTTGGCGTATCCGCATTGTTTTCCAGTAATTTTGCTGGCGAGGTCCCGTTGTACGCGAAATCCAGCCGCGAATAAAGCGAAGGTTCGCTTCGTCTCCATGAAGAAGCGACCTGCTCCCACATAGATTCAGGGATCGCACATTGCGTCAGCAACCGCTCACTCCGAACGACTTCATCCACAATAGCCAGGCACATCTGATGCAGCTCTTCAGTGGGCGCTTCTATATCGCGCTCAATTTGCTCCAGCGTGAATTGATAGTAAGCACTCTCATCCCAATACGGTTGGTCATACATGGTATGGAAACCAAAACCAAACTGGCGTGCTAATTCACGCCAGTTTTCGCGCTCTTGTATTTCTCGTCGAAACATAGTGCTTTTTAACCGCCTCGACTGACCGACACCGCTTTACCAAACCCGCCTCGAGACATCGCCCTGCCAATGGTGCCGCCACCACGTTTGTTAAGGCTATTCGTCGCGACTTTGGTCGGCTGATTTCGGTAGGAGCCAAAGAATTGTCCTGCTCCATTATAGAATTTGGATTTATAACGGTACATCGGCTCTGAGTAATAGCTCTTGTTATAACCTTTCAACCCGCTTAATGAGCGACTGTAAAAAAAACCGCCAAAGTTAGGTACATAAGCTCGGGAACTGGAACTGTAGTAACAATCATCCTCGTAGAAATCATTCTCGCATTCGAACTCGCTGCGGTAGCGAGGGGCATTTTGTTCGGCACGAGCTAAAGCTTCTTGGTATGCAATGTCACACTGTTCACTAAACTCAGGCGAGTTAGATTTACACTCATCGGCATCAGAAAAAATGTACCCTTCTGTTTTTGACTCGTACGTAGCAAAGAAGAAAATACCACCAAAGGCAGCAAAGGGAAGAATTTTCCCAAGCTTTAAGCTTTTGTCCATGGAAGAACGTTTAACGTTAGAACTCCGCTTCATCGTTCCTCCTAGTAAGTCATGCAAGCGGCATTCAATACGCCGACCGAAACAGAAACTGCTGCTAATACGATACCGGCTGGCAGTTCATCTTTTTCGATACGCTCTGCCACTTTCGGAAGTAAAATAAAGCGTACAATTGCAAATGCGATAATTTGAGCAAGCATTGCGACAACGCCCCAAACCATAAAATCGACGATATTGACTGAGTTTTTTGCCGCCCCCGAAATCGCGAGGCAGTAACCAAGGAAAGCCCCACTTAGCGCAATCGCTGCTGCTGTATTTTGTTTTTCTTTAATCAGATGCCACTCATCGTATGGCGTCAACTTGACGTAGATGAACTTAAACGCCAATACAAAAATAATAGAAACAGAGAAATAGAGTAAAAAGTTTGGGAAGCCTGCTAACAGGCCGGCAATCATGTGCATTATTGTTCCTTGTTCATTTCTTTCCAGGCAAAATCTTCAATACGTTCATCTGCAATGTAAAACAGCTTGGTACTCGCGGGTACTTCAGCATCTAAATCTGGGTTGAGTTGAATACCATCGCCAATATCAAAAGCAATCAGCGTGGCATGATGGCGTCTTTTGAGAAAAACGAAGAGATTCTCAATAGTGGTGGCAGACTGCCCCTCAGGATAAATAACTGAGTATTGCGTCATACCTCGTGTTGAAGCCAAAAGCTCCTGATGAAGCGCACTTGAGCCCGGGTCAACCGCCGCTTTTGCCAACATTTCTGCGCCAACAGCAGGTATGCATTCCGCTTTCGGGCAATGCTGACTTAGAAGTCGGCCTAGCGCTTCATCTTTAAAGTAAGCGACCAAATGAGCGGAAGGGTTTACAGATGCGCAGTATAGAGCGGCTGACAAGGTAATGTCGTCCGAGAGATTATCCACAATAATGCAAGCGGCTTCGGCAATATTGGCGTTTTTCATCTCTTGCGAATCGGTATAACTGGTCACTTTGATAAAACTGATTTCGCCAGGTAACGGGTTCTCTATTTCTGAACGGCTGCATAAAACAATCGGGCGCTTTCCCTCTTCTTCATGTTGTAACATGCGAATAAGGTGCATCGTTCTCGATCCATTCCAGCCCAACAATACAATATGGTTTTCCACTCTTACTCTCCGTTTTCCTAAAATACCCGCTCGCCAATAGTCCATCGCTGCTCCAGCGACACGCCCCAATAATGCGGCGAATAAGCTCAAACCGCCGGGGATTACAAATAGTACGACAACCCATTTACCCATATCTGTTACTGGAGAATGGTCGCCATAACCCACCGTACTCGCCGTAACCATGAGGTAATAGATAAAGTTAGCGAAACTGTCTGTTAATGCTGTTTCACCAGCGAGAACCAGCAGCCACCATGAAAGGCTCACATATAAGCCACTAAAGATGAGAAGGCTTCGGTTGCTCAATTTAAAAAGGTGGGAACTAAGCCACTTTTTAACTACTAACCACACCGCCATAAATTTATGACCTCGATATTCATTGATTGCATCAATAGTAACTCATTGATAGTAAGACACAAAAAAACCAGCCATATTCGGCTGGTTTTTGAGATTTACTTTCAGTTACGCCTACTTTTTAAGCATTACCTTTCACTTGCATATTTAGCTGCTCAGCAAAATCTAGCATGCGGTTCAGTGGGATAAGTGATTTCACACGTAGCGCTTCATCAACAAAAATTTCGTGCTCTTCACCACCTTCACTAAGCGCTTTCTCAATTGCTTTCAAACCGTTCATTGCCATCCAAGGACAGTGTGCACAGCTGCGACATGTTGCGCCTGCACCTGCGGTTGGCGCTTCGATAAGTTCTTTCTCTGGCACAAGTTGCTGCATTTTAAAGAAAATGCCTTTGTCTGTCGCAACGATCATTTGTTTGTGAGGAAGCTCTTTCGCTGCTTTGATCAGCTGACTCGTTGATCCAACGGCATCGGCAAGTTCTACGACGCTTGCTGGTGACTCAGGGTGAACCAAAATAGCCGCATCTGGATACACGCTCTTCATTTTTCGTAGCGCATCAGCAGAGAACTCATCATGAACCACACACTCACCCTGCCAAAGCAGCATATCTGCGCCAGTTTTGTTAGCGATGTACGATCCTAGGTGACGGTCTGGTCCCCAAATAATTGGCTTATCTTCAGCGTCTAAGTGTTCCACGATTTCAAGCGCAATGCTCGATGTAACGACCCAGTCGGCACGGGCTTTAACCGCTGCTGAAGTATTTGCGTAAACTACAACCGTATGATCAGGGTGAGCATCACAAAACTCGCTGAACTTATCCGCAGGACAGCCAAGGTCAAGCGAACATTCCGCTTCCAACGTTGGCATTAGAATGCGCTTTTCTGGTGTCAGAATTTTGGCCGACTCGCCCATAAAGCGAACACCACCAATAATCAATGTACTTGCAGGGTGACGATTACCAAACTTCGCCATTTCCAACGAGTCACCAACAAACCCGCCAGTGTCTTCAGCTAGGGCTTGAATCTCAGGGTCGGTATAATAGTGTGCGATAAGTACCGCATCTTTTTCTTTGAGTAACTTTTTAATACGCTCAATGTAAGATGCTTTTTCTTCTTCGCTTAATGGAACTGGTTTCGGTGGGAATGGGTAAACAGTGTCGATTTTATCTAATATATGGCTCATTGCTCTTGCTCTACGCAACTTCCTTTAATCCGAGTATTGTAACCTCGTTAATTTTCAAAAACCAACTTGTCGCGGGGATTTCTAGCGGTCTAGCCGTATATCTTTGTTACAGGTAGCATTTCCGAGTAGCGAAATTCGGTGCAACACAAGGTCAGAGGCTCTGCATCATTGCTATCGACTTAGCCGTTCTGCACCAACAGAAAATGGAAAAGAAAAAGGAAGCCGAGGCTTCCTTTTCAAAACATAACGTCTTACAGCTTAGAGCTGGCAAGTTTTGCAGATGCACTACCTGGGTATTCATCAACCACTTGTTGGTAGTACTTTTTCGCTTGAGCTGCATTGTTATTACGCTCAGCGATTTCGCCTAACTTAAGCAACGCATCGGCTCGCTTGTTGGAGTCTTTATAAGACACAACAGCGGCAAAACTTTTCACTGCATCCTCATCCTGCTTTTTAGCGAAGTACAACTGACCTAACCAGTAGTGAGAATTCGCTGAATATGTAGAATCAGGATAATCTTTCTGGAACTGCTGGAACGCTGCAATTGCGCCAGTGTAATCACGCTTTTTGAGAATGAGGTCAACTGCATTCTGATATGCCGTTTGCTCATCAACATTTGGAGTGTACTGGCCACCTGTTTTCACAGGTTGTGCTTCTTGTGCAGGTGTGGATTTTATCTCTCCACGAACACGATCCAGCTCGACAAACAACTCACGTTGACGTTGCAACATTTGTTTCATTTCGTAGCTATTTCGCTCTAATTGACCACGCAATTCACTGATCTCTTGTGACATTTGGTCAATTTGCTGTTGCATTTGGAGCTGAACGCGATTGCGATTTTGTAGCAAACGTTCTAGACGTTCTACTTCCGTTTCAGATGAACGGCTCTTAGAGACGGATGATGTGCTGTTGAGATCGGATACTGGAGCTGGTGCAGCGAACGCAAAGTTCGCTGCACTTGCCAGTAACGTAAGCGCAACAGCGCGCTTAGTGTTACTGAACATGAGGATTACCTCGAATTAGTATACTAGAACCGCGCGACGGTTCTTAGCGTAAACTTCATCTGATTGACCTAGAAGAAGTGGCTTCTCTTCACCGTAGCTAACGATTGAGATTTGGTCAGCTTGAACACCTAGTGCTTGTAGGTAGTTCGCTACTGCTTGTGCACGACGCTCACCTAGAGCAATGTTGTACTCAGGTGTACCGCGCTCATCAGCGTGACCTTCGATAGTTACGTTAAGTGCTGGGTTCTTGCTTAGGTAAGAAGCGTGAGCCGCTAGCATCTCTTCGTAATCTGCTGCAATTGTTGAGTTGTCAAAAGCAAAGTAGATTGTTTGAGTTTCACGTAGCGCTTGCTCTTTTAGCTCTTGCTCTGTCAACTGACCGCTTTGATCAATTGGCGTAGCTACTGTTGTTTCCACTGCGCCATTGTTGTTTGTTGCTGCACCAGTGTTAGAAGCAGCGTCGTCGCTTGAACTACACGCTGTAACAGCCATTACAGGAAGCGCGATTAGTAGCCCTTTTAGAACCTTGTTCAGTTGCATCTTATTTTCCTTTATTAATCAAACTTATTACTACAAAAACGGTGACCATGCAGGCGCTCGAACACGCCCATTTGTTGCCGGTAATCTAGCTTTGAATCGACCATCAATTGACACCATCGATAGTACGTTTTTCTTGTTGTAAATCGAGCTATACACAACCATGCCACCGTTTGGGGCAATACTAGGAGACTCA
Organism: Vibrio sp. OY15; assembly: GCF_000742455.1. NCBI lineage: Bacteria > Pseudomonadati > Pseudomonadota > Gammaproteobacteria > Vibrionales > Vibrionaceae > Vibrio > Vibrio sp. OY15. The sequence continues at coordinate 128,823 of NZ_JPIL01000001.1, read as the reverse complement.
TCAAGCAAGGTCTTAGTTAAGACTTGAAGAGCACCAGTTTCCAAATCTTGTTTCGCCAAATTAAATCCTGCGTTGCTGCGGTTCACCATAACTAGGAATCGCCCATCAGGAGTAATCTGACCACCCAAATTTTGGCTGCCTTGCCAAGTCAAACGGTCAATAGAACCGCTGCCCAAATTTACTTGATAAATCTGTGGTTTACCACCCCTATCCGATGTGAAAATCAACGATTTTCCATCCGGATGCCAGAACGGTTCCGTATTATTTGATCTGCCACGCGTAATTTGCGTCAGTTTACGAGTGTTAAGGTCAAACGTATAAACATGAAGCGAGCCTGTTTTAGAAAGAACAATCGCTAACTTATTGCCATCAGGCGAAAATCTTGGTGCACCATTGTGACGTGGGTATGAAGTAATTTTCTCACGTTCACCGGTGTAGATGTTCATTATGAAGATTTCTGCTTGGCCATTTTGGAAGCTAACATACGCAAGCTTTTTACCATCTGGTGACCACGCTGGTGACATTAATGGTTGCTTAGAGCGTAAAACCAGACGCTCATTGTAGCCATCGTAATCAGCGACTCGAAGTTGGTAAGGGAAACGGTCTTTATCGTTCACTACCACATATGCGATACGAGTCATGAAAGCGCCACGGTCGCCAGTCAACTGCTCATACACCAAATCAGAGATACGGTGAGCGTACTCACGCATACGAGGCCCTTGAACAGTGGCTACTTTATTGAACAGCACATGATCTTTTGACAGAACCAATTCACCGTCACTACCAAGCGCCTTACTCTTCCCACCCGTTAACTGACCACGCACAATATCAACAAGTTGATAGTTGATAACGTAGTCACCTTGGTCGTTTTGCTTGATTGAACCAGTCAATAGCGCATCCACGCCTAAATTGGTCCAAGCATCAAAATTAACTTCTGATTCACTGAACGGTGTTTGTGGCATTTTGCTCGTTGGAACTGGGCTAAATTTACCACTACGTTGTAAATCCGAGGCGATAACAGCAGAAACATCCGTTGGAAGCGCTTGTGTGCCCTCCCACTTAAACGGAACAACAGCAATTGGTCGTGCTGAATCAATACCATCGGTAATGACCAACTCTAATGCGGCATTCGCCACATTTGTCATACTGCTAAACAGTACAAACATTCCTAGTAAAAGGCGTCTAATCACGTCTTATTCCTTTTAGTCCAAAGCAACAGTTATGTTGATGTCTTTTAGTCTTTCATTGACCGCTGATTCTGAAGATTTAGGGAACGTCCCTACCTGAGCTATTGCTCGCTTCGCCGCAGCACATACTCGAGTATCACCACTCAAAACGGTAACACCAGAGACCATCATATCAGTTCCTGTCGGAATCAATTTGATGTTTACCCTACACTCCTTTCCCAGCAAGTAGTCATCCTTAATCAGCTTTTGCTGAATATTTTGAGTATAGATGGATGACATACGAGAAAGTTCGTCGTCAATAAATTGATTGCGCGCAGCACTGTTTTTACTGACCTCATCCTCGAGACCCGCAAAAATATCATCTAACGCGGCTTCTTGAGCTTTACGCTCACGCTCGGCACGCTCAGCTGCTTCTCTCGCTTTACGCTCTCGCTCCGCTGCCTCTTTTGCCGCTTTCTCTTTTGCAATGCGCTCTTGTTCAGCTTTTTCAGCAGCTTCACGCTCACGACGTGCTTTTTCTTCCGCTTCTTTTGCTGCTTTTTCACGAGCTAAACGTTCTTGCTCAGCTTTTGCTATAGCCGCTTCTTTTGCTAAACGCTCCTGCTCAGCTTTACGCACGGCTTCTTCTTTTGCCTTGCGCTCTTTTTCTAGCTTAGCAGCTCGCTCTTTTTCTTTGCGAACACGTTCTTCTTCCTGCTTGCGCTCTTGCTCTTTTTTCTTACGTGCAGCTTCTGCTTCTCGTGCCGCTTGAGCATCTTTCGCTTGCTGCTCTTTCAACTTGCGAATTTGCTCTTCTTCAGCTTTGCGGTTTTTTTCTAGCTGCTCTGCTTCGCGTCTCAGTTTATCAAGACGCTCTTGTTCTTTTTTCGCTGCCTTTTCGCGTTGCTGGCGAATTTCTTTCGCTTGTTGCTGCACAAGTTTTGGATCGATGACAACAGCTTGAACCATTTGCCCTGTAGGCTCTGGTTTAGACATGTTGAAGTCCGTCCCCCAAAGCAGGGCTGCAACTAGAATTGCATGCAAACCAACCGATATTGCTATCGGTTTGGCGTATTGGTTGGGTTTCTTCTTGTGATCTTTCATAGATAATTGATGTCTATTCCCTGATATCGGTCATTAGACCTACCTTAGGGATACCAGCTCGACTTAGTTCATCTAGCAATAGAACAACATCGGCATATGGTGTTGCCGCGTCGCCACCTACCGCAACTGGTGAATCCGGCTTAACCTCTCGCTCCGCTTTCACTCGCACAATAACATCTTGCAACGACAAACCTCGCTGAACTTCTTCATCATTTACGCTTAGGCCTAAATTACCCTCGCTATCAATTTCGATGATAATAAAGCTACTGTCAGTCTCGCCAGCAAGGTCTTGCATAGATTCTGCGGTCGATGTTTTCGGAAGATCAACGTCGACGCCTTGAGTCACAAATGGAGCGGTCGCCATAAAAATGATCAACAGTACGAGCATTACGTCGATATACGGAACAACGTTGATCTCCGCTGTCATTTTTCGCTTTTTAGGTTGATAACCCGCCATGCTTTATTCCTTATCCGCGCTGTCTCGGCCAGCCATCGCTTGACGATGAAGGATGCTGTGGAATTCTTCAGAAAATGTTGCGTAAGTGTGCTCTAGTTTACTCACTTTATTGCTTAGGCGGTTGTACGCCATTACTGCCGGAATAGCCGCAAATAGCCCCATCGCTGTCGCGATAAGTGCCTCGGCGATACCCGGTGCAACCATAGACAACGTAGCTTGCTTTACTTCACCCAGCGCAATAAAGGCGTGCATGATGCCCCAAACGGTACCAAATAGGCCGATATAAGGGCTTATAGAACCGACTGTTGCCAAAAACGGTAAGCTTGTTTCTAGCTCATCTACTTCACGAGAAACAGCAACGCGCATTGCGCGGCCAGTGCCTTCCATGATGTAAGCTGGTGAATTTGCGTTGCTCTTACGTAGGCGAGCAAACTCTGTAAAACCTGCGTAGAAGATTTCTTCTGTGCCTTCAATTTCGTCTTTACGCGCTTTTACTTTTTGGTAAAGCTGAGAAAGATCAGTACCCGACCAAAATTTGTCTTCAAACTGCTCTGCATTTTTTGATGCTTGAGAAAGCACTTTGCTGCGCTTGATGATCATTGCCCATGACACAATTGACATGCCAAGCAACGTCAGCATCACAAGCTTTACCAACAGACTGGCCTGAAGAAAGAGATCTAAAATGGAAATATCAGCAGTCACTATTTGTTAGCTCCGAATTTATAAAGGTTGGAATAGCTATTGGTTTCATTTTCTTATTATCGATACATGCTACCTTAACCGAGGCCTTGCACAATATCTTGCCTTGATCATTGACCAACTCTTGACAGAATTGCAGAGAAGCACGTTTTATTTCTGACACTCGGGTTACGACTGTCAGATGCTCGTCCAGCCTAGCCCCTTGGTTGAAATCGATATCCATGTGTCGGACAACAAAGCCGATATTTTGTTCCAGTAACACATGTTGAGAAATGCCTTTAGCACGTAACATCTCTGTCCGTGCGCGCTCAAAGAATTTTAGATAATTAGAATGATATACAACACCGCCCGCATCAGTGTCTTCATAGTACACGGTGATCGGCCAGTGAAAGAGATTTGATGTGCCTTGCAAGGGAGTACCAATATATTCAATTCTTTAAAGTAATTACTATAACTGAAGCGACAGCAATTGGTACCGAGCTAAGGAAATATTTTTGAAATTTGTAGAAAAAATAAAAGCTAGGCGAGATACCTAGCTTTTATTCGATGATTTAGTAACCGACTTTATTACAGCATATTTCAGCCTAAATGAAATAAAGTGCCGTTAGATAAATTAAGATAGCTAACGAGAAATAAGGACTAAACAAAACTTGCCAGTACCAGTTTCTTGGCTTGAAGCCCACCCCATACACCATGCTTGAACATACAGACCAAATCAGTGCTGGTGCGATGATTGAGTTAAAACCACCAATTGCTTGATGGTAAGCTTCAGGGTCCCACATCACCAATCCTATGTGCATAAAGCCAAGGATGAGAGATAAGACTCGTAGCAGAGTCTTATCCATTGGTGCATGAAGTTTCGCTACCTTATCAGCGAGGTTACTCACTGTCTTTATCCATCATTTCTGAGTGCTCTAGCCAAAGAGCGTTGATGATACCGAATGCACAAGCAAGTAGTACACCTAGAATCCATGCGAAATACCACATAGTAAATGCTCCTTAGTAAAGTGAGTTTTTGTTGTCTTCAATGTACTGGTCATCAAGGCGACCAAACATCTTGTAGTAAGTCCAAGATGTGTAACCAAGGATGATTGGCACCATAACAAACGCAACGCCTGTCATTAGGTTCAGAGTCAGCTCAGATGACGTTGCATCCCACATTGTTAAGCTGTGGCTTGGCATTAAGTCTGAAGGCATGATGAATGGGAACATCGCAAAACCTGCAGTAAAGATAACACCAGCAACACCCAAGCTTGAAGTAATGAACGAAATCGCACATTTTTCAAGACGAGATGCCAATACAGCGAGAAGCGGCATTGCAACACCTAATACAGGAGCAGCCCATAGTAGTGGGTAGTTTTCAAAGTTCTTCATCCACGCACCAGCTTCACGGATAACCTCTTTGTTTAGAGGGTTAGAAGCAGCGTTAGTGTCGATACCGCCAACAATGACGTAGCCATCGATATTTTGGATCCAGAAACCAGCCGCTACAAACGCAGCAACCGTCAGTAAACCAGCCAACTGAGCAACGTTGCGCGCACGCACATGCACTTCGCCTGTTGTTTTCATTTGTAGCCAAGTAGAACCTTGCATCAAAATCATGAACAAGCTTACTAGACCACACAACAGTGCAAATGGGTTTAGTAGACCAAAGAATGAGCCATGGTATGTTGGCATCAAGAACTCACTCAATTGGAACGGTACACCTTGTAGAAGGTTACCAAACGCCACACCAAAGATGATTGGCGGAACAAAACCACTGATTGAGATACAGATATCCCAGGTATTGCGCCATTTTGGATCTTCGATTTTAGAGCGGTAGTCTAGGCCCAGAGGACGAAGCCATAGCGCTGCTAGTGTCAAAATCATCGCTAAGTAAAAGCCTGAAAATGACGTTGCGTAAACCAAAGGCCAAGCTGCGAACAGTGCACCACCAGCAGTGATAAGCCAAACTTGGTTACCATCCCAGTGAGGAGCAATTGAGTTAATCATGACACGGCGTTGCGTGTCGTTTTTACCGATAATAGGTACAAGCGCGCCTACACCCATATCGAAGCCGTCTGTTACTGCAAAACCAACTAGTAGAACACCGATTAGTACCCACCAGATGAGTCGCAAGATTTCGTAATCAAACATCTTGTTATCTCCTTACCTTACGCTTCTACTTGGCGACTAACTTTGTCTTCAACAGAGTCAGCATTTTGCTCGAAGTGGTAGCGACCCGTTTTCAGGCTACTTGGGCCTTTACGAGCGAATTTCAACATTAGGTAAACTTCTGCAATCAGGAATACCGTGTATAGCGCCAGAATTGCGAAGAGTGAAGTCCAGATTTCACCTGCAGTTAGCGCAGAAGCTGCAACATGCACTGGTAGAATTTCACCTACAGCCCAAGGCTGACGGCCGTACTCAGCGACGAACCAACCCGCTTCAATTGCAATCCAAGGTAGTGGAATGCTAAATAGTGCAGCTTTTAGAATCCATTGTTTCTGTTCAATCTTCTGACGACACGTTTGGATAAACGCCGCACCAAAGACAAACAACATGATGAAGCCACAAGCAACCATGATACGGAATGACCAGAATAGCGGCCATACTGTTGGGATTGAGTCGTCCGCAGCAGCTTGGATTTGCTCTTCTGTTGCATCAACAACATTGTCTGTGTAGCGCTTTAGAAGTAGACCGTAACCTAGGTCACCTTTCACTTCATCAAACGCAGTCATGTTTTCTTCTGACTTGTCGCCCGCACGAAGCTTCTCTAGAAGTTCATAAGCGTACATGCCGTCACGAATACGATCGACGTGTTCATCACGTAAATCACGAAGACCTGTTACTTGCTCATCAAAAGAGCGTGTCGCGATAATACCCATTACGTAAGGGATCTTAATTGCGTAATCGGTATGCATCGTTTCCTGGTTAGGAACACCAAATAACGTAAATGCGGCAGGTGCAGGTTCAGTGTGCCACTCTGCTTCAATTGCAGCGAGTTTCACTTTTTGAACTTCACCAAGCTCGTAGCCAGATTCGTCACCAAGAACGATGGTAGATAAGATAGCTGCAATACCGAAAGAAGCAGCAATAGCAAACGAACGACGAGCAAACGCAATGTCACGACTTTTTAATAGGTAGTATGAACTGATGCCTAGAATAAACATTGCGCCACAAGTGTAACCAGAAGCAACCGTATGCACGAACTTAACCTGAGCAACTGGGTTTAGTACAACCTCAGAGAAGCTCACCATTTCCATTCGCATGGTTTCGAAGTTGAAATCTGCGCCTACTGGGTTTTGCATCCAGCCGTTTGCGATAAGAATCCAAAGAGCAGAGAAGTTAGAGCCTAGTGCCACAAGCCAGGTAACCGCTAAGTGTTGGCGTTTAGATAGACGATCCCACCCGAAGAAGAATAGACCAACAAAAGTTGACTCCAGGAAGAATGCGACAAGTGCTTCGATCGCTAGCGGTGCACCGAAGATATCACCTACATAGTGGGAGTAGTAAGACCAGTTCGTACCAAACTGGAACTCCATGGTAAGGCCTGTCGCCACACCAAGTGCAAAGTTAATACCGAATAGCTTACCCCAGAACTTGGTCATGTCCTTATAGATTTGCTTGTTCGTCATTACGTACATCGATTCCATAATGGCCAGAAGGAAGGCCATACCAAGGGTCAATGGTACGAATAGGAAGTGATACATCGCTGTCAGTGCAAACTGCAACCGCGATAGATCAACTACGTCAATCATGGTAACTCCTATGTGTCGGCTGAATGACACTCTCTACATATTGCAATCCATATTCAGGTGTTATTTACACTTGAAAAATGTTGAATTATCACAACTCATTGTTGCAAAAATGTGCTTCATTGGTTAGTTAATTGTTAAGCATCAGCTAATATAGCTGGGGCTAATATTACTTGTAAAAACAGATTGTTTCAAAAGGTTTATAGCCGTAACGCGCTTTGATATACATCAATGTTTATGCGCGGAATTTGCACAAAAATCCATCACATTGATCTAGATCAACCAGTATTGGATACGGATGTTAAGAGAGAGTAATCAGGAGAGAAATTAACCAGTTGCAAGCAAACATCGAGTTAACAATCAATGCTTTTTACTTACTAAACCAGTATGAGAAAAAATTCAAAAAATGTGAGTTTGGTCAACTTTAATGAAGCGCTGGGCAACAACGGCCCAGCGAGGGAATCTTATTTTTCAATTCCGAAATGCAAATACGCACGATCTGTCGCGATTCTTCCACGCGGAGTGCGTTGTAAATAACCTTGCTGAATAAGATAAGGTTCAAGAACGTCTTCAATAGTGTCCTTTTCTTCACCTATCGCCGCTGCCATGTTGTCGAGCCCGACCGGACCACCACCAAATTTTTCCATAATCGCGAGTAGTAGCTTACGGTCCATGTAATCGAAGCCTTCGGCGTCCACATCAAGCATATTCAACGCCTTATCGGCAACATCGGCACAAATGTGACCATTGCCTTTTACTTCCGCATAATCACGAACACGACGTAGCAAACGGTTAGCAATACGTGGTGTGCCACGCGCACGTCTTGCCACTTCCAATGCACCTTTAGGTTCCATTGATAAACCTAAACAATCCGCGCTTCGCTGCACGATATCTTGGAGGTCTTTTATCTTATAAAACTCAAGGCGCTGAGTAATACCAAAGCGGTCGCGCAATGGTGACGTTAAAGAGCCCGCTCGGGTCGTCGCACCAATTAACGTAAATGGTGGTAAATCGATCTTAATAGAACGAGCGGCCGGACCTTCACCGATCATAATATCCAGTTGATAATCTTCCATCGCCGGATACAGCACCTCTTCAACCATCGGGCTCAAGCGGTGAATCTCATCGATGAACAACACATCGTTTTCTTCGAGGTTGGTTAACAGCGCGGCCAAATCGCCTGCTTTCTCAAGTACAGGGCCTGAAGTAGTGCGAATGTTCACTTCCATTTCATTGGCAACGATGTTCGCAAGTGTGGTTTTACCCAAACCTGGGGGACCAAAAATCAAAAGGTGATCAAGTGCTTCGCTACGTAACTGAGCAGCTTTAATGAAGATCTCCATTTGGTCACGGACATGGTCCTGACCTTGGTAATCCGCTAATTTTTTTGGCCGAATAGCACGATCAATGACATCTTCATCACGAAAGGCAGGGTTTTCTGGCGCGATTAAACGATCGGCTTCAATCATCTTTTTACCTTGAAAAATGGTTACCTGAGAGAATAATGCCGCTCGTTTAACAGCAAGTGGCATATTTCTATATCTCGTCATCCTGTACAGCGACGAAGGAGCGTGATACAGGATCTTCTATCCGAGCGATTTATGGTCAAATTGTTTCATTAACCGCTCAGCGTGCTGCTATTAGATTCCCAGTCTCGCCAGGCTCGCTGGAATGACACAAAAAACATCGTTAAGCGATTGGCATTAACCTTAGAGAATGAGTTATCTTGAACAAATGTTCACTGTGCAACCAGCGTTACACCATTGATTTTAGAGCTTCACGGATCATTTGCTCACTGCTCATGTCCGGTTTAGCGATCTGAGATACCACTTTCGACGCTTGAGTCGGCTTGTAACCTAGAGCTAGAAGCGCACTGATTGCTTCTTCTTCCGCGTTGTTGGATGTCGCACTAGAATCCGCAGGAGCAGCATCCGTAAATGGTGTAAATAGATCGCCAGCGCCCCACCCTTTCAAGCGGTCTTTCATTTCAACAACCAATCTCTCTGCGGTTTTCTTGCCAACGCCTGGAAGCTTAACCAGCGTAGAAACGTCTTCATGTTCCACACAAGTAACAAATTGCGTTGCTGTCATACCAGAGAGAATACCAAGACCGAGTTTAGGACCAACGCCATTGGCTTTGATCACTTCACGGAAAAGTGCTCGTTCTTTTACCGTGTTGAAACCGTATAGCAATTGCGCATCTTCACGGACAACAAAGTGAGTATAAATAATGGCTTCTTCGCCAACATTTGGCAGTTCGTAAAAACAGCTCATTGGCATCTGGACTTCATAGCCAATGCCATTAACTTCAATTAATACTTCAGGTGGTTGCTTTTCAATCAGTATGCCACGAAGACGTCCAATCACTATAAATACTCTTTGGAAATGAATTTGCGACAGGATAATAAAGAACTGGATAGACATCCAGTTAATTTTAACGGTAGCGCCCTTTTCTGGCACTGGTTGCTTTGCCCGCTAACGCAACGAGAGTCTTGTTAGTATTGGCATGACAAATCGCCACACCTAAAGCATCGGCTGCATCCGCTTGAGGCTTGGCGGGCAATTTAAGCATCTGCTGAACCATATGCTGAACTTGCGCTTTGTCCGCGCCACCAGTGCCGACGACAGCTTGCTTAATAAGACGAGCTGCGTATTCAAATACCGGCAACTCCGCATTCACCGCAGCAACAATTGCACTGCCACGAGCTTGGCCAAGTTTTAGCGCTGAATCCGCGTTTTTGGCCATAAACACTTGCTCGATCGCGAAAACGTCCGGTTGAAACTGGGTAATGATTTCCGTGACGCCTGCATAAATCTGTTTAAGCCGACCCGGAAGTTCTTTTTCTGAAGTACGAATGCAGCCACTACCAAGGTATTGCAAGTGGCGTCCATTTTGACGAATGACCCCATAGCCGGTAATGCGCGAACCTGGGTCAATGCCCAAAATAATTGACATGAATGTTCCTAAAAATGAGGCCTAATTCGGCCTCAGTCTTTTTATTATTACTTGCTAACTTCGGAGCAAATACCGCTCCCGACACCTTGAGTTTAATCTAGCGTAGCAGCAACGTCGTCAGAGATATCACCATTGTGATAAACCTCTTGAACGTCGTCCAGATCTTCCAAAGCGTCAATCAAACGAAGTAGTTTTGGCGCAGTGTCCGCGTCCAAATCTGCTTTCGTAGATGGGATCAGAGACACCTCAGCGTTCTCTGCCTCAAACCCTGCGGCATCAAGAGCATCTTTTACGAGTCCAAAATCGCCTGGGGCCGTGTAGACATCAATCGAGCCATCTTCTGCCGTTTCAATGTCATCAGCACCACTTTCTAATGCTACTTCCATTACCGCATCCTCATCTAAACCTGGGCCATATGAAATCACGCCTTTCTTGTCGAAAAGATAGTTGACGCTACCATCCGTCCCCAGATTACCGCCTGACTTTGAGAATGCATGGCGTACGCCAGATACCGTACGATTTCGGTTATCCGTCATACATTCGACCATGACCGCCGTACCACCTGGACCATAACCTTCATAGATCACGGTTTCCATGTTGTCGTCGCCTTCACCACCAGCACCTCGGCTGACAGCACGGTTGACAGTGTCACGTGTCATGTTGTTAGACAGTGCTTTATCAATTGCTGCTCGCAAACGTGGGTTATTTTCTGGCTCACCGCCCCCCTCTTTTGCCGCAACAACGATTTCACGAATTAATTTAGTAAAGATTTTGCCGCGCTTCGCATCTTGCGCTGCTTTACGGTGACGAATATTCGCCCATTTACTATGACCAGCCATAATTCACCTTTTAATGTATTTTGACGCTTAATAACAAAACATGTTCTAAAAAGCGTTGCTTGGGAAATTGCTTTGGAAGTTTCTTGGGTTTATTTAAACAAAAACTCCCGCAGTTGCGGGAGTTTTCTTCAAATGTTGTGCGCTTATTCTGCGTCTTTTTCTTTCGCTGCAGTTACTGCGATTGCTAGCTCTTCTAGCGCTGCTGGGTTCGCAATACTTGGTGCGTCTGTTAGTAGACACGCCGCTGCTGTTGTTTTAGGGAACGCGATAACATCACGGATGTTCTCTGTGCCACATAGCAGCATTACTAGACGGTCTAGACCAAATGCAAGACCAGCATGTGGAGGCGTACCGAATTTCAGCGCATCAAGCAGGAAACCGAACTTAAGCTGTTGCTCTTCAGGTGTGATACCTAGAATATCAAATACGGCTTCTTGCATATCTGCGTTGTGGATACGAACAGAGCCGCCGCCCACTTCGTAGCCATTTAGAACCATATCGTAAGCGTTAGAATTTGCCGCAGCAGGGTTTGCTTTTAGCTCTTCTGCAGTCACACCTAGAGGCGATGTGAATGGGTGGTGCATCGCGTGTAGGTTGCCTTCGTCATCTTCTTCGAACATTGGGAAGTCAACAACCCATAGTGGAGCCCATGCAGACTCATCCGTTAGCTCTAGGTCTTTACCTAGTTTCAAACGTAGCGCACCCATTGCTTCTGCAACGATGCCCGCTTTATCAGCGCCAAATAGGATAATGTCACCAGATTCCGCTTGAGTACGATCTAGAATGCCGTTGATCACGTCTTCATTTAGGAACTTAGCGACTGGAGATTGGATACCTTCCATGCCCGCTGCACGGTCGTTAACCTTCATCCAAGCTAGACCTTTCGCACCGTAGATGCCAACGAATTCACCGTAGCCATCAATTTGCTTACGAGTCAAAGATGCACCACCTGGAACGCGAATAACGGCAACGCGGCCTTTTTCGTCGTTTGCTGGACCTGAGAATACTTTGAACTCAACATCTTTCACTAGGTCAGCAACGTCTACTAGTTCCAGTGGGTTACGTAGGTCTGGCTTGTCCGAACCGAAACGACGAATCGCTTCGCTGAACGGCATTACTGGGAATTCACCTAGGTCAACATTTAGTAGCTCTTGCCACATTTCACGAACCATTTTCTCAGTCGTTGCACGAACTTGGTCAGCCGTCATGAATGACGTTTCGATATCGATCTGAGTGAATTCTGGTTGACGGTCAGCACGCAAGTCTTCATCACGGAAACACTTAACGATTTGGTAGTAACGGTCAAAACCAGACATCATTAGAAGTTGTTTGAATAGCTGTGGAGACTGAGGAAGCGCGTAGAAGCTGCCTTTGTGAACACGGCTAGGTACTAGGTAGTCACGAGCGCCTTCTGGAGTCGCTTTTGTTAGGACTGGTGTTTCGATGTCTAGGAAGCCGTTGTCATCTAGGAAACGACGAACAAAGCTAGACGCTTTAGCACGTAGCTTGATGCGGTCGCTCATTTCAGGACGACGTAGATCTAGGTAACGGTACTTCAGGCGCTGCTCTTCAGAGTTCTTTTGGTTGAAGTCTAGAGGCAGAACATCAGAACGGTTGATGATTTCAAGACCTTTCGCAAGGATCTCAACTTCACCTGTTGCCATGTCTTTGTTTGCTTGGCTCTCTGGGCGAACGCGCACTTCACCCGTTAGTTTGATACAGAATTCATTACGAAGTGTGTTCGCCACTTCATACGCATCCGCCATATCTGGATCAACAACTACCTGAACGATACCTTCGCGATCTCGCATATCAATAAAAATAAGACCGCCTAAATCACGACGACGGTTAACCCAGCCGCAAAGTTCTACAGTTTGTCCTGCAAGGGACTTGTTCAGGTGACCACAGTAATGGGTACGCATAATGAAATTCCCAATCTCTCAAATGTTGTTAACTACGCTCTGTCAGCCTCATTGCTAAGCAGAGTAAAGATTCAGTTATACGCTGAATGTCCACGAAAATCGACTACTCAACATACAATTACGTGTGTTTTATCATTCACTGGTGCTTTTTAGTACAACAAATGTTCAAAAGCGCACCAAAGCGAAAAAATTGGGGAGGATTATAGCGTGAAATTACCTATTTCAGCAAAACTCTCGTAAAGTATTCACACGAGTAGCAAGCAGTAAAGAATAATGGATAACTTACCTCTTCGACTTGGATTGACGATGTGGTCGCACAATCAATGGCAACAAAGTTTTTACGGCAGCGGGACAAAGCCCGCTGAACGTTTAGAAAGGTATGCGCAAGTGTTTCATACCGTGGAAGGCAACACGACATTTTATGCCACACCGACGCTCAATACAGTGCAAAACTGGAGAGCCGCAACCCACGATGATTTTCGCTTTACTTTCAAACTTCCTAAAGCCATCACTCATGAGCAAATGCTAAGAGGTTGCAGCGAACAACTGAGAGACTTCATGAAGGTCATGGAGCCTTTGCATGACCGTGTGGGCCAATGGACAATTCAATTACCAGCCGCATTTGGTCCTGAGCACCTTGATCGACTGAAAAAGTTCTGTGCGAGCTTTCCACCTAACTTCCCTCTCGGTGTTGAGGTTCGCCATATGGCATTTTTCTCCAAAGGCGAAGAAGAGCGAGCACTTAACCAATGGTTAGTAGAGAATAATATTGACCGCATTATTATGGATAGCCGCCCAGTCTTTGCCGCTAAGCCCGACAATGAGGCGATTATTGATGCACAAATGAAAAAACCACGAGTCCCTGTTCACGCCATTGCTACCGCTTCACACCCTTTGATTCGCTTTATTGGTCATCCAGAAGAACAGCAAAATTACGAGTTTTTTAAACCATGGCTCAACAAGTTGCCACAATGGATTGCCGAAGGTAAACAGCCATATGTCATGATCCATACCGCAGACAATATAATTGCGCCAGAGTTGGCCGCAAACCTATATAAAGACATACAAAAGCGTATCACGCTCCCTGAGTTAGCGCCTTTCCCTGCTGACGATGGCAACTCGCAGTTACAGATGTTCTAACGCAACACATGACAGAGGCGCGAAATTCCCATAAAATACGCGCCTTTTTTGGTGCCTGACATTTTCAGGCGGCTTGTATGCAGAGACTTAGTTATGAACCCTAAGAGCAATCCAGATACTATTTTTTCGGCTCCAATCGATAAAATTGGGGATTTCACGTTCGATGAACGCGTAGCGGAAGTATTTCCTGACATGATTCAACGATCGGTACCGGGTTACAGCAATATCATTTCTGCAATCGGTATGCTGGCAGAGCGTTTTGTAAAACCTCACTCAAACATCTATGACCTTGGCTGTTCTTTGGGTGCTGCAACATTGTCTATGCGTCGCCATATCAAACAAGAAGGTTGCCAAATCATCGCAGTGGACAACTCTCCAGCGATGGTTGAGCGTTGTAAACTTCACGTCAACGCTTACCGCAGTGACACTCCTGTGGATGTAGTAGAAGCAGACATTCGCAATATCGAAATTGAAAACGCGTCAGTGGTGGTGTTGAACTTCACTTTGCAATTCCTCTCTCCAGAAGATCGTTACTCCTTGCTCGAGAAAATTTACGCAGGCCTGCGTCCAGGCGGCATTTTGATTCTATCGGAGAAGTTCGTCTTCGAAGATGAAGTGTCGAACGAACTGTTAATTGACCTTCACCACGACTTTAAACGTGCGAATGGTTATAGCGAACTAGAAATCAGCCAAAAGCGTAGCGCGATAGAAAACGTAATGCGCCCAGATTCAAAGAAAGAACATAAAGAGCGTTTCGCTAAAATTGGCTTTTCTAGCTACGACGTTTGGTTCCAATGCTTTAACTTCGGCTCCATGTTCGCGATTAAATAGACCATGCATACCAAGCCTGAACCATACCGATTTCGGCTTTTGTTAATAATTTATACCCATCAACTCAGCGATTGACTAACTATGTTTAACTTTGCAAATTTCTACCAATTGATTGCCCAAGACACTCGTCTTCAACCTTGGCTTAATGTGCTTCCGCAACAGCTAACGGATTGGCAAAATGCAGAGCACGGTGACTTTGGTCGCTGGTTGAAAGCCCTGAACAAAATCCCAGCGGGTAGACCGGACAACATCGACATTGTTGATTCTGTCACGATTTCAAACAATGAGCCGATGCCTCAAGGGGAACTTAAAAAGCTAGAAAGCTTACTTCGTACATTCCATCCTTGGCGCAAAGGCCCATACCACGTACACGGCATCCATATTGATACTGAGTGGCGCAGTGATTGGAAATGGGACCGCGTGCTTCCGCATATTTCACCATTAAAGAATCGCAGCGTACTCGATGTAGGTTGTGGTAACGGCTACCACATGTGGCGCATGCT
Source organism: Vibrio sp. OY15 (assembly GCF_000742455.1). Taxonomy (NCBI): domain Bacteria; kingdom Pseudomonadati; phylum Pseudomonadota; class Gammaproteobacteria; order Vibrionales; family Vibrionaceae; genus Vibrio; species Vibrio sp. OY15. Next base: position 113,469 of record NZ_JPIL01000001.1, on the reverse strand, counting down.
AGGCGAAGGTGCACGCTTAACTGTCGGTATCGATCCATCTCACCTGTTCCTGATTCAGTTCGAAGCAATTCGTAAACTAATGGGCGATGACCAACGTGCACACCTACTGCCATTGGGCATTGAACAACTACCTAAGTTAGAAGCGTTCGATACGGTATTCAGCATGGGCGTGCTTTACCATCGCCGCTCGCCTCTCGATCATTTAGTGCAACTAAAAGATCAATTGGTATCTGGAGGTGAACTCGTATTGGAAACACTCGTGATTGAAGGTGATGAGAATGCAGTACTGGTCCCGACTTCTCGTTACGCGCAAATGCGTAATGTCTATTTCTTCCCTTCAGCAAAAGCCCTAAAAGTGTGGCTAGAATTGGTCGGTTTTGAAGATGTTCGTATCGTTGATGAAAACATCACATCCGTAGATGAACAACGTACCACAGATTGGATGACGCATAACTCTCTACCTGACTACTTAGATCCGAACGACCCAAGCAAAACTGTAGAAGGCTATCCTGCCCCTCGCCGCGCGGTTCTTGTCGCTCGCAAATCATAATTCGCTGAGATTCCTGACATTGTCTTAACTCATTTTACGAGTTAAGACATTACCCTCTTTCCTCGTAATGAGCGAGTTTGTTTTTTGAATCCATTTTTCACGTCAAAATATAAGCACGCTCTAAATAAGGATGCGCTTTTATGTCCTTGATTTTTGGCTTTTCATCACTATTCCTCAAACAATAAGTAATAGAGAAACATTCTTACTTGTGAGGCTTTATCGATATAAGCTAAACTCCTAAAAAATAAACAACTTAATCCAATCCCAAGGTTTTCAATGTTATTACGATTGACCCCGATTGTTGCCATCGCCTTACTATCTGGATGCTCACTAACCAAAGGCGAACAGTACCACCAAGAAACGTTAGCGGCGATTCAAAATTCAGAAGCGAATGTCAATAATCGCATTACCAACCTAGAGCTACAGCTCAGCAACCAATCGGACTATATCGACAGCCTTGAAGAACAAGTCGATAAACTACAGGTTGAACTTCTTACATTTCGCGATGAAGCAATGGCAGAAGTAAAAAAACCGAAAGAGCCGATTATTGTCCAATCTCCCGCTCCTGTGGAACCAACCCCAACTCACGATATTGTCCTTGGCTCTATCGAAAAGGTCACTGTAGAGTCGATTAAGCAAACTTTTGATGCACGTATCGACACTGGTGCCGCGACGTCGTCTTTAAATGCCGTTGATATTGAAGAGTTCGAAAGAAATGGCAAAAAATGGGTCCGATTCCACTTAGCAGACACCAGTAAATCCGAAGAAGAGAAAAGTACTTGGATCGAAGCTCCTGTCATTCGCTACGTCAAAATCCGCCAGGTTACCAGTGAAGAGTTAGAACGCCGCGCTGTGGTAGAACTTTGGGTGCGCGTTGGAAAAATTCATGAAAAAGCGCAATTTACGTTGGCAGATCGCTCACATATGAACCATCCTATTTTACTGGGTAGAGAATTTATGCGCGACATAGCACTTGTCGATGTAAGTCGTACCTATATCCAAACGGACGAAGATAAAAAATAATAAGGTAGATTATGACGTCAAAAATACCGTTTTACCTTTCTATCATCTTATTGGTGATTGCGGGCATTGCTCTGAGTGTTTTCAGACATGAAAACTACGGCGTGCCTTGGACGCCAGGCGAAACTCGCCAGGTATGGGATGTAGAAGCTCGTATTGAGTTCAATGCTAACGGCAACGAAGTAAAAGCGTCACTTGCAGCACCTCATACACAAAGTGGTTACACACTTATCGGTGAATCTGCTTCCTCATCAGGTTATGGCGTTTCCTACATCAATGACGATTCAGGCCGTCGTGCAGAATGGTCAATTCGCCAAGCTCAAGGGCCACAAACCATATACTACAAAGCCCAGTTCTTAGTAGACCCTCAGGCTAAAGTCACTCCTTTACCGCCAACGGAAGACATTACGCCACCAACGCTATCAGCACCACAAGCAGCAGCGGCAAATGCCCTTATCGAACGTGCGATGAGTCGCTCAGCCGATAATGTGACGTTTACTCGTGAGCTTATCAAAGCGCTTAATGACCCAGATAGCCAAAACTCGTCGCTACTACTGAACGATTTCAGCCGTACTGATGCACTGCATAATATTTTGCTTACCGCAGGTATACAGAGCAAAACCGTCGGTGTTATCGAACTAGAAGATGGTCGTCGACGCCAAACAATTCAACCAATGGTTCAGGTTTGGTCAGGTAAAGATTGGGTACTGTTTTCGCCAAAATCCGAACAAAAAGCAGTGAAACCCAACTTGTTAGTGTGGGATGAATCAAACGTATCCTTACTTGACCTTGTTGGTGGTAAAAATAGCCAAGTGCATTTCTCGATGATTAAGCAAGAAATGACACCACAACAAGCTACAAACAACAAAATAGAAGCAGATGGATTACTGAATATTTCAATTCATAGCCTACCTTTGGAAGAGCAAGCGATGTTCAAAACCATCATGCTCATCCCTATTGGTGCTCTGATCGTTGTGTTCTTGCGTGTGATTATCGGCCTGAAAACATCCGGTACCTTCATGCCTGTGTTGATTGCCGTTGCTTTTGTTCAAACTCAACTATTAACGGGTATTGTCGGTTTCTTGCTAATTGTAGGTACAGGCCTGATTATTCGAAGCTATTTGTCTAGGTTGAACTTATTGCTGGTAGCAAGGATATCTGCGGTCATTATTACCGTTATTATGATCATCTCGGTGTTCACCGTTGTTGCGTTTAAAATGGGCTTAACAGAAGGCCTAACAATTACCTTCTTCCCTATGATCATCTTGTCTTGGACGATTGAACGTATGTCAATCCTATGGGAAGAAGAAGGTGCGAAGGAAGTTGCTCTGCAAGGTGGTGGTTCATTGCTGACAGCAGTATTAGTTTACCTTGCAATGACGAACTCATACATTCAACACTTAACCTTTAACTTCATTGGTCTACAGTTGATTGTTCTGGCCGGTATTCTATTACTAGGTACTTACACAGGTTACCGCCTCACTGAGCTACGACGCTTCAAACCACTAGCGGAGGACTAAACGATGTTCGAAAGTTTTACTTCGCCGTCTAAGCTTCGCCATAAAGGCATTATGGGGATGAACAAGCGTAACCACAGCTATATTGGCCGTTACAATGATCGTTCTAAATACCCACTTGTCGATGACAAGCTAAAGACCAAAATTATTGCACAGGCAGCAGGAGCAACAGTTCCTGCCCTGATCGGTGTCATTCATAACCAAGCTGAAGTTAAGACTATCCACAAAATGGTTGAGAACTGGCCTGGTTTTGTAATCAAACCTGCACAAGGTAGTGGCGGTAAAGGCATTCTGGTTGTTACGTCTCACAAAAACGGGGTATATACCAAACCCTCCGGCTCTACAATTGGTAGGGATGAGGTCGAGCGTCACATTAGTAATGCGCTTGCTGGCCTTTTCTCTCTTGGTGGTAAAAATGACGTTGCTGTGGTTGAAAACTTAATCAAGTTTGATGACTGTTTTGATGGCTTCAGTTATGAAGGCGTACCAGATGTTCGGATCATCGTATTTAAAGGTTATCCAGTTATGGCGATGATGCGCTGTTCTACAGCGGCTTCCGACGGCAAAGCAAACCTTCACCAAGGTGCCGTAGGAGTAGGCATTGACATCGCGACAGGTAAAGCCGTCAGAGCGGTGCAGTTCGATCATCCAGTGACTCATCACCCTGATACAGGTAAAGACCTTTCGACCCTTCAAGTACCGCATTGGGAGCGCTTGCTGGAGCTTGCGTCAAGTGCCTGGGAAATGACAGGTTTGGGATACATGGGTACGGATATGGTGCTGGATAAAGATGAAGGACCTATGGTTTTAGAGCTTAACGCTCGCCCTGGTCTGGCAATCCAAATCGCTAATGGTGCAGGCTTGCTTCCTCGTTTGAAACACATAGAGAGCCTTGGCACACCTGCTGAGTATCCAAAACCGATTGAACGCGTCGCTTACGCAGCAGAGCAGTTCGGTGTGAAGCCGTTGTTCTAACCCTCCGACCTAACGTTCGTTATTACTCGCCAGTAATTGTCATGATTACTGGCGTTTTTGTTCCCGCATCCAAAAACCTTGCACTTGCTCTCCTTATTAAACACATCCTTCTCATATATAAGTTGAATCAATGATCGAGCTAACAAAATCAACATAGATCGTTTCTTTTCTACTTTGCCTTTTGAGTATGATGAGAGCTCCCCTTACTCAACTTGAGAGGTTGGGAAATGCTAATAAAAGAAACAAATAATGATGAACCAGAGCTTGAAGAACAAGAGAGCTTAGACCAACACCTACAACGCTTGTCTGAGCTTTCTGTCCAAGCACTTGAAGAGCTTGCTGAAATGATCGAAGTCAGGGACGATATTCCAGAGGAATAAACGTCGCTTCCTCATTAAGTTCCGTTAATAAGCCGAGACTGCCGTCCTACAGTCTCGGCTTATCTTATGTATTTCGAAGCCTGCCTCGTAAACAGATACAAAAACGCCCGCGTTCATTGCGGGCGTTTTGTTAGATTCGCAGTTTACGATTCAAACTCTTCAATCATCTCTTGTGCTTCAGTCTTAGGCTTATCCGTTTGACCAAAACCACGCAAGCCAACCACGTGTACGTGTTCGTGATCTTTAAACACCTTACGCACCAGTTTGTAGGTCGTACCTTTCTCTGGGCTGATGTTTTCAGGCGCCGCGATAAGAAGCTGCATATCCAGACGGTCACACAATTCGAACAATGTCGCGATCGATTTCGCATCCAGACGCGCGGCTTCATCCAAGAACAGCAGACGACAAGGCACAATGTCTTTGCTGCGTAGACGACGAGACTCTTCTTCCCAGCTTTGAACAACCATAAGAAGGATTGACTGACCGGTACCGATCGCTTCACCTGTTGATAGCGCGCCAGACTCAGCCTGTAGCCAACCATCTGTACCACGGTTCACTTCTACACTTAGCTCTAGGTAGTTACGGTAATCCAGTAGCTCTTCACCCAGAACTTGAGGTGAACGTTGACCCATATCGATGTGTGGGTTCACGCGTTGGAACAGTTTCGCCATTGCTTCAGAGAAGGTAAAGCGAGTCGATTCAAACAGGTCTTTATGCTGCTCTTGTTGTGTCGCTAGGCCGTTCAGTAGCACTTCGTGACTTTCGCGGATCTTCACGTTTAGACGTACGCCCTTCACCTGACCAAACGAGATGTTCGACAGGCCTTGGTTCAGCATACGAATACGGTTTTGCTCACGTTGAATCGTCTTCTTGATAATGCTCGCTACCGACTCAGAGCTGATCGCTAGACGGTTTTCACGTTGGGTTAGCTCTTCCGTTAGACGCGCCAGCTCGACTTCCATCTCTTCGATTGCTTCAACTGGGTCATCAGTACGGATGATATCCTGACGAATACGCTCACGAAGGTGTTGGTATACAGCAATATAGAACAGAACTTTACGCTCTGGACGTGCGTTATCTTCTGATAGACGCAGCGCATCACGCAGGTCGTCATTGTTCGCAACCGCTAGACGCAGCGCACCCAGTGATTTATCCGACATCGAACGCAGTTCATCCGCTGACATGTAAGCCAGTTCACGCTTGTGTAGACGACGCTCAACATCATTCTCACGCGCCAGACGAAGTACTGAACACCAGCCAGCTTTCGCAGCAACCACGAACGTACGCAGCTCAACGTATTCTTTCTGAACTTTCTTCAGACGTTTTGCCAAGCCTTTCATCTCTAGTTCAGTAGAGGTGATCGTGCGCTCGTATTCGCTCTTACGGCTGCGAGACGTGTGTAGACGCTCGTGCAATTCGTCACGACGACGCATTGCGCGCTCTTCTGCACCTTCGTCAGCGTTCACGCCAAACTCTTGAAGCTCTTGTTTGAACTCTTGAACCGTTTCCAGTTTCGCTTGGTGTGAACTCTTCAATGAAGCTAATACTTGGTTGTATTGGTTCATTTGACCTTGCGATTGCTTCAACTCTTCACGAGAGCGAGTACGCATTTGTTCAGCTTGAACCAGTTTAGCTTTTAGCTGCTCACTCAGTTCGCTACTCTTGTTCAGTAGGTCTACTGAATCAGAGTAAGCGAAGTAGTGACGACGTTCAACGAGATCCGAGAGTGCAAAGATTTGCTTCTTAAGATCTTGTAGCCGCTCGTCTGCCGCTTTGTATTCTGCTTCTAGTGCATCGAATTGCTCTGGGTCAGCATCAAGCGCAGACGCAATATTCTCTAATTGCGCGACGGCTTTTGCATGGTTGCTTAAGAAGTTCTTCGCCTCTGCAAGCTGAGCGATTTTCTCTTCTAGCTCATCAAAACGCGCTTGCAATGACTCATCTTCAACAAGCACCATGTGTGACGCTAGCTTGTCCAGAGAAGACAACGCTTGCTTGCTGGTTTGAAGCTGAGAACGTTGTTGTTGCTCTTTCGCATCCAGATCCGCCAGCACGCGAGCAATTTGGTTACGCTTATCACGAATAGTTGCCAGTGCTTGTTCTGGATCGGCGTCAAAAGCAACCTGAATGTGGTTAGACACAAATAGGTTAAACGCTTGGTACAAGCGCTGCATTTTCTGAGAATCAAACGCCGCTTTTGCGTGTTTCTCTACCACTTCTTCTCGTTCGTTACGCAGCAACTCTAGACGCTGCTCACGTGCCGCACGGCCAAACAATGGGATCTCAGGCAAGCGAGAGTAACGCATTTGGCGATCGTTCATACGAACGCAAACCGCGCCCTCTAACTCTTCTGCATCGAACGAGCTGTCATCAAAGGCATCGATGTCACCTTCAATGATGTACAAGTCTTCTGGACAGTCGTCTAGCTCTACCAGTTTCTCTTCGATGCCTGACAAGTCAGAAACAACGATAGCGTGACGAGCCGGACCGTACATCGCACTGAAGTAAGGCGCGTCATCAATCGTGATGTCATCGTAGATCTCAGACAGCAATACACCGCCCAGCGTATCTGCCAAACCTTTCAGGCGAGGGTCATTTGAACCACCAGGAGAAGCAAGACGCTCAATCTCAGAGTCTAGCTGGCTACGGCGCTCAGCAAGCTTATCTTTAGCTAAAGACAACTCCCTTTCTTGTTCAAGGACAACTTGCATGTGGTTCATTACCGCATGGCGATCCTCAAGCTCTTCACCGCTCTGCTCTCTCAGTTTCTCTAGCGCATCGTTCGCCGCAATCCAAGCTGGTGCTATTGCTTCAAGCTTACTGATTTCTGCCACCGCGTTTTGCTCTAGACGGCGCTGTTCACCACGCTGATCACGAACTTCTTCTTGAGCTATCTCTAGTGATTCGATTTGCGTCGCATGACGTTCACGTTCTTGTTCAAACGTAACCTCATCGGTTAGTTCAACGTGATATTGCTTTTTGTATTCAGCAACCAGTTCACGTGCTTGACGCTGCTGGTTAAGGCTGCGTTCGAGATCACGGTGTTGTGCTCGCCATTGTTGTTCGTTTTGTGCAATTTGTTGTGACTCACGCGCTTTCGCAATTGCGGTTTTCGCATGTTCAGACGCGTCTTTGCGCTCAACTTGACCAACGATGCTTTGTACTAGTTTAAGCGCGGTTTCAAACTGCTCTGCCGCTGCAGAAGACATGTCCAGCTTGTGCTTAACCGATAGCAACGCATTGGTGTTTTCTGATTCTTTGCTCTTAAGCTCAGAGACAAGCGCTTGAGCCGATTCCGCCGTTAGGCTGTCATCGCCAAGTAGCTTCTTCGCTTTCTCCAGCGCTTGAACTGCTTGTTGATATTGAAGGGCGCGAGTTTGCTGAACGTCAAGAGCTTGCTGGTAATCAGCAAGTTGCGTCTTAAGGCTATCCACCTCTTCTTCTGCAACGGTAGCTTGCTCTTCAGCCATCATCACGCGTTCTTGCGCTTCTTCCACTACCATCATTTGTTCTTCAAGACGCTCGCTCAGCTCTTCAAGATCTTCTTGGTAGCGTTCGATCTTCTCTTGCTGACGCAGCGCGTTTTGCACCAGTTGCAAGTGATCAGAAGCCGCTTGGTAGTCTTGCTCTAAAGAAGATTCTGATTCGATCAGCAGTTCCAGCTCTTCTTGAACGCGATTAAGCAGATTGTTTTGCTCAATCAAGGTCTCGCGAGAACCAAATAACTCTGAACGCAAAGACAATGTCTGTTCTAGTTTTTTACGACGCTCGTTAGCATGGCGCATATAGTCCGCTGCCACGTAGTTAGTCGACTCTGTGATCAAGTGTTTGAACAAGTCACGGTCTGCTTGCGTAGTTTTGATCGCTTCTAGCGTCATGCGGTTTTCACGCAGCGCCGATTCCATATCTTGGAACGCTTTCTTCACGCCGCCGTTTTGTGGCAGAAGGTAGTCACGTAGCGAACGGGTAATCGCACTTGAGATACCACCGTAAAGCGATGCTTCGATCAGGCGGTAGAATTTAGAACGGTCACCAGAGTTACGCAGTTTCTTCGGAATCACACCGAATTCAAACATTTGCGCGTGGTAATCCACGATAGAAGAGAAGGCTTTGAATTGAACACCTTCAAATTCTGCGATCGATTCTTTTACTTCGTTGATTTGACGTACACGAGCTTGAGTCGCTGATACGCTTTCAACCAAGATATCCGTTGGTTTGACATGGCTTGGAAGACCTTGAATAACAAACGGTTTGATGTCTACTTTCTTATCACGACCCGCAACTTGCTGCAGTTTTACTGCGAACAATAGGCGTTGGTTACGTGAGTTCACCACGTCTAGCGCCGCATAACATGCGCCCGGCTGTAGCTTACCGTACAAACCTTTGTCGCGAGACGATTGGCTGCTGCCTGCTTCTGTCGTGTTACGGAAGTGTAGTAGCGTTTGGTCAGGAATCAATGCGGTGATGAACGCCGCCATTGTGGTTGATTTACCTGCACCGTTACCACCTGATAGCGTGGTGACCAGACCATCGATGTCAAACGTACGGGCAAAGAAGCCGTTCCAGTTGACCATGGTCAGCGATTGGTATTTACCGCGTTCAATCATGCTCATGCTTCACCCTCTTCTGTTGTTTCTTCTTGGGCTTGGTCGTCTTGATCTTCTTCAGACAATAAGCTGCCTTGGCTTGGCTCTTTGGTGTGCACTACTGCTTCACCATCACGGATCAGACGCAGCTGCGCTTCACGCATGTCATCGCCAATACGTACATCGGCCCCAAAGCGGAATACCGCTTCACTGATGCTGAATTTACCGGTTTCACCGATGTTGATGATCATGCCTAGGCGACGCAGACGACGAAGTGACGTACGTACTTTTTCAAACAGCTTTTCTTTATCAAGGTCAGAACCGGTAGCACGGTTCGTCACTAGCTTCATCAGCTTATTTTCATCTGCTAGAGCAAGCAGTTCGTCGTACAGCTCTTGGTTAGTGAAGATGCCTTCGTGCGCAAGACGCTCTGGGCTTAGGTAAAGGAAACACAGTACCTTACCCACCAGCATATCCAGTTCAGAAAGAACACTACGGCCAATCAGAGATGTTGAACGTGGACGAAGGTAGAAGAAACCTTCTGGCGCTTTCACCAATTCGGTGTTGTAGCGTTGGTAGAAAGAAGAAAGCTCAAGTTCGAAATCCGACAACAACGCGTGGTTGTCTAGATCTTCACTTGAGATATGACGCCCTGCTCGAAGCATGCTGTCTAGCGCTGGGAACAGAGGGTTAGAAATTGCTTTTGCCAGATTTTCTGACATGTATTCATTAGTATCGGTCGATGACATTCGCTTGTACCTTTGCCCCAAATTCGTTGATTGCTTTCCAGTCTGGCTGAACAGCTTGGTAGTCGGATTCTGAGTAACCCAGACGTACCGCCTGATCAACGACAATGCGAGCTAAATCAAAGTGATGAGTGTATGGGTGTTGTGCAAGGTAATCTCGCAGTACCACGCTCAAGTCGATTGGTGTGCCTTGATCTTTATGCGCTTTTAGCATGTCACCAATTCGCTCTGCCAACTCATCATTGACTTGTTGAAACTCTTCGTATTCTACTTCCATCGGAACTTGACCCGTTACCTCGTCATCACGCAGTACTAGGGCTTCATCACGAAGGTCAGAAAGCCTTTCCGCATCTGCATAAGTCAGATACCAAGGCGCATCGAAGTAATCTTTGACGGATTGACGCAGACGCGAGCTAAACGCACGGTTCTTATCCATATCAATAGCAGTACGGATAAACTTGTGTACGTGTCTGTCATAACCAATCCAGAGATCGATCGCTTGCTGGCCCCAGCTTGTGATTCGGTCCAGCTTCATTTGCAGACCAAACAAGGCTTCTTCGATGAACTCCAGCTCAGGGTCACCGTAAACAATTTCTTGAATATCTAGGATCTGAGTTTGCAGTTCATCACTGGCAGCTTGCAGCGTATCTTGAAGTTCACGCAACGTGCTCGACGTTTCTGACAGTAGCGCTTCACAGTTGTTGATCGCTTCACGCCAGTCTTTGTTAAGCAGATCAGCAATCTGTTGTTTAACAGACTGTTGCTGCTCATCCATCACACGTTGGTTAAGGTCGATTTGATCGAAGATCTCGCCTACAGAATATTTCAAAATTCCGTAAACGTTTTTCTTCCAGTGGCCCGGAGTGCCACCCTTTTGTGCAGCTTCAATCGCTTTTGCCATTTCATCCGCTACCATCGATAGCTGGATAGAAAGACGCAGTTTCGAGAACTCGCGATGACGCACGTAGTAGTCGGTAATTCCTATCGCTAATGGCGACAAGCGGTAAATGCTCGCTCCGTCAGTAATCTCACTGACAAAACGGCTCATAAGACGCTGCTTAACCATCTCGTTGATGGCATTGTTCGCACGGAAAGCCGAAGCTTCGCCGGTCTCATCAAAAAGTCGAGTGACGATGGCAAATGCGTCGTGCAATTCACCTTCACCCAATTCTTCATCGAACCTTTCATTACTTAGTACAGCGATGGCAATCAAAAATGCCAATCGCTCAGTGGTCAGGTTCAACGAGAAATCGTGCTGCTTAACCCAGCCAACCAACTCATCGATTGGTTGCTCTGCAGCATTGAGAGTCATCTCACTCATCGTTATTCCTGTTTATCGTTCTTCTTAGCCCACACGTGTATGTAGCGGCCTAATGAGAGGTATGGCTCTTGTCGACAAAGTTGTTTTTCTAGCGCCAACACATCTTCAAACTCGTAATCGCCCATGTATTGCATATTGCCTATGTAATCACTGAAGGAACGAATACCAGATTTGCCACAAATACTAAAACCAGAATCTTCTATCCATTGATAGACCTCTTCGGGTTTTAGGCCTTTCTGTGGCTGTAGTTTAAATCTTTTCCGGTGAGGCATGCCGTCTAAAATATGAGGAATGTTGCCACAAACCACATTTTTATAGACTAAACCGTGGTGGTTGTAGAACATGACTGATGCGATGCCTCCCGGTTTTACTTGCTCTAGAACTGTTTCAAGTGCGGCCTTAGGATCAACCAGCCACTCCATCACAGCGTGGAACATAACCAGATCGACCTGTACATCCATATGTTCACCGATGGATTGGACAGGCGAATGAATCAGGCGATACTGCTCAAGCAAACCGTTTTTTTCAATATCCTGCTTAGCCAACTGCAGCATTTCCGAAGATAGATCACATAAAGCGATTCGATGTCCGAGCTTAGCAAGCTTTTGCGACATTTGTGCCAAACCACCACCAGCGTCTAACACTTCTAGGGGTTGCTGGTCAGCATCTAATTCACTTAGAATCTGTAGAAAATCTTCCCACACAATGATTTGGCGGATCTCCCCTTTATCGGAGCCGTAAATATTTTTTGCAAATTTGTGGGCGATATCGTCGAAATTGCGGTCTTCTGTCACTTCTGCTGAGTTATCATAACGGATTGTGCCGCTATTCTGGCACAAGGAAAGCAGGAATAAAGAGGGATACCCTCATTTTTATTATCAATTGATGTTTTTTCGGACTATTTATGTATGTTTGAGCTGAAAAAAGTAGTGTCAGCCATGCTTATGCCCCTTCCGGCATTGCTGCTGATAGGCTTGTTGGGTCTTGCTCTCATTAGTTTTACTACAAAACGTAAAACTGGCTGCTTCGTTGTTCTATTCTCTTTTGTTGGCATTTTTCTTGTTGCCTTCCAACCTGTTTCAACCAAGCTTCTTATGCCGTTAGAGCGAGAGCATAAAGCCTTTTTGCCAGTTTCTGGCACCATCGACTACGTGATGGTTTTAGGGAATGGTCATGTTATCGATGACGAAATTCCACCCACCTCGCAGTTAAGCCGTGCAGCATTAATGCGCTTAACTGAGGGCATTCGTATTTTAAGAATGTATCCAGGCGCGAAATTAATCTTATCCGGCTATGCTGGCGGTTCTGAAATTAGCCACGCGCGAATGATGGCGAACGTTGCCCTTGCGTTGGGAGTCGCGAAATCCGATATCATTTTATTAGAAGATGCGAAAGATACGTGGGAAGAGGCGCGTCAAGCGGCTGCATTCGTTCAACAAAAGGAGATTGTGTTAGTCACTTCTGCGAGTCACATGAGCCGTGCATTGTATGAGTTCAACGCAGCAGGCATTAAACCAATCCCAGCCCCGACCAACTTCTTAGCTATTAGCGAGATAAGTCAACCTTGGGATAAATACTCACCTAAAGCGCGTTACTTAGAACAAACAGAGCTTTATTGGCATGAGTACTTGGGCAGTATTTGGCAAAGGTTGCGTGATACTGTCGGCCAAACACCAATGGTTGAAGCAAACTAGTATTATCTTGAAGCCACAAAAAAAGGAGAGCCGAAGCTCTCCTTTTCTTTTTACGATTGAGTTATGTTCAAACTAGTCACCAGCAAACATATAGCCTTCGCCGTGCACCGTTACAAAAATCTGTGGGTTCTTAGGATCGAACTCCATTTTTGCGCGCATACGTCGAATAAGAACATCAATGGTGCGGTCATTCGGCGCATCCACTCGATGGCTGATCATGTTCAAAATACGCTCACGACTTAACACCTGGTTAGGGTAAGACGATAATGCCACCAAAAGTTCATACTCTGCTTTAGTTAGTTTTACTGGCTCACCGTTGCGGCTAAGTGCGCGACGTTGAATGTCGAATGTCCACTCCCCAAAGCGCACAATGTGCTCTTCACTGGTTTCATTCGCTTTCGAGCTGCCACTGCGCGCTGCTGAAATACGCCACAGCAAGTTTTTAACGCGAACTAACAGCTCTCTCAGTTCAAAAGGTTTTGTCACATAATCGTCAGCACCCATTTCTAGGCCTACGATTTTATCAATGCTATCCGTGCGTCCTGTTACTAATATGATACCAATATCCGATTGGCTACGTAACTCACGAGTAAGCATCAGGCCGTCTTCACCAGGCAGGTTAATATCCAGCATGATCAGGTCTACATCGCCCGCTTGCAAAACTTCACGCATTTCTGCGCCACTCTCTGCTTCGCTGACTTGGTAGCCCTCATTTTGGAAATATCCCGCAAGCTTACTACGAGTTACAACATCATCTTCTACGACTAATACGTGATAGCTCATTTACACCACTTTTCTGTCTTCTTATTATCCAAGACGTATTCTATTCATAACTAGTAACATTTCTAGTCATAGATACATTAAAACGCAAGATTTAGCGTTTTTATTGATTCAAAACAAGCTTGCCCATTGCTATTAATAAACGGTCATTTTTGACCATAAAACATAACAATTATAGTTACTGCTATTCATTTTAATTGATTACACTTAGGGGATATCCCTAATTGACTTTGTGATGCATGACTTGAAGCATCATTCAGGAGCCCAAAATGCAAGAAGTGAAAGCTTTTAATGAAAAACGCGCTGAAATTTACTGGTGGTTTTCGAGCTTGTTCGCAAAAGAACTAACAGAGAAAGAATTGGAAGCCTATCACAGTGTTGAAATTCGCAGTTTTCTCGCAGGTTTAGGTGAAAATGAGTCGCTAAAACCAGCCGTTGATAGCCTAGTTGATGCATTGAATCGGTTACAAGATCGTGAAGATGCACAACTAGAGCTTGCAGCTGACTTTTGTGAACTGTTTTTGAAGACAGAAAAATACGGCGCTCTTCCTTACGCATCCATGTACATTGGTGAATCAGGTTTACTGAATGACAAGCCAGCTGAGGAAATGGAAAAGTTGATGGCTGAATTTGGCGTTCAAGTAGACGAAAACCTAAAGGAACCTGCGGATCACTTAGCCGTTGAGCTCGACTTTCTCGGGAACATGATTATCCGCTCAAACGAGCTTGAACAAGAAAAACACATGGAAGAAGCCTTCGTTAAACAAAACGACTTTATCCAGCAACAATTGATGTCTTGGTTGCCTCAGTTTTCAGACAAATGTAAAAAATTCGATGAATTTGGATTTTACTCAAGTGTCGCGAAACTATTAGTTGCATTTTGTAAACTAGACAGCGCCTACCTTCTTGGTGAATAATTGCCGCCTATTTTTAGGGAGCCTGCCTATCGGGCTTCCTGTATGCCTGAAAGTGACCAATTGTAAGTAACTTGGGTATAATATTCGTTTGCCTTAACTTAGCGCAAAGACGCTTGGTTATTTAGCAGTCAAAATGTGACTTCAAATACACAAATCTCTTGCTGAAAACATTGCTAGTCAGTCCACATAGGGCTAAAATGTGAGCGCAAACGATTAAATATGATTTATATGTAAACCGCTGAAATATAGCGGTTTTTGTGTTTTCTTAACAGGTTGATGGCAATTTCTCATCAGATAGAAAAAAGATAAAATTCATCGACCGATGCTGCTACGCACCCTTTTGTCGCACTTGGATCAACCGCTGCCGAGACACTTAGCGCCAATTTTAGATTGCTAGGTGTGAAACCATTAGAGCATCAGGTACATCCAATACGACATATTTCAGTAGCTCGATACAGGACACCATTTATGGCCACGATAAAAGACGTTGCTCGCTTAGCCGGCGTTTCCACTACGACAGTTTCGCACGTTATCAATAAAACGCGTTTCGTTGCAGAAGCAACGCAAGAAAAAGTAATGAAAGCCGTTGACGAGCTGAATTACGCGCCAAGTGCCGTTGCACGCAGCCTAAAATGCAACTCAACTCGTACGATTGGCATGTTAGTAACTCAATCAACTAACCTATTTTTCTCAGAAGTGATTGATGGCGTTGAGAGCTACTGTTACCGCCAAGGCTATACTCTGATTTTATGTAACACAGGCGGGATTTACGAAAAACAACGCGATTACATTCGTATGCTGGCTGAAAAGCGCGTTGATGGCATCCTAGTGATGTGTTCTGACTTAACCGAAGAACTAAAAGAGATGCTTGACCGTCATGCGGACATTCCTAAAGTGGTCATGGATTGGGGCCCAGAGAGCTCACAAGCAGACAAGATCATGGATAACTCAGAAGAAGGTGGCTACATTGCAACCAAACATCTGATTGACAATGGTCATACGGATATCGCTTGTCTAAGCGGTCATTTTGAAAAGCTTGCTTGCCAAGAGCGCATTGCAGGTTTCCGTCGCGCAATGAGCGAAGCGAACCTAGCTGTAAATGAAGACTGGATCCTTGAAGGTAACTTTGAATGTGATACGGCCGTATTAGTTGCAGATAAAATTACCGCAATGGACAAGCGCCCGACGGCGGTATTCTGTTTTAACGACACAATGGCTCTAGGCCTAATGAGCCGCTTGCAACAAAACGGGATCAAAATTCCTGAAGATATTTCAGTGATCGGCTACGACAACATCGAGCTTGCGGAATACTTCTCTCCACCGCTAACGACTATCCACCAACCTAAACGTCGTGTTGGTAAAAATGCATTCGAAATTCTACTTGAGCGTATCAAAGATAAAGAACACGAAAAACGAGTTTTCGAAATGCAACCTGAGCTTGTAATTCGAAATACTGTGAAAAAAATGAACTAAATTTCACTGTATTTAACCGTGTTAAATAAGCGCTCTACAGGGGCGCTTATTTTTTTGGGAAAATTAAGCATTCTCTAATACTTCACACTGCTCTAATAACAATTGACTAACGTTAACTCCCTGTTTTATATAAATGTAATATATATTAAGAACTCCTTTTCAAAGGCCAATTTGCACCTTTCCATATGCAAAATAGAGCATTCAATCTATCATTTTTATTGAACCAAAATCACACTTTTAACGCTAAACCGTGATGTTAATTCAATATAAGAAGTATGCTCATTGTGTCACGCACAGGGCAAACCATTCGAAAGAGTGGGACGCAAAGCCTCCGGCCTGAACCATATTACGATATGGAAGGTAGCGGGGTTACCGATGGCAAGTGTGTAAGCAATGACTTTACTCTGTAATGACATTGTTTTTACGCATGTTTGCTACTCTCTCGGACCTGACTTTTGGTGGCGTAATATTAATTACACCGAGATAACAAAACATGGATAAACCGATACTCAAAGACTCTATGAAGCTATTTGAGGCACTTGGTAATATCAAGTCGCGCTCAATGTTTGGTGGCTTCGGACTATTCGCTGATGAAACAATGTTTGCACTAGTGGTAAACAATCAGCTTCATATCAGAGCAGACCAAAAAACTTCATCTGACTTCGAGAAACAAGGGCTAAAGCCTTACGTTTATAAAAAACGTGGCTTCCCAGTCGTTACAAAGTACTACGCTATTTCCAGCGATTTATGGGAATCAAGCGAACGCTTAATCGAAGTAGCGAATCAATCATTGAAAAAGGCAAAGCTTGAGAAAGAACAGCAAGCAAGTACAAAGCCTAACCGTTTGAAAGATTTGCCTAACTTACGACTGGCTACCGAGCGCATGCTAAAAAAAGCCGGCATCGAATCCGTAGAGAAGCTTGAAGAGGAAGGTGCGCTTAACGCCTATAAAGCGATAAGAGATACGCACTCTGCAACCGTCAACATTGAGTTGCTATGGGCACTAGAAGGTGCTATCAACGGCACTCATTGGAGTGTGGTACCTCAAGCTCGCCGAGATGAGTTGATGAACGGCCTCCAATAAAAGTCGGCCTAAAAACTATCTTGTAAAACCGCAGTCTAATCTGCGGTTTTTTTGTGAAATTTTTTCGGTTTTCCTACTGTCTTATTACATATATCCCAAATTGGAATCAAAATTATGAATAAGAAACTGATATTAGGTCTCATCTTACTAGCGGCTATCGTCTTTTTAGGTATTAACTTTGGCCAGTATTTAACCTTAGAGAATGCAAAAGCCCAACAAGAAGCACTAACTACATACATCGATCAGAATTTTGTATTCTCGGCTGCGATTTACTTTTTTACCTACATTGCAATTACCGCTTTTTCTATCCCAGGAGCGGCAGTAGTCACCTTACTTGGTGCAGCCTTATTTGGTTTTTGGACAAGCTTGCTACTGGTTTCTTTCGCTAGCACTATGGGGGCAACACTGGCCTTCTTGAGCAGCCGATACTTATTGCGTGACTGGGTACAAAACAAATTCGGAAATAAACTCAACGCAATTAATCAAGGTGTCGAAAAAGACGGAGCTTTTTATCTATTTTCCTTGCGTCTAATCCCTGTATTCCCTTTCTTTCTAATCAACTTACTGATGGGCTTAACACCGATGTCTGTAGGTCGATTTTATCTCACTAGCCAAATAGGTATGCTGCCAGGCACAGCCGTATATCTGAATGCAGGTACTCAATTAGCAACAATTGAAAGCCTATCGGGCATTGTTTCACCCGCAGTATTAGCGTCTTTTGCGCTATTGGGACTATTTCCAATCATCACTAAATGGGTTATGAATAAAGTAAGGCCGACACCAAGTCAGCAAAACTCGTAATTGGTGAAGTGGGTATTTTGATGAAAATATTTATCGCTAAAAACCCAGCAGAAGCACACATTGTATGTGAGCTGCTTAAAGTGGAACAAATTTACTGTGAAGTTCGCGGAGAAGGTATTTTCGGCTTAAAAGGAGAACTGCCGTTTGGTGATGATACCGATCCTTATGTGTGGCTTTTTGACACGGCACAAAAGATGAAAGCTGAAGAAATAGTAAAAGCATATCGAAAACAATCCGATAGGCATGAGTATCAAGATTGGCAATGCCCAAAATGTCATGAAATAAACGAAGGGCAATTTGGTGCATGTTGGCAATGTGGATATCAACTAGGAGAGCTATAGCGGCTCTCCTATTCAGTGGATGCACTCAGTTTTAAGCACATACAGCTTGCTGTTTAATAAACTCGATGGAGTGTTGATTGAAGTCTTCTGGACGCTCTACATTGCATACATGACCACAATTCGGGATTTCTCGTAGAATGCTGAGCTTATGTGCTGCAACCATTTCTTTGACAGGTTTAATAAACATGTAATCCCTGTCGCCCATTAAGTAAAGAGTCGGAATGGGTAACTCTCGATCTTTAAAATATTTCATTAACGGATTTACATCAGCGGCAAGAATAAACCAACGTTTAAATTCTTTTTGGCAAAGCTTCTTGGCTTCGCGAATAAAAAGGTGGCGAGATTCTCGTTGGCTTCTTTGAGGCATAACAATATAAGCGAACAGTTTGTAGAGCCACATGTACGGTAGGATATGCTTACAAAAATTACCTAATTTCACCAATATCTGAGAACGAGTGTTAAGCCTTGTGACAGCACCGCCGAGCACCATCGAACGTACGCGCTCTGATGACAATTCAGCAAGGTTTCGAACAATAATAGTACCAAGCGACATACCGACAAAATGAGCGGATTGGATCTTTAAATGGTCCAATACTTTCAAAATATCTTGGGTAACTTCCGTAAAGGTATAACGGCTAGCAATGAGCTCTTTAAGTAACTGATTTGACTTTCCATGACCTCTTAAATCGATCAGCAATAAGTTAAAGTGTTGCTTGTAAGCTTTAATTTGCTTGAACCAGATAGAAGAGCTACCACCAGCACCGTGCACAAATACAACCCACTCATTACTAGTAGGGTGCAAATAGGTTTTATGAAAAAGTAGCGGCTGGGTCATATTGAGTATCAAAAAGATCGTGCTATTGAGTAAAAAGCCATCCTACCACACTCCCCTTACTCAAGATAATAAAGGCACCTCATTCGGTGCCTTTCGTTACAATTTTAAGTCAAACTAACGCTGAGTGGTAAAGCTGCAAATAAGATTCTGCGGCCTTTTGCCAACAAAAATCTTGTTGCATCGCGTGCAACTGTACTTTATTCACTTCAGGCTCGTTTTGAGCGTAGAGCAACAGTGCCCTTAGCATCGTTAACAACAATGCCTGCGGTGTCGGTTCGAAAAAAACAAACCCCGTTGCTTCAGATGGGTTTACATCATAATCGCTAACGCTGTCCTTTAAGCCACCAACACCGCGTACTATCGGTAATGTCCCATAAGCCATACTATAGATTTGGTTTAAGCCACATGGTTCAAACTCAGAAGGCATCAAGAAGAAATCAGAACCAGCTTCAACGATATGCGCAAGTTCATTGTCATACGCTTCTACAAAGGCAAATTTGCTAGAAAACTGCGCGGCAACCTCTCGTAGCTGAGCGGCAAGAATAGGGTCTCCGGTCCCAACGACAACTAGCTGAACATCGTGCTTCAAAAAATCGGCCAAAGCAGGCAACAAGTAATGAACACCTTTCTGCTGGGTCAACCGACAAACCATACCGAACATAGCTACATTTTTTTCGGGCAAATTTAGTCGTTGTTGTAATGCTTTTTTACAAGCTTTCTTCCCTTGCGACATACTTTGCTGGTCGGCGCAGTAATTAACTGGCAAGTAAGTATCCGTTTCCGGGTTCCAAGCACTGTAATCACAACCGTTCAAAATACCAACTAAGTCCTGCGCGCGTTGCTGAAACTCCCAAGCCATTCCATGACTGCCAAGCTCTGTTTTGAGTTCCTCTGCGTACGTAGGGCTGACCGCGTTTATCTTATCTGCATTCATTACACCAGCTTTAAGCATCGTAATATGCGTTGCACTCACCGCAGCATCGGGAACGTTTCTACAATGAAACTCTGGCAAACACTGCACGTCTTCATAACTAAATACGCCTTTAAAGACCGCATTGTGAATTGAAATGACGCTTTTAGTATGAGCAAAAAACGGATCATTGCCATACCTGTGCTTGAGCAAAAATGGAACAAGACCTGTGTGCCAATCGTTCGCGTGTATGATATTAGGTTGAAAGGCGAGCTTGGGTAACATATCGAGACATGCTGCACTAAAAAACGCAAAGCGCTCGCCGTTATCAGTATACGCTTGGTTGTTCTCCGCATACATTGATGGTCGATTGAAATACGGCGGACAATCAATCAGGTAAACAGGATTTTGACCTAACATGAGCCGCAAAACTCGATACTCCGTATGCGGCCATGATGTTAATTCTGTTTCTAATACAACTTCTGCGTCTGCGAGTTTATCAATACTGCTGTACGCAGGGATGGTAATTCTTACGTCTTGCTGTAGGTTTTGAAGGGCTTCCGGTAGTGCCTTGGCAACATCTGCCAAGCCACCACTTTTAATGAGGCCTTCAACCTCAGAAGCTACAAACAGAATAGATAAGTTGTTAGTAGCCAACTCGAGCTCCTTTCGGAATAACAACAATGCCCTCCTCAGACACGTGGAAGTGTTTTTTATCTTCTTGAAGATTCACACCAATCTGAGTACCAGGAGCAATATCGGCATCCTTGTCGACAATCACACGACGTAAAACACAGCCTTCGCCAATTTTTACGTCACCAAGAAGTATACATTCGCTGATATCGCAAGCAGAAGCAATATTACTGCGAAAACCAAGCACCGACTTTTCGATTCTTGAGCCTCTAACATAGCTGCCATTACACACTAAACTATCGATTATCTGCACACGACCATTATCAGAGTCGGTAAATGTCGCAGGTGGCAATGGTGGGTAGTAGGTGTGCAATGGCCATTTACGGTTGTACAGCGAAAATGGAGCATCTTTTTCTAGCAGATCCATATGCGCTTGCCAGTACGCATCAATAGTTCCGACATCACGCCAGTACACCTCTTCTTTTTCGCCACTGATTTTGTTGGTACTGAAGTCATACACGAACACATCACCTCTAGGGAACATCTTTGGAATGATGTCCTTTCCAAAATCATGTGATGAAGCTTCATTATCCGCATCTTCGACCAACTCTGAGAACAGTACCTGAGCTTCAAAAACATAGTTACCCATTGAAACTAAAGCGTAATCAGGGTCACCAGGAATCGACTTTGGATTTGCTGGTTTTTCTTCAAAGCCAATCATACGACCTTCACTATCCACTTCGATAACCCCAAATTGCGACGCCTCTTTTAGTGGCATGCGCAATGCAGATACCGTCAGAGAAGCCTGCTTTTCTGAGTGGAAGTTCAGCATTTGTTTGATATCCATCTTATAGATATGGTCAGAGCCAAAAATACAAACTTGCTCTGGTTCCTCTAATTCCATAAAACGCAGGTTTTGATAGATCGCGTCCGCCGTCCCTTCGTACCAACGTTTACCAGTACGCATTTGAGCGGGAATAGGATCGATAAAGCGGTCTGTAATGCCGTTGATGTTCCACCCCTTTTTTAAGTGATGGAATAAAGATTGAGATTTAAATTGGGTTAGGACGTAAATGCGCATCAGATCCGCATTAACAAAATTGTTTAGAGCAAAATCGATCAATCGATAACTACCACCAAACGGTACCGAAGGTTTACTGCGAGATTCCGTTAAAGGTCTCAAACGAGAGCCTTCACCGCCAGCAAGAATCATTCCCAAAACACCAGCCATTTGTTGTTCTCCATATCGTTATAGCTTGGATTTGGTACTCGCTTGAATGAGTCATACTCGGGGAGTCAAGCGAATACATTTAGCAACCGTCTCTGAGTTTCTGTGAACTCTTACAACACGGATAAAAAAGCTACGGCACTTCCAGTATGCAACGTCCACTCTTTCCTTATTTTTTGACGCAAACAATGCACACAGTTGCACTAATTTTTGTAATAAATTATCTAAGCGGGTTCTAAATTACAATTTTTAATACGCCATTCTGTGTACCATACAGCTCTTGCGTACTCAAGACGATATCTAGATCACACATGGAAAAGCAAACGATTACATTGTGAAAACAATTTACGAACGGATTCACTACACCGCCGATTTTTTAGCCCAATGTATAACAAATATGTGAATGCAAAATGAAAGTTACAACAAATATTTTTTACATAAAAAATACATCAGCGACTACGAAATATTGATGCTGGGATCTTCTCGCGTCAGCAAAACTCAGTCAAAGCAGCAAAGATCTATACGAACAACACAGTGGCCTTTACGCAAAAACAAAACGCAAAAAAGGCAGCGATATCGCTGCCTTTTTACATTACTTAGATCGTACGTTTTTATGCTTTCGCTTTTTTACGCTTATCAGTGACTTCCCACTTACCGTCAACAAAGAGCGCTGTCCAACCACTTGGCTTACCGTTCTCTTCCGAACGAACGTAGTTCTCTTTTGTTTTACGGCTAAAGCGTACAACAGCAGGACGACCATCAGGATCTTCTTGCGGCGCAGTTGCTAGGTATTTGAACTTCTCAGGTAAACGCTCTTCAAAACGTGCCAGTTCAGCAACCAAAGGAGCACGTGTCTCGCGCGATTTCGGGAAATTGCTTGCCGCCATAAATAGACCCGAAGCACCATCACGAAGTACGAAATACGCATCTGAGTTTTCACATGGCAACTCGGGGAAATGAACAGGATCTTCTTTCGGGGGCGCGACTTCGCCATTCTTCAAGATCTTACGAGTGTTCTTACACGTTTCGCTCGTACAATCCATGTATTTACCAAAGCGACCGTTCTTAAGCACCATATCAGAGCCACATTTGTCACATTCAACAACTGGACCATCGTAGCCTTTTACTTTGAACTCGCCGTATTCAACAAGGTAGCCTTCACAGTTCGGGTTATTACCACAAACATGCATCTTACGCTTGTCATCAATCAGGTATGCGTCCATCGCTGTTTCACAGATCGGACAACGCTTTTTAGCACGAAGAGCTGCGGTTTCAACGTCTTCTTCTAGAACGTTAATAATACCTTCTTCGTCACCCAAGTTGATGGTTGTCTTACAACGCTCTTTTGGTGGTAACGCGTAACCTGAACAGCCTAAGAACACACCTGTTGAAGCAGTACGGATGCCCATTGGACGGCTACACGTCGGACACTCGATATCCGTCATGACGATGTGGTTTAACTTCATACCGCCTTCTGACTCATCCAGCTCCGCTTTTTCAAGATCGCCAGTAAAATCAGCAAAGAAGTTGTCTAACACAGCTTTCCAGTTCACTTCACCTTCAGCGATTTGGTCCAATTTCTGTTCCATACGCGCAGTAAAGTCGTAGTTCATCAAATCGTTAAAGCTGTCATCAAGGCGGTCAGTAACAATTTCACCCATTTTTTCAGCGTAGAAACGGCGCTGATCAACTTTCACGTAGCCACGATCTTGAATCGTAGAAATGATCGATGCGTAAGTCGACGGACGACCAATGCCTCGTTTCTCCAGCTCTTTAACCAGTGCTGCTTCAGTGTAGCGCGCAGGTGGCTTTGTAAAGTGCTGTTTAGGGTCAAGTGACTCTAAGCTTAGCTTATCGCCAAGTTGTACCGCAGGAAGGATTGTATCCTCGTTTTTGCCCATTGGACGCTGTACACGAGTCCAGCCGTCAAATTTAAGGATACGGCCTTTCGCTTTAAGCGTGTATTCTGCCGCTTTTACACTGATGGTTGTTGAATCGTATTCTGCTGGCGTCATTTGACACGCTACAAACTGATTCCAAATCAAAGCGTAAAGTTTGTGCGCATCAGCATCGACACCTTGCAGGTCTTCCGCCTTAACACCCACATTTGAAGGACGGATCGCTTCGTGCGCTTCCTGTGCCCCTTCTTTGCTACCGTACGTCAATGGTTTCGCTGGCAGGTACTTATCACCAAACTCAGAACCAATAAAGTCACGTACAGCGTCCACAGCCTCGGCACTTAGGTTAGTCGAGTCCGTACGCATATAAGTGATGTAACCGGCCTCATAGAGGCGCTGAGCTAGCATCATGGTCTTTTTCACGCCGTAGCCCAGACGTGTACTTGCTGCCTGTTGAAGCGTAGAGGTGATGTAAGGTGCTGAAGGCTTGCTCTTTGTAGGGCGGTCTTCACGCTTACATACTTCGTAACTTGCATTCTCAAGTACAGACATCGCTGCTTTGGTTTCTGCCTCATTAACTGGCTTAAACGCAGAACCGTCTTTCTGAGCAACAAGCAGTTTAAAGTCCGCTTTGTCTTTCGTTTTCGTATTCGCATGAATGTCCCAGAATTCTTCTGGTACAAACGCGTTAATCTCACGCTCACGCTCAACTAACAATTTCACCGCAACAGACTGCACTCGACCAGCAGATAAGCCACGAGCCACTTTTTTCCAAAGTAGAGGTGAAACCATAAAACCAACGACACGGTCCATGAAGCGACGTGCTTGTTGGGCATTTACACCATCCATGTTCAGCTCGCCAGGTGTCTGGAAAGCTTGTTGGATCGCGTTTTTCGTAATTTCGTTAAAAACTACACGTTTGTATCGCTCTTCATCGCCACCGATGATCTCACGAAGGTGCCATGCGATTGCTTCCCCTTCGCGGTCCAAATCGGTTGCGAGATATACGCAATCTGCGTCTTTGGCGAGTTTTTGTAGTTCGTTGACAACTTTTTCTTTGCCTGGAAGGATTTGGTAATTCGCTTCCCAGTCATGATATGGGTTAATCCCCATCTTTTTGATCAACGCTTTGCGGTCTTTCTCTTTTTTAACGCGCGCTTTCTCTTCCGGACTCATCCCTTTAGTTGAGATGGCTGCGGCTTTTTTCTCACCAGTGCTTTGACCGGCCGTAGGCAGATCACGCACATGACCAACACTAGACTTAACAATAAAGTCTTTACCAAGGTACTTATTTATCGTCTTTGCCTTGGCTGGTGACTCCACTATAACGAGTGATTTACCCATAACTGACTCTAACGTCCTTCATAATAATGCGGGTAGAAACCTTGTTTAAAGGCCACCCGCATAATGTTCTATTTCATTGCTTCTTTTTTTACTATTGTGCGAGATGAAAAGAAGATCAACTGCTTTTTTGAAATTCAGATCCGATTGGTTGACAATTCATCGTCTTTATACTTCAAAGAGACAGGGTTCTGAAAGGTATTGAGCGGCATATCTAAACAGGCAAACTTAGCATCCGCTAATCCAATGCAATAAATTTTGTTACCCATCACAAAATAGTTTGGTTCAATGCTCTGCCATCTTCCTCCGCATCATGCTTATACTCTAAAAATTGATCTGTTTAGTCTTACTGAACGATTGACTGAATTAATCATGCAACCCCATTTTAGTTGTAGGTATACTCAGCGTTCTTAACTGAATAGGATGGTAGAAAGAATATGTCTGATAGAACGTTTATCGAAGAGTTCGACCTTCTTTTGATCGCTAACCAAATCATCCAAGAGCACGATGATTACATCGAGGGAATGCGAGCAACAAGTGTAGAAGAAAAAGAAGGTGTTTTAGTTTTTAAAGGTGAATACTTCCTTGATGACAAAGGTTTACCAACTTCAAATACGACTGCAGTATTCAATATGTTCAAATACTTAGCGCATCACCTTTCTAAGGAATTTACGCTGGTTAAATAGTATTGGGAAACAAAAAAGCCAGAGTGTTATTCACTCTGGCTTTCCTGTTTTAGGTCAGAATATTTAGCAGCTTAAAGCCTTAAGTTTGTCGAAGTAGTCAGGGAACGTTTTCGACGTACACTTTGGATCGTTAATCGTCACAGGCGTATCACTAAGTGCCACCAGCGAAAAACACATCGCCATTCGATGATCATCGTAAGTATCAATCGTAGCATGCTTTAACTGAGAGACAGGTTTGACGATGATGTAGTCTTCCCCTTCTTCCACTTCCGCACCAACTTTACGTAACTCAGTCGCCATAGCTGACAAACGGTCTGTTTCTTTTACACGCCAGTTATAAACGTTACGAATAGCGGTAGTGCCTTCGGCAAATAACGCTGTTGTCGCGATGGTCATTGCAGCATCAGGGATATGGTTGTAATCCATATCAATGCCTTTTAATTGACCAACACGTGAAATTACGTAGTCATCACCCCATTCAATTTCTGCACCCATTTTTTCAAGCGCATCAGCAAATTGAATATCACCTTGAATGCTGTTTTTACCGATACCCGTTACTTTAACTTCTCCACCTTTGATGGCTGCCGCCGCCAAGAAGTAAGAAGCAGAAGACGCGTCACCTTCAACCAAGAAATCACCTGGAGCGATGTATTGCTGACCGGCTGGGATCACAAACTCTTGATAGTCGTTGTTGATCACATCGACTCCAAACTGCTTCATGATATGCAGGGTGATATCGATATAAGGCTTAGAAACCAAATCGCCTTCGATGTTGATGCGAATTTCACCTTCAGCCAATGGCGCAGACATTAAGAAAGCGGTCAAGAACTGACTTGAAATGGACCCATCGATAGAAACTGTACCTGCTTTTAGGCCAGTACCAATTATTTTGAGAGGCGGAAAGTTCTCGTTTTCCATGTACTCAACGTTCGCACCAGCATCTTTCAGTGCCGTGACAAGGTGACCAATTGGACGCTCTTTCATACGAGGTTCGCCCGTCAGTACATACTCCCCTTCGCCAAGACAAAGAGCCGCAGCTAATGGTCGCATCGCAGTGCCAGCATTGCCGAGAAATAACTCTACCGGCTCTGAGACAGAAAACGGACGCCCAAGGCCTTCAACGAGACATTCTGTTTTATCTTCGGAAAGTTGGTATTGAACGCCTAGTTTAGTCAGCGCATTCAGCATATGACGAATATCATCACTGTCGAGGAGATTAGTAAGGCGAGTTCTGCCTTTAGCAAGAGCAGCAAGTAAAAGAGCTCGATTAGAAACGCTTTTAGAGCCAGGAAGGTTCACTTCCCCTTGAATTTTATTGATAGGTTGTAACGTTAGGCTTTCCATTAAAAGTTGATAATCCTTTGTGCCCTCAACATACGATTTTTTATGAGGGCTAAACAATTCTTCGTGAATTCAGACTACCCAAAAAAACACGACAAAACCAGAGTAAATCGGCGCTAATTTATGAATATCCTCAAGCAGCCTAAAGATACAGAATTAAAGGCATTGCCAGCGATGTAAATAAGAGCGAAAGAAGCACGGCGAAACAGCAAACTATTTCGACTTGATTTGACAATAAGCCAGCCCGACTGTACATGCTTGATTAGGCTTCGTTAGGCTAAAACAACCTAGGGTTAATAAGTGATATCAACCCTGACTCCATCATCAAAATATAAAATACGAACTTCATCCCCTCGACTAAATAACATATTTTTATCAACATCTTGGATGACATTAATTAGCTTATCACCCTTCACTTTGATGAGTAGCTCAACTAACTTATATTCAACCGTGTATTGGTAATTACTTTGGTTTTGAGCAACTGCGGCACCTGCAAGCGCACCCACTGCCGTCGCGACTTCTCTTCCCGTACCGCCACCAAATTGATTACCGACTAAACCACCGATAGTGGCACCAAGTAGTGTCTTCCAACCGTTACTTTTCGATTGAACAACCTCTTGTTGAGTAATATAACGGACAGAGTCAATCTTCCCGTAAACTACTTCATTAACTGGCTTGGCAACATTTCTTTCATAGGCTGCGTTGGCGACAAGTGGTAAAAACAGTATGATCCCAAGCCATACTTTTACGATATTTCTTAACCAGGTCATCATAAACTCCTCTGACTCCAATGTTGGTAACGACTTCTTATGGCTATTTATTTAACTGAACTCGATGAAACGTTCAACTTCCCCTCACCCTATAAAGCACTCAGCGACCCCAATGGTTTGCTGGCTTTTGGTGGTGACTTAAACCCCATGAGAATCCTCAATGGTTACTATCAAGGCATTTTCCCTTGGTATGGTCCTGGTGAACCTATTTTATGGTGGAGCCCTTCTCCGCGCGCTGTGTTTGACCCATTGCAGTTTAAGCCATCTAAAAGTCTCAAAAAATTTCAGCGTAAACATAACTATAAAGTAACACTCAATTTCGCGACAGAAGAAGTGATTAGACTATGTTCTTCAACACGCCCTGCAGAGGAAACATGGCTCAACGAGGAAATGCAAGCTTCCTACATTGAGTTAGCCAAACTTGGTTACTGTCACTCTGTAGAAGTATGGCATGACAACAACCTGATTGGCGGACTATATGGCATCTGCGTGGGCCAACTTTTTTGCGGGGAGTCGATGTTTAGCCTAAAAGATAACGCATCCAAAATTGCATTGTGGTACTTATGCAACCATTTGGCGTCAAAGCAAGGTCAATTAATCGATTGCCAAGTTATGAATTCTCACTTGGCATCACTTGGCGCATTTGAACTTGAGCGTGACGAATTTATGCAAAAACTACTATCTTTAAGAGAAAAGCAAACACTATTTGATGCCTATCAGCCCCAAGTTTTGCAGGATTCAGTATGAGTACGGATATACAACATATTCGAATAGGGTTGACGAATAATCACCCTTGTAGTTATTTGCCTGAACGGCAAGAGCGGGTTGCGGTGGCGCTTGATGAAAGGCTGCATACTGAAGAAAATTACCAGTTGCTCATGGCTAACGGTTTTCGTCGTAGCGGAGATACCATATATAAACCGCATTGCGAGCATTGCACCGCTTGCCAGCCAATTCGAGTCTCGATTCCAGACGTTAGACTATCAAAAAGTCAGAAGAGGCTGCTTAATAAAGCACAGTCTTTACGCTGGGAAATGAAACCTGAAATGGATGAGGAATGGTTTGAGCTTTACAGTCGGTACATCTGCAAACGGCATAAAAACGGCACTATGTACCCACCAAAGCGTGATGAGTTTGCTCGATTTGCTCAAACTAGCTGGCTGACAACGTCGTTTTTACACATTTACGATGAATCAGATCAATTGCTCGCCATTGCGGTGACAGATTTGATGCCACAATGCTCGAGTGCTTTTTATACTTTCTTTGACCCTGACTACGAGTTATCTCTTGGCACGTTAGCAGTGCTTTATCAAATTAAATACTGCCAAGAAAACAAACAACAGTGGCTATATTTGGGATATCAGATTGATGAGTGCCCAGCAATGAGCTACAAAACACGCTTTCAACGCCACCAAAGGCTAGTAAATCAGCGTTGGCGAGGGTAGAATACGCCTCAACTTTACATAATTACTATTTAGCGGCAGAATATAGCCCGCTAATATTGCCTAATTTCTAAAGAGGATTAAATGGCTAAAGAAGACGTAATCGAGATGCAAGGCACTGTCCTTGACACTCTACCAAACACTATGTTCCGTGTTGAACTTGAAAACGGTCACGTTGTGACTGCTCACATCTCTGGCAAGATGCGTAAGAACTACATCCGTATCCTAACGGGTGACAAAGTAACTGTAGAGATGACTCCATACGACCTGTCAAAAGGCCGCATCGTCTTCCGCGCTCGTTAATCTCTGATTTTCGGATGCAATAAAAAACGGAGCAAGCTGCTCCGTTTTTTATTGCACAATTTTTTCCGATTTAGTTCAGATAAAAAAGCGCACGATCTTCTCGTGCGCTTTTGCGTTTGTTACCGACTAACGATTAATGCATCGCTGTCTCTTTCTCACTTAAGTATTCAAACTCAAGCGTATCGTTGACCAGCGTTACTTTCACTGTACCGCCGTCAACTAAAGATCCAAACAACAGTTCGTTAGCCAAAGGCTTCTTAAGCTGTTCTTGGATAACACGCCCCATTGGGCGAGCCCCCATAGCTTTGTCATAACCTTTATGTGCTAACCAATGGCGAGCGTCTTGCGATACTTCCATTGAAACGCCTCTCGCATCAAGTTGCACTTGCAGTTCAACAATGAACTTATCAACCACTTGATGGATAACGCTTTCATCAAGGCTGTTAAACCAGATGATGTTATCAAGACGGTTACGGAACTCAGGAGTAAACACCTTCTTAATTTCCGCCATTGCATCGTGACTGTTGTCTTGTTGAATCAAACCAATTGATTTCTTCTCGGTTTCCGCCACACCTGCGTTAGTTGTCATAACAAGAATGACATTACGGAAGTCTGCTTTGCGACCATTGTTGTCCGTTAGCGTACCGTTATCCATGACTTGCAACAACAGGTTAAAGATATCAGGGTGCGCTTTTTCAATCTCATCAAGTAATACGACCGAGTGTGGATGCTTAATAACAGCATCGGTTAGCAAACCACCTTGGTCATAACCGACATAACCAGGAGGCGCACCAATTAAGCGACTTACGGAGTGACGCTCACCATACTCAGACATATCAAAACGAAGTAGCTCGATACCTAGAAGCTTAGATAACTGCACCGTCACCTCTGTTTTACCAACCCCTGTTGGGCCTGCAAACAAGAATGAACCAACAGGTTTGTTGTCTACACCTAAACCTGCACGTGTCAGCTTGATCGCCTCGGACAATGCATCAATCGCATTATCTTGACCGAATACCAACATCTTCATTTTGCTATCTAAGTTTTTCAAAATGTCTTTATCTGAAGAAGAAACCGACTTCTCTGGAATTCGCGCCATTTTGGCAACCATTGATTCGATATCAGCCACTCCGACCGTTTTTTTACGACGGCTTGCAGGAGCAAGACGACTACGAGCACCAGCTTCATCAATGACATCAATGGCCTTATCTGGTAGATGGCGTTCATTAATGTATTTAGCCGACAGTTCTACCGCGGCACGCAGTGCTTTATTGGTATAACGTACTTCATGGTGAGCTTCGTACTTCGGCTTCAAGCCCATCAAGATTTTAGTTGTATCATCCAATGAGGGCTCTACAACGTCTATCTTTTGGAAGCGGCGAGACAACGCACGCTCTTTCTCGAAAATGTTGCTGTATTCTTGGTATGTCGTCGAACCAATACAACGCAACTTACCGCTACTTAAAAGAGGCTTAATAAGATTTGCTGCATCGACTTGACCACCAGATGCCGCGCCTGCACCGATGATGGTATGTATTTCATCGATGAACAAAATGGCATCTTCTTCTTTTTCAAGTTGTTTCAAAATCGCCTTGAAGCGCTTTTCAAAATCACCGCGGTATTTGGTACCAGCGAGCAAAGAGCCAATATCTAGTGAATAAATCACGCTGTTTTGAATAACCTCAGGGACCTGCCCTTCGACAATTCTCCATGCAAGACCTTCCGCTATGGCTGTTTTACCAACCCCTGCCTCACCCACTAGTAGTGGATTATTCTTGCGGCGTCGACAAAGTACCTGAATAGTGCGCTCTAACTCTTTATCACGTCCAATGAGTGGGTCGATGTTTCCATCTTTAGCGACTTGATTAAGATTCGTCGCAAAGCTTTCTAAGCGTTCTTCAGAATTAGGCTCTTCAACACTTTCTGAGCTAAACGAGTCTGATGATGAATCCTCACCTGCACCTGATGCTTTAGTAATACCGTGGGAGATGAAGTTAACAATATCTAATCGGGAGATGTCATTTTTCTTCAGAAGGTAAGCGGCATGCGACTCTTGCTCACTGAAGATAGCAACAAGCACGTTGGCGCCTGTTACTTCATTACGACCAGACGACTGTACATGAAAGACGGCGCGTTGTAGTACACGTTGAAAACTCAAAGTCGGCTGCGTTTCACGCGTCTCATCACTATCTGGGATAAGAGGCGTAGTTTGATCGATGAAAATATCGAGTTCGTTGCGTAAAGCGTCAAGATCCGCCTTACAAGCTAGAAGGGCTTCCTTAGCTGCATCATTTTCCAACAATGCAAGTAGGAGGTGTTCGACAGTCATAAACTCGTGGCGTTTATCTCGCGCCCGAGCAAATGCACCGTTAAGGCTTGACTCTAGTTCTTTATTTAGCATAAGTACCTCCCGAAAAAACAACTGGGGTTGTTCGAGCAAGTCTTCTTTGTTTACGCTTGCTCCATAGTGCAAAGTAGCGGATGTTCATTTTCCCTTGCGTACATCGTAACTTGCGCTACTTTTGTCTCGGCAATTTCTGCGCTGTATGTGCCGCAGATTGCCTTTCCTTCATAGTGGACCTGAAGCATGATTTGAGTTGCTTTATCAATATCATGTGAGAAAAATCGCTCAAGCACCTCTATGACGAAATCCATAGGTGTATAGTCATCATTATTGAGCACGACATTGTACAGCTTAGGTGGCTGGACTTTCGTACTTTCTCGCTCCAGAAGATCAGAGTCCGGAGTGACCCATTCAAAATTTTTACTCATGGCAATCTAAAGATATCGTATCAAAGGGTTGATGTTTTCGACCTATAAAAACAATCTACCACAAGCATGCAGCGCGGTGTAGTGAGTTATGGCACCGAATTCGATCTTTGATCGATAAAAGTTGCTACCTAATATAGAGACTAATGCACGTCTTGATACGGCGCAAATAAAAGATGCTTGTCGATAAGTTACACATTTTTTCTTATAAAAGAACTTTCTATTTATTGCTCTCGGACTATTGCAAACCACCCCATCATCTTCTATCTGGATCACACTTCCTCATTGAGAATACGGTAATTATCACGAAAACTTCATTTTTTATTCAGTCAGAGGATTCTTCTCCCATAAGCAACACGGACAGTATGGCTTTTTCAGTATGAGCCACTTCATAGGCAAATTGACTAAACTTCTGCGTATATACGAAAAACTGTTTGCAAATTTGTTAATCTCAAAAGTGATTTGTTTTCAATTATGTTTCTGTTTGTTGCTCACTGCTATTGACTGTCGAAATTCATTGACTACAGTGGAAAGTGTCGATGCATAAATCATCATTTTGAAACCTCTCTTCTTTAAGTGGTTTGATGAATGTGACTTATCATTGATTTGACGTTTGTTGGCATTCGCTGACAATGGTAGTACCAAGTTAAAGGTATAACTTGGTTGCAGTAACAACATCAGTAAAAAATGCATGAGGGATGTAAAGCATGGCTACAGGTACAGTAAAGTGGTTTAACAATGCCAAAGGATTTGGGTTTATTTGTTCAGATGAAGAAGAGGGAGATATCTTTGCCCACTACTCAACTATCCAGATGGACGGTTATCGTACACTGAAAGCAGGCCAACAAGTCTCTTACGAGATTGAAAAAGGTCCCAAAGGCTGTCACGCGAGTAGCGTCGTGCCTCTTGAAGGCCAAGCCAAATAATTAGAGCGCTGTCGAAATATAAAAATATTGCTCTCGAAACGCCACGTTGATGTTTTGAAGAGAAAAATAAACCCGCCAAGATAGCGGGTTTCTTACTATTTAGAGCACGCGTTACAAAAGGAACACTTACAACGCACTTACAGGATAGGAAACACGTCGAAAACGACGTGTTTTTACACTAACTTACTTGTTAATGATTGCGTTAAAGGTTTCGCTTGGACGCATCAATTTAGAAACCAATGCATCGTCTAGTAAGTAGTAACCTCCTAGCTCACCTTTCACGCCTTGCGCATTATTTAGCTCAGCAACGATCGTTTCTTCCTGCTCTGACAGCGCTTTTGCAATTGGTGCAAATTCAGCAGCAAGATCCGCATCATCCGTTTGCTCTGAAAGCGCTTTCGCCCAGTAAAGTGCGAGATAGAAGTGGCTTCCACGGTTATCTAGCTCACCCACTTTGCGTGACGGAGATTTGTTGGTGTCTAAAAACTCACCGGTCGCTTTATCTAGTGTATCTGCGAGAACCTGAGCCTTAGGATTGTTTGTCGCTACACTTAAATGCTCTAACGAAGCTGCAAGCGCTAGGAACTCGCCCAAAGAATCCCAACGAAGGTGATTCTCTTTTTCTACTTGTTGAACGTGCTTAGGAGCAGAACCACCAGCGCCTGTTTCAAATAGACCACCACCATTCATCAATGGAACAATAGATAGCATCTTAGCAGACGTACCTAACTCTAGAATTGGGAACAAGTCTGTTAGGTAGTCACGAAGAACATTACCTGTAACAGAGATAGTATCTAGGCCCGCTTTCATACGCTCTAGTGAGTACTTACAAGCTTCAACAGGAGATAGGATCTTAATCTCTAGACCGTCAGTATCGTGATCTGGTAGGTAGGCGTTTACTTTCTTGATGAGCTCAGCATCGTGCGCGCGGTTTTCATCTAGCCAGAATACAGCTGGAACACCTGTTGCACGTGCGCGAGTCACTGCTAGTTTAACCCAATCTTGGATTGGTGCGTCTTTAACCTGACACATACGGAAGATATCACCTTCTTCAACCGCTTGCTCTAACAGTACGTTACCTGAAGCATCAACAACGCGAACAGTACCCGCAGCGTCTAGAATGAATGTCTTGTCGTGAGAACCATACTCTTCAGCTTTCTGAGCCATTAGACCAACGTTAGGTACGCTACCCATAGTGGTTGGATCAAATGCGCCGTGCTCTTTACAGAAATCAATAACCGCTTGGTAAATACCTGCGTAGCTACGATCTGGAATCATCGCTTTGGTGTCTTTTTGTTTACCATCTGGTCCCCACATTTGACCCGAAGAGCGAAGCATTGCTGGCATAGAAGCATCTACAATAATGTCACTTGGTACATGTAAGTTTGTGATACCACGATCAGAGTCAACCATCGCAAGTTCTGGTTGAGTTTGGTAAACCGCTTGAATGGCCGCTTCAATTTCTGCTTTTTGCGCTTCAGGTAGAGACTCAATTTTTGAGTAAACATCACCGATGCCATTGTTTACATCAACGCCTAGCTCTTCAAACAGCTTACCGTACTTATCGAAAACGTCTTTGTAGTAAACTTTTACGGCATGGCCGAAAATGACAGGGTCAGAAACTTTCATCATCGTCGCTTTCATATGAAGAGACAGCAGCACGTCTTGTGCTTTCGCTTCAGCAATCTCTTTCTCGAAAAATTCAACCAACGCCTTCTTCTTCATTACTGAAGTATCAATGACTTCTTTATCTAGTAATGGGAACGCAGACTTAAGCTCTTTAACTGTACCATCATTACCGACAAACTCGATTTTGACCTCTGTTGCACCAGAGATAGTTGTAGACTTTTCGCTACCAAAGAAGTCATTGTCTGACATGCTCGCAACATGAGACTTAGATTCTGCTGACCATGCACCCATTGAGTGTGGGTTTTTCTTCGCGTAGTTCTTAACCGAAGTCGGAGCACGACGGTCTGAGTTACCTTCACGAAGTACTGGGTTAACCGCACTACCTTTGATTTTGTCGTAAGCCGCTTTAATCGCTTTCTCTTCGTACGTGCTCGGCTCTTCTGGGTAGTTTGGTAAATCGTAACCTTTCGCCTGAAGCTCTTTAATCGCCGCTTTAAGCTGAGGAACTGAAGCTGAAATGTTAGGTAGCTTGATGATATTTGCTTCTGGAGTTTGAGCTAGTTCACCAAGCTCAGTCAACGCATCGCCAATGCGCTGTTCTTCTTTTAGATGCTCTGGGAAGTTAGCGATAATTCGACCTGCTAGTGAAATATCACGAGTATCTACATTGATGCCAGACGATGCTGTGAATGATTGAATGATTGGTAGTAATGAATAAGTTGCTAGCGCCGGCGCTTCATCAGTGATGGTGTAGATAATTGTAGGTTTTTCTGTAGGCATGAAATTTCCCTATTTTTTAATCAACTTGTTGGCTGATCAACTCAGCGTCTGAGTTGGTTTAATTGACGCATTGCTGCACGTTAGCAGTACATGTCTCCTCACTAACGCCACATGCGGTTCGCACTCTTTGTTGTAGTTTGAAGCTCTAAGCTCTGAATCCATGAGTGCACTGATATAATTAAACAAATAACACGAATTAGTCTATCATTCTGTGCGCGTTTGTTAGTTTTAGGCGCGCAAATCATATCCGATCATGAGAAAACTTAAAACTTTCAAACACAGTTCATTTACATTTTTGCAGGGTAGTTAACATGTCATCTCGTACAGGTCAGGAAAAAGGTCGCAGTCGTAACCAGTCTAAAACGGGCCATTTTAAACACTCAGGAGCTCGCAATGGCTCGAAGACTCGTACTCAGCAAGACCGCCGCCCTAATCGCCCAACAAAAAGCCAAAAGCCAAAAGTGGCCCCTAAAGATCGTAAAGTCATTATTTTCAATAAGCCTTACGATACGCTCAGTCAATTTACCGATGGCGATGGTCGCAAAACGTTAGCGGACTATATCCCAATCAAAAATGTCTATGCGGCTGGCCGATTGGACCGAGACAGCGAAGGTTTGATGGTACTCACTAACGATGGCATCTTGCAGGCGAAGCTAACGCAGCCAAAGTCAAAATCGCCGAAGACTTATTGGGTTCAAGTTGATGGCGCTCCTCAGGAGCAAGATCTTGAAAAATTGAGAAAGGGAGTAGAGCTAAAAGATGGTATGACTCTACCAGCCGAAGTTGAAGTTATTCCAGAACCACAAGTCTGGGACAGAACGCCTCCGGTCCGTTTTCGCGCAAATATCCCTACCACTTGGTTAGCCATTACCATTATTGAAGGAAGAAATCGTCAGGTGCGTCGCATGACTGCGCACATTGGCTTCCCTACTTTGCGCCTCATTCGTCATTCGATGGGTGATATCGTCCTTAACGACCTAATGCCTGGTGAATGGAGAGAAATCTCTCTCTAACAAGCAGAAAAGATAAAAGCAGGCTTAAAGCCTGCTTTTTAGATTCATACTTTTTCAGTTAAGCCCTATCTAATGAACTAAGGGATTACTGCTCAGCAAGCCAGTTTTTAAAGGCCTCTTTTTCCGCCGGAGACGCTTTCTGGTACATCGTCTTTAATACATCAACCATTGGGCTGTCGTTTGATGCGGCTGTTGAACGGGTATCACTAGTCTCAACTAGAGGCTCGATATCACTTACTGATTGTTGATGCTGATTCACAGTTACATAACTAACGGCAACACTCGCGATACCGCCAGCAATATTGTAGTTGCGAGATTCTTGAGGGTAATTACGACCAATTTGAACACCATCTGACTCTAATACATCTTCGACCAAAGCAATAGGTTGGCCTTTGGTATCCAGTAATTGCCAATTTAGAGGCGAGATGTTGTTTTGCGCTTGGCGAAGAGTTTTAAACTCTGGCAGTTCAAACGTTAGCTTTTCGTTTTCAGCATCAAATTTAGCAACGATTACATCACTGTAAACCGTCTTAAGGTTTTCGTTAATTTCGAATGTAGGTTGATATTTGAAGACAATTTGATTCGTTCCGTCAGGTAGTTCGATTGTCTTCTCACTAGAAAAAAGACCACCTTCTAGATCTGGCTTCTCCATGTTGACGGCCAATAACTTCACGTCTTCTGGAACCACTAAAGTCGTTGCAGCGTAGAGGTTTGTACTGGCAAAAATAGACAGTGCCATTGCCACTTTTAATGATAACTGCATAGAATTTTTCATCCTTATCTTCATAGTAAAAGACCCAGCATATAGCTGGGTCTTACAATATCAAACTGGGTATTGATTACCAGTAGAAACGAGCACCAACACCGAAGTTAGTTGCGTCGTCTGTGTCTTTGTTGTCGAAGTCAGTACCTTCGAAAGTGTAACCCGCTTCTGCGAATACACGTGCCCATTTAGAGAACTTGTATTCAACACCAGCGTAGAACCAAGAAGAGTCTGCGTCTACTTTACCTGCTTCGTCAGTAGACTGAGCTAGGTACTCGTAACCAGAGTATAGAGTTGTTTTAGGAGCAACAGCGAACATACCAGCTACAACGATGTAGTGTGAATCAACTGTTGATTTACCTAGCTTATCTTCGTTTTCGTTGTAGTAGTACGTAGCACCTAGAGTGTGCTCGTTTAGTGCGTACTCAGCAGTTACTTCAAAAGATAGGTTTTCGTTATCAGTACGCTCTGTGTGAGAAACTGTTTGCTCTACACCATTAAGAACTAGTTTTTTCTCTTTAGTTACGTTGATGTCGTTGTTCGCAGTAAGTACACCAGCGTGTAGAGATAGGTCGTTGAAAGATTTACCAACGAATACTTCTAGTACTTCTTCGTTAGAATCTTTTTCGCCTAGCGCGTAACCAGCTTTTAGCCAGAACGCGTCATTTTCGTAAGCGTATTTGATTTGAGAATCGTTGTTCCAAGCGTGACCGTATGCAGTTTCCGCTGCGTTACCACCGAAGAAGTAAGAGTAATCTGCGAAGTATACGTCATCAGCCCAAGTACCTTCTTTACCGAAGCGAAGAGTACCCATATCACCCATATCAAAACCGATGATGTGGCGACGTACGTATACAGAGTCATCTGTACGCTCGCTTGAATCAGCACCTGCGTCGTAGTTGTCACCTAGAGCAACACCGATTTCAACTTCACCCAGAACTTTTAGGCTTTCGTCAACAACGTAAACCGCGTTCACACCAGTACGAGAAGAGCTAGTGTTTAGCTCTGCTGTGTGATCAGTTTTTTCTGTGAATAGAAGAGTTGGACGTAGCTGACCGTAGAAATCTACAGAACCTTCTTCAGATTTGAATACTTCAGCTGCGTTCACTGAAGTTGCAGACGCAACTACAGCTAGTGCTAATAGAGTTTTTTTCATAATTAATCCACTGCCTTTTCTTAGTTCGGGATATCCTTGTCCGGTTCCCTTTTTTTATATGTTTGAGGTAGAGCGTTAACAAAACGTTATACAGCACCTCCTCAAAATCTGGAGCTAAGAGTGCAAAAGATTATTCTGGCTGTCAAATTTTCTAAATACCAATGTAAAAAAAACAAAATACCATTATAAAACAACAACTTGATAAGTTTACCTTTATTTATTCGACGAACATCTAACCAATCTCCATTATTATTTGTAATTTACAAAATTATTAACAAATGGTTTTTTAATCCAATAAGTAAATTTAAAAAAACAAAAAAAAGAATAAAAACCCACAAATCAGACCAAGTTGGAGTTTTATATTTTTCATATAATGAAATTAATTTCATTAAGATAAGGTTCAATATTTTTTTGTGAAGGAGATCTACATTCCTTATAAAAGCATTCCGTTTTGTGAACTACTGTACAACTAGTGATGTGTGCTACTATTCGCCTCCAACGCATTTGAGGCCCGTATGCTGACCAGTAACATTCAAAAATCGATTCGTAATAGCTATCAAAACCTTCAAGATCAACTTGATAACTTTGTGCCTAGAAGAGCACAAAACTACCTTGTTGCAGAGATTGCAAAAACGCTGTGCGGTCAGTATCACAAATCTAACCGAATACTCGTTGCAGAAGCAGGGACTGGAATTGGTAAATCGCTCTCCTATCTAATGGCGACCATTCCCGTGGCTGTACATAACAATAGAAAAGTGGTTATCTCAACGGCGACCGTCGCTCTGCAAGAGCAGCTCATAAATAAAGACCTCCCTCTTTTTCGTCGGATTACCGACCGAGAGTTTTCTTTTATTTTGGCAAAAGGCCGTCAACGCTATTGTTGTGCAGAAAAGCTCGCTACTGCTAGCGGTGCTGATGGTGGCCAGTTAGCCATGTTTGAAACCAAACCTAAGCAAAAAGATATAGAGCTGTTAGAAACAATGCATCGCTCTCTTGCGCAAGGTAAATGGGACGGTGACCGTGATTCTTGGCCTAAACCCATCGACGATAAGCTTTGGCAACTGATTGTCAGTGATAAACACAGTTGCAATAACAGTTTACCAGGCCACCGCGGCTGCCCATTCCAAAAAGCGCGCTCAGAGTTGGATAAAAACGATGTCATCATTGCTAACCACTCTCTCGTCATGGCAGACGCAGATTTAGGTGGCGGCGTGATTTTACCTGAGCCAGAAAATACGATATACGTCTTCGACGAGGCACATCACTTACCTCACGTCGCTCGTGACCATGCTTCAGCATCTGCGAGTTTAAAAGGTGCGGCAGCATGGCTTGAGAAGTTAAATCAGTCGATTAGTAAGTTTTCATCACTCGCAGACGAGAAACGCGTAGCTCGATTTCGCAACGACCTTCAAGACGCGGTTCAGAACTTGATACCGGCACTGACTCAATTGCCCAAACAGTTCGACCCAGCTCAATTTGAAGAGGGTATCTACCGCTTCGAACACGGTGAACTACCTGAGTGGCTAGAGAACCAATCCAAAGAACTAAAACAGTTCAGTAAAAAAGCAAATCAGAGCGTGGCAAAAATTGCCGACCTTATTGCGGAAAGAGTAAAAGACGGGGAGCTTGCGACAAGGTTGGCTGAACCAGCGCTTGCAGAGCTCGGTTTCTACATTCAAAGGTTAGAAAACCTAGCGCAAGTATGGCATTTAATGGCTGAACCAACTCGTGAAAAAGGTGCGCCTTTAGCTCGCTGGTTAGAAACCCACCCCGATCGCGAGGGTGATTTCATTGTGAGTGTTTCGCCACTTGAAATTGGATGGCAACTCGACCAACAGATTTGGAGCAGATGTATTGGCGCCATTTTGGTTTCCGCAACGATGCGTGCATTAAACTCTTTCCATTACTTTTGCCATCAGGTTGGTATTGATGGAAAACCAGAATCAGGCACTCAGTTTTTAGCGCTTGCGTCACCATTCGATTACCAAAACCAGGCAGAATTGCTCATCCCTGCGATGAAATATGAACCACCAGCGCCTCAATTTACTGAATATCTTATCGAGATATTGCCTAAGTACTTGGAAGACAAGAAAGCCAACTTAGTATTATTCTCATCCTATTGGCAGATGAACCAAGTCGCGAAGGCACTCTCTTCGGAGTTCATAAAAAAAGGCTGGGCGTTGCAAGTTCAAGGTGAAAGCTCACGTCAAGAAATTCTAAAAAAACATAAAAAGTTAATAGAATCAAATAAAACCAGCGTCTTATTTGGTACTGGCAGTTTCTCTGAGGGGCTAGACTTACCTGGCGAATTACTTGAAAACTTGGTGATTACAAAAATTCCATTTGGCGTTCCAACCTCCCCTGTTGAGCAGGCTCATTCCGAATACATTGAGAAAAAAGGAGGAAACCCGTTTATGCAAATAACTGTACCAGACGCAAGCAAAAAGCTGATCCAGAGCGTAGGTCGCTTACTGCGTAAAGAGAGAGATTCTGGTAGAGTAACGATTCTTGATCGACGCCTAGTCACTAAGCGATACGGACAAGCCTTAATCGACTCACTACCTCCATTTAAACGTAAAATAGAATATTAGAAGAATCACCATTTATGGAAATGATTGAGCCAACCATGCTGTTGGTGTTGGCGCTTGTCGCTTTTGTCGCTGGATTTATTGATGCAGTTGCCGGTGGTGGTGGCATGCTTACCGTACCTGCTCTACTGTCGCTGGGCTTGCCGCCTCATATTGCACTAGGCACCAATAAACTTGCCGCTACCTTTGCTTCTTCTACTGCGGCATTTACGTACTACAAAAAACGTCTATTCAAGCCTCAATGCTGGCGGCGTGCATTCGTGGCGACACTCTTCGGAGCGACATTAGGTACGCTATTTGTAGATGCGATTAGTACGGATTGGCTGGAAAAAGGATTGCCGCTTGTTATTTTGGCGGCAGCGTTGTATACCGTTTTTCATAAAACGCCCCACTCTGCTCATCAAAGTCCAATACCCGAGCCTTGCCCAAAACTTCATAAAAAACAGTACATGCAAGGCTTATCCATAGGATTCTACGACGGACTCGCAGGGCCTGGAACTGGGGCTTTTTGGACAGTAAGTTCAATGGCGCTATACCGACTGAATATCTTGCTCGCCTCTGGCTTAGCAAAAGCAATGAACTTTACCAGTAACTTTACCTCTTTGATCACTTTTGCATTCCTCGGACACATCAACTGGGTGCTAGGCTTAACAATGGGAGTATGTTTAATGGCTGGTGCTTTTGTTGGCGCGCACTCCGCTATTAGATTTGGTTCTAAATTCATTCGTCCTGTATTTGTTACTGTCGTCAGCATACTAGCCATTAAATTGGCTTATGACGCATGGTTTGTAGGTTTGTCATGAACATTTCTCAACTCCAGGAAAATCTAGAACAAATGGCGAAGCAAGCCGCTGTTCTTGACCGTCAAAGAGGCGAACATCATGTTCCGCTTTTTGATGAGCGTTTATTTGGTTGCCGCTCTCGCTTACTTACTCCTTGCGTAAAAGAAGCAAAAGCCACGCTGGATGCGATTGTGCGTGAGCAAAATGAAGGTAAGCTCACCGCTTTGCGTGCTGAGTACCTCACTGAACGGTTAGTGGCGCAAATCGGTGCAATTCAACGCGAGATTTCTACCACTAAAATTCGTAAGAATGAAATCAAACATAGCAGCTATTTCCGCAAGCCTATCAACGTGCTTTATCAGGAACTCGCTCAACACCAAGAGTGGGCAAGACGCTTGCGCGAGATGGTGTTAGAAAAAGAACGTGCTGTCGAAAGCGCTCCGAGTTTTATGCGTGCCGACGCTCAAAAAGTATTACTAGCAACCGAGCAACGTTTAGCGCGTTGTGAAGCAGCACTTCTTAAGCTAGAGAACCAAATTACACATAGGGAAAAACATCAATAATGGCTGATCAACCAACCTCGCCTTTAGATGACGCACCTGAAGAGATCAAACTGGCTGTCGATTTAATCTATTTGCTTGAGAGCAATGAGATAGATCCAGAAGTTGCGCTTAACGCTTTAAAGATCGTGCAAAACGACTTAGAAAACAAATTAAAAGCAAAGTAGCTCAGAGCGTTTCACTCCTTTCACCGAGACTCGTTTTCAGTGCTCTTACACAATGATACTATTCATACAAAAGTACGCCCCAAAAAGGATAAATAATGAAAGTAATCAGCTTTAACATCAATGGACTACGTGCGCGACTGCACCAACTCCAAGCGCTAATCGACAAACACCAACCTGATGTGATTGGTCTTCAGGAAATTAAAGTTCACGATGAAGCATTCCCGATTGAAGCTGTCGAAGCCATGGGCTACAAAGTGTATTTTCATGGTCAAAAAGCACATTACGGCGTAGCAATGCTTTGTAAGCAAGAGCCTCTACACGTACAAAAAGGGTTCCCGACGGATAACGAGGAACATCAAAAGCGCATGATCATGGCAACGTTTTTAAATGAAAACGGCGAAAAGGTCACTGTGCTAAACGGCTATTTCCCTCAAGGGGATAACATCAGCCACGAAACCAAATTCCCATACAAGCGCCAATTCTATAAAGATCTGATGACCTACCTAAACGATCATCACAATAACGACGAGCAATTGATTGTTATGGGTGACATCAACATCAGCCCTATTGATGCAGATATCGGTATCGGCGAGCCAAACCGTAAACGTTGGCTAAAAACAGGTAAATGTTCATTCCAACCTGAAG
The DNA here is from genome assembly GCF_000742455.1 of Vibrio sp. OY15. NCBI lineage: Bacteria > Pseudomonadati > Pseudomonadota > Gammaproteobacteria > Vibrionales > Vibrionaceae > Vibrio > Vibrio sp. OY15. The sequence goes on along the minus strand of NZ_JPIL01000001.1, from coordinate 70,119 downwards.
AGCGCGAATGGTTGAAAACCTTACTAGACTGGGGCTTTGTGGACACCTTCCGTAAGCTATACCCAGAGGTGAACGATCAATTTTCGTGGTTTGACTACCGTTCTCGCGGTTTTGATGATAACCGTGGCCTACGAATTGATGTCATTTTGGCAACCCCTTCTCTAGCGGAAAAGTGTATTGAATCTGGTATCGACTATGAGCTTCGTGGTATCGAGAAGCCTTCAGATCACGCACCAATCTGGTCGACATTTAAGTAATTTATTGCAAAGCTATAAGCGAGACTCAACGCTAAGCTTAGTCCAATAAAAAGGGAGACTCAGTCTCCCTTTTTCATACAAATTACTATTTAATCACTGATTCAGCGGCCAAACCGTTTGACCATCAATAGTTATCGGTGTTTGAGCAAATTCGTTCAGACAGTAGCCGGTATTGCTGCTTGCAAAGTAAGTGAGCGGCATCGGCGGTAGATTCAGCGCCATAACCTGCTGTTTCGCTTTTTCTGTGAACGAGAAGCCCCACATATCTAAATAGCTCGTCATGTCTCGCTGAGAGATGTAGCTCAGAGCAATAAGCAACCAGTCGTTGTTTGAGATGCTATTTGCTTCTTCCCGAGAGTAGTTGGCGAAACCAATACTCAATCGTCTCTCATCCCAAAGCGCATCGTCCGATTTTAAGCGGTTAAACTCACGTTCAATCAGGTGCAAGCGCGCCAATAAATGCCAACCATTTTTAAGCACACCTTCATGCTGCGCCGCCATCATCATTTGAATGTAAACACGAGCGCCCCAACTCCAACTGGTTTGATTTTGCGCAGCCATGTATGCGTTTGGATCCGCTTGAGTTCGGCTAGCTTGCAATAATTCAAACTGGCCTTTGAAATCCAAGCTTTGGCAAGTTGAAACTTTCCCCGTATTCTGGAAGAAACGAGACTTACTATAATACGAGTAGTAATTGGTCGTTGAATGCCCTTCCCAGCCTGAAAATCGGAATCGACCTTTTTCTAAACCATGGCCAAGCTCATGTAAATCACCGTGACCGAGTGGGCTGAATGACCAATAAGCATCGTAAGGGTTACCCGAACAACCATAACCACACGTCGCTTGGTCGGCGTTCATGTGCTTCACTATATCAATATTGGCGATTTCCCAACCTTGGTTTTGGGCGTATTGAATAATTTCAGGCACTTCATCTATGCCCGGCCCTTGGAAACCTCCCAGCACATGCGGGTAGTTGTGAACATATTCTTCTGTTGCAAGCGCCATTTCCGAAGGGGTAGACCACATTTCATCGTTGACCGACTCCAACATTTTGTCGCGCTTTGAGTGTACTTCAAACCCAGGAGTGATCAGCTCAGCCCAATCGAATAAATTGGCTTCTAACTGTTGAATAAAAGCGTCGTTGTCCTTCTCACTTCTCCAAACTGGATGCTGTGCCACATGATTAAATTTCAGTTCAACCGGAACATCATTTTTGTCAAAGTGAACCTGTACTGGACCACCATAAGGAGAAGTCAGCGTGATGGTTTCACCCGGCTTCACTTCATAGCCGAATGAAGTCAGCAGTTTTGGTCGCGTGTATCCATCTTTGCTGAACTCATGAGTTGCACCACTTCTTAAAGTGTTGATGACAATCTTAGTCGCCACATCATTGCTGTCATTACGTTTAACCGTAAAGGTTTCCCCAGGAAGCGCATACACACCAGCCGAACGGAAGTTACGCTTTGATTCCATATTAATCGTTGCACTGATTCTCTTTATGTCAGGGCTAAACTCACTACGGCTGAAGTTCCCCATATTTGGTTGTTTTGGGTTTACGCTTCGGCTGTTGTATTGCACGTAATCGGCAAAGTACGACTTTAGGAATTCGGTCGCTTGGGTTGATTGTTTGTCCATCGGGAAGACAACCGTTTGACGATAATGATCAGCCAGCAATACCATGAGTTTTTCGTATTGGTAGCCGTTTTGATTAAACAAATCTACTTTTTGTTCATCAAGCTTTTGCAACCAATGGCGAATGCTGTTTGCCCCTGCATAAAATTGACTGTCCATATTCGCAGTGTCAGGGCAGGATTTGTCATCACACTTTGACAAGTCAACGTTGAAATTTTGAGATTCAAAACGAGACAACAGCGCTTGTTGTGTGATGACAGAGTCCGGCACAACGTTCATCAACGATGAAGGTTCCCAGTCGACCAAGCCTAACTTACGCCAATAGTTATCTCCCACATAATCAACATGGAATCTTCCCAAAATGTCTTGGCCAAGATCAGTTAGTCCTCCATCCCAATGCAGGTATAGAACAGGAATTTGGGCTTGCTCAGCGTATTCCAAAGCTTCGAGTACTGGTTTGTTGGTATCTCCAGATTGCAGATGCTGTGACAAGATCAATAAGTTTGGAATATTGGTTTGCAAGCAGCTAAGTAGCTTCGAACCATCGCATAGGTTGGCCTCGTTAAACGCCAACTCTTGTGAAACATTGTCTTTCAGCCAATTCCGAGTCGCTTGCTCATCCGGAAAGTAATAAGACTGGTCCATTTGCGCGATGACGACGTTTGAAGTAACTCCGCCCGACAACCAAGTGACCAGATTACTTAACCATTTCGTCATCGCTGCGTTGGAAGAGTCGGGAAAACGTTGTGCCGTTCTAAATGGGTTACTCCCTAATAGTGCGTAACGTTGACCATTAGACTTTTCCCCGGCAACGCCAATTGACATAGCTTGATCTTTGTAACCGCTTACCATGGCCTTATTGGTCATCAAGATGGTGTCGTTGAAGCCATACTTAGGTGCCAAGATCGCGGCATCATGGGTTGGATCCCAATAAAGACCTGAAAGGTTTTTCGCAATTGCAGATTTGATCGTATTCGACTGCATCTTGTGAGCTTCCACAACCTGACGACTTTCACGAATGAAATCGCTCGGGTCAGAAACGAGCAGTGCATTACCAGTTTCAAGAGCTTGTTGAACTGGAGCTGGCGTTGGTTTTACTTGAGCATTAGGTTGTGATTCTCCCTCTCCCCCACCACATCCTGTGGCTAAGGCGGCAATGCCCAACGATAGAATTGTTTTTTTCATTTTTACTTACTAAACAATGAGTTTACCGAATGTTAATGTAAGTTAATGAATAATAAGAAAGAGTCTTTTACATCGGCTGGAAAAATAGGAATGAAGATAACAAAATTATCAAAAGCAATAGCACCCATTCCGGTGCTATTGCCTCTATTGATAATTAGCTTAAAGGACGCAGATAAGCTAAGAAACGCTTCTCTGCCACTTTGAAACACCACAAGATCATAAACGTCAGTGCCATGTAGAACAGCCCCGCCGTCAGGAAAGACTCAAATGGTGCATAGTAGCGCGAGTTAACTAGACGCGCAGCACCAGTTAAATCCATGATGGTAACGATGCCCGCGACTGCACTTCCGTGCAGCATAAATATGACCTCGTTTGAATAAGCTGGTAATGCTCGACGCAATGCACTCGGCAAGATAATACGTCTGTATGTCATAAACTTACTCATGCCATAGGCTTTCGCAGCTTCCACCTCACCTTTCGGCAAACCATTAATCGCACCACGAATAATTTCTGCGGTGTAAGCCGATGTATTCAGAATAAAAGCGACCAAAGCACAGAACCAAGCGTTCTCCCACAAGGTATCTTTCACAGGGAAAAACTGATCCATGCCGTAGTAAATCAAATACAGCTGAACCAATAGCGGCGTTCCACGGAAAAAGTAAATGAATCCCCAAGAAGGTAAGCTTAGAGCGTAATTGGTACTATTGCGTGCCACGGCTAATGGGATAGAGACACACAAGCCAATAACCAACGCTAATCCCACTAACCAAACTGTTGTCCAAAGTCCCTGAAGATAAGTTGGAAAGCTTTCAATAATCAAAGAAAAGTCCATAACTTACCTCGCATGAATACTGAACTTACGCTCAACAAGCTTGAGTAGCCCGGTCGAAACGCTGGTAAAAAATAGAAAGATGAGCGCGACAGCCATGTAAAAGGTGAACGGCATTTTCGTTGTACCTGCTGCCAATGAGCTCATTCTCACCATGTCATCCAGACCAATAATGGAAACTAACGCTGTGGTCTTAAGTAACACTAACCAGTTATTACCAAATCCAGGTAATGCATGACGAATCATCTGAGGAAGTAAGATTCTTCTAAACGATAAAGCAGAACTCATCCCATAAGCTTTCGCCGCTTCTAATTCACCCTTGTCCACCGCCATGATCGCTCCGCGAAAAGTCTCCGCCATGTAGGCGCCAAAGATAAAACCAATCGTGAGTACACCAGCAATAAATGGGCTGACATCAATATAATCAGGTAAGTAAGACGTCCATTCATGGTTTGGATCACTCGAGGCAAACCACTCGTTGAGCGTTTCGTTGATGGAGTAAAGGCTGTTATTTAAAAGTATTTGTCCACCAAAGAAAATTAGCATCATTAGAACCAAATCTGGAATGCCGCGAATGACTGTGGTGTAAAGAGTGGCAATCGCCCTTGCCCATTTGTAAGGTGCTAACTTAGCTAATGCGCCAAGCATGCCTAAGACCATGGCGAGAATGAGTGAAAGCACTGCAACTTCTATTGTTACTAAAGCTCCTTTCAAAATCGAAGCTTCGTATCCTTGTAAATCTAGCATAGGTGAGTTCCTAATCCCTAAACTCAAAAAATCGACCGTTGACTACTTCTAGGAACAAGCCAACGGTCGCTTAATTACGGTTTATTCACCGTACACATCGTAGTTAAAGTATTTACCAGCAATTTCTTGGTAAACACCTTTCTCACGTAGTGAAATAATTGCTGCGTCGAGTTTCTTCGTTAGATCTTTGTCTTGTTTACGAACAGCGATACCCATACCTTCGCCAAACCATTTTGGATCGGTTAACGATGGTCCAACAAACTCATAAGCTTCGCCACCTGCTTTGTTGATCACACCCTCTTCTAGAGCAGAAGCATCACCTAAAACAGCAGCAATTCGACCATTTTCTAGATCAAGATACGCTTCATCAAAAGAGCCATAACGCACAATTTCAACATCATCGCCGTAGTTGTCAGTTAAGTACTTGTCATGTGTCGTCGCACGTTGCACGCCAATTTTGACATCTTTAAGATTATCAAAATCTAGACCCGCACCTTTCTTAGCGATAAATTTATTTGGAATTTGTGCGTACTTGCCAGTGAAATCGACTTTTTTCTTGCGCTCTTCAGTGATAGACATTGCTGCGATGATGGCATCGTACTTACGTGCAAGCAGAGAAGGAATAATACCATCCCAATCTTGAGCGACGATTTTGCACTTCACTTGCATCTCTTCACAGAGTGCATTTGCCATGTCTACGTCAAAGCCTTTTATTGAGCCATCAGTTTCTGTCCAGCTAAACGGAGGGTAAGCACCTTCGATACCAAAGCGAACTGTTTTCCATTCTTTCGCTTGGGCAACACCTGATACTGCCGTTGCAGCAATCGTTGCTGCTAATAACCACTTTTTCATTTCCATACTCCTGTGATTGCTATTTTATTTCGTTTTGTTTGTTGTGTTGGCTTAGGAGGCAATAGTCTGCCGCCTAACAAATATTAGTAAATGGATGAGATAAACTGCTGTAATCGTTCTGAATCCGGGTTTGTAAATAGCTTAGCTGGATTTCCCTGTTCTTCCACTAAGCCTTGATGTAAAAACATCACATGGTTTGATACGTCACGCGCAAACGCCATTTCGTGCGTGACCACCAGCATAGTTCGCCCTTCATCTGCCAAATCTCTCATTACCCCCAGAACTTCTCCTACAAGTTCTGGGTCAAGCGCAGAAGTTGGCTCGTCAAACAACATCACCTCTGGGTCAACTGCTAGCGCACGGGCAATAGCTGCACGTTGCTGCTGGCCGCCAGATAAGTGCCCAGGGTAATAATCCTTACGCTCATACAAGCCTACTTTCTTAAGCAAGACTTCTGCATTTTCAATCGCTTGAGCTTTTGGCACGCCTAAGACATGAACAGGCGCCTCAATCACGTTTTCTAGTACGGTTAGGTGAGACCAGAGGTTGAAACCTTGGAAAACCATTGCCAGGCGTGAGCGAATACGTTGGACTTGCTTTTCATTAGCAGGAACAGATTCACCTGCTCTGTTGTTCTTCATTTGGATTAATTCACCATTTACCCAAATTTCGCCCGCGGTAGGCGTTTCTAGCAAGTTGATACATCTGAGAAAGGTACTCTTACCTGAGCCGGAAGAGCCAATGATGGAGATAACATCTCCTTTGTGCGCGGCAAGTGAAATGCCTTTTAAAACTTCATTTTGTCCAAATGTTTTGTGCAGGTCTTTTATATCTAGCGCTGGTACATCATTCATGCGCCCTACTCCCTGTGTTTTTGTCACTGCAATTAAGGGACTCCGCCCTCTCTAATTTGGAACAAATTAGCACCGCCCTTTGAAACTTGCAACAAATTATTAACCTAAATAATTCGAATAGAAAGATACTATAGACAAATTAATATGCAATATATAGCAACATATTCTTCAAAAGTTGAATATTAAATATAAAAAAGCCCCTTTCAAAGGGGCTTAATTAATTTACAAAAGTGTTAAGACGCTACTTAACCAATACCATAAAATCAGATTTCTGAGCATTCGTATTGACCTTCTCAGAATCAACTTCACTGATCACAAGACCATCGTGATCCACTTTAAGATCGGTCACATCACCATGAGAGAAAAGAGAAACAAAGTCATAGCTATTTAGGTTTGCTTCAGCAGACTCCACGACAATAGATTGTGAGAAATCACTTTTAGAAGAAACTTTCAAATCTTGCTTCACACTGTCATCGAATGTGTAGTAGAACAACTCCGGAACAACGACATCACTCTCTAAAGTTGTAAATATCTTGTGTGTTACTCGGTGTAGTGTTCCAGAGTTAGACTCTGCACGATATGCAAGGCGGCTAAAGCCTTTATCTTGGTCAGTGAAAGCAAAACCAGTATCAATAGTTGAGCCTCTCACCACATGCGACGCAGGCAGAGCATTTAGGTTGTAGTAAGCGCTTGGATCAATTGAGATATCCCAATTTGCGTCCTGATACATCTTTTGGTTCAGCACTACCGTCCAACCATTGATAGGTTTTTCAGCTGCAACACTGTAAGTCCAAGTTTCCGTTTTTGGCTCAAGCGGGTGGTAGAACTTCGTCGTTGACATAGGTAGCTCTGCAACTTCGTAGTTGTAATCACCAACAAGTACACTGATGTCTAAAGTGTCATATTTAAAAAGTGTTGGGTTCAAGATTGGAGAAGAGCCATTCATGCCAACCAACGGCAATGGTGATTCACTCGACCAATCGCGAATACCATACTGGTGCAGTTCTGTTTTCGCTGCGTCTGCATATTGTAGCACGACTGTCGACTCCATCTTCGAACCAATTGCTCTTACATCCAAAGAATCAATAGAATAGGTAGGCTTAGACTCTTTCGCAATTTTAGATATGAAGTTGTACTCTAAGCCACCAGCCTCCGTTGCTTCATATTTAAGGTCAGTTCGGGTAGCCTTACGGAAGTTGCCATTTTTATTGCAAGCAGACACCGCCTCTCGATTCATTGAGAACGTTGAGTTTCTAAGGTTATTGTCCTTTAAAAAATCTCGACCGAAGCTGTTTGCCGTAAATACTGTTCCAGAAGCATCAAGCAACTGATAAGTAAAATAGCCGTCCTCAGGAATGTCTTCTAGAACAAATTTCAAAGTAGTGCCTGATGGGTAGATAAAGTCGCCTTGACGGACACCATTCTTGTCTGAATAGAAACCGACGACCTTACCTCCTGTTAGCTGTGCACTTACGGCTGGTTGATAGGTCAATACCTGCTCGATGCCGTTGCCATCTACTCTTCGGTCGTAAATAGTACAGCTGTCTTTTTGTGCATTTGTTTCACTAATGACATTTGGAGCTGCAAAAGTAAAAGTGAATGTAGTTCTTGGTGTGGAACCACCGCCACCGCCGCCACCGCCGCCGCAACCGACCATTAACCCTGAGATGATTGCCACTAGTGGCAGTACTTTAAGCTGTTTCATGTCTTTTTCCTAAACTGAGCGGCAATGATTAGCCAAAAAATTGTCTTTGCTCTGTCCAAAGCAAGAATAAAGCCAGCTTTATATAATCACCGTGAATATTGACATTTAATCTGCATCTCGTGCAAAAGGAAAAAAAGTTCTAATTTTATGCAACTTGTGTAATGAAATTACACAAGATCTCCGCATCTCATTCGCATGCCAGAAACTTTCTGTAGTTTTATTTCACAACCATTCTTAAAGTGATCTAAATCAATCACCCTAAATGGCTATCTTGCTAGACTCCTGCCAAAAGATGAGGCTTTTTTTGCGCTTCAACACAATAAGTTATTAGCTATGCTTAGGCACAGTATCGACGTGTAACAAATCTAACAATAGCTAGCATAAGCGTGCCGCAGGATGCGGATTAACACAATTGAATGAAGAATTCATAACTTTTAAATATATGAGGAATCTATGTCAGACGCAGTTAACAAAACGCACTCTGATTCAGATATCGAGACCAAGAGCTACCGTGAGCTTCATCGTCCAGCATCTGAGTTCGCAAGCCGTTCAGACTACCTAGACCACGAACTACAAATCATGAAGCCACGTCGTTTTGGCTTGAACTTGCCAGGTCGTGACTTCCGCTTTGAGCTTGAAGACCTTGTTCCAGCACTTGCTGGTACTATCGGTATTATCGCAATGTACTCTGCGGTAATGATGTCTTGGGCTGAAGGTCTTACTGCAGCATGGGACCACGTAAACTTAGGCAAGGACTTTGCTATCGAAGTTGCGCGTGTAGAAATGCTCATCCCTGCACTTCTTTTCTGTGTACTTGCCTCTGGTTTTATTAACCCTAAAGCCAACCTAGCAGGCAACCACGGCCCAATGATCCCTCTTATTGGTACCATCGCTCTTGCTGGTGCTCACCCTCTTGCATTAGCAATTCTCATTGGTGTGTTTGGTTTGATTTTGAGCCTCTTAAAAGGTGGGTCAAAACTGGTTAACCTCACCTCTGAAGGTACGGCTGGTGGCCTTCTTATTTTCCTAGGTTTAACCGGAACCATGAGCCAAATTAACTCTATTCAAGCTTGGGCTGTTGGTTTGCAATCCGATACGGTTGCCGCTGGTAGCATGGGTTACATCGGTCTAATTGTTCTTGCGGTTACCATTGGCTTATACGCGTTCCTTGCTAAAGTGAACAAACGCTGGCTAGCGATCCCTGTTTGTGCCTTCACTGGGCTTGCAATCGCACTTGCTCTTGGCGCAGGCTTCGATATTAAATTCGTAACCGAGACAGGCCTTCCAAACCTAAATCCAATCTACTGGTGGGGTTCAACAGAAGAAGGTTGGATGCTTGGTCTTCCTAATATGGAACACTTCATCGCTTCACTACCATTCGCCATACTTGCGGTAGCAATGTGGTCACCTGACTTCTTGGGTCACCGTATCTTCCAAGAGATGAACTACCCACGTAAGAGTGAGAAAGTGCTGATGGACGTTGATGACACAATGACAATGTGTTCCGTTCGCCAAATGGTCGGTACTGCAGTGGGTGGTGGTAACATCACATCATCTTGGGGGACTTACATGATCCCTGCTGCAATCGCGAAACGCCCTATTCCTGCTGGCGCCATCTTACTAGGCTCTCTATGTATTATTGTTGCAATCCTTGGTTTTCCTATGGACGTTGCAGTATGGCCTCCAGTTATGCGCGTTGCTCTTCTCGTTGGTGTATCTCTACCACTGCTTGAAGCTGGCATGCAGATGGTGAAGGACTCGAAAGACTCACAAGCAGCAGGTATCTGTATCTTTGGTTCTGCCGTTGTTAACCCAGTTCTAGCTTGGGCACTAACTATGCTTTTAGATAACAACGGTTTAATTGGAGATAAAGAGCGCGCGTCTCGCCTATCATTTGTAGACAAGATTGTGATCCCAGTAAGCGTACTTGTTATCTGTTTAGTTGCTATGCTTGCAGTTGGTATGCTTGAAGGCCAGTATGGCATCCAAGCTTGGCTATAAGCTAGCAGTCCAGAAATTTGTGGGTAGCGCTCGTCGCTACCCCATTTTTATCGAGATTTTTGAGGATTTATTGATTTAGTTTAAGGTTTGCAAAAAAATTTTAGTTTAACCTCTAACTGTTGCTTAAAAAGAGAAACGTTAAAACTAGTGACAATATTTATAGTTTTGTAAATCGAATACGTAAATTTAAGACTATAAATATTGTTATTCATAAGAGTGTACTGTTCCCCTCTTTTATCTGGGGATAGCTGGCTCAACGGCGAAGCAGTACGTATTTTTTTCTACTAAAAAGGTAGGTATGTCATGGCAGAGCAATTTGCTAAAGCTTGGGAAGGTTTTGCTGCAGGCGACTGGCAAAACGAAGTAAACGTTCGTGATTTCATTCAGAAGAACTACACTCCGTACGAAGGCGACGAATCTTTCCTAGTTTCTGAAGGTACTGAAGCGACTAACAAGCTTTGGGCTAAGGTAATGGAAGGCATCAAACAAGAGAACGCGACTCACGCTCCTGTTGATTTTGATACTTCAGTTATCTCTACCATCACTGCTCACGATGCAGGCTACATCGAAAAAGACCTAGAAACTATCGTAGGTCTTCAAACTGACGCTCCTCTAAAACGTGCGATCATCCCTAACGGTGGTATCCGCATGGTTGAAGGTTCATGCAAAGCCTACGACCGCGAGCTAGACCCACAAGTTAAAAAAATCTACACAGAATACCGTAAAACTCACAACCAAGGCGTTTTCGATATCTACACTCCTCAAATCATGGCGTGTCGTAAATCTGGCGTACTGACTGGTCTTCCAGATGCATACGGTCGTGGTCGTATCATCGGTGACTACCGTCGTGTTGCTCTATACGGTATTGACTTCCTAATGAAGGATAAATTCGCGCAGTTCTCTTCTCTACAAGAGCGTTTTGAGAACGGCGAAGACCTACAAATGACAATGCAGCTTCGTGAAGAGATCGCAGAGCAACACCGTGCTCTAGGTCAAATCAAAGAAATGGCTGCAAAATACGGTTGTGATATTTCTCGTCCTGCTGAAACTGCGCAAGAAGCTATTCAGTGGACTTACTTCGGTTACCTAGCTGCTGTTAAGTCTCAAAACGGTGCGGCTATGTCTCTAGGTCGTACTTCTACGTTCCTAGACATCTTCATCGAACGTGATATCGCGGCTGGTAAGCTAACTGAAGAACAAGCTCAGGAAATGATCGACCACTTCGTAATGAAACTACGTATGGTTCGTTTCCTACGTACTCCTGAGTACGATGATCTATTCTCTGGCGACCCTATCTGGGCAACTGAGTCTATGGGTGGTATGGGTCTTGACGGTCGTACGCTAGTTACTCGTACAAACTTCCGTTTCCTAAACTCACTATACACTATGGGTCCTTCTCCAGAGCCAAACATCACTGTTCTTTGGTCTGAGCAACTACCTGAAGGCTTCAAGAAGTTCTGTGCGAAAGTATCTATCGATACTTCTTCTATTCAGTACGAAAATGACGACCTAATGCGTCCAGACATGAACTCTGACGACTACGCGATCGCATGTTGTGTATCCCCAATGGTTGTTGGTAAGCAAATGCAGTTCTTCGGTGCTCGTGCGAACCTTGCGAAAACAATGCTTTACACCATCAACGGTGGTGTGGATGAGAAGCTAAAAATCCAAGTTGGCCCGCAAATGCCTAAGATCGAAGGCGATGTTCTTAACTACGATGAACTGTGGGAGAAAATGGACCACTTCATGGATTGGCTAGCGAAACAATATGTGACTGCACTAAACGCTATCCACTTCATGCACGATAAGTACAGCTACGAAGCGGCACTAATGGCTCTACACGACCGTGACGTTAAACGTACTATGGCTTGTGGTATTGCTGGTCTATCTGTTGCGGCTGACTCACTATCTGCAATTAAATACGCAAAAGTTAAGCCAATTCGTGACGAAGACGGTCTAGCAATCGACTTCGAAATCGAAGGCGATTACCCTAAATTCGGTAACAACGACCCACGCGTTGATGACATTGCATGTGAACTTGTTTCTGTATTTATGGGCAAAATCCGTAAGCTTAAGACTTACCGTGATGCAATCCCTACTCAGTCAATTCTTACTATCACTTCAAACGTGGTTTACGGTAAGAAAACTGGTAACACGCCTGATGGTCGTCGTGCTGGTGCTCCATTTGCTCCAGGTGCAAACCCAATGCACGGTCGTGACGAGAAAGGTGCTGTAGCATCACTAACTTCAGTTGCTAAACTGCCGTTTGCTGACGCACAAGATGGTATCTCTTACACATTCTCTATCGTACCTAACGCACTAGGTAAAGATGAGGGTTCACAACGCGCTAACCTTGCTGGTCTGATGGATGGTTACTTCCACCACGAAGCGGGTATCGAAGGTGGCCAACACCTAAACGTGAACGTTCTTAACCGTGAAACTCTAGAAGACGCAGTTAAGCACCCAGAGAAATACCCTCAGCTAACAATCCGTGTATCTGGTTACGCTGTTCGCTTCAACTCTCTAACTGCAGAGCAACAAGCTGACGTAATCGCACGTACATTCACTGAGTCTCTATAAGACTATAGCGAAATAACGTTCTAGTAATACAACAAAGGCTGATGCTAAGTAGCATCAGCCTTTTTTTATTTCTTGAATGAAAGTTGTGATATCGCGAAAGACTTTTGCCCGCATTCTTACGTATGATGCGAAAAAAGTTAGCAAATAAAGTCTATGAGATTTAGTAAATTAATTATTCTTACCCTTCTTTCTCCAGTTGCAATAGCATCCACTAAGTCTACGGTTTCTTTTACCATCGACAACGATGGTATTTTTGGCGTCGATCAAGACTATACGAATGGTGTTTTCCTTTCTTACGCGACAGACCAACTGACACAAGAAAGCCAATGGAAATGGCTGAGTCTAGCTAACTCAGAGCACGCCAATATCGATAAAATAGAGTTGGTTCTTGGCCACAAAATGTGGACTCCAAGCGACATTGAAGCCGATTATCCACTAATCAATGATCGCCCATATGCCGGTTACCTACACACCGAAATCAACTACCTTTCCCTAACGAGTGACAAAGCTGTACGGTACAATTTCACCATAGGAGCTACGGGTGAAAGTTCGCTATCAGAAAAGGCGCAAGAAATCGTTCACGGCATAACAGGATCGACGGACCCTCAAGGTTGGGATTACCAGATTGAAGATAAAGTTGCGTTCAGCCTTGGTTACCGCGTATTTAACAAATTGATGCGCAGCGAAGAACAAAAAACACAATGGGAGATCACCAACATCAACGACATCAATGCGGGTAACTTCCGTAGTGATGTCTCTCAAGGCGTCATGTTTCGTTGGGGTACAAACCTAGCGAATAGCATCGGAGCAGCCAATATCAGTGTCGAAAGCCCTTTCTCAGCAAGTATGATCGCTCAGAACACGTCGAGTTGGTTCTTGTTCACCGGGTTTGAAGGTCGTTACCGCTTTAATGACATGACTATCGAAGGAGATCGTCCTGGCATTCCTGAACCGTCAGCGCCATACGACGTCACACTGCAAAATTGGCAAGCAAGTGCCGTCGCGGGGGTATCTTGGTACAACCAAAATTACGGTGCAAGCATCACCTTTACGATTAAAACACCGGATTATGAAGAAGCCCAAACCGATGTTTATGGGACAGGCTCGTTCTCCGTGTTCGCCTTTTTCTAAAAACTGGATTATCCCAGCATCGAAGTCAATCTAGATACACGGCAAGTTCTCGGGGTAGGTATTAACCACCTCGTGTTCAAGCGTTTATGTAGATTGGCTCCATCTATTTTCTTTCTTCAAATAACCTTGCCTTTAGTACCGACAAAGCTGTTTTAACCCTGCTTTTTGTAATAAAATAACAGCTAGAATTTACTAGTAATGAGAGCAAAAGATGTCAACAGCTGGTCGTATTCACTCATTTGAGTCATGTGGTACCGTAGACGGACCTGGTATTCGATTTATCGTCTTCTTGCAAGGTTGTTTAATGCGCTGTAAGTATTGCCATAACCGCGATACTTGGGACACGCATGATGGCAAAGAAGTCACGGTTGAAGAAATCATTTCCGAAGCGAAAAGTTACCGCCACTTCATGAATGCATCAGGCGGTGGCGTTACTTGTTCTGGCGGCGAAGCGATGCTTCAACCGGAATTCGTACGTGATTTTTTCCGCGCTGCTAAAGCCGAAGGCATTCATACATGTCTAGATACTAACGGTTATGTTCGTAAGCACACTGATGTTATCGATGAAGTACTGGATGCAACAGACTTAGTCATGCTTGACATCAAACACATGAAAGACGAAGTGCACCAAGATCTCATTGGTGTATCCAACCGACGCACATTGGACTTTGCTCGTTACTTGCAAAAAATCGGAAAGAAAACATGGATTCGCTATGTCGTCGTGCCTGGTTACACAGATGACCCAGAAGCAGCACACATGCTTGGTGAATTTATTAAAGACATGGATAACATCGAAAAGGTCGAGTTACTTCCTTACCACAAATTAGGGGCTCATAAGTGGGAAGCGTTAGGCTTAGAATACCCACTCGAAGGCGTAAACCCGCCACCGAAAGAAACCATGGATGAAATTCAATCCATTCTTGCTCAATACAACGATAACGTAAAATACTAAGTGAACCGCAAGACTAACCTCTTTAAAATACCAGCTTATTGCTGGTATTTTTTTGATTATATCTAAGCCTTATCAGTGAGTTTCTCTGCGGTCATTTAGGTATAAAAAGAACGATAGAAATGATTGCGTCATGTTCGCATAGGAAGGAAGTAACATGGATTTGTTTAACTTAGGCTCTCTTGTTGTCTCAATTTGGATAGTAGTAGTCTACTGCCTACCAGATTGGAAAAAAGTCGTTTGGCCCAAACTGGAAAAAGAAAAAGGATTTCAGCACCTCGTTTTTGCAACGCTCTTCTTTTTCAGTATTTTATGGACAGCTCAAGCAGGTGTAAAAGAAGGATTACAGATTCATTTTCTTGCACTAACAACGCTGACGATGATGTATGGTTGGCGCATGGCATTTCTACTCAGCATTCCCGCTATGTTGGTCAACCACCTACTACATGATGTGTCCTTGCTACTCTTACCCACGTCGTTAGTTCTATCTGCCCTAATTCCGATTTTCATTAGTTACTTAGTGTTTCTTCTGAGTTACCACTACTTGCCACGAAACATTTTTGTTTTCATCTTCGTTGCTGGATTTTTCAATGGCGCGATAACAGGAAGTCTGCACCTCATCATTAACTCTTTTTATCACCTATCAGTTGGTCACTACGATTGGGAAACCATTCAACATAACTACTTTGTTTTTGTGCCGTTGCTCGCCTTTCCAGAAGGTCTATTAAATGGTATGGCACTGGCGGTTTTAACCGTATTCAAGCCAGAGTGGCTGAGAGTATTTTCAGACCGAGACTACATATACAATCATTACCATAAATAAGTGTTTTCAAACTGGTCAAAAGTGACAGTTCTTGCCATTTTTTAGTATTAAATATGTGTTGAGATCATGTTTCACTCATGTCTTAAGCGTTAACCTAAGCACATTAAAAATGTATTAGATATCTAGTGAGGTCACCATGGAAATGTCAAACGCTCAACGTTTGATTCTATCAAACCAATACAACCTTATGTCTCAACTTGATCCAAGTAATGCGGCCAAATACAAACGCTTACAAACGATCGTTGAACGTGGTTATGAACTACAAATGCGAGAGTTGAACAAAGATTTCGGCTGCCTCTCAGAAGCAGAGTGTCGTGAGATCATCGACGTTATGGAGATGTATCATGCGATGCAAGAATCTTACAACATGCTAGACGATGAAGATCGCAGCAACGTAGATCAGCGCCGCTTGAAGTTCTTGGGATTTGATATTGCTTCAGAAGCGCAACAAGTACATTACGTACGTTTTCTCATCGATTCTGAAGGTTTGTACCCTCAGTTTGACAAGGCAGATCATCACTTTAACAGCCAAATGCCGATGCTAGATAAATACCGCCGTATGCTGCAAACTTGGCGTAACTGCCCTCGTCAGTATCATTTATGTGAAAACGAACTAGCGCAAATCTTCAGCGCATAAAATGGTCGTCTAAGAATGAGGAGAGCGCCCGCTCTCCTTGTTATTTACCCTGTCACAAACTTATCTAAGACTTTGCTCTCTTCCTACCTCTTTCACTTACCTTGCTCAATGTAGAACAACGAATCACTGAGACTCTTCTGTCTTTGCCAAATATTTGATTTCTATTGCACCTATTCACGACATAAATTCGTCCTTAATAAAAGAGTGATTCAAATGTCACTTTTACAATAAATTCATAATTGTTAAGCAAAATTGCAAATCCCCGACTAGGCTTAAGTAGAGAAAGGCTGTGATTGAAAAATTCATATCCACCGCTCACCGTTGTAACGAAAAAACCGTCCATAAAGCAAAGTCTTTGGTGTCGCCAATCTTACATTCTGTACGAACCAAATGTGATAACAGGACGTATATTCAAACAACAACGAGCATAACTGTTGGTGGAAAGCCTGAATCAACGTTCGTCGGTAGACTGACTATTAAAGGGGAAAGCGACATGAGTATTTTCGACCACTATCAATCAAGATATGAAGCTGCAAAAGATGAAGAGATGTCGTTACAGGAGTTTTTAGCCCTGTGTAAAGATGACAAAAGCGCTTATGCTAATGCAGCAGAACGCCTACTGATGGCGATTGGTGAACCAGAGATAATCGATACGGCAAAGGATCCGAGACTAAGCCGAATCTTCTCGAATCGTGTTATCTCTCGTTATGAAACCTTTAAAGACTTTTATGGCATGGAAGATGCCATAGAACAAATTGTGTCTTACCTAAAACATGCGGCGCAAGGCTTAGAAGAGCGTAAGCAGATTCTTTACTTACTCGGCCCTGTAGGTGGCGGTAAGTCTTCGCTTGCAGAAAAGCTTAAGGCTCTGATGGAACAGATGCCTATTTATGTTCTTACTGCTAACGGCGAACGCAGCCCAGTGAATGACCATCCGTTCTGCCTATTCAAAGCCACAGAAGATGGCGATATTTTGAAAAAAGAATATGGCATCGAGCACCGTTATCTTCGCTCGATAATGTCTCCTTGGGCCGCTAAACGTCTTCACGAGTTTGGTGGTGATATCACCAAATTTAAAGTAGTGAAAGTACGCCCTTCTATCCTTGACCAAATCGGTATTGCCAAAACTGAACCAGGCGATGAAAACAACCAAGATATCTCATCATTGGTTGGTAAAGTCGATATTCGTAAGCTTGAACACTATTCGCAAGACGATCCAGACGCTTACAGCTACTCCGGTGCGCTGTGTAAAGCAAACCAAGGTTTAATGGAATTCGTTGAGATGTTCAAAGCACCAATCAAAGTGCTTCACCCGCTGTTAACAGCAACGCAAGAAGGCAACTTCAACGGCACAGAAGGCCTTTCTGCGATTCCATTCGACGGTATGATTCTGGCTCACTCAAACGAATCTGAGTGGCAGACCTTCCGTAACAACAAGAACAATGAAGCGTTCTTGGACCGTGTTTATATTGTGAAAGTACCTTACTGTCTACGTGTTTCAGAAGAAGTCAAAATCTACCAAAAACTTCTTGAAAACAGTGAGTTGTCTCAAGCCCCTTGTTCACCAAGCACGCTCGAGACTCTGGCACAATTCAGTATTCTTTCTCGACTTAAAGAGCCTG
The DNA here is from genome assembly GCF_000742455.1 of Vibrio sp. OY15. Lineage (NCBI taxonomy): Bacteria > Pseudomonadati > Pseudomonadota > Gammaproteobacteria > Vibrionales > Vibrionaceae > Vibrio > Vibrio sp. OY15. The sequence continues at coordinate 52,315 of NZ_JPIL01000001.1, read as the reverse complement.
AGAACTCGTCCATCTTCTCTAAGATGCGCGTATACGACGGTGAAACGCTGAAAGATACGGATCCAAAGGCAAAAAGCTATCAAGAGTATCGTGATTATGCTGGTGTCGATGAAGGCATGAACGGTCTCTCAACACGTTTTGCCTTTAAGATTTTGTCACGCGTATTTAACTTCGACCAAACCGAAGTGGCAGCCAACCCTGTACATCTATTCTATGTGATTGAACAACAGGTTGAGCGCGAACAGTTCCCTGCTGAAACAGCAGAGAAATATCTCGAGTTCTTGAAAGGCTACCTAGTACCTCGATACGTTGAATTTATCGGTAAAGAGATTCAGACCGCTTATCTTGAGTCTTACTCTGAATACGGCCAAAACATCTTCGATCGATATGTCACCTATGCAGACTTCTGGATTCAAGATCAAGAGTACCGAGATCCAGAAACTGGTCAGCTATTTGATCGCTCTTCACTGAATGCTGAGCTAGAGAAGATCGAAAAAACAGCTGGTATTTCTAACCCGAAAGATTTCCGAAACGAAATCGTTAACTTTGTGCTTCGTGCGAAAGCGAATAACAATGGTCAAAACCCGGTTTGGACCAGCTACGAAAAACTGCGCACAGTAATCGAGAAGAAAATGTTCTCCAATACCGAAGAGCTACTTCCGGTTATCTCATTTAATGCGAAAACCTCTTCTGAAGATCAGAAGAAGCACGACGACTTTGTCGCTCGCATGATGGAAAAAGGCTATACCGAGAAACAGGTTCGCCTACTTTCTGAGTGGTACCTACGAGTACGTAAGTCATCCTAACCCAGTATTGAGTTAGGTCGCTTGTGAAACATGAAGAGGGCTATTTCATGGCGCAATTTATAGACCGAAGGCTCAATGGCAAGAACAAGAGCGCTGTTAATCGACAGCGCTTCTTGAAGCGCCACAAAGAGCAAATAAAAGAGTCGGTAGCAGACGCAGTGAATCGACGCTCGATTACGAATACGGAAACGGGCGAAGACGTCTCTATCCCTCACAAAGACATCAATGAGCCTATATTTCATCAAGGCAAAGGTGGTGTTCGCGAACGAGTTCATCCCGGTAACGACCAATTCATTACTGGTGATAAGATTGAGCGTCCCAAAGGTGGCGGTCAAGGTAGCGGCTCTGGAGAAGGGAACGCCAGTCCAGATGGAGAAGGCCAAGACGAATTTGTATTCCAAATATCAAAAGATGAGTACCTCGATATTTTGTTCGAAGATCTCGAGCTGCCTAATCTAGAAAAAAACCAAATTGCCAAAATCACAGAATGGAAAACGCACCGTGCAGGCTTTCAAACTGCCGGTATCCCTTCCAATATCGCCGTAGTACGTTCTCTGCAACAATCTCTTGCGCGCCGTACTGCAATGACTGCTGGTAAGAAACGACTTCTTAAAGAGTTAGAAGACGAACTTGCTCGCATCAAAAATATTGAACCTGCTCAGCAGTTTGAAGAGAACCGCTTGAAGGCTGAAATTGAAGAACTGCGCAAGAAAATCGAAAGCGTGCCGTTCATCGATACCTTCGACTTACGCTTCAAGAACTATGAGAAACGCCCGGTACCATCAAGCCAAGCGGTCATGTTCTGTCTAATGGACGTATCCGGTTCGATGGACCAGGCAACGAAAGACATCGCAAAACGCTTCTATGTTCTTTTGTACTTGTTCTTAACTCGTACCTACGAGAATGTCGAAGTCGTCTTTATCCGCCACCATACCCAAGCGAAGGAAGTGGACGAGCACGAATTTTTCTATTCACAAGAAACCGGGGGTACCATTGTATCTAGCGCGCTCAAGTTAATGGATGAAATAGTAAAAGAGCGATACCCGATTGGTCAGTGGAACATATATGCAGCTCAAGCATCCGACGGTGACAACTGGGCAGATGATTCGCCAAGATGCCGGGATCTGTTAGTGAACAAATTACTTCCAAACTGTCAGTACTACTCTTACATAGAGATCACGCGGCGCTCGCACCAAACTCTATGGCATGAGTACGAAAAACTCACTGAAGAGTTTCCTAATTTCGCAATGAAAAACATTCGCTCTGTGGAGGATATTTTCCCAGTCTTTCGTGAACTATTCCAAAAAGAAACGGCGTAAGGAGGCTAGCGATGAATACCGCAACGAGAAACCTCTCAGGAGAGGCGCCTAAGAAGCGTAACAGTAAAGTGTTGCCAGATGGACCAGATTGGACATTTGAGCTGTTAGAGCGATACCACAAAGAAATTAAGCGTGTCGCGGAGCATTATCGCCTAGACACTTACCCTAACCAAATAGAAGTGATTACTTCAGAACAGATGATGGATGCCTATTCAAGCATCGGCATGCCAATCAATTACAACCACTGGTCATTTGGTAAAAAATTCATTCAAACAGAGCAGAACTATAAACATGGTCAAATGGGGCTAGCCTACGAGATTGTGATTAACTCCGACCCTTGTATTGCTTATTTGATGGAAGAAAATACGGTAACAATGCAAGCACTCGTGATAGCACACGCGTGTTACGGCCATAACTCTTTTTTCAAAGGTAATTACCTATTCCAAACGTGGACTGACGCCAGTTCTATTATCGACTATCTGCTGTTCGCCAAAAAGTACTTAGCCGAATGTGAAGAACGATATGGCGTAAAAGAAGTGGAAAAGCTGCTCGACTCTTGTCACGCGTTAATGAACTTTGGTGTAGACCGCTACAAGCGTCCAGAGAAAATCTCAATTACAGAGGAAAAAGCAAGACAAGAAGAACGCGAAGCATACCTACAATCTCAAGTTAATGAGCTTTGGCGCACGGTACCAACAGCCAAGACGAAAGAGGAAGACATTAAAGAGCGATTCCCAAGCGAGCCTCAGGAAAACTTGCTCTACTTCTTCGAAAAACATGCGCCGTTGCTAGAGCCATGGCAACGTGAAGTTGTTCGGATCGTCCGTAAGATCAGTCAGTATTTTTATCCGCAAAAACAAACGCAAGTCATGAATGAAGGCTGGGCAACGTTCTGGCACTACACCATACTCAACCATCTTTATGATGAGGGCTTGGTGTCTGAAAAGTTCATTCTAGAGTTCTTACATAGCCACACCAGTGTCGTGGCTCAGCCGCCTTATAACAGTCCTTACTTTAATGGCATTAACCCCTACGCGTTAGGCTTTGCCATGTTCCGAGATATTAAGCGTATCTGCGAAGAACCAACTGATGAGGACAAGGAGTGGTTTCCAGATTTAGCAGGAACCGACTGGTTAGATGCAGTGCATTTCGCGATGCATAATTTCAAAGATGAAAGCTTTATTAGCCAATACCTTTCTCCGAAATTAATGCGTGATTTCAAGCTGTTTGCGATCAACGATGATGACCATAAGAACTTTATTGAAGTCGCTGCTATACACGATGAGATGGGTTATAAACGCATTAGAGAAACCTTAGCCGCTCAGTATAACTTATCTAATCTTGAGCCAAACATTCAGGTGTTTAATGTCGATGTCCGTGGTGATCGATCGCTTACGTTGCAGTACGTTCCTCACAACCGCATCCCACTTGATGATAGTTACGAAGAAGTTCTAAAGCACGTGTACCGATTATGGGGCTTTGATGTCATTCTCCAAGAAGTGAAAGACACCGGTCACCGAGAGGTGTTAGCGACCTGCCCTAAACGGAACCAATACGACACTAACATTTAACTAATACCGCGATACGAGTAAAACAAAAAAGGCTCCTAATTCAGGAGCCTTGTTTATTCTTAAATCTATATGAGCATTTGTTACGCTTGCTTTGCAACAATCGCGCGCACGGCTTCTAGGTCTTCGGGCGTATCAACCCCTGTCGCTGGTGCTTCTTTCGCTACCGCCACATGAATTTTTTCACCGTACCAAAGCACTCGCAGTTGCTCAAGACACTCAATCTGCTCTAATGCACTTGGTGCCCAGTTGACATACGTATTAATGAAACCAGCTCGATAAGCATAAATACCAATATGACGCATTAATGGGTTGGCAATGGTTTTGTCTTGTTTAGCAAAGTTATCGCGATCCCAAGGGATGGTTGCTCGACTAAAGTACAACGCATAGCCTTGCTCATCTGCGACAACTTTAACAGCGTTCGGGTTGAACACTTCCTCTTCCGAGTCTATTTCTACAGCTAACGTCGCCATCGGGGCTTCACACCCTGATAAGTTATCAGCGACCTGACGAATGATGGACGGCGGAATCAAAGGCTCATCCCCTTGCACATTAACAATAATGTGGTCTGACGGAATAGCCATCTTTTCAACAACTTCTGCAAGACGCTCCGTACCTGATTCGTGCTGGGGAGAGGTCATACAAACTTTACCACCAAATGACGAAACCGCTTTCGCAACACGCTCGTCATCAGTTGCAACGATGACATCTTCCGCACCCGCTTGTAGCGCTTGTTCATAAACCCACTGAACCATAGGCTTACCACCAATATCCGCTAGCGGTTTACCAGGCAAACGGCTCGATGCGTAGCGCGAAGGGATGACAACCGTAAAAGACATTAGCGTCCCTCATCCATGCTCATAGCGCGAGCTTCAGGCTCTAGCAGAACTGGAATACCCTCTTTGATCGGGTAAGCAAGGCGATCCAATTTGCAGATCAACTCTTGATTATCTTTATCGTACGTCAGCTTACCTTTGCAAACAGGGCAAGCTACAATCTCAAGTAGACGGTGATCCATAAGCCGCTTTAACCTCTTTTATTCTATTTAAAATTTGCTCTGCATCGTTTGACTCAAACTGGGCAGATACAGGCAGATACCACCAATTATCTTGCGCATAATGGCTGCACTTGACGGCATCTTTCTCGGTCATAATCACATTGGTCCCTTGTTGAGCCAATGCTTCTAATTCTTGTTGATCAAAGTCTTGATGGTCAGCAAAACCTTTTGTGACTTTAACATTTGCGTTCATCGAGTTTAGTGTATGAAAAAAACGCGGAGGATGCCCAATGCCCGCAAATGCGACGAGATCTTTCAACTCCGAGACATCCACATGTTGCTTAGTCTTAAGATTAATAGCTTTAGAGGGTGCTAAAGCCATTGCGATTTCGCCCGTATGCGCTTGACCGCCATTGGTGATGATAAAGTCGACTTCTTTAAGTCGCTCAATACCTTCACGTAAAGGACCTAATGGAATCAGGCTTTCATTCCCAAACCGGCGATTCCCATCCACAATCACTAACTCAATATCACGGCCTAACGCATAATGTTGTAATCCATCATCCGTAATTATGATATCCACATCCAAATCTAGCAGTGCTTTCACTGCATTTGAACGCACAGGATCTACCGCAACAGGTGCTCCTGTACGGCGATGAATCAACTTAGGTTCATCGCCACAATGCTTCGCTGGCGTATCTTCTTTTAGCACTAACGGATAGGCAGGAGCCTTTGCCCCATAACCACGAGAAACAACCCCCGGCTTAAAGCCCATTTGCTGTAGTTGCTCAACAAGCCACACAACAACTGGTGTTTTACCATTGCCACCAGCAGTGATATTGCCAACCACAACAACAGGTATAGGCGCATTATAAGCTTGCTTGCGGCCAGTTTGGTATTGCTTTCGCTTTGACTTGCTTATCGCTCCAAATAATAAACTCAGTGGCCACAAAAGCGGCCACAAGAGATATTTTATTGGATGGCTTTCAAACCAGATTTTTTCAATCACCGCGCTTATTCACCAAACTGAATACGGTGCAATTGTGCATACGCACCATTTTTCTCAATAAGCTCAGCGTGGTTGCCACGTTCAATGATGGCACCATCATCAACCACAAGAATTTCATCGGCTTTCTCGATTGTGGATAAGCGGTGCGCTATTACAAGTACCGTTTTGTCTTTTTGCAGCTCATCAAGTGCAGCTTGAATAGCTCGCTCGGATTCAGTATCCAAAGCTGAAGTTGCCTCATCAAGAATTAGCACTGGAGCATCACGCAATAGAGCTCGCGCAATCGCAACACGTTGGCGTTGACCACCAGACAAGCTAGCACCATTTTCACCAATCATCGCATCTAGTCCGCCATCCATCTTACTGATGAACTCCATCGCATGCGCGAGTGTTGCCGCTTTCTCGATATCACTGCGCTCGTATTGGCCATCCGTTGCGTACGCAATATTGTTTGCTATCGTGTCATTAAACAAATGAACATTTTGCGATACTAGTGCAAATTGCTGACGTAAATTCTTTAGCTCGTAATCACGAATATCATGCCCATCTAATGTGATAGATCCACTGCCAACATCATAGAAGCGGTTGAACAAGTTCGCGATGGTACTTTTACCTGAGCCAGAACGGCCAACTAGCGCCACCGTTTTTCCTCTTGGAATATCGAAGCTGACATTTTCCAATGCTGGTTTTTCTGCGCCAGTGTAAGTAAAGCTTACGTTTTTAACCGAAACATCGCCATTTGCGCGTTCAACTGTCAACTTACCTTCGTTTTTCTCAGGCTCGAGGTCAATTAACGCGAAGAGCGTTTGGCTCGCGGCCATACCACGTTGGAACTGAGAAGTAACGTTAGTCAGCGCTTTAAGTGGGCGCATCAGACCAAACATTGCAGAGAACACAACAGTAAATGTACCTGGAGTCAGTTGCTCTTTAATCGAATCAATACTTGCTAAATAAAGAACGGCAACAATTGCAAGTGATGCAATCATTTGGATGATAGGGTTAGCCGCCGCTTGAGCCGTCACCAACTTCATGCTTTGTTGACGCATTTGGTTGCTGACTTTTTCAAATCGTTGACGTTCGATGTCTTGGCCGCCATAGCTCAACACAACTTTATGGCCTTTCAGCATCTGCTCTGCTGATGCAGTTACGTTACCCATCATGGTCTGCATATTTTTGGATATTTTTCTAAAACGTTTAGAAACAACACCAATACCCCATGCCACAACGGGAGCAACAGCAAACAGCACTAGCGACAATTGCCAGCTGTTGTAAAACATCAAGACTAACAGACCAATGATACTTGCGCCTTCACGGACAATGCTCACCAACGCTTGGCTAGTTGCCGCTGACACTTGCTCTGAGTCGTAGGTTATACGCGACAATAAATTGCCCGTCTTTTCCTTATCAAAGTAAGACACCGGCATATGCATAAAGTGATTGAACACCATGCGACGGACTTGCATAACTACGTTGCCAGATACCCAACTCAAACAGTAGGTGGAGACAAATCCACTTATGCCACGAATGAACATCATAGCAAAAATAATCAATGGAAGCGTGCGTAAAAAATCAGACTCAGCGTTCCCAAAACCTTCATCGAGTAGCGGTTTTAGCAAGGAAATCATATAAGTATCTGATATTGCATTAATAACTAATGCTAAAACAGCAACGATTAGGCCAGATTTATAAAGGCGTATAAATTGCCAGAGACGCTTAAACGTCTGCCAAGTCGTTTCATCAGTATTTGTTGACATAGAAGTGCTTTGTTTTCTTACATTAAGGCATTCATTCTACTCTGTTAGCGCTCATATGCCTATCCCTAGAACGTACACTAAGTTTGCTAACGTATAAGACTGCCACTTTTACCCAGTAGATCTCCAATGTGTCATTGGCTAACCTACTCTGACTCAACTGATATTCAATCTTAAATATGAAAATTGGGGGATCAAGCCTCATCGTGAAGCAAACTTGACCATCGTACCTGTTCATCTACTGATAAACATTAATAAATGTGTTATGTCCACTTAGAGAAAGTCTTTTAGTCTTTTATATTTCGCTCTATACTCTTGATATGTTCATTCTTATTTACAATAAAAAATATGCAAGTCATTCCCATTGTTCATTGCTTTGATAACAACTATGTTATTCCAGCTGCAGTAGCATTCTATTCTTTGCTTGAGAAATCAGATAAAAACTACAAATACCAGATATATGTCTTACATGAAGATATTACGCTGCTAAATCAAGAAAAATTAAAAAAAACCATACAAAAATTCAAAAACTCAGAACTTATTTTCATTAATTTCAATGAAAATGTCGACTTTGAAAATGATTGGAAAAACATAAAGACAAAAGGTCATTACTCTAAAGCTATGTTTTACAAACTTAGTATTTCAAGTTTAATTAAAGAACATAAAAAAATGATCGTATCTGATGTCGATGTTATTTACTTAAATGACATTTCAAAAGATTTTATAGAATATAATAACAACGATGATAATAATTATATATCAGGGGTATTCTCCGTAGATAAGATCCTAAGCTATAATGATGTTTATAAAAAGAGTTTTTCTAATGAAGAGATTAGCCAACTGAAAATAGGTGCTGGATACTTTTTTATGAATGCCGATCTCATTAGAAAAGATAATTTAGAGAAAAGGTTTAAAGACTACCTCGAAAAAAACTCTCACAGATTAATACAGCCAGAACAAGACGTTCTAAACTTCTGTTGTCACCCTAGAGTTGGAAAATTACCCTTAAGAAACATGGTTTGTAACTATGTGTATAGTATGTATGACAGAAAAGAGTTTGTGGATGAGGTTAACTATACTAAAGAAGAATTATTGGATGCATATGATAATCCGATTCAACTCCATTACGCATCAAGAGTAAAACCATGGAACAAATTAGATTCTATAAAAGCTAACTTGTGGTTAGAATGTATACTTAAGACCGAGTTTTTCGAAGACTACTTTTCTAGCTTAGAGCAACTAGCCAGACCAAATGGTGAAAAGAAACTATTTAGTTTTACACTACCATTAAAAAAGAATAAAAAATTCAGGTTGGATATATTAAAAATAAAAAGCTAAAACTTACAGACCTAATTCGACATTAGGTCTTTTTATATTAGTTCCGCTACGCAGCATCTGCCTATACCAAGGCTCAAATGTATCGCTACGTTTGGTTTCTGAGCGCCAATTATCACGGTGAATAAAGAAGCTTACCTGACCACCCTCACCAGTATCAAGCCAAGTAACGCCAAGCTTTCGGTATGAAGCAACGACATTTTCCGCTGGCATTCCCCATCGATTGTTTTTTGCTAAAGAAGCAACTGCCACACTCGGGCTCACCGCCTCAATAAATCGAGGATTCGATGAACTTTTACTCCCGTGGTGAGGGACTAGCATCACATCGCTTTGTAACTTTCCGGGTTCTCTAAGCAAAATCCACTCGCTAATGGCCTCAATATCACCAGTAAAAAGCATACTAAAGTTAGAAATAGGGTCAGTAAGTCGTAATACACAGGAGTGCGGATTATACGCACGTTGAACAAGTGCAGGAGGCCAGAGCACTTCCATGTTTAATCCTTGCCATTTCCATTGGTCGCCTCTAGTGCAAGGCTCATATTCGATAAAGAATTGACTACTAAGTTTACGCTGTGGAGAAAAGGCATCTTCAATGAAAAAGCGGCCGCCTGCGTGATCATTATCGGAATGGCTTAGAATCAGTGTATCTATGCTTTCATAACCTCGTTGATGCAAAACCGGAGTGACGACCTGCTCTGCGATACTGCCGCTTTGCCATGCTTTACCAGTGTCATACAGCAACACCTTGTCGTCTTTTTCTACAACCACTGCAAGGCCATGACCTACATCTAATACATCGATACGCCAATGCGGTTCATACTCCGCTGCAAACTTGATACTAATAACGATGCCGAGTAACAAATACCACGCGTAATGAGACATGAACCGTTGAAATATTAAGCAAACCACTATCACCATAACCAGCATTGTCATTTCCATGCTAATGGGTTGCCAAGAACCTACTGCGTACTGTATTGACGTGCTCAATGGCTGTAATGACCAGTCCACCAAATGCCACAGAGGCTTCGCTATCATTTCAAGAAACAAAGATGAGAACAGGGCTAGAAACATCAAAGGTACAACGATAAATCCGAACCAAGGAATAAATACCAAGTTGTAGGCTATTGAGGACAAACTAAAACCGGAGAAGAAATGGCCACTAACAGGTACGATTAAAGCGCTCAACATCAATTGAGTAAGCAATAACGCTTTTAATCGCGCTTTCCAACCTCCCCTTTGATGTCGAATCAAATTAATTGCGAACAATACCGCACAAACGGAGAGGTACGATAACCAAAAGCTCATACTGTAGGATGCAAAAGGTTGGACAAGCAGTTGTAGAGATACTGCAAGCAAAAGAACTCGCCAAGAAGTCCAGTGCACCAGAGTATACTTCAGGAGAACGTAAACAACGCATACCGACACTGCTCGCGTAGTAGGCAGAGAGAAATCCGCTAACCAAGCGTAGGCAACAGCGAAGATCAGCCCATATAAGCTAGGTAACAACTGGTATTGGGGTAATAGATAACGAACGGTACCGCCCACGACTAGCCCAAAAGTAAACGCCATACCAATATGTAAACCAGAAATGGAGACCAAATGCAGTAAACCACTGTCCCTGAGCGCTTGCCAATCTTCCTTAGACAACCAAGAACGGTCAGCAAAAACTAACGCACTTATTAACGAGAAATGATGAAGGGAAGACACATCATCAGCGACATCGGCAATAATGGATTGACGCAGAGATACATTAGAACGAACAATCCACTTAGCATCTTTGTTAACAACCGCTCGGGCGATAATATTTTTACTCATCGCGTGCTTTTCAGCATCAAAGCCAGCTTCGTTGCGTAGACCTGTAATCGGCTTTAACGAGATGGATGTCGTAAACTCACTGTTAACATCGAGTGGAAAAGGCGTAATAAGACGGATTTTAGGTTTAAGAAAAGGTAACAGAGTTTGAGAATTTACCGCTTCTATAGCGACAATACCTTCATAACCGTGACTTATTTGCGTAAAAGGGCTGTCAACTTTACCAATTATGGTAATATTCTCCCCTGCTTGAAAAAGGGCTTGTCTCTGAGACTCCAATACATTGCCGTGGACGATGACAACCATAAAGCCCGCAATTGCGCCTATGCTAATTAAGCCACGACGTAATTTGATTATTGAGCCAGTGGTTATTATTCCCAGCAGCAACCAACGCCAATCTGGTATTGTCGGCCACCAAGCTGACGAGATTACGCTCGCTACAAATAACGCCAAGGTCCAACTTTTTTCTGAGAGAGTCATGCTGTCCTATGCCTAGAAAGCTGATAAAACGCTTCATGCCAGATCATGAATTGATCAAACGCCAAAAAGCATTGAAGGTCTTCGGCAATGTGTTGTACAACCCAAACTTGTGGTGCTTAAACCGCCGCTCGGCATCAGGGGCTTTTGCTGTCGGGTTATTTATGGCTTTTGTTCCGCTGCCGAGCCAAATGATCATGGCCGCTGGTTTGGCCATTATGTTGGGTGTCAATCTGCCCCTCTCCGTCGCTTTGGTATGGATCAGCAATCCTATCACTATGCCTGTGCTATTTTACTTTGCGTACAAGCTAGGTGCTCTAGTGATGCGTCTTCCCCCGCAACCTTTTCACTTTGAACTATCGTGGGAATTCATCATGCAGCAAATGAGCACCATTGGACCTCCATTTCTATTGGGCTGCGCAATTTGTGGGGTTGTATCCGCGATTATTGGCTACTTCGGAATTCGAGGGCTTTGGCGCTACTCAGTGGTACGGAGCTGGCAAAAACGCAAAATAAGATAAGACCTTACTGCGTAAAAATCAGCATTTGAGCTATCAGTTGAGGGGCATCTAACAGTTAGAATGAAACGCGATGTTACTCAAGTCGGATAAATACAAAAAAGGACCGAATTCGGTCCTTTTTGTTTTTCGCATACTGTAAAACAATCAGCTATTTAGAACTCAGTACAGCCGCCGGATTCAACCTTGCGGCACGCGAAGCAGGATACCACGTCGCAAGTAAACTAAGCACTATAGCCGTCACTGACACCAATGCCACATCTGGCCAGTGTAGTTGTGATGGTAAGAAGTCGACGAAGTAAATATCACCCGATAAAAACTGATGACCAATTAAGCTCTCTAACCCTTTAATTAACGGAGTCAGGTTTAACGCCACTAAGACACCGATAACACTGCCGACGAGACTGCCAAATACACCAGAGAATACACCTTGCCAAACAAAGATCCGTTTGATTAGGCTATCTTTTGCTCCCATTGTTCGCAAAATTGCAATTTCCGCCGCTCGGTCTTTCACTGCCATCATCAACGTAGACACAATATTAAAACATGCCACGCCAATCACCAGTACCATCACCAAGTACATAATGGTGCGCACGAGCTGAATATCGCGATACAAAAAACCAAACTTTTGCTGCCAGCTTTTCAAATACACGTAAACATCAACCATGCTACCAACCTCGCGAACAATAGAAGGCGCATTGAGAACATCGTCAGTTTTTAGTGAAATGCCTGTGACCCCTTCCCCTAACCTCGCGTATTGCTGCGCATCAGCTAATGGTACTAACGCTAGAGAGTGGTCGATTTGGCCATTCAACGTTAAGAACCCTGACACCTTCACGCGCACACGCTTAGGAGCCTGCACTTTATTTGCGCCGCCTGTTTGCGGAATCATTAACGTAACATAATCCCCCACGGCGACATTTAGCTCGTTTGCTACACCTCGGCCTAAGATCACTTGCTGCTGACCGGCATAAAAGTTTTGCCAAGCTGCTTGGTCAATAAAATTCGATAAGCTCGACACCGCTTGCTCGAAAGTAGGCTCTACACCACGAACTTCTATCGCTTTTAGCTTACTGCCTTTTTCTGCCAAGCCCGTAAAACGAACGTACGGTGCTGCCGCAACAACATGTTCATGTTTTAGAGCTTGATTCATCGTTTTGGTGTAGTCCTGAAGTGGTCCATTAACACCTTCTAACTCGCCGTGTGGAATCACAGACAACACACGCGATTGCAGCTCGCGCTCAAAGCCATTCATTGCAGACAAACCGATAATGATCACAGCAACGCCAACCGCAATACCAATGGTCGAAGAAAGCGATATGAAAGACACCATCTTGTTGCGCTTTTTCGCTCGACTGAAGCGACCACCAATCATCAAAGCTAAAGAGGTAAACAAAACTAGCCCTCCGCAGATGCTGTATCAGTCACAAAACGATCTACGAGCAAACCATCTTGCATGTGCATTTGACGATCCATTTTTGCTGCCAGCTCTTTGTCATGCGTGACAACCAAAAATGCAATGTTTGACTCTTTATTGAGCTCGCGCATCAAATCATAGATAGACAGTGCCGTATTGTGATCTAAGTTCCCCGTAGGTTCATCAGCCAAGACCAGATCAGGTTTATTCACCAATGCACGCGCAATCGCAACACGCTGACGCTCACCGCCCGATAACTCGGAGGGTCTATGTTGCATCCGATGACTCAAACCAACTTTATCTAACAGCGCTTTAGCCGCCTGTTTTGCATCCGCTACTTTAGCACCGCCAATCATCAGTGGCATCGCCACATTTTCAAGCGCAGTAAAGTCAGCCAATAAGTGATGAAACTGGTATACAAAACCAAGGTGCTTGTTGCGTAATGCCGCCTGTTTGTTCGAGCTCAAAGCTGATAAGTTTTGCCCTAGAAAATCAACTTCACCATGAGTTGCGTCATCTAACGCACCTAAAATATGCAATAAGGTACTTTTTCCCGAACCAGAAGAGCCAACAATAGAAACCAACTCCCCTTTGTCGATATCGAAACTTACGCCTTTCAACACTTCCGTATCTAACGAACCCTCTCGGTAGACTTTACGAATATCACGACATTCTAATAGCTTATTCATAGCGAAGTGCCTCAGCAGGTTTAACAGAAGATGCTCGATAAGAAGGATAAAGCGTAGCAGCAAGGCTAAGAGCAATCGCCAACACCACCACTAAAAGAATTTGCAGTGAATCAATCAAGATGGGTAGATGACCACCAAAGCTGAATAGCGCCACACCAGCAGATTCAAGAATCGCATTTAGATTAAGTGACAAGATCACGCCCGCGGCGCCACCAACAATCGCGCCAATTACACCACTGCTTGCACCTTGCACCATGAAAATGGTCATCACTTGAGATTGAGTCATGCCTTGAGTTTTCAATATTGCGACTTCTGATTGCTTCTCCATTACTACCATGATTAAAGCGGAGATAATATTGAATGCAGCGACACCCACAATTAGACCTAGCATAAGTCCCATCATGTTCTTTTCCATTTTCACCGCTTGGAAAAGCTCACCACGCTGTTCGCGCCAATCACTCCATTCCCATCCATCAGGCATGGGTTGGTCAGCAAAATCCGTCACCATAAATGGGTCAGAGAAAAAGACACGCCAACCAGAAACCGTGTCTTTAGGGAAACGCATCAGCTTAGATGCATCCGTCATGTTCACAATCATTAATTGACCATCAACGTCCGATCCCGTATTGAAAATGCCTGAGACAGTGAAGTTTCGCTGGCTAGGAATACGACCAAGTGGGGTAAACTGCGTCGCGTTGGTCACCATCAAGCGTACTTTATCCCCGATTGAGACCTTTAGTGAACGTGCCAAACTGTGACCCAAAAATACATTGTAGTCACCTGCTTGAAGTGACGATAATCGTCCGGCAATCAAATGGTTGCTAATCGGATCGCCTTTCTTAGGTTCAATACCGATGAGGTAACCAGCCGTCAGCTGTGCAGAACTCTGAATAACAGCCTCTCCTCTAACGATAGGCTCCGGCTGGGATTCACTCGACATCGCTTGAACAAATGGAGGAGCAGACTCGGTCATAGGTGTTTTTCCATCGTGTTGCGAAACAACGGCATGAGGTAGCACACCTAAAATGCGTTCTTTTAACTGCGATTCAAACCCGTTCATCACAGAAAGAACCGTCACCAACGCCATTACACCGATCGTAATACCCGCCGTCGACATATAAGAAACAAATCGGCTGAACCTATCTCCAGAGCGTCCCCGAAGATACCTTAAGCCAATAAACAATGAGATAGGATGATACATATAAGACAAACCAACTGGTTGTTTTGATATAAAGCTTTAGCGGATTATCTTACCTTACTCTTCTCATTAAGAAGACAAGAGAATCGCTAAATTTGTCAACGACATGCAATAAGTCTGTATTTAGGGCAAAAAGTTCAAGGACAAATCGGCTAAACTTGATAACTTCATTCAGTTAGCGATAATCAGTGCCCTATTTCTCTTTGTTTGTTGAGTGAACAGGGAGCGCTCACAGGCAAAAGGATGACTATATGACAGAGCAAGAATACTTTACCGTCCATCATAACCTCACCATCAACGTCGAAACGTTAAGTGAGGACTTTGCTTTGCCAGATGAAGAAACGTTTGTCTCCGAAATTCCAGCACCATTTATTGTCGCCAGTGAATTTAGTCACTTAGATATGTTGGCAGACAACGCGCGTCTAGAGCTGAAAAACAAAGAGTTAAAGCATGTGATCAACTTGCTTGATACGCAAAACGCGAAACTTAACCTCTTGTTGAGCTTTATGCTTTCACAACAAGATGACGCCTCCATTCGCTATCAAACGACGCAGTTTGGTGCTAGTCAACTCAGTTTCCGCTCAGATACAGCGTTAACTACTCAACAACTCGTTCGTGTTAAACTGTTCCTCGATCACCCTGCTGCGGCGATTTACTGTTACGCTCAAGTAGAAGAATGTGATGCTTCAGAGCAAGATTTCATTATCACGCTTAGATACAAGATGCTCCGAGAATCTGATCAAGATTTACTGATAAAGGCGGCACTGTATCAACAACAAAAACTTTTACGTCAGCGCTCGATGGAGCGAGATAAAAAATAATTCCTATGACAAAAGCAACGATTCTTTCCGTCACCAATCCTTCAGAGCGTGGCGACAAAAAACAGCTAGGTAATTTGCCGGGCGCAGCTCTACCTCTAGCCATTGCAGAGCTGGCCAAACAGCATTCGAGTCACTCGCTACTCGTTGTGCCTGACCCGCAAATTGCTTTAAAGCTTCAGGCAGAGATTGAGCAATTCACCGACCAAACGGTAAGCCTGTTCCCCGACTGGGAAACGCTGCCTTACGATAACTTTTCTCCGCATCAAGAAATCATCTCTGAACGTATCGCACGCCTATACCAACTGCCAAGTCAACGTGATGGCATAACCATCGTCCCGGTCAGTACCGTATTGCAACGCCAATCGCCACGTGATTTTTTGTTGCAACACACTTTAATGGTGAAAACTGGTGATCGGCTCTCGCTAGAGAAGTTACGTGTACAACTTGAAAATTCAGGCTACCGCCATGTAGATCAAGTATTTGGACCAGGTGAATATGCAAGTCGTGGGTCTATTCTGGATCTCTTTCCTATGGGCAGCAATGACCCGTACCGCATCGACTTCTTTGATGATGAAATAGATACCATTCGCACGTTTGATCCAGAGAACCAACGCTCTATCGACGATATTCAGCAAATCCAATTGCTGCCTGCACATGAGTTCCCAACCACTAAAGAAGCGATTGAAGATTTCCGCACACGTTGGCGCACCCAGTTCGACGCACGCCGCGAGCCTGAATCAATCTACATGCAAGTGACCAAAGGCACGTGGCCCGCTGGTATTGAGTATTGGCAGCCGCTGTTTTTTGACCATACCGAGACTTTATTTGAATATTTGCCAGAAGACTCTCAAGTCATCACATATGGTGATATCGAATCTGCGGTCGATACTTTCTTAACCGATGTCGAATATCGATACGACCAGAAAAAAGTTGATCCGCTGCGTCCTCTTTTGACTCCTGAACAGCTTTGGTTGAAAAAAGACGAACTTTTCAGTCAACTAAAACAGCTCCCTATCGCTCAATTGAGCCTAGATAAAGTGGTTAAGCGTGCCGGTCGTCAAAATCTACCAGTACAATCGTTAGCCGAGCTTGGCGTTCAACAACAAAATAAAGAGCCGCTCTCGCGCCTTCGTCAGTTTAGTGAGCAATTCAGCGGCAAAATCGTTTTCTCGGTAGAGTCAGAAGGTCGTCGTGAAGCACTAACGGAGCTGTTGCAAGGCATCAAAGTTCGGCCAGTCGTACATGGCTCACTTTACCAAGCTCTAGACTCGGGTGATCGATTCAGCTTGATCTTAGGCGCAGCAGAGCATGGTTTCATTCACGAAGAGCTGAACTTCGCTCTGATCTGTGAAAGTGATCTACTCGGTGACCGTGTTATCCAGCGACGCCGCAAAGATAAAAAAGCCGTCAACAGTGACACCGTTATTCGCCATCTTGCGGAACTAAAACCCGGTCAACCTGTGGTTCATATTGATCACGGTATTGGCCGCTACATCGGTTTACAAACACTTGAAGCCGGTGGCATGAAAACGGAATACGTCACCCTTGAGTATCAAAACGATGCCAAGCTCTACGTGCCAGTTTCATCACTGAATCTTATCAGCCGTTATTCTGGCGGCGCTGAAGAGAGTGCGCCACTGCATAAATTAGGTGGTGAAGCGTGGGCAAAAGCACGTCGTAAAGCGGCAGAAAAAGTGCGTGATGTCGCGGCAGAATTGCTGGATGTGTATGCTAAACGAGAATTAAAACCTGGCTTCAAATTTGAGCTAGATCGTGGGCAATACGCAACATTTAAAGCAACATTCCCGTTTGAAGAAACAGATGACCAAGCGATGGCCATCAATGCCGTATTGTCAGACATGTGCCAGGCAAAAGCGATGGATCGCTTAGTGTGTGGTGACGTGGGCTTTGGTAAAACGGAAGTCGCTATGCGCGCAGCATTTGTCGCAACGGATAACAGTAAACAGGTCGCCGTACTCGTACCAACAACCTTGCTTGCTCAGCAGCATTTCGAAAACTTCCGTGACCGTTTTGCCAACTTACCAATCCGAGTTGAAGTACTGTCTCGTTTTAAATCTGCCAAAGAACAAAAAGTCATTCTGCAAGACGTTGCCGATGGTAAAGTAGACATTGTCGTTGGTACGCATAAGCTGCTTTCGAGCGACATTAAATTCAAAGATTTAGGTTTGTTGATCGTTGATGAGGAACACCGCTTCGGGGTTCGTCAAAAAGAAAAAGTCAAAGCAATGCGTGCGGATGTGGACATTCTTACCCTCACCGCAACACCAATTCCACGCACACTGAATATGGCAATGAGTGGCATGCGAGACCTGTCGATCATCGCGACACCTCCTGCACGCCGTTTAGCCATTAAAACCTTTGTTCGACAAAAAGAAGAGCCAGTGGTCCGTGAAGCGGTACTGCGTGAAATTATGCGTGGTGGTCAGGTTTACTTCCTGCACAATCAGGTTGAAACCATTGAAAAAACGGCAGAAGACTTACAGAAACTCATCCCAGAGGCACGTATTACCGTGGCTCATGGTCAAATGCGCGAGCGCGAACTTGAGCGAATCATGAATGACTTCTACCATCAGCGCTTTAATGTGTTGGTGTGTACAACCATCATCGAAACCGGTATCGACGTACCAACGGCAAATACCATAATCATGGATCGTGCGGACAATCTTGGCTTGGCGCAGTTGCATCAATTGCGTGGCCGTGTTGGACGTTCGCACCATCAGGCCTATGCTTACTTATTAACGCCACATCCAAAAGCCATGACCAAAGATGCCATCAAGCGTCTTGATGCGATTGCTTCACTAGAAGACTTAGGTGCTGGCTTTACGTTAGCAACCCACGATTTAGAAATCCGTGGTGCTGGTGAGCTGCTTGGTGATGAGCAAAGTGGGCAAATTCAATCCGTTGGTTTTACACTTTATATGGAAATGCTGGAACAAGCAGTGCAAGCATTAAAAGAAGGCAAGGAGCCATCTTTGGATGAGCTGCTTCGTGAGCAAACTGAAGTGGAAATGCGAATCCCAGCGCTCTTACCAGATGATTACATTCCGGATGTAAACACACGACTGTCGATGTACAAACGCATTGCGAGTGTCACAAGCAGTGATGAACTATCAGAGCTAAAAGTGGAACTGATTGATCGCTTTGGTTTGCTTCCAGACGCAACAAAGAACTTACTTGCCGTCTCAGAATTGAAAATTTCGGCTGGTAGTTTAAAAGCGAAAAAGATAGAAGCCCATGATAAAGGTGGATTTATCGAGTTTTACCCTGATGCTGACATAAATCCAGCGTATTTAGTTAAACTGCTGCAATCACAGCCGCAAAAATTTGCAATGGAAGGTCCAACTAAGTTCAAGTTTAGCGTACCATTGGTGGACCGACGTAAACGCATTCAGTTTGTTCAAGACTTACTGAATGATTTTAAACAGAATTTATTACCAACGAGCTAATAGTCGAATGAGAATACTGATCCCATTATTGCTTCTATGTGTCTCAATGCCCTCTTGGGCACAGCGCCAATTTGATATTGAAGTGATCATTTTCAAGCGAGCAGTCGACGCTGAAAGCACAACAGAATCTTGGCCGAATCAACTGCCAAAAATCGATATGGAAAATGTCGGTAGCCTAGAGAGTGAATCCTACCGCCGCTCTAAAGGCGTGACACTTTTGCCAAGTTCTTCTTTCCGTCTCAACGCGCAAGAAGCGGCACTAAATAATCATGCCGGCTTTAAAGTGCTTAAACACGTAGCCTGGCGTCAAGGTGACCGAGGTAAATCTAGCGCCCCAATTTTCCGCATCGTTGGCGGGCGAGATTTCTCTGATTCTTATCAAGCAGATGGCCGCCCAATCAATGGCAATCAAACATTTTCCAGCGACGGTTACAGTGAAGAGACGGTCAATGGTCCTTTATATGAACTAGATGGTCGATTCCAAATATACGTACAGCATTACCTCTTCGCCGAAACAACACTAGATCTGCGCGAACCAAGTGTTAGAGAGGTGCGTTTTGAACCAACCTCAACTGAGCAATTGGCGGATGACTTAGGTGAAGTAGATGGTAACGTCCAAGTCGGTAACTTGGCAGAAATATCGCCGACAGTAACCGAAGAGAAATTCCTGAAGAGTTATCGAATGGATCAAAAACGTCGTATGCGTAGCAGCGAGACTCATTACCTAGATAACCCGTTGATGGGTATGATCATTCAAGTTCGTCGGGTTCGATAAGCACGAGCGGTTCGACAAAGCGCAGCAAAGCTGCGCTTTGTTTTTATCTGCTATACCTCAGTTATTCCTAACCAACGCAGAGCAAGGAAAATAGCTGCGTTCAAGTATAAATAGACAGCTTTCAATTTACTTACACTCAACATGGAAGTCGTATTAGTTCATGAGTCCAGACTTTGAAATCATTGCGCCCCGCTTAGCGCTCAAGCTCATCCCTGCTGAAGAAGCACATTCACTACAACGATTACTTGCAGAATCCCCTTCGCTGCACCAATGGCTTGACTGGTGTGATAAAAACGTCACATTGAAAACCGCGCAGGACTTTCTGTTGGCAACCCGTCTTAACTGGGTCAAAACTGAGGCTTTTGGTTTCGGTATCTATGAGCGGCAAAGTAACACTTTGGTTGGAATGGCAGCGGTTAATGAGTTATATCATACGTTTAATATGGCGAGTATTGGTTACTGGGTTGCCGACCGCTATCAACGGCAAGGCTATGCCCAAGAAGCCGTTAAAGCCTTAGCAGAATTCTGCTTCGCAAAGCTAAGTTTAACTCGACTAGAGATTGTTTGTGACCCCGACAACGAAGCTAGCCAAGCCTTAATTGAGTCCGTCGGTGCACAAAAAGAAGCCATCGCCAGAAACCGGTTTATTTTTCAGGGTAAGCCTAAAGATGGCGTTGTGTTCTCACTTTTACCGACAGATCTAACATAAACAAAAAGCCACCGACTTGCGGTGGCTTCTGCATTTTTTAAGATACAACACATCCACACAGAGTGGATTTAAAACCTTAGTGCAGCTTAAGGTTTGGACGCAGCACGCGATTAATGCGGCCGACGAGCATCATCAGACCGGTTTTGAATACACCATGCAACGCCATTAGGTGCATGCGATACAATGAGATGTAAACGACACGAGCAATACGGCCTTCTACCATCATCGACCCTTTAGTTAGGTTCCCCATCAGACTACCAACGGTTGAGAAGCGACTTAGAGACACTAATGAACCGTGATCTTTATATACATAGTCTTTCAACTCGCGCCCGTTGATCTTCGCGACGATGTTACTAAATGCCTGGCTTGCCATTTGGTGTGCAGCTTGAGCGCGTGGCGGCACGAACGAACCGTCAGACTGGGTGCATTGTGCTAAGTCACCAATAACAAAGATGTCATCATCTCGTGTTGTCTGTAGTGTGTTTTTCACTACAAGCTGATTGATACGGTTCGTTTCTAAGCCAGCGATATCTTTAATAAAGTCTGGAGCTTTGATACCTGCAGCCCAAACCATGATTTGAGCTGGGATTTTCTCACCATCTTTTGTAGTAAGGCCATCTTTTTCAGCTTTAGTCACCATAGTGGCGGTGCGCACGTTTACGCCCAACTTCACCAACTCTTGATGAGCAGCAGAAGAAATACGTGGAGGTAACGCTGGTAAAATACGCTCACCTGCTTCAATCAGATTGACGTTCAACTTGCTAGAATCAAGATCACCGAAGCCATAAGTGCGCAGCTCTTTAACAGCATTATGTAACTCAGCTGATAGTTCAACGCCAGTTGCACCAGCACCAACAATCGCAATATCGACCGTACCGTTACCGTTTTTCGCGTGCAGCTTTAGGAACTCGTTGTTCATTTCTGTACGGAAACGGTGTGCTTGCTCAGGGCTGTCTAGGAAAATACAGTTTTCACGAACGCCAGGCGTGTTGAAGTCGTTTGATGTCGAGCCAATCGCCATCACTAGAATGTCGTATTCTAGCTCACGGCTTGGCATAAGAAGTTCACCGTGTTCGTCTTTAAGCTCACTTAAGATGATAACTTTACGTTCACGGTCGATGTCTTGAAGACTACCCATTTGGAAGTCGAAGCTGTGGTTTTTTGCATGAGCTCGATAGCTCAGTGCATCTACTCCTTCGTCCAAAGAACCTGTAGCAACCTCATGCAATAATGGCTTCCACAAGTGGCTCGCTTTTCGATCGACTAGCGTAATTTGCGCACGGTTTTTGCGACCTAGAGTTCGACCAAGCTTAGTTGCCAACTCAAGACCACCTGCACCGCCGCCTACAACGATAATGCGTGTCACAATGATTTTCCTCTACAAAAATGAATATATGGGGTTCAGCTCGATGCATGACTCACAAACATTTGTGGCATCCATCCAACCGATGAATTCTTGGTTCTTAGAGGTGTCTCAATTACTTGGATTAAAAAACTACCACCCACTTTGATTCTTTATCTATCAATGACTTGTCAGGGTTTGGCATGTTTATCTGGTACGCATACGGCGCCAGAAGTTTTTGGGCAAGTTTATTACTCGCTCTCAATTTTTTTTGATATTTATCAAATTATTTTAGTCCGGTTCATTATATAGAGACCAACTTTGAAGGCAACCAAAATCCGTGTAACGAGTACGGATTGACTACTTTTCGACTACTCTACAACAAGGTGTTCGTGCTACATAGGAGGTAAGTAAGAAAACGGTAAGGAGAACACAATATTCAAAGCGTTAAACCAAGAAAATGTGCCTTTCAAAGAGACAGTGGCTCGGCATACTCAAGAGAAGGAATCGCAGCAAAGCAGCCGATAAAAACGCCGCTTTACTGTCTACACTCAACATTAGTAAGTATTTTTAAATGCCTTTATCGCTTGTAAATGATGAGAGATTTTTTTGAACTTATGAGACTGAGTTTCATCCCAAATGATTTGATAGTGTTTTTCTAACTCAGCTGCCGTTTTCGAATTGTCATGCACTTCATCATCTTTAGAGAGAATCACTAAGCAGTGCGCTTGATTTTTCGCTCGGAACTGATCAACACATTTTGTTGCGATATCTTCGTACTCTTCTGGGCGATCGATTCGACCAGCCATCGTTTTTTCTGGGTGCAAGTTCGGGTTGAACATCACTTGCTTGATACCGCATAGAAAACCAATTCGCTCAGACCAGTAACCACCTAAACCTACCCCACAGATTAACGGGTTTGGGTCATCAGATTGATCGATAACTTTAGACACTTCTTTTAACAAGTGTTGCATGTCGTGCTTTGGGTGAAGGGTGCTGTAATTGATAAAACGAACGTCGTCGTCGATAAATTGCAGTTGAAGAACTTTTTCGTGGTTACCCGGGCTTGTACTGTCAAAGCCGTGTAAGTAAATAATCATGTGTACCTCTCCCTGTGTGTATCTGGTACTTTTATTAAAACTACCACTATTTCCTTACTGTTAAAGGGGAAAATATCACGAGTTCTCAAAACAGTGATCTTCCATACACAATGAGCCTTTCAACTCATACGCACTGTTTAAGTATTGTTCAGTTCCCCACAATTTATAGGCAAGTAGATACCAGAGCATCGCCATCACCAAGGTTCTTGGTTGCCAAGCGTGTACACCTCTCAGCCAAAGAGACACATCTTCGATACCTCGAATTTGGCAATACTGCTTTACCGCTTCTTCCACAGGCGCATTCGCGACCTGAATAGTTAAGGTCAAATCTAGCCTAGGGTCAGCAATCCCGGCATACTCCCAATCAATGACTTTCACCCCACTCTCCCCTCGCACTAGGTTGTAACACCCCAGATCGAAGTGACATAGGGCAAGCGGAACAGGTGCAACGTTCGGTTCCGTGCGCCACTTCATGTACAAAGCCTCAAACTCCGTACCCACATACTGACCATCAAGCTCAAGCCAATAATGATCGATGCGAGAAATATATGAAAATGGAACCAAAGGAATTGCGCTTATCGGATATTGATGAATCTTCGCCGCAATGGATAATAAATCGCTTAGTGCTAAGCCTGACTCCGTCAGTGCCTCTCCTTCTATCCATTCCACCAGCAACCCTTGCTCATGAATAAAAACTGGCTTGGGGCCAATTTCCAATGAAGAGACTGCATTCAGCACTTGATATTCACTGTGACGAGAAATTGAAAAAGCCTTGCAGACATGACTGGTCGGTCGCCAGATGTATGCAAGGCCTTGAGAAGATTCCAACCGCCAACAGCGGTTGGTTAGCCCCCCGGTAACAGTTTGTACTTTTACCGGAGGCTCCGTAAAGAAGCCATCGAGAGCATTAAGACTCGGATCTAACTGTTTTGCTTGTTGCCAAGAAAACCATGCCATTGATGACTTCTCCACCCTGTTCGATTAAAGACCGAATAGGCTCTTAGATTGCGCTTTACGAATTTCAGTTTCATCCGCCCACTCAATCAAACCTGTTTCTAGGTCCATTAGGCGCATGGTCATCTTGTAGTATACATCTTTATCGCTACCTGCATTTTTCACAATGCTAGATAGGTTGCCGTAAAGCATGTATTGAGCACCAACCATTTTACCAAATTGGATCGCTGTGCTTTGGTTAACAAGCTCATCCGTGTTTTGGAAGTTAAGTTGTTCACGCACAGACTCAACACGATCCATATCAACAAAGCGGAACTTACCTGAGTTCAACATCTTAGTAGAGATCGTGTCAGTAATGGATTCAGTGTCAATATGTTCACTGGTTTTGTTCTTAATTCGCTCAACAAAAACGATAGGACGTTGGTCACGAGTAATTGCTGCTACAGAGCCCGACATCATCATGCTATCCACCATTTCAGCCGCGATTTTTTGTAAATCTGTTGAGCCAAAATCGATAGTCGTGGTTTCTGTTGCTTGCGCATCGCCGTAAGAGACTTTGTTAGAACAGCCACCTAAAATGACGGCAAGACCTAAAAGAGCAATAATACTTTTTTTCATGAGAGTTCCTTAGTTTTTCAATACCAGCGCATCGTTAGCGCGGCAGCTTCGGCAGAGCCGTTAAGATTAATCGTCTTGTGCTTCTCTAATTTGCACACGGAATTTTGTGCCATTTGGATTCACAGTAACTTCAGATAACGTGACTTGCTCAAATCCTCGCACAATCATTTTTCGCCACGGACCAGGTTTGGTATTCACTTCTAAACCATTGTTGTCATACCAATAAAATCGGTAAAGAATGTGCTGATCACCTTTGTAATTGCTACTCAACTGCACGACTCCTCGTGGGCGATCATCAACGTAAGTGGTGGTGATGTTGTCAACTAATAAGCGACTACCTAAAACGTTATCATTAAAGAATACTTTTTGCGTTTGGCCATCAATTCGAATACCAGCCGTGTTTTCGGCGCATCCAACTAAACCAATAGCCATTGCTAAACAAACAAGCCATGCTTTCATTACAGTCTCCCTAGCTGTTTATGCCACACGGTTGAGTGTGCTCCCTGACGAGATACCCATACCAATGTAGTCTGCTGTGCAGGCACTTCAAACTGATAGGTTTGATCACCCAAGTTTAAACTTTGTGTTCCCGGTTTCACGATTTTTGAAGCCGTTTTCACTTGCGCTGGCAATGTTTGCCAACTTCTTGTATCTGGCTGTTCGGTCAATGTGTTCCATACATTGAAAAGTATGTTGCCCACATCATCGCCTTTTTTCGCCGCCTCTTTTCGGATTCGATCTTTTGCCCAAACACGAAGAGCTTGACGGATCACTATTGTAGTAAGACGTTCATTAAGATCGTTTTGCGCCATCGCATTAACATCAGTCAGCGTACTGGAAGGCAATACCTGACCATTTAAAACAACATCGCTAAAACGTTGAGCACCTCGGTTCTGATAATAAGGAAGCGCCAACGAATAAATCGCGCCATTATCGCGACTGTCGTAAATCGGTAAATCAATACGCCACCCTTTCATCGCCTCAACAACACCCTGCTCATCAATAACGATGACTCGCCCTTGTGACTGAGTTAATCCAGAAGGTGCTTTGCCATACCGCTTCTCTAGCATGCGCAAGTCTTCACGCATGCCTAACTTCTTAGCAGCGTATAAGGTGCTTTCTACAACTTGCTTGTTGTCTGGCATTACAGCGAGTGCTCGTCGGTAATCAACATAAGCACTGTTTAAGTCTCGCGACGCTTCATATAACAAGCCAGAAAGATAGAACAGATAACCATTTTGTACCGCGCTTAGTTTTTTACCAGCATCAGGGTAGTTCGCTAATACACTGCCTAAATTGGCAGACATGCCTTGCTTGTTAAGGTCTTTCTCTGCTGCTTTTAGCTCTTTTTCACGCGCATTTCTTGCCGCTTCCTGAACTTGATTAGCTCGACGCACTTCAACTAGTGCTCCTTCTAAATCGTTTTTCTGTAAGTAATTTAGTCCTAGATACAGGTGCAAAAAGCCAAGTTCGTAATCGGCGGGATGATAATCTTGGAGATTGTCGTTCACTGCGAGAGAGCCGACGCTCGTTGCCGTGTCTGACACAGATATCGTCGCTCGATCTTGTTGAACACGTACGGCACGATCGCTGCTTTCTAGCGCATTCAAACTTGTTGGGTAATCTTCAGCAAGAAAAGAGATGCGACCTTTTTCAAAATTGCCAAGTATCTCGCCACCCACTTCACTTGATTGAAGTTGTTTTGCTTTGGCATATTCCCCTGCAACAACGGCTTGATAAACTTCTTGATTCTGGTTGCTGTAATGACTAAACAGATTGCCCGCAGATAAATTCGCGCAGCCAGAGGCCATTAAAGCCCAGCTCATCAGCCCTAACAGCTTTACACCTAGTTTCACATTTATCTCCACAAATGTGTCATTCGACAGGAAAAAGAAGCGGGTGAATCACCACCCACTTTTAAAAGCTTAGCTCAATACCATTGGACCTAGAGGGCGGCCGCCTAGTAGGTGCATGTGAATATGGTAAACCTCTTGGCCACCATGTGGATTACAATTAACGATCAGGCGATAGCCGTCTTCAGCAATACCTTCTTCTTTCGCTAACTTTCTAGCAACAGTGAACAAACGCCCCATCATTGCTTCATCTTCAGCTTCTACATCATTCGTTGTTGGGATCAGTTTATTCGGAATAATGAGAATATGGCTTGGTGTGCGAGGGTTAATGTCGCGAAACGCAGTCACCAAATCATCTTGATAAAGGATATCGGCAGGGATTTCCTTGCGAATAATTTTACTAAAGATCGTTTCTTCCGCCATGAGGACTCCATTTTATAAACGTAATTAGACCCCAATTAGTATGCGCCAACCAAAAGCGGAGCTCAATAAAAACAGTGTTCACTTAACATTATTAATCAAATGCTAATTAACGAGGCTTTTTTTGTCGTGTGCGTCATAAAATGCGCGTCACAAACTGAATACAATCCAATGAATTTTGTTACTTTTTTAAGACAATTATTATTTTTATACCCAAGTAAACTCAAAAATGCTTGGGTAGCTTGTCTATTTTTGGGAGAGGAAGCTCACTTATGCGAGGTTCAGTTATTAAAAGGATGTATGCCGGCTTTGCACTGATCATCATCCTATTTGCCGTCACAATTGCCATTATGATGGGAGGAATGAGTGATATTCACGGAAAATTTGGCACGGTTTCTAAATCATCCCTACCGTTGGTATCGTTATCTAATCAAACCAGTGTTGAGCTGCTTTCTGCCGACAAATCATTTAAAGACTTCCTGACGACAGAGAATAAACAACGCATGGATGAAATGCGTCAGGAATTTGCTAGATCTCAACAGCGCTTCGAATCCACATTGGCTCAACTGAAAACCGCAAGCCAAATCTACCCTTCTCTTGCCGAACCGTTTTCACAGTTAAAAACGTTAGAGCAGAGCTATTTTACAGAAGCTCTAGAGGCCATGGACAACTACGAAGCAATGTTTGCGGCTCAAGAAGAAGTGCAAAAATCCTCACGCCGCTTCCAAAAACTGAATACCGAACTTTCGGTTGGTCTTAAAGAATATGTGGCAGATCAAACCAGCATTTCTGTCAAAGTCATGGCAAAGAGCTACTTTATCAAGTTAAAAGATGCCGAAGTAATTACCTCTGATGCCCTCGCCAGTTCCAACCCTGAGTTTGTTACGCAAGCCGTAGCTAAAAACCGCAAAGCAGTAACGCACTTGAATTACGCATTCCGCGGGTTGGTGACTCAGCTTCCTGAGCTAGAAAAAGCATTTGGCGAATCTGTAGAGCAATTTACTCGTGACGTCGGTATGCGTGGCGGTGTGCTAGACCAACATAATAATTACCTCAATGCTCGCGCCGCTTTGTATAACAATATCGCCAACCTAGCAAATAAAGTGGATTCAACCATGGCGATTCTTGAGCAATTTACGACAACCGCAACAGATAAGCTCAATGAATCATTGGCAGATGCAGGTGACATATATTCGGCCGGTGTAACGAAAGCCATCATCATTGGCGTTATTGTCGTTTTACTCGCGACAGCGATTGGCTACCACATCGCACAAAGCGTTCGCGAGCCGTTGACTCGTATTCTAAAAGTGTTAGAAGGCCTGACTGAAGGTGATATGACACAGCGTATCGATATTCGCTATAACAACGAATTCAGCCGTGTGAGTGGACACATTAACTCACTCGCCGACAACCTTCACGAGATCTTGGTGAAACTCAACGAAGCGTCAGAAAACCTATCGTCAACCGCGACAACCAACGAACGCACCTCTTCGCAAGCACAAATTAAATTGAGCTCTCAACGCGAACAAACGGCAAACGTCGCTACCGCGATGACAGAAATGTCTCATTCAGTGCAGGAAGTCGCGCAAAGTGCGCAAGGCTCGCTAGAAATGGTGCAACGCGTCGAATCTGCCTCTGAAGAAGGCAGAAATGTTATGAGCAGTAACATCTCAACCATTAATCAACTAGAAACACGTTTGAACGAATCGGTCTCCGCAGTTTCTGAGCTACAAAAGATGAGTGGTCAAATTGGGTCTATCCTTGATGTGATCCGCAACATTGCGGAGCAAACCAACCTACTGGCATTGAACGCGGCAATTGAAGCGGCTCGCGCTGGTGAACAAGGTCGCGGCTTCGCGGTAGTGGCAGATGAAGTACGAGTACTCGCATCAAGAACGACTCAATCAACCACTGAAATTGAATCCATGATCAGTAATCTGCAATCTAGCTCACAATCGGCAAACCAAGTCATACAAAGCTGTATGAGCGATATGGAGATGTCGGTTGAGCAAGCGTCAAAAGCGAA
This sequence comes from Vibrio sp. OY15, assembly GCF_000742455.1. Classification (NCBI taxonomy): domain Bacteria; kingdom Pseudomonadati; phylum Pseudomonadota; class Gammaproteobacteria; order Vibrionales; family Vibrionaceae; genus Vibrio; species Vibrio sp. OY15. Next base: position 23,334 of record NZ_JPIL01000001.1, on the reverse strand, counting down.
CAGCTCAATGGAAGAGATCCAGGCGCTAATCATCGAAATCAGCCAAATGAGTACGCACATTTCACAAGCAGCAGCAGAGCAAAGTGAAACATCAACAGACATTGCTCGCAGCATCGAAGATATCAACAGCATCGCCGATGAAAGTTTCCAAGCCATGTCGAATATCGCACAAACCAGTGAATCACTGACCCACTTGGCTCATCAGCAAAATGAATTGGTCCACCGATTTAAGTTATAAATACTTTATAATTAAGAGCATTAATTAGTGCAATCAACTGTATAAGGGCGACTTTTTGTTAAGTCGCCCTTGTTTTTTGTCGGCCATGTCTACATATGATTAATAAGGCCAGCTCATCCCCTTGCACAACTCTTTTCGAGCGGCCTCATAAAAAGGAAAATCTATGGCTGTTCATGTTGGTATTATCGACCAAGACCCAGTGAGATTGGTCACTCCTCTATTAGATAATCGTACGCTAAGCACACATATCGTCTTCATCGGAGACAAGAGCCAGTTAGATATATTTGACCGACTGAGTGCCGTTTTAGATCAACGAGAAATTACTTCTGAATTTTTTGAAATTCCATCCGCTGTTAATACATCTCTGATCAAACAAGCAATTCAAAAACTGGCAAAAGATCTCCATGAACGCGGCGAAGATGTAAAATTGAACGCGAGCTGTGGTCTTCGTCATCGCTTGTTGTCGGTGTACGAAGTTTTCCGTACCTATCGCTGGCCAATTTTTGTGGTTGAGCCTAGTAGCGATAAGCTTTGTTGGTTATACCCTGATGGCAAAGAAGATACCCAAGTCGAAGATCACATTACGATTGCAGATTACCTCACTATCTTTGGTGCACGCGGCGAATTTCACCACGTTGATTTACCACCTCTTCTTGATAAAAAATTGTATGAACTTGGTGAACGATGGGCCTCAAATGCGCTTGAGCTTGGGCCAGGTCTAGCAACACTTAACTACCTTGCAACCACATGCCGCAAAGAACAAAAGCTTGATGTCGAGCTCTCCGAAAAACAGCAGGGCTACCGTGAGCTAAACATGTTGCTTTCAGATTTAGTAGAAGCAGAAATCGCCACCTATGAGAATGGCGTTTTAACGTTTGCAGATGAAGATGCTCGACGCTTTTCAAACGGTGAGTGGTTAGAAACTTTGGTTCACAGCACCGTGAAGCAAATCCAAGACACCATGCCGACGATCCAAGATCGATCGTTAAATGTTCAGGTTTATCGCAAACTTGGTGAAAGTGAAGTACGCAATGAGTTAGATGTCGCAACAGTTGTAAACAACAAGCTGCACATCATCGAGTGCAAAACCAAAGGCATGAGAGATGACGGCGACGATACTTTATATAAGTTAGAATCGCTTCGCGATCTATTAGGTGGCTTACAAGCGCGCGCAATGTTGGTGAGCTTCCGTCCTCTTCGTCACAATGACATTACTCGTGCTGAAGACTTAGGACTAGCCCTGATTGGCCCTGATGAGCTTAAAGATTTAAGAACGCACTTAACTGCTTGGTTTAAAGACGCGGGCGGTTCAGACGAGATATAGTGCCATTAAGAAAAGCTAAAATTCACAACGATAAAAAGCAGCATTAATGCTGCTTTTTTTATACCTAAATTTTAGCTGTACGCATTTCTATAACTAGAAAAAAACCAGAGGTTAGCCTCTGGTTTTTTCTGTTTGTTTAAATGCCAACTATAGGGGCTTAAAGCATTTTACGCGCTGCTTCTACAACCACTTTAATTGAACGCGCTTCCGTTTCTTTCAGAGTTGAATGATCTGGAATCTCTTTTTGTGTACGGTTGATGATAACACCTGCCACACAACCCGCTTTTAAACCAGAGCTCGCACACATTGTTAGCAGTGTTGCCGACTCCATCTCGAAGTTAAGTACGCCCATGTCTTGCCATTCTTGCATAGAGCCTTGGAAACGCTTAACAACACGACCAGAGAACGTATCGTAACGTTCTTGACCAGGGTAGAACGTGTCGCTTGATGCAGTCACACCCATGTGAACTGTAGCGCCAGACTCTTCTACCGCTGCTTTCATTGCGGTTGCTACTTCAAAGTCAGCAACTGCTGGGAATTCCATAGGAGCAAAGTGTAGGCTCGCACCGTCAAGACGAACTGACCCCGTCGTTACGATCATGTCACCCACGTTTACATGTGGTTGAATTGCACCCGTTGTACCAACACGTAGGAAAGTACGAACACCAAGCTGTGCCAATTCCTCAACTGCGATAGAGGTAGAAGGACCACCAATACCTGTAGAACAAACCACAACAGGTTTACCGTCTAACTCTGCACGGTATAGCGTGTATTCACGATGGCTTGCTAGAAATACTGGATTTTCCATTTGTTCTGCGATTTTTTGAACACGCGCTGGGTCACCAGGAATGATCGCTAGAGTCGCACCATTAAGATCAGCTTCAGTAACACCTAAATGGAATACAGCTTGAGACATAAGTCGCTCCTTATTGTGGCTTATTTTATGAACAATAAGCTCATTAATCAGTTATTGGGTACAGATGCACTGTAGCGAACCTTTCACCAACATAGAGTGATCACAATCACAATGACAAAATGTAATGAAAATGAAATTTCAAACAAAACTGGTATTGATCACACTTCAAGGGGCATTAGATCATTTTGTTGCATAGCAATGCGTGATTTCAAGGACGAGAAAAACGTCTGATCGCATCAGGTGAATACGGTTAAAAAAAGCCCGATACACGAATGCCTCGGGCTATTAATGAGTGGGATCAATGGTTAGGTCAGTTATTTGATCTGCTTGGACTCAAAACGAAGTAATCTCAACGCATTCAATGTCACCAGTGCTGTTGCACCACTGTCGGCTAATACAGCAACCCACAACCCAGTAACACCAAGTAAACTTGTCACTAAGAATACACCTTTCAAACCTAGCGCTAACGCGACATTCTGACGAATGTTACTTAGCGTCGCACGCGACAGTTCTATCATGGCAGGTAGCTCAATCAAACGGTTGTGTGTTAACGCCGCATCAGCAGTCTCGAGTGCAACATCCGTACCGCCTCCCATCGCAATGCCGATACTCGAAGCTTTCATGGCTGGAGCATCATTGATACCGTCTCCCACCATCGCAACGGTATGTTGTTGTGATAGCTTCTCGACGTAATGCACCTTGTCTGCAGGTAACAAACTCGCTTTATAATCCAAGCCTATTCTATTTGCCATTGCTTCTGCACTTCTCGGGTTGTCACCCGTTAGCATCACCGACGTGACCCCAAGTTCCTTCAACATTGCGATGGCTTGCTGGGCATCTGAGCGCAATGTATCTTGCCATGCGATCACGCCAATGACCTCGTCATCGAAACGCACAATGACAACCGTTTTACCTTGTTGTTCCAACGTAACCACTTGCTCTTTGGCTTGTTGAGAAAGTGGAAAGTCTGCCTTTGAAGGCGTGACCACTTGGACCATTTTTCCATCGACGTAACCTGTGACACCAGAGCCTACTTGCGCGGTTTTATCCAACGCTTCAGGAATAGTAAGCCCCTGCTCTTGCACTTTGGTAACTAAAGAAACCGCTAGAGGATGACTTGAACCAACCTCGATTGACGCAGTTAGGCTAAGTAACTTGTCTTCATCCATATCAAAAGCAAAGACGTCGGTCACTTCTGGTTTACCTTGCGTCAGTGTCCCAGTTTTATCAAATGCGACAGACTCAACCTTGCCAAGCAACTCAAGCGCCGCACCACCTTTGATCAATGCGCCCCGCTTAGCAGCTGCCGCCAAGCCAGAAGTGATCGCCGCAGGCGTTGAAATTACTAATGCACATGGACAAGCAATCAACAGCAGGGCGAGTCCTCGATAGATCCACGTTTCCCACGGTTGGGCAAATAGTAATGGCGGCGTAACGATAACCATCAGAGACACCAACATCATTAGTGGCGTATACCAACGGCTAAATTTATCAAGAAAGCGTTCTAATGGTGCCTTACGGGATTCTGCTTCTTCAATCAAATGAAGAATTCGATCTATCGCATTCTCGCCCTGACGGGAAGTCACCTGTAAACGAACCACTTTATCGACAACCACAGCCCCGGCCATCACTTTGCCACCGGTTTGATGCTCAACGGGAACAGATTCTCCCGTTAACGCACTTTCGTCAAAACTCGCAAGCGCATCTTGCAAAACACCGTCGGCAGGCAAACGACCTCCGGGTGCGACTTCTATGATATCCCCTGGTTTAAGCTGAGCAGCTGGTACTTCTTTACGTTCACCATCAATTATTAAAATTGAATTTTCTGGGACTAAGTCCATTAACGCCTGGACACCGCTTCGCGCGCGAGATGATGCATATGCTTCTAACTTTTCACCAATAAGGAAAAGCAATAACACCATTGCGGCTTCGGCGGTTTCACCTAAATATAAAGCGCCGAGCGCCGCTACACTCATTAACGTTTCAATCGCAAAAGGCGTACCGCTACGCGCCAACTTAAATGCTTTGAGCGCGATTGGGTATAAACCAAGTAAACACGTCAAAGTGAATAACCAAGCGCTTATTTGAGGGTCGATCTTAGAAATTACTGCCGCAGTAGCCATTGCACCAGCAATCGAGAGAATTTGGATGTTGTCTCTTATGACGCCAAGCCAGCCTTTCTTTGTAGTGCTTGGTTTTGGAGCATCCAGTGAAGAGAGCGGGAAACCCGTTTTTTGGGCTGTCTGCTCTATCGTAGCTATCAGCTCTAGACCATCAAAATCGACGACCAGTTTTTCTGTTGCAAACAAAACCTTGGCTTGGCTGACGCCTTGTAAAGACGTAATGGCTTTCTCAAGCTTTTGCGCACAAGATGGGCAATCCATACCTGACACAAGCCAAGCGTTCCGAACGGAGGAATTACTCTCCCTTGTGGGATCGTCTTCCTCGCCTGTATCTACGCTGCAGCCTCCTCCACTACAGCAAGAGCTTTCAGAAACATCAACACTGGCCTGAGAGATATTGAGCGAAGATTTTACTGGCGCACAGCATGACTCGCTTGCACCAAGCGGCACCGCAGTTTTGATTTTGCTAGATTGGCAACCTTGATGTTTTGTACACATAATTTTTTCCTTATTGGTATCGGTGATTTACCTATTGCTAAGGATAAACCTTAGAGTAAGCTCCAAGGTCAAGATAAATTTGTACAGTTCGGCGATAGAAAATAAAAAAGACGCCGAAGCGTCTTTCCAAACCAGTTTAAAAGCAATATTCCGTAAAGTTTAAACAGAGAGGTTAAACGGGATGCTTAAAACACTCATTTAATGTCATTCCTATGGCACGCAGCACGTCTCTTCTTGTGATAACACCAACCAACTTACCTTTGCCATCCACCACTGGATACATTTTCGGCTTTCCAACTTTCATCATGTCAGCCAGTTCAATTACTGACATTTCTGGAGAAACAGATAAGACATCATCATGCATACACTCTTGTACCGTATGTGTATCTTGGCAGTGATAACTTGCTTTCACCAACTTATCTAATAAGTCTTGCTCCGATAAAAACCCAACCACTTTTTCATTTTCATCAATGACAGGGCCACCTAGTGTGACACTTTGCATTACTTTGTTTAAAGCTGCCGAAAGTGACATATCTTTCGTGAAAGTCACCGCTTGCAACGTCATGTAATCTTTTACTTTTAATGAATGCATTCTTATCTCCTTAAGGGCATTTTATTGCGGCCTTTAGATAAGTGTCGCCTAATTTCCTGATTTTACTAAATGGAAAGGAGTAATTTTATTTATAGGCACAGCCTATTGAACTAAAACAAAATTAACTCACCGAACAACATTCACTGTATTTCGTTAAACGCAAGATTCAGCCAGGCTGATTTTTCTAGGCAATAAATACAACAAAGCCAGTCAAATTGACTGGCTTTGTTATTAAGTAATTGTTGCGTTAGCTATGTTGGCGGCGCATGTTGTCTAAAATAATGCCAGTCGCCATCGCGACATTCAGTGATTCGGCACCGCCAAACGCCGGAATCGTGATCTTATCTGTCACGAATTTTGCTGCGGCTTCGCCCACACCATGAGATTCGCTGCCCATCAACAAAATACCTTCAGCAGCGAAATCCGTTTTATGAACGCTCTCTCCCTCCAAAAACGCGCCATATACTGGCAATTTGGCGTGTTCCAAATAACTTGGCAAATCCACCAAACTCACTTGTACGCGGCCAAAGCTGCCCATGGTCGCACTGATCGTTTTAGGATTATAAGGATCAGCACAATCTGTACTCGCAATAATGTGCTTGATGCCATACCAGTCTGCAACACGAATAATCGTACCTAGATTACCAGGGTCGGATACACCATCTAGCGCAATCATCAAGCCTTTCGCTTGAGGCTCTTTTACACTCGGAATTTCAACCACAGCAATGGCCGCATTATTGCTCACAAGCGTGCTCGCTTTGGTCAATTCATCAAGCGATGCTTCAACACAATCAAAACGATTTAGCGTACCAGCATTTTGTTCGAGAAATGCCGCTGTTGCAAAAACCTGCTTCACCTTCAATGAACTACTTGCTAGCTCTAGTACGTTCTTTTCACCCTGAACTAGGAATAAGCCATGCGCTTTACGCTGTTTCTTTTGACCTAAAGCACGAAGCAGTTTTAATTGGTTTTTTGAAATCATTAAAGTATCCCAGGTGAAAATGGTTATTCGACGAGCGTACCCTAAACAATCTTCACGAAAGTTCGGTATCGAGCGGATGAGATTATAAATTATACCTAAATAACCTCAAGAAGCTTGATCATCAGAAGACGTTGAACACCAAGCGTAGCCAAAATAAAAGAAGGCTCAAAAACGAAAAAAGCCCTGCGATAACGCAGGGCTTTCAAAGGGTGGGACCCCAGCCACATCCCGGCACACAAGTCACACGCTGCGGCTGCTTCCTTCCGGACCTGACCGAGTTCACGAGCTATTGTTGCGAGAGGACCAGAGCCCCATAATTCTTTTCGAGAGGTCTTGCCTCAATCGATGGGGCGATTATTCAGTATCAGCTCTCATAATGCAAGAGCAAAAACCTTGAATTTCATCATTTCATTACCGTTTGGACAAAACTCGATCAATTCATTCCTTTATGATGAAACCGTACAGTCACGATAAGAGGAGTCGTGCCGTGAGGACTGCTTACTCATGTACATGTCTTCATCAGCCAAATGCATCGCTTGCTCTAAGCTCATGTGCCGTTCCCTTTTTGCAGAGAAACCAATAGAGATACTTATAGACTCCAAATCACTACATAATTTGCCTTTCACATCGATTCTACTGAGCTCTCTCATTGCTCTAGTTAACTCAGCTTGCGTAGGATAACCCAGTAATATGAACTCATCCCCTCCAATTCGATAACATCTTCCCGACCAGACATAATGAATTTTTAGTGCCAGTAGTTGTAAAACTTCGTCCCCAGCGCGATGCCCATAAGTGTCATTGATTCGTTTGAAATGATTAATGTCTAAGTAAAGTATGGATAGATCTTTGTTTACTCCTTTTCGATACTTTACTTGCAACGCACGACGATTCCTTAACCCTGTTAAGTTGTCAGTGTTAGATTGACGGTAAAGATAAAGCGAAACACAAATAGCAAACAATAACACAAAGATAAACACAGCTTGTGTTTGCGTCGCTAATCGAATATCATATTCAAGTGCGGTACGCCAATCTGGGCGTACATCGTACTGAGCAATGATCTTATCAACTTCTAACATCGCTATCGCTCGACTGAAGAAAGGCGCAAGCATGGCTCCTTTTTCATTCGCGACCAATCCAACAGAGAGTTGTGACTCATAAAACTCACCAATAGCGGTATCCTGCTCTATCGGAACCAATTCACTGAGACGTAAAAAATGATTGAGCATCGCCGTATCCATCGGAATGTAATCGACTTCTTCATTTAATAGCCCCTGAATGAGCTCTTGTTGAGTACGATAACGTTTGAGTTCTTTTAGCGGTAACAGTTGCGTCATCATTTGATCGAAAAAGTCATCCTTAACTACGCCAATCTGCTCAGATATCAACTGTGAAACATGAGAGTATGTGCTCGGTTTGTAACCTAAACGCTTGACCATCACCGATGCTGGCGCGTAATGGGACTTTGGAAAGTAGCTAAATGCGCGCCGCTCACGGCTGACCGTTAACGGCGCCAAAATTTCGAAATTACCTTGGATAAACTCATGGTACATAGAACCCCAGCTTTCACCAGGCTCACTAATGATCAAGCAGTTTAAAGCCAAGATCTCACAACTTCTCAGGACTACATCAGCCGTCATCCCTTCGACACTACCATCTGCGTTGTATACAACATATGGAAAGATAGATTCGAGCTTAATCCGTATTGGTTCATTAAAATCAAGGGGTAATAAACGAATAGAATCACGCAACGCTGCTCGCCTTAATTCAAATTGATACTGGGAAATTTCTTCGCGAAGCTGCTTTTGCACCGCTTCCCCGTGAATAAACGTAGCGAACGTGTCCAACTCCTCAAGATGATGATCTTTTTTACTGATGATGGATACGGGCTTTATCGAAATCTGATCATTGAGCATCTTGGCGTCAAACCCCTCCATCAGCATCGGCTTGAGCTGGTTAATGGCATCGACAACGCCGTCCACAGCACCTGAACGTAGCAGTGTTACTGCTTGTTCGTGACCTTGATAAGAGATCTGTTCTAGACCAGGGTAGTGTTGTTTAAGTAATTGGGCATAAACTGTATCTTTGGGGACGCCAACACGCGAAATATCACTCAACGTCGAATCTTTTAAGCCAAAGAGGTAGGTATATTCGATATTTGTTGGGCGGGAATAACTAAAACGTTGAGCACGTTCTTGTGTGTAAGTGATATTCGCAGCAAAGTCCGCTTCCCCATTCGCTACTGAATTTAGAATGGCATCAAAGCTGGAGTAGTTTACGTATTGAACGGTAAAGCCAAACTCCTTTGAAGCAGCATTGAAAAGAACACGAGTGACGACATCATCCGCTTCAGTCGCGACTTTATAATGAGCAATTAAAGGGGCTTCGGCTTTTACATTCAAACTCAAGAGGCAACATGCAAAAAGCAACAGTGTTCGAGCAAAAGTTGTCATGACAAACTTATCTTAAATCAACCACTTATATTGTGGTTATTATTATTGGAAGTGTAGTAAATATGAAATGAAGAACATATACTAATCTCCATTTTGTTCCACAACCAATTCGATACTCTGCCGCACATGTCACTTTTTACCTGACTAAAAACTCATAATTCAGCCTGTTCATCGCTACTACGTAAAATATAGTCAGTCATCCAAGCCGTCCCTAACAAACAGATCCAAACCACGAAAACAGGGTTTGGCACATCCGTGGTCGGGCTGACGACTAAAGCGGCAAAACCCACAGTCGGCAATGTCCAACATAATAATTTGCTCCAACGAATGGTATGTTGAAGCTTCGCAAGTGCTTCCATTGACGCTAACATTCCCGTCAAACTTAACGCCATAAGAACGGCGTACGGTAGGCCTGCAATCCACAAAGGGAGCAACAAAAACAACGGCCACCAGCTGTGTTTATTGGATGGCGTCCAATGCGCAGCCGACCACCACATCGCCATAACCGCAATGGTTTGAACCACTGTAACCCAAGCAGACCCATCCAGCTTACCGCCTTGCTGTGTGACCATAAGACCAACTTGCAGTGTAAGTACAATAAGACCAGCGGTGAGCAACACGCCTAAAGAGCTTCTACGAGAAAACACCACCATTAAAAGTGGGAAAAGGATCAAAACACCAACCGACAAAGCAATTGGCTGCATTGAGAGTGTCGCACCAAAAGCCATCATCGCGCCCAGCAATACTAAGCCAGCGAACCCACCTTGTGGCAGAACCCACAGCGCGGGGATCATAAGTGCAAGAACGGGAATGTCACCCTCGCTCAAACTCATCGCCCGAACGCAGACAACAGCGAGTAAGGTCGTAACGAAAAATTGAAGTGTCGATAAAATCATAGCGCCTCCTGGCTTCCCCACCTACTTGGTAACTCAACGGCAAAAACTGGGATTGAAAGTCGTTGAGAGGGTCTAGATTCAAGCTTAGCTTGCGTTTGCTTCATGCTGTTTAAGGCTCATCAACCAACGACACTAAAGAACAGAAAATGTAATTCTTCAAAGTGAGTCGCTGACAACACAAGGGTTAAGAACCGTTAGCAATATACAAGTCCAATGGTTTACCATTCCTTAGTAATCCAAAATAGACACTTTTGAGTATGGACCAATTTTTAGCGCAAATCTTTGCTGTAATTCACCAAATTCCAAAAGGAAAAGTCTCCACCTATGGGGAAATTGCAAAAATGGCCGGTTATCCGGGCTATGCGAGACATGTTGGTAAAGCACTGGGTAACCTACCAGAAGACAGCAAACTCCCCTGGTTTAGAGTGGTAAATAGCCAAGGAAAAATATCTTTAAAAGGCAGAGACTTAGAGCGACAAAAAAAGAAATTAGAAGCAGAAGGGATTGAAGTCTCGGAAGTTGGCAAAACTTCACTTAAAAAATACAAATGGCAGCCTTAAGCTGCCATTTTTTGTTCTCAGTACGTCGTATTAACGTGTTCCAACTAGACGAATATCTAATTGGTGAGTTTGTGCTTCATCTGTAATAACACCGTTATGTGTGTCGCTGATAAAACGCAGCTTTCCATCTACCTCAATGCGAGCACGAACGCTGTAACGATGGTTTGGTTTGATTTCATTGCTGTCGTAACTCAACTCAAAAGAAAGAGGAACTTGCTTACCTTCTGTTTCGAATGTCTGTTTCGCCAACACTTTTGCTGGCGCATCCGCCAAGGACACATCTTCTAACGCAATAGTAACCACTGCGTTTGGTGGCAAGGCAATCCGCTCGCGATAAGCCACTGTACCTGTAATCGTCTTCATTGACGCCTCTGTAGATTCCATTTCTGTATTTTGAGAAGTTTGGCAACCCACTAACGCAGCCCCAAAGAGTAGAGAAGTAACAAGTAGTAGTGTTTTTTTCATATATTCCTCGAAAAGAGCATTAAACCGAAGCAATTATAGGTGTGGAATATAAAACTGTCTGCTTCCTGTCATTTTATTTGACAATAGTTTGACTGAGTTAGAATTTATCAAACAATTGATTTTGTTTCATAATTGGAACAATACTATTTCTAAGTTACTCAATAGTTCTTAACTATGCCACTTCACAAGAGTGAGGCTGTTGAGGTAACTTGGAATGAAAGACAACGGTGAGGAGACACAATGAGTAAACCACTACGAGAATTGCTCAGCCTACTACAACTCGAAAAATTAGAAGAAGGCTTGTTTCGTGGCCAAAGTGAAAACCTAGGTTTGCCTCAAGTTTATGGCGGTCAAGTAATTGGGCAAGCACTTTCTGCTGCGCGCTACACCGTTGAAGAAACACGCACGGTACACTCCTTCCATAGCTATTTTTTGTACCCTGGCGATCCAGAAAAACCTATTATTTATGACGTAGAAAATCTGAGAGATGGCCGTAGCTTTAGCACTAGACGCGTAAAAGCAATTCAAAATGGACGCCCTATTTTTTACCTAACCGCATCCTACCATGGCGATCAACCTGGGTTTGATCATCAAAAAGAAATGCCAGATATCCCTGGTCCAGAAAACTTTGCCTCAGAGAGTGAGCTCGCAAGCCATATTGCAGAATTTCTACCCAAACGCTTACGCAAAACATTTTGCGGGGAAAAGCCAATCGAAACTCGCCCCGTTACGGTTATCAACCCTTTGAAGCCCAAAAAAGCAGAACCCAAACAGTACCTTTGGATTCGTGCTAATGGTGAAATGCCAGAGAATCAGCTAATTCACCAGTACCTTCTGGCCTACGCATCCGATTGGGGATTCCTTGTGACAGCAATGCATCCACATGAAGTCTCATTAATGACGCCTAACTTTCAAGTGGCCACCATTGACCACTCTATCTGGTTCCATCGTACGTTTAAGATGGATGAATGGCTTCTATATGCGATAGAGAGCCCAACGGCGAGCAATACTCGTGGGTTGGTCCGAGGCGAAATATACAACCAGCAAGGTCACTTAGTGGCGACCGCCGTGCAAGAAGGGGTGATGCGCTACACGAAATAGCTCGTGTTCGTTACACGAAAAAAGGAGTGCTGTTCCGCACTCCTTTTTTAATGGGTATCAAACGATGATTAATTTGGTTGATACTTCATGTTAACAACCGACCATTCGTAAAGTGATTTCGGGTAACCATATTCGCCTTTCCCGTAAATGACATTTGGGTCGGCATAGAATCCACCTTTATTCGTTGCTAAAAATTCACGAACCCCACGACGGTAAGTAATCACAGGTGCTACTAACTCATACTCTACCTTTTCCATCTTCGAGTCATCAATTACTAAGAACCGAGTCATACGAATCGTGCTGCCGTTGGTGCAGTACCCTGGGTCATCATAGTCAATTGCTTCAAAAGGCTTGAGATCATCTTCGAACAGCTCTGATGTACATCCATCAAATCGAGCTAAGTGTACCCACGCTCCTTTTATTAGAGTTTGGTCATCGTTACCCACCGGCTTGAATGCAAGTAGTGCAATCTTACCTTTGCCGTATAGTTTCAATTCTTCGTCCGTTGGCTCACGCACTGAACGAACGTTCATCAAACCAAACTCACTTTCTTCTAAGTTAGAAAACTCACGTGCATTTAGCGTGCTAAACAATACTGTTTGTTCAGTTTCAAGCAATGTATATTGATCCGCAACACCTTCATCTGCAAAGCTTAGATACAGCTGGACTTTCTTACTTTCCAACGCTTTGTAATCTCGAGATTCTCCTTCAGAAACGTCGAGAGAAATCCAACGTCTTTTTACTGGCGGGAGGTCAAGTAACGTCAGCTCTTCCTTATCAACATCTAATGAAGCGACTCCTTTAATTGTTGAGCTGGATATTTGATAGCTGCGGTTTCCTATTGGTGTACCAAAGTCTAGCTTAACCTTTTTAAATGGTTCAAATTCCACCTTCATTGTAGAAGCACTTAAACCAGGGTGATTCGCTTTGTTAATAGTGCCATTTACGACGATTGTTTTAGCTTTGTAGTTGCGTCCAGTAAGAGTAACCTCTACTTGGTACTCGCCTGCGTGCAAAATCTTCAAACGCCCCGTATCAGGGGAAACTAGCTCGACCACAGGATCTTTTTGGTTAATAAGACGGTAACTTGCCTTCGCAGTCCCACCACTCATCACTGGTGAGATAACACTACCAGCGGAGAATTCTACCGTTGGGTAAGTAACCGATACAGGGTTTGTGCCTTGTTTAATCGTGACCGAGAAACTACTTTCACCCGGATCCACTTTGTCGTCCCCCGCATCCGAAACAATAATTTTTGTGCTACCCGCGTTAAGAATTTGCATGGCACCCGTTTGGCTGTTTAAGGAAACCACATCTGTTGCAGCGTTGTCTGCAAATCGGTACGTAACTTCCCCAACCGTACCAGAGATTTTCGGCGCAACAAATGTTTGGCCAACCTTCCAAATCTCTTCCACATCGGATTGAACTTCAATTCGGCTCGGCGCACTCAAAATTGTCACGTAGACTTTTTGATCAGGACCAACAGTATAATTCGCGCTCTCTTTTCTGCGCACAGTTAGCGTCGCTTTACCCGCTTTATACACATGGAGACGTCCTTCACTAAAACCACCGACAACATCTGGTGCGGTGTTATCTACAATCTCAATTTGCTCGTCAGCACTCAAACCAAAATCACGGTGAAGATCAAAACTGTATTTGTTGCTGTATACAACGTCATAATCGTGCGTTGCCATGGGTTGGCCTTCAGCCTTTGCTACTTTAATGACGACATTAAATTGAATAGGTTGGTAGAACTCCCCACCATCGTCTTCAAACTTAAGGTCGTACTCACCCGCAGTCACTACCTCCAACTTGCCGTCAGTCATTCGTAAGCCATTAGGTAAGCTGCTAACTAGATTTACGTTACCTTTTTGCCCTTTAAACGCCAGAGGGATTGAAAGATTTGGTTGATAGGTAAGCGGCATTTCAATGTCTTTTATAACGGGATGAGGCGCGCGATTAACTTCAAGATCAAAACGAGTTTTGCTTGCAGGATAATTACGCATGTCATGCTCGTAAATTTCCACTTCAGCAGCACCAACACCTTTGATCAGTAATGCTTCACCATTTTCGGTTTTAGCAACAACGTCTTCACCACGAATGATTCTCAGCTCATAGTCACCGTAGGCGTTCGTCACCTTAGGGAAAATTCGTCCACCTTCCTCATAAGTTGTGACGATATCCGCTGCCCTGATTTCTTGACGCTTACCTTGTTTTATATCCACAAAAAATTGCGCTGTTTGCTGTTTATCTAGAAACGCGTCGCTGTAAGTTGCAGTCGCTTCAACCGTTAATTGCCCAACATTATGAACAAGAAGCAAACCCGTTTCAGGGTCTAGCAACTCGGCCACCTTGCTGTCTGGTACGCTATTTATGATTTTGTAAGAAATACGTTGCGTTTGAGCTTTATCTAGACGCACTGGTTCTAACGTCAACCCTTCTCGATACTCGTCTTCAAGCAAAGCGAACTGTAATTGCCCCGGAGCTACTGCATGCAGTTTAACCGTAGCGCGAACTTGTTTCGGCAAGTAAAAGTCGTTACCTGAATCAGTAATCAGCACCGATGCCTGACCAACTGAACCTAATGAATATACCGAACCGTTCTCATCAACACGAATCAAGTTATGACCACTTTCTACCTCATAACTCAGTTCGCCTTTTTGGCCACGGACGATCAACGCTTTTCCTTCTGACTCAATCGCATTGAAATTCAGATCACTCACTGAAAGTTCAGTATTGATGCCTCGCTCTACAGTCACAGAAAATCTTGCTTCAGAAGATTCATAAGCAGAGCTACTATCTGTAGCAAGAATAGTCGCCGTTCCTGGGCGCAGAATTTGTAGTATTCCTGAGTCATTAATTTTCACGACATTTTGCGGATTAGAATCAATGACTTGGTAAGAAACCGACCCATGTACATTGCTCAGTTTTGCTTCAGTAACCGTTCCCACTCCTTCAAACTTCAATACCGTGTCTTCCACTTTTAATTGCGGACGGTTCTGCTTTGTTATCGTAGTTGGTGTCTTCGTATTGTTCGGCTTAGAGTCTCCCCCACCGCCACAGCCAGCAAGTAAAGCTGCGAGAAAAAGCAAATAGTAATTTCTGTTCATTTTTAGTAATACTTTGTTACATACAAGATGGGGCGATAATAATACGATGTTTTATTAATCACTATCCCCATTTTTGAGTACTTTATTACTTAAGTAATTGCTACTGTATTCATCCTAAAAACAAATACTCAAAAATAGCGACCAAATTACATGAAAACACAAAAAGCAAACGTTTAAATCAAACTCTTCCATTAATTTAGTAAAAATTAATATTCAATAAAATAAAACATGAAAAAGAAAGAGAAAAAATTGCGTTATTTTTTCTTTCATTATGATGTACAGGATTAATGGACTGTAAAAACAAATGGTTAATGAAAAATAGAAGAGAGAATAAATATCGTTTATATTTATGAAAATCTGATAGGAAATAGTTTTAAAATCATAATCAAACTACCTTTTAACATTTAAAATACTAAAAGGTAGAATTAACATTAGATAGAATTCTTATAGGGCGAGTTATTTTAGGATTGGTAACTCTGTTGTGTATTTAATGGACTCCATAGCAAATGTTGAAGTCACATTAGATAGCCCTTTTACGCTATTAACTAACCGCTTATAGAATTCGTCAAAACACTTCATATCTTTGACTAGTACTTTCATCATGTAGTCATACTCGCCAGCCATACGATAAAACTCCATTACCTCAGGAAAGTCACTCACAGTTGTAACAAAATGGTGATACCAACCTTCGGAATGATCAATCGTTTTTAACTGAACAAATGCAATGAAAGATAGCTCGAGCTTTTCTGCACTTAACAACGCCACGCGTTTTTCGATGTAGCCCTCTTCTTCCAACCTTTTCAAGCGCTTCCAGCATGGTGTTGTAGTAAGATTGACTCGCTCAGCCACGTCATTTAATGACAAGGTGCTGTCGGTTTGTAGTAAAGCAAGCAGCTGCTTATCTATTCGATCTAAGCTCATTTCTATAAAACCCATAAAATGTAGAAAATTTTTCTACAGGTATCTTTATTAAGAGTAACAATAGCAAAGTTTTTCTCGGAAATTATAGATAAATTATCCCTATCTAATACTTATCTATCGATTTCCCAAGGAGAGACGCCATGTGTACTGACCACAATTGGATCAACAATGCAGTGCGTAAAATTGAAGCAGACTTCCAACGTTCTGCTGATACTCACTTATTTAAACTCGAACTACCTTCTCTTGATGGTATCGATATCTATCTAAAAGATGAGAGTACGCACCCTACAGGCTCTCTTAAGCATCGATTGGCGCGCTCATTGTTTCTTTATGCTATTTGTAATGGATGGATTGGTCCTGAAACCACTGTAATCGAGGCGTCCTCAGGCAGCACTGCCGTTTCGGAAGCGTATTTTGCGCGTTTACTTGGCTTACCGTTCATTGCTGTTATGCCGAAAACCACTGCACGTAAAAAGATCGAACAAATTGAATTTTACGGTGGTAAAGCGCACCTTGTTGAACGATCAGATCAGATTTATGACGAGTCTCGACGCTTGGCTCAAGAGCTAAATGGTCACTACATGGACCAGTTTACTTATGCTGAACGTGCTACTGACTGGCGCGGTAACAACAACATCGCGAACTCTATCTTTAGCCAAATGGAGTTAGAAGATCACCCGATTCCTAGCTGGGTAGTGATGAGTCCTGGAACAGGCGGCACATCAGCAACCATTGGCCGTTTTATTCGTTACCAAAAATACGACACTAAGCTTTGCGTGGTAGACCCTGAAAACTCAGTGTTTTACGATGCTTTCCAGTCAGGAAATCACTCATTGAAAGGCGATACTGGCAGCAAAATTGAAGGTATCGGGCGACCACGTGTCGAACCAAGTTTTATTGCTGGTGTCATTGATGAAATGCGCAAAATTCCAGACGCAGCCAGTGTGGCAACCGCCCATTGGGTATCTCAGCTGATTGGGCGTAAAGTCGGCGCATCAACAGGCACCAATCTTTACGGTGTGCTGCAATTGGCTTGTGAGATGAAACAACGCGGTGAGAAGGGTTCTATCGTGACGCTTCTATGTGATTCTGGAGAGCGTTACCTAGATACGTATTATGACTTAACATGGGTAAAAGAGAACATCGGCGATATTCAACCTTACTTAGCTCAACTCGAAGTCATTCAAGCAAAAGGTTGCGTTGAGCCAGCTTGTTGCGGCTCAACTAACGCTTAACGTGCAAACTGGACTTTAAAAAACAGCCCAACTTCATGCGGGCTGTTTTTATCGTTGGGTTTTACTTTTTCTGGCGCGCTTCAAACGCAGCCAATTGTTCTGGCGTTGCCGCTGGTTGATGATTTTGTTTCCATTCATCGTAAGTCATGCCGTAAACACGTTCGCGAGCGTCATCAATATCTAAATCCAAACCGAGATTTTCAGCCTCAGATTTATACCATTTGCTAAAGCAGTTGCGACAGAAGCCCGCAAGGATCATCAGGTCGATGTTTTGTACGTCTTTGTTGGCATCTAAATGCGCCAATAAACGGCGAAATGTCGCCGCGTCTAACTTATCTTGTTCTTCTTGAGTCAAGTTTTTGTATTTGAATTCAGCCACTTTCCTTTCCTTCTCTCTTCTTTAGCTAGCTTTCGTCACCATATCTAGTTAGTCGGTAGTCATGAGTAATAAGTATGCTTTAGCGCAACAATTCCCATTCTAAAATCACTACCTTTGATAAAAGCTGATATGATAATTACCATCCATCCTATTGATTAAATTAACATTTAAACAAATCATTACAACGGTCTTTTACCAAGGTTATCGTCTAGTTATGAAAAACGCCATTCTATTATTGTCTGCCTTGACCATTAGCGTGCCAACTTTAGCTGCTCAAGAACAAGCTCATCAATCTTATTTTTATCTGGGTACTGGTAACGTTGGTTTTGATACACCGTATTTCGGCTCGGATAGAGACAATGAGTGGTCAACACCACATATCACAGTTGGCTGGGGTTACCATGTAAACCAATACCTCGCGTTTGAAGGGGTTCTGCGCTATTCACAAAATGAACTTAAGAACGATGCTCTAAAAACTGACTTAGATCTTCACTATTACCAAGCAGGTATGTCTGCTGTTGTAACGAGTGATGACTTAGGCGATACGCCACTATCACTATTCGGTCGCGTAACAGCGCTTGGCACTCAAGCCGAAATGTACGTACCAAACGAACAAAAAGTCACAGATGATTCAGGCGCACTATTCAACATCGGTGCTGGTGTCCATTGGGATATGAGTACAGATATCTGGTTACGCGCAGAGTACATTTATAATGTCGCGGATATGGGTTTTGAAGATTTTTACGACAGCTACGAAGGTGTACAAATCAGCCTAGGGAAACGCTTCTAATCGAACGCTTCCGAGCTAACTTTAAACCGATAAAGAGAAGCCGAGGTTATTACCTCGGCTTTTATGTTTTAACGTTTGATTTAAGGGTGCGCTATACGGCCCTTCGTATCATGGCTAATTGCTTTGTTTAACTCTGCTTCTACATGACCTGGTGCTTGTGTTTTCGCCGAAATCAATCGGTACATTGCCGGGATAACAAACAAGGTCACCAATGTCGCAAACCCCATCCCGAAAAAGATAACCGTACCCACGGCAATACGGCTCTCATAACCCGCCCCTGTCGATACTATCAACGGAATTGCGCCAGCAAGTGTGGTAAACGCAGTCATCAAGATTGGACGTAGACGTCGCGCAGCTGCATCAATGATCGCTTTTTCAAACCCAACGCCACGATCACGTAGCTGATTGGCAAATTCTACGATCAAAATACCGTTTTTCGTCACCATACCAATCAACATGATCATGCCGATCTGGCTATAAATATTCATACCTTGGCCCATAATAACCAAACCAAGGAAGCCACCAAATACACCCATCGGCACCGTAAACATGACCACTAACGGGTTTACGAAGCTTTCAAACTGAGCCGCCAACACGAGATACGCCACTAGTAGTGCCAATGCAAACACAACAGCAACACTTGCTTGGTTCTCTTTAAAGTCTTTCGACTCCCCCGAATAACTCACCGAAATGTCACCCGGTAAGTTGTCGATGGCTTCCTGGTCTAGGTAATTCAGCGCGTCTCCTAATGTATAACCTTCCGACAGGTTGGCAGTAATAGTGATGGACTTCTGTTTGTTGTAGTGAGAAAGACGAATAGAGGCCGCCACTTCTTCAATTTTTGTGACCGCATCTAACGTCACTAGCTGACCGCTATTCGTGCGCAGATAAATCTGACTTAAATCTGCAGCATTATTAAAGCTATTTTCATCACCGCGAAGATACACATCGTACTCTTCGCCACGCTCAACATAAGTCGTTTCGCTTTTACCACCGAGCATGATTTCTAGGGTGTCAGAAATGTCTTTAACACTGACTCCTAGCTCTGCGGCACGCTGTCGGTCAACTGTAACCAATAACTCAGGCGTTTTTTCCGAGTAATCTATCTCTGCTCCTTCCATCATTGGTGATTCTTCTGCTTTGTTCTTTAGCATTTCAGCCCAAACAACGAGCTCATCGTAATCAGAGCCGCCTAATACGAACTGAACTGGCTCACTCGAACCACCTTGGAAACCTGGCATAAATGGGAACACTCGAACATCTGGGATACCCGCCAATTCTTTCCGTACTTTGTTAAGGGCTTGCTGAGCCGTGATATCACGTTCGTTCCAATCTTCTAGAATCATGATCACAAAGCCTGTCTGGTCTCCTGCCTGGCCACCAAACGCTGGCGTTTGGATACTGAATGACTTCAGATAACCTTGCCCTAGTAATGGCATCAATCGGTCTTCGACAATATCCATATTGGCTGACATACGATTGTACGACGTAGCATCTGCACCGCGCACAAACGCGAATATCACACCGCGATCTTCTTGTGGGGTCAGCTGGGCCGGTACCTGATTCATCAAGAAATAGCTACCGCCCAAACAAGCTAGAATCACCAGGGGAGCAGCCCAACGTACTTTTAATGCGCCTTTCAATAATGCGCGATAGCCACTCTCAAGCTTGCTAAACAAGCGATCAACTGCTTCATTGAATCGATTTGGATTTACATTCGCTTTCAAAATCTGACTACCTAATACAGGCGTCAGCGTCAGGGCAATCAAAGAGGAGAATATGACCGACATAGCCAGCAATACAGAAAACTCTGTAAATAGTAGACCTACCATGCCATCCATAAAGGAGATCGGTAAGAACACCATCACCAGCACTAATGTTGTTGCTATAACAGCAAAACCAACCTCTCTTGTGCCTTTATATGCGGCGAGTAATGGCGATTCACCGCGTTCAATATGGTGGAAGATATTCTCTACAACCACAATTGCGTCATCCACCACCAAACCAATCGATAATATCAACGCCATCAAGGTGATCAAGTTGATAGAAAACCCAAAGTAGTACGCGGCAATGAACGAAGAAATCAGAGAAACAGGAACCGTAACCGCAGGAATTAAGGTTGCACGAGCTTGGCCGATGAAAATGTACAATACCAAAATCACCAAGCCGCCCGTGATAAATAGCGTGCTGTACACCTCTTCGATTGAACGCTCGATAAACACTGTCGCGTCGTAATCTATCGCAAGACGTGTACCTTCTGGTAAGAACTTCTGGATGTTATCGACTTCAGACCTAACCAGCTTCGCAACCTCTAACGGGTTTGCGTCTGACTGCGGTACCACACCAAGACTGATGTTTACTACACCATCACTTTTGAAGGTTGAGTTTTCGTTTTCTGCACCAATGAAGACATCTGCTACATCTTTTAAATAGATAGGTGTATTGTCGCTTGCGCGTTTAATGACAAGATATTGAAAATCTTCAGGCGTGTTATAAGTACGAGCCGTACGCACGGACATTACTGTTGAGTCGTTGCGAACTTCACCACCTGGGCTTTCTAGGTTCTCACTTCGTAAAGCTGATGTAATGTCCGAAGCTGTAACTGAACGTCCAGCCATTAGTTCTGGCTTAAGCTTCACGTACATGACCTTGTACAAACCACCGGAGAGATCAATGGAGCTAACCCCAGAGATCAGGCTAAAGCGGTCCATCAATACACGTTCGGCATAATCCGTTAATTGAGTACGGTCCATCTCTGCAGAACTGAGATTGATGTAGAGCGACGCCTCTCCCGAGCCATTGTTCTTATAAACAATAGGGTCATCCGCTTCATCAGGTAGCGAGCGCTGAGCACGAGCTACGGCATCACGCACGTCGCTCACACCTGTGTTGAGATCGTAACCTAACTCAAACGTGATCGTGATACGCGACATGCTGTTACGAGTAGTGGAGCTAATTTCATCAACTCCACTGATCCCAGAAAGCTGGTCTTCCAAAACGGAGGTAATTTGGCTTTCAATAATAGTCGCCGATGCACCCTCATAACGCGTACTGATAGAAACGACTGGGCTTTCTATATCAGGCATTTCACGAACGGCTAATTTGGTGAATGACACAAAGCCAAACACACACAACAGCATGCTCAGAACCAACGCCGCGACAGGGCGTTTAACTGAAACGTCGGACAGTAACATTAGTTTTCTTCCTCATCCGATTCACTGTCATTGCGTGTCACATCCGTGGTGTTCGCTTTTAGTGGCGCGACAATTTCTTTCACTTCGACACCATCACGCATGTTAACAATGCCTTGAACCACAATCTTGTCACCAATCTCAACACCAGATTCGATCACCACCTCGTTACCAACACGAGCACCTAGCGACACTTCTTGACGAGTAGCTTTGTTGTTTTCATCAATTACATATACAAAACGTTTAGTTCCGGAGTATTCAAGCGCTTGAACAGGAATGATTGGCGCCTTAATAGCAGGAAATGCTAGTGAAGCGTTCATCAACATGCCCGGCTTCAATTGATTTTCTGGGTTATCAAACTCAATACGCACGCGAAGATTCAGTGTTTCGGCGCTGATACGCGTATCAATACCTGTGACTTGACCAGTAAAGATCTGGCTACCCCATGCACTGGTTTTAGCGATGACTTCCATACCAATAGAAAGCATCGATAAATAGCGCTCCGGTACTTGCAAATCCAGTTCCATGACGGAAAGATCATCCAACGTCAAAAGTTCAGTACCCGCACTGACCATTTTGCCGCGGCTAAAATCGATAAAACCAACAGTGCCAGAAAATGGAGCAGTAATATGGAGATCAGCTAAATTGGCTTGAGCAGCATCTAGCCTCGCTTGTGCTATTTCAACACTGGCTTTTTGTGCATCGATTTCAGTTTGAGTAATCGCATTCCGCTTAACCAAACGTTGGAACTCTTTTAACTTACGCTGTTCATCTTTTAGATACGCCTTTGCCTCAATCAAAGCGGCTTGAGCCTTATCGTCATCTAACTTAATTAATAACTGGTCTTGCTGGACATTTTGATTCGCTTTAACAGCGATTTGATTCACTTTGCCGGCGACTTCCGATGCGACAACCACAGACTCCGCTGCCTTTAATTTGCCGATAAGAGTTAAGGATTGATTGATCTCGTGCGTTTCTACTTGTTCAGTCACAACAGTAACCGCTGAGCCTCCTCGCATCGCAGCGCAAACCGATGGAGAACTCAGTAATATAGAAAGCGTTAAAACAGATAACGTGGCTTTCATGCTCATGATATTGACTTCTAAACGAATAAACTTATGTCATTAAACTGCTTACAGTTTATCAGTAGATACGGTGTTTAACGTCAAGTAGTGTAAATTCAAGTAAAAAGCGCGCTTCTCTTCTGTTCAAAGGACAAACAAAACGCTGACTTTCTACCATCTTTGCCCAAAAAGACAGCATTCAACGTAAAAACGTAAGAAAAACGCTTTACAGCCTGAGCGAGTTTGCTATGATTCGCTCCGCACTTGGGAGATGAGTTGGGAAAACATCTTACTAAGTATAAAAATCCTCTGGAGGGGTTCCCGAGTGGCCAAAGGGAGCAGACTGTAAATCTGCCGGCACTGCCTTCGATGGTTCGAATCCGTCCCCCTCCACCATATTCTTTCTTATGTTTTTCCTTTAAACGTGAGAACAACTTGAAAGCTAGGTTGGGAAACTAACTTTTAAGTATAAACACCCTGGAGGGGTTCCCGAGTGGCC